>CAVSVK010000014.1:0-225000 GCA_963731465.1 uncultured Gammaproteobacteria bacterium
CGCGGCTCCTGCGCCAGTACGGTGAGGAACGCTTCGACCATGCGTGGGGAGAAGCCATCACCGACCACGATGCCGTCGATGTCCCGTTCACTGAGCCGCCTGGCGGCAGCTTCCACACTGAGTGCGCCGGTCACCTTGACACGCTCACCCATCGCAACGCTGAGCGCCGGGTAAAGCGGTCCACGGCCGGCGATCAGGACGGTCGCGTCATCGAGCGCGTCGCCGACCGGTAACATCGGCAATCGACCGCCATGAGACGAAAACAATTCGATGCGCCGCAGCACCGTGGCGTGCAAGGCGCGAATGCGCATGGCCGACTGCAGGCGCGCGAGCAACCGCTCAATCGGCAATGCGGCGTCCGCCGGCAACGCGATAGGGACGGCAGCATTTTCATCACCGCGGACGCGCGCGATCACCGGGACGATAGGTCCATTCGCCGTTGCGATCTGGAGGCAGAACATGCGCGCCGAAGCTTCGTTTGCCGGCGGCCCAGGCTCGGCAATCACGACGGCGGATGGCCTGACCGTCAGAAACGCGGCCGGCGCGTCTGCCCATTTGGCCTCGACGATAGGAAAGGCCCCAGCCGCGCTCAGTGCCTCGACCAAGCCGGCCACCGGAAGCTCGGCGACCACGATCAGCGGACCTTGAAGCGACATCTGCGCGCCGCGCGGTTACGGAATACGCGTAAGCCTAAACGCGCGCTGTTAATATGCCGTTAACTCCGAAGCCCTAGACAGACCCGGACAAACCCCGACAATTAACCACGGAAACACCCAGAAATCCTTGCGGCTCAGGCACTATGTCGTTTTGTCCAGGACAGTATCGGACAAACGCAGACAGCGGATTTTGTTACCCCGGTGTTACCCCGAGAGGTTCTGTTACCCCGACCGAACGTAAGATTAAACGAGCGCTGTTAACAAGCGCCGTTACCCGGAGGCGAGAATGGCAAAAGGCTTCACCGATATTGCAATCAGGAACATGAAACCTGGCGACGTGCGCCGGGAGATTCCTGATCCCGGCTGCGCCGGTCTGTATCTGGTCCTGCAACCGTCCGGCGTTCAGTCATGGGCGGTGCGCTATCGCTACGAGGGCAAGCCGCGCAAGCTGACGCTATCCGGTGGCATCACGCTTGCTGCCGCCCGCAAGCTTGCCGGTGATGCGCTCTATGCTCGTTGAGCAAGGCATCGACCCGGCGAGCGCCAAGCAGGAGACGCGAGCCAAGGTCGAGGCTGCAAAGGCCGACACGGTGCGGAGCGCTGTGCGAGAATTATCTGAAACGTGAAGGCGGCAAGCTGCGCTCAACCAAGCATCGCCAGCGAGTGCTTGAGCGGCTGGTGTATCCCGCGATTGGCGACGTGCCGCTTTCTGAATTGAAGCGCAGCCACATCGTAAAGTTGCTCGACACAATCGAGGACAAGAACGGGCCGATGATGGCCGACCTGACGCTGAGCTACGTCCGGAAAATTCTGAACTGGCATGAGGCGCGGACTGACGATTTCAATTCACCGATTGCCCGGGGCATGAGCCGCGCAACGGGCAATGAGGGCACCCGCGTATTGACCGACGATGAATTGCGCCGTCTGTGGCAGGCGACCGAGCCGAACGAGGAAGCACCGCAGCCATTCCATGCGCTGTTTCGGTTTCTGCTGCTGACCGGCGCTCGACGTCGCGAGGTGACAGAGTTGCCGTGGACCGAAATCAACGGGCACCGATTGGACTCTCCCGGCGCTGCGAAACAAGGTGAAGGCCGACCTGACCCGGCCACTGAGCAAGGCAGCGCAGGCCGTGCTTGAAGGCGTCCCGGTGATCGATGACGGCAAGCTTGTATTCGGCGATGGCCACCGACCGCTTTCACTGACCACACCGTTCGCAAAGCTGATGGCAGAAACCGGCGTGACCGGAGTCCGGCTGCATGACCTGAGGCGAACGGCACGAACGCTGCTGAGCCGCGCTGGCGTGAATAGCGACGTTGCCGAGCGATGCCTTGGCCACACCATCGGTGGCGTTCGCGGCGTTTACGACAAGCACAACTTTCACGCCGAAATGCTGGCGGCCTACGAGAAGCTGGCCGCGCTGATCGAGAACATTGTTCAACCCGACGAGCGCGTGGTGCCGCAACGGAAAAATGGGCTTGAACGCCGTGAAAATAGTTTAGGAAGTTTGTTATCCACAGAATTATTCCGCCTCTCGCCCAGCGCGATTTTTCATTAATCACAATTTGGGATGCTGAACGAATCCGTTCCTACCTAGCAATTCGACCTCACGCGATGGATATTGTCGAGACACATTTAAGAGGTGTTCGACATGATTAAACGCAAACTCACAAAGCGGCTGGTCGCTGATCGTTACTACGTCACGACTAAGTGCGTCGAGCGGTGGCGTGGAAACCGGGATATTGCCGAAGCCCGAAATCATCAACGCACGTTGGTATTTCGACGAGCAGGCGCTTGAGCAGTTTCATTCAGCATCAGCGGCAGCCGGGGCGAGTGGGCTGTGACGATCACGGCGCCGGGCAATGTCACCACGTCAGACATGACGACAGAGCGCACTTGGTATCCGCTGTTTTCTGAAATGCTCGCCAGCGCCGTCGAGAACGCAAACCGCCGACGATTTCCGGAACGTCAGAAGGTAGCCGTCCGATGAGAAAGACAGACATATGGGCCGCAGTCCTGCACAGCCCTGACTTCTGGCATGAGATGGCTGCGCCACATGCGGCCGCTGGACGAGGAGCAAGAGGCGCGAATGATCAAGGCTCTCGCCGGCTCTCGAAGGTGCCAGCCAGCCGCGTCAGGGAGAAGAATGCGAAACTATCTTGCGCGGTTGCGTGGCTGAGATACGTGGCGAAATGCACCCCGGTACGAATACGGCGCACTGACCATGGCCTGAGAGGTGGCTTAATCCTGGAAGCGCCTCAAAAGGTTTCCGCACAGCGCATGCGGCTGTGGCATGCACTCCACGATTTCTGCCGCCAGCATGGCGGCACGGTGGTTCCGTACCGGGCCACAAAGAAATGCGGATCGAGATTCCGAAGGAGCTCGCCGCTCCCGGCCAAGCTGGTCGAGCTTGGCTATGACGTCCGCACCATTGCTGCGTCACCACGCGCATCACAGCCGGTGCCTTTACGAGACCGTCGATGTGATCTCGATCATGATGCCGGGGAAATGATCGGAACAAGCCAAAACTTTGGCTTGAGAAGACAAGACCGAGCGCAACATTTCCGATTACCTAATATTAATTTCGCCGAAACGTCTTCGTAATTCGGGCCTCGTTATTGAGACGCCGCGCTAGGGGCAGCCGACCGAGGTCTATGCTTTATGTGGCATCCAGTTTCTACCGCTCCGTTCGACCGCGATCTCGAACTGGCAATTATTGATTCAAGCGGTGTGCATGCAATTGCCGTCCCGTGTCGCCGTATTCTTGGCGGCTGGATGGCGGGAGACAAAACACGCATCAACGTGTGTCCGACGCATTGGCGCGATTGGTCTACCGACGCCTAACGTTAAGCGATGGCGGATTTCAAAACGTAGTGGTTAGCGAGCTAACGGGCCTAAACATAATTTTATGGCTCCTATGTTTGCCACCGGATGGACAAATGTTCTGGCTCGCGGTATCCGGGTAATCCGTCTGAATTCCCAAACCCTTTGGCCGGAGTTGAAGAGAGAGCCGCAGCCCACTTCACAACAGCTGCGGCTCTTTCGATTGGAAGGCACGCGAGCGGTCAAAAATGAAAAAGAATGGTTTTCATTTCGAGCTTTATGGTTCGTCGTTCGCCGCAGAAAACAAAGGGCATTGGCGCTGGGCGATATTTTATAGCCGCGAGAAAAAGCCGGTGCAGGTTGGCTCGTTTCGCGGTCCGCTTGGCGACGCGACACAGCATGCAGAAGCGGCGGTCTCACGCTTGAAAGAGCGTGCTAAAAAACGGGCAGCTTTGCGTACCAAATAGGCATGACATCGAAGCCCAGGCTAAGTAATTATTGCGCTTCGATCCTTGCTTCTAGAAATGATGCCAAGAAGAGCCGCAGTGCATCTCCCTCTGCGGCTCTTTTCTTTTGGAGCACGCGAGCAAGCGATGGCGGATTTCAAAACGAAATGGTTAGGTTAGTCACCACTCAGCCAAACTTTAATAAATTCGGACAAGTTTAGAGAAGCACTTCCTAAGCTCCGAACGGTACCGTCGCGCGACGGGCAAGGAACATGGAGGCGTTACATGTCCAAAGTTGTTGCGTTTCTCAAGGACGAGTCCGGCACTACGGCGATCGAATACGGCCTCATCGCGGCGGGCATTTCCGTCGTGATTATTGCCGCGGTCAACTCGATCGGCACGAACCTCAACGGCAAGTTCACCAGCATCTCGACCCAGCTGAAGTAGTCTCTCCATTACTCCATTGGCCTTTGACATCATAGAAGCCGCCACGAATGGCGGCTTCCTTCTTAAGTGCAGATTGAATGATTATAACAGATGCGCACATTCCTGAAATTTGTAGGCCTTCCTTTTGTTCTGCTTTACGCGGATGAGATGTTCTTCACGGGCAACTTCACAAATGGCGCCGTAAAGATGTTTTCTGAGATGGCATTGTGGATGCATCTCACCGGCTAAAGCCGACGGCAATTCACAATATTCAATTACGTCAGTGGTGCTGTCTAAACGCGAATGATAGACGCGCTCTGTGCGATCACACGCGAGCAAGCGATGGCGGATTTCAAAGCGCAGTGGCTAACTCGTGCCACATCAGTAGCTCGATTGTGAACGGAGTTCCTTGTTACAAAGGTACTGACTTGCCGTTGGATAGAAAAAGGCGCGAGACATAAATGCACTTTTACGCGCTGAAGATGTTTGTACGGGTAGAATTATCAAAGTGGTCTTCCAGTCTTCGCCCCCAAGCATCACCGGATGACCCGCCAGCGAAGAGCCGTAGCGACCCTAAGCGCTGCGGCTCTTTTCTTTTGGGACACGCGAAGAAGCGATGGCGGATTTCAAAAAACAGTGGCTAACAAATATGAATGCCTAGTGCAGAAAGTCGGCAATCACAGCAGCCAAAAAAACAATGGCGATGAGCGCAAGCAATCCACTAGGCGCAACCGCTGAACGGGATCTACGAGACGCCTGATGCACTTGAAGAGTAGTTGCGGCAGTACACTTGCAAATGTCCTTCGGGCTTTCCCTTACCGTCAGTGTCTGCCCGTTATCAAAGTGGATTTCGGACCCGTTTCCGTTCCGTTGCATGAATTCAATCGTGTCAAAATCAATTTCTACTGCGGACTTCGCGATGTCGTGGAGTTGTTTCCATGTCGCCATGTTTAGCTCGCCACTCAAGCCCACAATTCAGTTTGGTAATGTGGCCCCGATCTCGGGGACCATTGGGACGGGGTATGAGATCGGGGCCGTGCTCTCTTGGTGGGGACCATAGAGCGCGACCCCGATCTAACATCACCCTCGGTGACGAGGGCCTATACCTCAGTATATTTCGGTATAGGTATGCTGCTTCACTGGCAGACAAACAAATTCGTTTTTGCAATTATGTCGTGCTTAGCCAGGTATCACCCACATGGGCACATTTATTTTTCGCTGTCCGCACGCCAACCAGAATGTCCACGAGTTCGCCCTGAACAGCAACGACACCGCTGCCGTCTTTGAACCAATCGTCTGCACGGCTTGCGGCCAGGTGCATCTTATCAATGCAAAAACTGGCGAAGTCCTTGACCGGGACATTGAGCTGCGAGCAAGCCAAAGCCGATTTAAAGCGCGGTGGTCAGGGGACAGGTTCTTACGTTGACGCCGCCTTGCCTATTCGCTTGTGGTCGAACCGTTGGCCATTCAATAAGTCACAGACTAACCACACTTAGCGATAACGCTAAAGTGCCGATTACGAGGCACCCCCACCAGGGTGAATCGGCTGCTGGGGCCGCCGCTGTCACCATCTCGGCGGTCCCAGTACTCAGAACGTACCGTCAACGGCGCGGGTTGCCGCTGGTGCCTTCGGATTTTTGACTTTGATCCAGGCCTTTGATTTCGCGTTCAGCTTGAATTCAATTGCGGTCACGTGACGAATCTGGCCTAAAGCAAAGAAGCGAGGATCGCGTGAACGATCCTCGCCTCCCTGTCAGGTCTGGATCTGATATTGCTGCGATGCCCAGAGGCCCGCAGCAATATTGATCTTGACCTTAACACTGACTCGAAAATTCTTCGAACTTCCGGGCCACGCTGAGCACGAACCGTACGGATCGCGTCAGCGCACCATCAAACGGTATTCGAGCCGCCGTTTATGACCAGCATCGGCCCCACCATCGCCGTTCATGACCGTCGATAGCGGTACCCGTTGGCTCCCTTACATCTGAATCCTTCGGCCTCAGATTAGGGCGGGTGTGCCACCCTCGGGACTGACAGCTTGCCAAAGCCGCACTCCTTCGGTTGACGTCCAAATATGTGTTGGCGGGAAAAAATTTTATCGATCGATCAACTGATACGATCGAGCAATGTTTATCACGAGCCAAACTTTTCAGTCAACCCCGTCGCGGCTGGAAATTTGAGATGGCGGCACCGCGCAAGGCGAAGGCCGATGACAACGGAACCCGACGCCGACTCATTGAGGCGACCGTCCAGATCATGCACGACGAAGGGTATGCCGGTGCCACGTCGCGCAAGGTGGCCGCGAAGGCCGGCATCAGACAGCCTCTGGTCCATTACTACTTCCCGACGATGGACGACTTGTTCCTTGCCGTGCTCCGCGCGGGTGCGGACGTCGCACTTGATCAGATGCGCGCGGCGCTCACTGATAACGACCCGCTGCGTGCGCTGTGGGCCATCAACAGCGATCCGCGCGCTGCCGTTCTCAACACTGAGTTCATGGCCCTGGCCAACCACCGAAAGGTGATTGGGCTGGAACTGAAGGCATACGCCGAGCGGGTGCGCGATTTGGAGACCGCTGCCGTGGCCCTCGTCCTGCGCACCCACGGCATCGACTTAGACACGCATCCGCCGATCGTCCTCTCGATGCTGATCGCACAGATTGCTCGCAGCCTCGGCAACGAGGGCGCTGTGGGCGTCACCCTCGGCCACGACGAGATGCGCCGCTTCGCCGAGCAGCAGATAAACGCATTGATCAGCTCGCCGCCGTTCTCCACAGCCCCTTCCGCTTAACCCGCGTCTTCGCCCAGCAAGGTTCTCCATGACCGCGATACGCCGCCGACGTTTGGGTTGACAGGCTCACGAACTCATGTCAACGTTTCTTATCGATCGATCAATAATGATGATGCTCCGTGAACCGCTTCCAGCGGCAGGGAGTGACCATAGAAGCGAAGCAATGGTTGAGGAGAACTGATGGCTGGCCGGGTTGCAGACAAAGTCGCTTTCGTCACCGGCGCAGCACGCGGGCAGGGCCGCAGCCACGCGGTGCGACTGGCGCAGGAGGGCGCCGACATCATCGCGATCGACGTCTGCGAATCGTTTGATCACTCGCCTGCACCGGCGGCGACGCTCGACGACCTGAAGGAGACGGCAGATCTCGTCAAGGGGCTGGATCGACGAATCGTCACCGCCCAAGTCGACGTCCGCGACTACGAGTCGCTCAAGGCGGCCGTTGACAGCGGCGTGGAGCAACTCGGCAGTTTGGACATCGTGGTCGCCAATGCCGGTATCGGCACGGGCGGAGTCCGGTTAGACCGCATGGACGAAGACCTCTGGCAAGAGATGATCGACGTCAACCTCAGCGGAGTGTGGAAGTCGGTCAAAGCCGGTGTGCCGCATTTGCTTTCCGGCGGGCGAGGCGGCTCGATTATCTTGACCAGCTCGGTGGCAGGACTGAAGGCATACCCACATACCGGCCACTACGTGGCGGCCAAGCACGGTGTGGTCGGTTTGATGCGATCCTTCGCCGTGGAACTCGGCCAGCACAACATCCGCGTCAACTCTGTCCATCCGACGCATGTGAACACGCCGTTGTTGATCAACGAGACGACGTTCAGGTTGTTCCGGCCGGACCTGGCAAATCCCGGTCCCGACGATCTCGCCCCCATCTGCCAGAGTTTCCACACGCTGCCCATCCCGTGGGTCACGCCTGATGACATCAGCAACGCGGTGCTCTTCCTGGCCTCCGATGAATCCCGCTACATCACAGGCGTCACGCTTCCCGTCGACGCCGGCAGCTGTCTGAAATAGCAGTCATCACGAAAGGTCTTTGCAGCATGACAATCGCGCACGACACCAGCGATGAGCGCTCCCGCGAAGAGCAGACGGCAGAGGTCTACTACGACCCGTACGACGTCGACATCGTCGGCGACCCGTACCCCACCTATGCCCGTCTCCGTGAGGAGGCGCCGCTGTACTACAACGAGCGCTATGACTTCTGGGCGCTGTCGCGCCATGCCGACGTCGAGAAGGCGCTGTCGAATTGGGAGATCGTTCTCGAACAGCCGAAGCGACATTCTCGAGCTGATCGAAGTCGGACTTCGACATGCCCACGGGCGTGATGATGTTCGAGGACCCGCCCGATGCACACGATGCTGCGCGGGCTGATGTCACGGGTCTTCACGCCGCGGCGGATGGCCGAGATCGAAGACCAGATCCGGCCGCTACTGCGTCCGCTGCCTGGATCCGCTGGTCGGCTCGGACGGTTTCGACATCATCGCCGAGCTCGCCTCGATGATGCCGATGCGCGTCATCGGCATGCTGCTGGGCATCCCGGAGGATGACCAGATCAGCGTCCGCGACGCCAACGATGCCAACCTGCGCACCAGGCCGGGCACACCGATGAAGGTCGCCAACCCCGATGCGATCGCCGACGGCAGCATCTACGCCGACTACGTCGACTGGCGCGCCAAGAATCCCTCCGACGACCTGATGACCTCGTTGCTCAACGTCGAATTCGAGGACGAGAACGGCGTGACGCGAAAGCTCACCCGCAAAGAGGTGCTGCACTACACCCAGGTGGTCGCCGGCGCCGGCAACGAAACGACCGGGCGGCTCATCGGCTGGCTGGCCAAGGTGCTCGCCGAACATCCCGACCAGCGCCGCGAGGTCGACGAAGACCGGTCACTGCTGCTGCGCGCGGTCGACGAGACACTTCGCTTCGAACCGACGGGGCCGCACGTGGCCCGTTACGCCATCCGCGATTTCGAGTCGTACGACACCGACGGTGCCGGCGGGCAGCGCCATGCTGTTGCTGTTCGGGGCCGCCAACCGCGACCCGCGCCGATACGAGGACCCCGACACCTTCAACATCCACCGCGACAACATCTCCCACCTCACGTTCGGCAAGGGCGTGCACTACTGCCTCGGCGCGAATCTGGCGCGACTGGAAGGACGCGTCGCGCTCGACGAATTGCTCAATCGGTCGGCCCGAGTGGGACATCGACTACGACAGCCTCGAACTCGCGCCGACGTCCACCGTTCGGGGCTGGGAGCGATTGCGGGTTGTCCTGACCTAAAACGACCGGTCAGGCACGGAGGTGCGGGTCACGCAACTCTGCCTCTATCCCGAGGGCACCAGTCCGCGACAGACGCGCTCGATCAGCTCACGGGGACTATTCGACGTAAAGCGCTTATGACCTAGCTCTTTCTCGGCCCATCGACTCTGCCTGTCGGTGGGAAACCTATCTTTGGGCGTGAACGGTCACGAGGTGAGGTCACGCGACGGCCTTAGGCGCGAGATACCGGTACACCGTGGCACGCGAGACGCCGAGCATCTTGGCGATGTCGGTGGCGTTGATGCCCTTCTCCCGCAGGCTGCGCGCCTTGGCGGCGCCGGCGCCGGCGACCTTGGGGGGCCGACCGCCCTTGCGCCCGTTGGCGGCAGCTGCAGCGAGACGGCGCGGGTGCGCTCGATCATGCTGTCGCGTTCGAGTTGGGCGAAGGCGGCCATGATCGTGAGCATGGCCTTGCCCATCGCGCCCTCTGTGTGGAGGCCCTCGGTGATGCTGCGGAAGCCGACCCCGCGTGACATGAGGTCGTCGACGACGGTCAGGACGTGCTGGGTGTTCCGCCCGAGGCGGTCAAGCTTCCAGACCGTGAGAACGTCGCCTTCGCGGAGGTGATCGAGGCAGGCATCGAGTCCCGGCCTGGCCGAGGTCGAACCCGAGACACCCTGATCGCGGAACACGCGATCAACTCCAGCCTCCCGCAGGGCATCCAGCTGCAAAGCCATGTTCTGGTCGGCGGTCGACACCCTTGCGTATCCGATGGTGGCCACGGTTCTCCCCTGTCTCACAATCGCGTCTCTATCCCGGTTATGAGAACACCAGTTATGAGACAGGTTTTCTAGACAGCCGGCGATGGGCGTCGGCCCAGGTGGTGCGCTCACGGTTGACGACGGCGTCTCGCTCTCAACAACCCATCGTTTTCGCGGCAGGCGGAGAGAAGGACAGGCGGGGCCACACGTCGAAGTTCTTGTTCGGAGTCTCGACCGCCATCCGAACGGCGCGAGGTCGGCGGGGCAACCGGTTGGCCCATTGCTGGACATCGCTGGATGACGCCTAGTTAGTCGCCTTCCGCAATCGGAAGCCCGACGCCACTTCACACACACCGACGATGAGTAGGCACAATCCCGCCACAAAGAAAAACGGGACGCGAAGAATTGCTCGGTGATGGCCAGCGCCGTGGGGATCAAGCCCCCAACGGTGATGATGACCCCGACCGCGCGGCACCATCGTGATCGGTTAAAGCTGAGAGACAAGACGACTACGGCAACTCCGAGGCAGAGCAAACCGAGACCGAACGCCATCTCGTAGATAAACATCATGTTGGTGCTTGGGCGGCTCTCTGTGTCCGCGGTTGTGAGTATCGCCAGCACGAGCGAGATCGCAGCGCTGATGACAAACACCGTCCGGGCGACGGCGGTGACGGTGAACGCGACCAGCGCCTGTGCGAGAGCGGAGACCCAGAGGTAGATCGCGGTTGAATAAGTGAACTTGTGCCATGACGGCGGACCCCATAGCCATGGTATGAACACCGCACCGACAATTATCGTCACAGCCCCCGCGCCTATGCCGACTATCCCGAGATGCGGTGTGGAGCCGGTCTTTCCAGACGATGCCGTTCGAACCTGGCCTCGTTGTACCCCGGGGGCTTCGGCAGAGTCGCGTCTAGACGGTTCGCCATTGTTGGTCGCCGCGACCGGCTCACCAACTCGGGCTGCAGGCGATTTGGGCATCGTATCCGTTGCGGAGTTTTCGGCTTGTTTGATATCTCTGGCCCTTTAGTCCGGGCCGAGACGGGGGTTTGATCTACGGACAGATCGTCAGTGGCGGTGGTAGGAGTGGATGTCGCGGTCACGTCGCTGCCGCCGGTCGGCGCCGACTCGTCGGCGATGCTTCGTAGTCGTGTGATCGCCCGGTCCACATCGGCGTATAGGTCGTCGCGTCTGCTGAACCGTTTCAAGATGTCGTGGCCGCTATCGCGTTGCAGCGGATCGTTTGAGCCGAGGGCTGGTTCCAGTCGGATGAGAATTTGGCGCTGGGTGTCGTGATCTATGGGTTCTGACTGAGTGATCAGGTCGATGATGTCGGTCAGATACGACAGCGGCGCCTTCGGTCGTGGAGGCAACACTGCGGGGAGGGGTGGTGCTGGCGGTACTGCCGCGAGAGCGCCTTGCAGCTTCAGTGCCGCCAGTGCCCGCTGTTCGGGTTGCGAATAGTCGATGATCTGACGACGCGCGAAGCGACTGGGCAGCCCCACAGGTGGCGGTTCGACAGCGACGGGTACCACCGGTTTAACCCAGCCCGTTGGCCCACTCATATTCGCGTGCACACGCGGTGGAGTTGAGCACAGCCGATGAGTAAATCGCGATGAAAACATCGGTCTCGGCGATGCGGTCGAGGATTTCGTCCCACCAGTCTTGACCACCGCGCAGCTCGACGTCCACCCACGTGTCGTAACCCATCGTTGCTAGGTGCTCTACGAGTTGATCCACGGCGGGCTTGTTCTCACGGGCGTAGGAGACGAACAGCTTCCGCAAAGTAGACCCCCAGATACGACGCAGTTGATGCTCAGTATGCCCAGCACGAATCGACGCTACCGATCGACTACCGCGTGTAGCAGATATGTGGGGTGTCGTTAAGGATCGTTTCACGATCGCAGCCGAAAACCGCACCGGCTACGCAGGCGCCAGCGGCACCGGCCGCGTCAGGCACCGTACTCGATGTGGTGGCGCAGCTGCTGGAGCCCGGCTTCGATACGCCGGCCCAGAATGCCTTGCGCGAGAATGCCGGTGATCCACCCGGCTATCAAGCCGGCGAACTGGATGGTGACCGCCATGGTCACCGTGGTGCCGTCCTCGGCCGGAGACACCTCGATGTGCGCGTGGTGACGGGTGCCCCGTAGCCAACGCCAGACCAGGGTGTACTCGGACGGCGGCTCGACCCGTATCTGGCTGCCCACATGGATCGTTCCGACATCGATATGGAGGTCCCATTCCTGCGACCCGTCGGGGTTTCGGGTGATGAGATCGAACCTGCCGAAGTCACCCATGATCGGGAGGACCACGTCGGGGTCGATCGCTACCTTCGCGACTTCGTCAACGGGTCGACGGACCGACACGGACCTGGTGACCGTACCCATCAGCCCAGCACCGGGATCACGGTCTTGGCAGCGAGGCTAGACAGCGCCACCTGCATCACTGACGTCACATATCCGTAGGCCTGGTCCCAGTCCGGGTCTTCGCCGAATAACTCCCAGAGGTCGATCGGCGGCAACACCTGCATCCGGATCTTGGCCGGGATAGGAATGTGCGGAAGGTCGACGGGCAGCAGGCCCCACGGGATGCTCAAACTGAGCGGCACCGTTTTCAGCCGCAGCAGCTTGTCGACGCGGAGCAGCTTCGCCATCTTTCGGCCGTCGTTGAGGACGAAGAATGTCTCCTGGCCTCCGACAGCGACGACTGGCACGATCTTGACCCGGCGCCCGTGGGCCAGCTTGAGGAAGCCCTTCCGACCGTCGAACACGATCTTGTTGCGGTCCCTCCAGGGCCGGAACACCTCAACGTCGCCGCCCGGGTAGACGAGCACGTTGGCGCCTTCCGCCAGGAGTTCCCCAGCGGCCGACTGGCCGGCCCGCACCATGCCGTACTTGCGGGCGATGTCGCCGATGACCGGGATGCGCACGACGGCCTGGTGGGCAAGTGCGACTAGCGGACGACCCTCCACCGTCATAAACGTGTGGTAGGCCAGGGTGAACACGAACGTGTCGGGGGTGTTGGCTCCGCCACTGTGGTTGCCGACGAAAAGAACCGGCTCGTCCGGGACGTTCTCAAACCCGTGCACCTCGGACCGGAAGTAGAGCTGGACGGCCAGCCAGAGGTGAGGCAGCGTGTCGCGGATGAACTCGGGATCACGACCCTCGAGTCCTTCCGGCGTCCTCGCCAGTGCCCGGCTCAGCACTTTGAAGGGTTTCGTCAAGGCGGTTCCTCCACCTCCATGTCGGCGCCATTCTGCCGCCCTAATTCTGATGCAGATCGCACGGCGGCGCTCTGGTTTCGGGAGATGCGTTGCGACCCGATGCATCCCGACTTTCGCGATGTCGGTGGCCGCTAGCCGTATAGCTCGGCGAACCGTATGAGCGATTGCTGGACTTCAGCTTTCACCGCCCGGGCCGCGCCGGAGCCCAGCGGGCCGAAGAACGGCCGGCCGCTCAAGTTCAGGCGCATACCGAGTACCGACCCGTCGACCTTGGGGCGGACCGTGAAATGCAGCTCGTATTTCGTGCCGCCCTTGCCGACGCCCGACAGCGCCAGCTGACGCGGCGGGTCCCACGTGACCACCGTCCACTTCACTCGATTGCGCATGCCCTTGACGCGTACGATCCCCTCGACCGTCGTCCCGACGGTCAGTTCGTCCGGCACGTCGCCGCGCCATGCCTCGTGCAACACGAGCCAGTCGCCGAGCTCGGACACATCCGACACGTGTTCCCAGGCGTCCTGCGGGCTGAGGGGCACATCGGCGCTTAGATCGACACTGGCCATGTCTAGATCCTCTCGTCGTTCTGTGAGCGCCCACCGGGACGCGCTGTTCGGCCGAGCGAATCGATTCTAAGTCCGGGCGGCAGCAGCTACCGCCTCGGCAATACGCGTACTACCAAATCGACCAGGCCCGAACAGAGTTGAAGGCCGTATCGACATAGACGACATTTGGCGGTTCCAAACTTCGTGTTGGAGATGGCGCGGCGATATGACGGACACGTACGACGCGCGGCCGATGCCACAGGGTGACGGGCATCCGTACGGGGCAACAGAGGCCGCATGAGCCGACAAAACGGTCCGGTCAGTCGCGCCCCGGGCGTAGCGTTGATGTGCCTCTACGACGGAAGGAGTCGCCATGAGCGACGAACAGGGTGGAATCCAACAAAAGGCCAGCGAAATCGCGGACCTGTCGGCAGCGAAGTCGGGTGAAATCGTGGAAGGTGCCCAGCAGATAGTCGGCGGCGATGTCAGGGAGGGCTTGGCCAAAATTCTCAAGGCGGCAGGCGCTATCGCCACGGGTGCAACCGAAAAGGGCATCGAGATTGCGGCTGACGCCGTTGACAAGGTGAAGAAGCCGACTGAGACCGAGCCGACTGCGACCGAGTAGGACGCCGGCATTCCCGATAAGCAACGACAGGTCGCCTGCTCCTTCCCCCGGCTCTTACAAATAACCGGTGCGACACCGGGTCAATGAAAACCCCGACATTGCCTGAAGCACTGAAGAATCAGTGGGACGTCGCGGTTCACGCCCATCAGGTGGGCCTAGGGTGTGTTACCGGATGAACGGCTGCTGCCGTTGCCCTATCTCGCGACCCTTGTACCGACGCGAATCGTGCGTGGGCGCATCTCCCGGTTCAGCGGTACAACTAGGCGCGCATGATTGTCGCCAAGCGGCGGTGGTCCATCCAGCGCTGCTCGACCGGACGGCGAACATCCTTTTCGACGAGCGCTGGGTAAGACGTCAAATCGGTGAACTGCACACGCCCTGACTGGAATCCGACCATTGCGCTGGCACGGCTGCCGGATTCGAGTTGCTCTGAAAGGAACTCGATGCAGCGGGCGGTCAGACTCGTAGCATGTATCCGGTCGAATGGCGACGGGTCGCCGCCTTCCTGGAGGTGGCCGAAGATCGCCTGTCGAGCGTCGAAGAGATCCCCACCTTCCTTCTGAAACAGCGACGTGATGAACCCCGTTGTGTAGACAGGGTCGGCGCCTTCGCTGCGGACGATAAGGCCCAAGCGTTTCCCAGAACGGAAGCCCTCTGCGAGGGACGCGATGTCCGCCATGAGGTCATCGAGCTTGATGCCCTCCTCCGGCAGGTAGATGCGTTCGGCTCCGGTGGCCAACCCGCTGAGCAATGCCAGGTAACCGCAGTCGCGACCCATGACCTCGACAACGAACACTCGGCGGGAGGCGACCGCGGACTGCCGGATCTTATCGATGTCGGCCACAATGCTGTTCAGCGCCGTGTCACTGCCGATGCTCAATTCGGTGCCCGGGACGTCGTTGTTGATTGTCATCGGCATGCAGGCGATCGGAATGTCGAGGGCGGTGTACTGCTGCCGGTGGCGGTGCAGTTCGTGAGCGGCCTGGTAGCCGTCCCAGCCGCCGGCCATCAGCAGACCGTCGATGCGGTGAGCGGCAAACTGTTCGGCAATCTGCGCGATGGCAGCGCCGCTGGGCACATACCTGTTGGTGCCGATTTCGGCACCCCCTTCGGACACCCATCCGCTGACGTCCATCCAGTGCATTTCCTGAACGTCACCCTTGCGCAGTCCGCGGAATCCGTTCTTCACCGCGAGCACGGTGTAGCCGCGGTCGAGGCCGAGCCGCACTGCGGCGCGGACCGCGGTATTCATCCCTGGTGACAGTCCGCCGCCGTGTACTACGGCGATCCGGAATCGTCGCCGAGCCGCCGGTGTGGGCCGCGCCGCCGCCTGCTGAATGGTCTGCAGGATCTTGTACGACTGCCGGAAGCTACTGCCGCGCAGCAGCATTGCCCCGTCGAAGTCGCTCGCCTTGATGCGCTCGGCAACTGCCTGGGTCCGTGCCACACACTCCATCAGTGGCGAGGTAACCACCCGGTGCCCTCGCAACCCGATCAGCTGTGGGGATGAGTCCGGGCTATCGGTGAGCAGTTGTTCGACGGCAGCATGGCCGAGCAGGGTGGCCAAGAATCTGTCGAAGGCGCTCGGCGCGCCGCCGCGTTGCACGTGGCCGAGGATCGTGATCCTCGTGTCCTCGCCGAGTTCATCCTCGAGCAGTGTTCTGATCTGGTTGGCGGTGATCGGGTTGCCCTCCAGGTCGTGCGCACCCTCGGCGACGACGACCACGCTTTGCCGACGGCCGATGTCCCGGCCCGCTTTGATGTCCCGGCACATGTGCTGAGCCCAGTCCTTCGCAGGTGGCTGCTCGGGGATCACCACCCAGTTGGCCGCGGTGGCGAGCGAAGACATCAACGCGAGGTAGCCGCAATGGCGTCCCATGACTTCGACGACGAAGGTGCGTTGATGGCTGGACGCGGTGCTGTGTAAGGAATCCATGGCTTCGACGATCCGGTGCAACGCCGTATCCGCGCCGATCGTCATGTCGGTACCCGACATGTCGTTGTCGATGGATCCGACGAGACCAACCAGGCGCAGGAACGGGTGCTCGTCGGCGAGTTCCTGTGCGATCTGTCCGGAGTCAACCAGTTCGGCGAGCAACTCCGGCCACTCCTCGCGGAACACATTGGCGCCGGTGAGGCTGCCGTCGCCGCCAATCACGACCAGCGCGTCGATGCCGTGCTCCACGACGTTGCGGGCGGCTGTTCGGCGGCCGTCGCGCGTCCTGAATCGTTTGGACCTGGCGGTGCCGATTACCGTGCCGCCCTTGTGCAGGATGCCGTCGGCGTCGGCGGGTTCCATCCGCCGGATGAGGTCACCGCCTTCGACTAGGCCGTGGTATCCCTCGTGAATCGCATACACGTCGATATCGCGGTGTGCGGCCGTGCGGATGACCGCACGCACGGCAGGGTTCATCCCTGCAGCGTCACCACCGCTGGTGATAACTCCGATGCTGGATGGTGCGGACTGATTCGAAGACATGTCGGCGAGCCGCCTTTCGTCTTGCTGGTCAAGAATCCACCGCGTCAGCAAGCCCAGCCGATCGACGGCAATTCACTAAACCCGGGACGATGATCCCACCGGAACGGGGGAAGCGGGCACGTTTGCGCTTCTGTCGAAGCCTTAAAAGTCGGCCCGTTTATCGCGGCCGGGCTTTTGAGGTCTGCGGTCAATCCACTTTGCCAGCGGGTAGAGCAGCCCATTGCCCGCGATGATTATCACCGCTCCCACGACCGCTTCCCGCCACATCCACACGCCGCATAGCGCACCCACCGCCGCCGTGACCCACAGCGTCGCGGCAGTGTTGAGCCCGGACACCGTCATACCTGTCTGGATGATCACGCCGGCACCCAAAAAGCCGATGCCCGTGACAATCTGGGCGGCTACCCTGTTGCGGTCGCCCTGAGTGGGGAAGGCGTAGGCACCCATAATCGTGAACAACGCCGAGCCCATGCTGACCAGCGCCATCGTCTGCAGCCCCGCCATCCGCGACCGCCACTGGCGTTCTAGGCCGATTGCGACGCCGAGCACGCTGGCCAACCCCACGCGGACAAGCAGCTCCAATCCAGGTTGGTCCATATTCATGCAAGCATCTTCACACTCGCGGCGGGGGTGCACGTGTGCTTACCGCTTTCTTCGGATACAACGGCACCCTGGGCCATAGCCACCGGCGAAGCTTACGAATCCAATGCGTCCGCGAAGAAGGGCATCTTGGGCGGTTCAGAAGAACGCCGCGAAAGCTCAGATTGTCGACGTGACCGTCAGTGCGCGCATGATGCGCTGCGCGGGCGATTCGCTGCGCCAAGGTTGACCCCGACGTATTAGACCTCTGGGCGTTCGCCCAGAACGACGCTGTCGTTCGGGCTGATCGGGAACACGTCGAATCTCGCTGTCGCCGGGGTCGGTACTCAATGACCGCTGCATCAGCTTGAGCGGACACCCCGTCAACCAATGCGTGATGAACCTTCGTGTAGACGGCGAAGCGCCCGTCGTTCGGACTCTCGATCACATGCGCTTCCCACAGCGGCCGGTGGCGGTCCAGCAGGGTGCCGTGCGGCCGGGAGGTCAGTTCCAGCAACTCCAGGACCCGTCCCGGCGCGGGCAGGGCAGAGCGGCGCACGTGGTACTCGAAATCGATATCGTCATCGAACGTCCACGCGACGTTGATGAACCCACCGAAGGCCGTCGCCGGACGCTTGCGAGACGTCGGCTGGATGTCCCCCCACGCCAGCATCGCCTTATAGGTATCCCGAACGAACTCCGGTCCAGCGCCCTGCGGCGGTATAAACACCTGCAAACCGCCGACGTGCACGTAGCACGCCTTGGCGCCGACGTAGCGAATCGCCGTAATCGCTGTATTCAATGTCCTCCGCGCCCGCCCGCGTAAGTACGGGCTTGGTTTCACGTGGGATGTGACGGTGCTGTCGGTGTCACCGGTCGCCGAGGAGGTCGCGGTCCAATGACGCGGCGAGGGGTACCGATCTGGTCGCGTAGTCCCTTGAGCCGCAGCAGCCGGTAGCTGCGCTCGATCTCACGCCGACCGACAGCACGAACTCGGTCATGATCGCCTCGAAAGATGCTGGCCCACGACTACGATTGGTAACGGGCCGCGCGGCCGTGACGCGCGCCGGTAGATCGTGGACGCAATCACCGCAGGGGCGTAGGAATGGCCAAAAAGAAGTCCAAGAAAAAGCCTAAACAGCAGAGGACAAGAGCCCACGAGATCATTGTCGCCGTGGACGGTTCTGATCCTTCGGATGCTGCCGTCCGATGGGCCGCCTGCGAGTCTTTGTTGCGGTCGGTTCCGCTGAAGCTGGTACACATCGTCGGGTCGCCGACCGTCACCCGTTCGTTGATGCCCGTCCCGGTGGCGGCAGGGCAGTGGCAGGACGCGCATGCTCGCCAGATTGTCGACGGCGCGGCCGACCTCGTGCAACGCACCGCCAAGGACGTCGGCGCTGCGGCGGATATCGCCGGCGCCGAGATCTACCACTCCGCTGCGATTCCCACGCTGATCGGGCTGTCCGAGCGCGCGAAGATGATCGTGGTGGGTAGCCGCGGGCATGGCGCCCTGCGCCGTGGTCTCCTCGGCTCGGTCAGCTCCGGGTTGGTGTACGGCGCGCGCTGCCCAGTCGCGGTGATCCACGACCATGCCACCCCCGCCGCCGATGCGCCCGTGGTCGTCGGAATCGACGGCTCGCAGAGCTCCGAGCTCGCGACGCGCATCGCGTTCGAGGAGGCGGCGGTGAGGCGGGTCGAACTGGTCGCGGTGCACGCGTGGAGCGACGTCGACCTGAGGGAGGTTGCCGACGTGGACTGGGACGCGGTGGCACAGCGCAAGGTGAAGTTGCTGGAAAAGCGGTTGTCGGGCTGGTGCGAGCGCTACGCCGACGTGAAGGTCCGTCGTGTAGTTGTGCGCGACCAGCCGGCCGTCCACCTGGCCGAGCAAGCCGAGAACGCCCAGCTGCTGGTGGTCGGCAGCCGCGGGCGCGGCGGCTTCGCTGGGCTGATGCTCGGTTCGGTCAGCTCGATGTTGACGCACTACGTGCAAATTCCAATGATCGTCGCCCGCCAGGGCTGATAGGTCATGAGCCGTAACTGACGGACTCTTGTGGGAGTTCGATCGAAGGCGGTTGATGTCGATGTCGGAGGTCGCCCTCGATCCTTCGACGGTGCTCGTGGCGGTTATTCCAGGCCAGACAATGAAATCGGGTCTGGGTGAGTAACGGAAGTGGTCTTCTGGCACAGCCGGTTTCATTACCGGTGTCTCGTGAATCAGCCAGCTCGAGGGACTGCTGGGCGAGCGTGGTGGCGGCGACTCAGTGATCGCGCAATGTTGTGCGGTTTCACATCGCGGTGCACCGACAAGTAAACGGAGTTCCGACTTCAGGCCGGCGGCGTGCCGACGCGGAACTGGCTGCCAGAACGAAGGAAAGTAAGAGCAATCTTTTACGACGTCGAACGTGGTTCTCCGCCAGCAAGGTTCGGCTTGCGCCACCTACGCACCAAATTGCTTACTGTCTGCCCCGGCCATTGACCGACGTGGGACACCTGTCTCATCGGCCGGCCGAACTGTCGGCCTGCATGGAATCGGCCTGTCTCGATCGGTGGTGGAGCGTCTTCCCAGAATTGCGCGGGCTGCGCTGGTACTCGGTGGCCGTGGGCAGCAAGCTGCTCGCAATTGCCTTGGACAGCGATACCTCGCTGTTGCCGGGCAGCGCGCAACGGACTTGGCTGGAAGGCCAGATCTCGTCGCTCGGACCTGCGGTCAGGGCGGTGTTGATCGTCATGCATCACCCGCCGGTCGCCGCCGTGCAGACGGTCAAACTCGTTGACCACAACGCCCGCCCGAATGAACGAGCGCTCGCTGCGTATTTGCAAACGGCCGCCGCCCACAGCACGGCCCGCTTCGTGGTCAGCGCCGGCCATATTCATAACTACGAGCGGCTCGCGCAGGACGGGGTCACTTACCTGGTTTCCGGCGGCGGCGGCGCGACGCCCTACGACATCGACCGCACGGCTGCGGATCTTTATCAAGGCAGGGATTTTCCGAACTATCACTACGTGCGCTTCGAATTGCACGGCACGAGCTTCAGCGGGGAAATGATCCGACTGCGGGACTATGCCGCCCGCAGCCCGTCGCATTGGCAGGTCAAGGATCGATTCGAGGTCAGCCTGCAGCCTTGACCGCCTGAATCAACTGACTCACGGCTGCCTGCGCATCGCCGTACAGCATTCGGGTTTGATCGAGCACGAACAATCCATTGTCGATGCCCGAAAATCCCTGACCCTGGCCGCGTTTGATGACGATGACGTTCTTCGCCTTGTCGGCGTTCAGGATCGGCATGCCGTAAATCGGGCTGCTCTTGTTGGTGCGCGCATCGGGATTCACCACATCATTGGCGCCAATGATGAGCGCCACGTCCGCGGTTTCAAACTCCGCGTTGATCTCGTCCAAATCCGAAATCAGGTCGTACGGCACCCCGGCTTCCGCCAGCAGCACATTCATGTGGCCGGGCATGCGGCCGGCCACGGGATGAATGGCGAAGCGCACCTTCACGCCGTGGTCCAAGAGCAATTGCGTCAGTTCCCACACCTTGTGCTGCGCCTGCGCCACCGCGAGACCATATCCCGGCACGATGATGATCTTTTGCGAGTAAGCCATCATCACGCCGGCATCAGAAGCTTCGATGGCCTTTTGCGTGCCAATGACGCCGCCGCTGCCGGCCGCAGGGCTCTCGCCGAAATTCGAAAAGAGCACATTGCCGAGCGAGCGGTTCATGGCTTTTGCCATGAGCTGCGTGAGCAGCGTGCCGGCTGCGCCCACCACGGTGCCGGCAATGATCATCGCCGCGTTGTCGAGCACGAAGCCTTCGAAGCCCACCGCAAGCCCGGTGAGCGCGTTGTACAGCGAGATCACGACCGGCATGTCGGCGCCGCCGATGGGCAGCGTCATCGCCACGCCCAAAATCAATGCGAACACGAAGAACAGCGACACCACGGGAAGTCCGGATTCCCCTCCCGCACCGCTGACGACCATGAAGCCGAAGCCGATGGTGATCAGCAATATGGCCAAATTCACGAACTTCTGGCCGCCGAAGCGCACGGACTTGGTGATCAAGCCCTGCAGCTTGGCGAACGCAATCAGGCTGCCGCTGAAGGAGACGGCACCGATGAAGCCGCCGACCGCGGCCATGGTCAGGTGCACCAAGTTGTGCTCGCTGCCGCTGTACAGCTCCACCGCGGCAATCGCCGCCGCGGCGCCGCCGCCCATGCCGTTGTACAGCGCGATCATTTGCGGCATGTCGGTCATCGCCACGCGCTTGCCGCTGACCCACGCGATGACGGTCCCGATTGCAATGGCGATGATGACCAGCATCAAGTTGAGCGAGGAAGCGCCCATGAACGCCAGCGTGACAATGGTGGCCAGCAGCATGCCGACGCCTGCCCAGCGAACGCCGCTGACGGCAGTGACGGGCGAACTCATGCGCTTCAGGCCGAGAATGAACAGCGCGGCGGCAATGAGATACGAAAGCTGGGTCAGGGTTTGAATGGTCGAAGCGGAAGGCATCCTTTAAGGTCCTTTCTTCTTGCCGGCCAGAACGAACATTTTCAGCATGCGTTCAGTCACGACATAGCCGCCGACGGCGTTGCCCGCCGCCAGCATCACGCCAATGAAGCCGATGACCCGCACCAGGGTCGTATCGGCCGCCGCCAGGGCAACCATGGCGCCGACCAGGACGATGCCATGCACGAAGTTCGATCCCGACATGAGCGGCGTGTGCAGAATGACCGGCACGCGGGAAATGACCTCGTAGCCGGTGAAGGCCGCAAGCATGAATATATAGAGTGCGATGACGCCATCGATCATGTTTTCCGTCCCTCCACAGCCGCGCGCGTAGCCTCGTGCTTGATCTGTCCGTCGTGCGTGAGCACCGTCCCGGCAAATACCTCGTCGCTCCAATCAATTGCCAGCTCTCCCTTAGGTAGAGCCGGCTTTAGAAAATTGAACAGGTTGCGCGAATACATTTCGCTGGCGTGATACGGCAAGGAGGCCGGTAAATTCACCGGACCTAAGATTTTGACTCCGCCCTGCAAGACGGTCTCGCCGGCCTTGGTCAGTTCGCAGTTGCCGCCCTGCTCGGCGGCGATGTCGACGATCACCGAGCCCGCCTTCATGCGCGCGACCGCCGCCTGAGAAATGATGCGCGGCGCGGCGCGGCCGGGCACCGACGCCGTGCTGATCACCGCGTCGCTCGCGGCGATGCGCGCATCCAGGACTTCTTGCTGTTTGGCCTTCTCCTCCGGCGTGAGCTCGCGCGCATAGCCGCCCGCGCCCTCGGCGGAAACACCCGTCTCGATGAACTTCGCGCCCAGTGATTTTATTTGATCTTTGGTCGCACTACGTACGTCGTACGCCTCGACCACTGCGCCCAAGCGCTTTGCGGTAGCTATGGCCTGCAATCCGGCAACGCCCGCGCCGATCACCAGGACGGCGGCCGGCCGAATCGTGCCTGCGGCCGTGGTCAGCATGGGCAGAAATCTTTCCAGCGTATTTGCCGCGATCAATGCGGCCTTATAGCCGGCGACTGAGGCCTGCGAGGAGAGCGCATCCATCGATTGCGCGCGCGAAATACGCGGCACCAGTTCCATCGCAAAGCCCGTTATGCCGCGCTCTTTGAGGGCCAGGACCAGATCCGGACGCGCGTAGGCCTGCATGAAGCCGATGACGACCGCGCCTTTTTTGAGCGCTGCGACTTCCGTCAAGGAGGGCGGCTGCACTTTCAATATAACGTCGGCAGTGGCAAGAATGGCGGCGGCATCGCTGAATTCGGCATCCGCATACAGGGCATCGGGAAAATGCGCCGCGGCTCCTGCGCCGCGTTCGATCAGCACCCGAACGCCGAGGGACTTGAGTTTGGCGGCGATTTCCGGAACCAGGGCAACGCGGGTTTCATTGGCAGCGGTCTCCTTGAGGACACCGACGACGACGGACATGCAAAACTCTCCCAAGCCGGAACTTAGCGTCAAACATTGAATTATGGCATAAGAGTCGACTATCTTTGGTGTGTTATGAACGTGAGCGAGCAACACAAGCATCAACTGCTGGATTGGCGGGACGATATCGCGGTGGTTTCCCACACCCATCCCCTGTCCCAGCAAATACTGCGCACCGATGTCTCGGGCATGCCGTTGGAATGGGTCGACTACCGCGAAGCTGCACGCCTGTATCACACGGAACAAGTGGCCTATACCTGCGGAACGCAGCTGTACCGCCTGTATGGCGGGACCTGCGCGCGGACCGGGCTGCGGACCATCGTGGATGTCAATTCCATCATTGCCACACTGGGCGTGACCGGCAATCCGGGCAACCTGCGCGGCGCCGGCTACACGCCGCCGCTCAACAATCAAACTCTGTTCCGCCGCGACGCATACCTGTGCCTGTATTGCGGCGCGCGCTTTACATATAGCCTGCTGTCCAGGGACCATGTGACGCCATTCAGCCGGGGCGGACAGGATACGTGGAGCAACGTGGTTTCGGCCTGCCGCCGCTGCAACAATGCCAAGGCATCCCGCACGCCCGAGCAAGCGGGCATGCAGCTCCTTGCCGTGCCCTTCACGCCGACCTATGCCGAATACATTTTCCTGAAGGGGCGGCGCGTGCTCGCGGATCAAATGGATTATCTGGTGGCGCATTTCCCGCGTTCCAGCCCGCTGCACGAGCGCATGCAACGCTGGCCGATGTGAACGCATTCGCGGGCTTCCCCGTGCCCCGATCGGGCGTCGTTTATTACATCGACGCCAGCTATTTCATCTTTCGCGCCTACCATTCCATGCCGCCCGACATGGTGGATGCGGACGGCAACGCCACGCATGCCTTGTACGGATTCGCGCGCTTTCTTGCCGACCTTCTCGAAAGGGTGCGGCCGGAACGGATCGGCGTGGCCTTCGACCTGAGCCTGCGCAGCGTCACATCATTCCGCAACGCCATCTATCCTGCCTACAAGGCCAATCGCGAATCTCCGCCCGCCGATTTGGAACGGCAATTCGCGCTGTGCCGCGAATTTTGCCGGCACATGGGTCTGGCCGAGTTCGCGAGCGCCGAATATGAAGCCGACGATATCATCGGCACCCTGGCGGCGCGCTCGCGCGCGGCGGGCCTCTGCAACGTCCTGGTGACGCGCGACAAGGATCTGTCGCAACTGATCAGGGACGGCGACACCTTTTGGGATTACAGCGGCAACATGCGCTATCACTACCACGATATCGGTCCGCGCTTCGGAGTCGCGCCCGAGCTCATTGCGGACTTTTTGGCACTGACCGGGGACAGCGTCGACAACATCCCTGGCGTGCCGGGCGTCGGCAGGAAGACCGCCGCGGAACTTTTCGGCATCTTCGGCTCCCTCGATGAATTGTATGCAAATCTTCATCGAATCCCATTCTTGAAACTGCGCGGCGCCGCCGCCGTCGCTGCTAAACTACTGGCCCACAAGGATGCCGCCTACCTCGCCCGGCGTTTGACCGGTATCGTGTGCGACATGCCGATCGAGGCGACGCTCGACGACTTGAAGCCCAGGCCGCAGGATCGCGGCGGGCTCAACGCATTTTTTGATGCCCATGGATTCGGGAATATTTTGCGACAGCAGGTGCGGCGCATCGCCACCGCTGCCTGAAGACGGAGAGTGACCATGGCGCAGAAAGATATCCAATCGGTCCTCAACGAGGACCGCGAGTTTCCGCCTTCCAAAGCGTTCGCGGAACACGCCACCCTCAAGGCCGCCGAATTACAGCGCATGTACGACAAGGCGGCGGGCGACTACGTCGGCTTCTGGGCGGACTTGGCCGCGGCTGAAATCGACTGGAAGCGGCCTTTCACGGTGCCGCTGGATGATTCGCGCGCGCCGAATTTCCGCTGGTTCACCGACGGCCAACTGAACGTTTCGCACAATTGCCTCGACGTGCACCTAGCGCGCCGCGGCGACAAGCTCGCCGTCATATTCGAAGGCGAGCCCGGCGACACACGCAAGCTCACTTATGCGCAACTGCATAAAGAGGTGTGTCAATTCGCGAACGCGCTCAAGGCGCAGGGTATAGGGCGCGGCGATCGCGTGATCATTTACATGCCGCTGATTCCCGAGGCGATTGTCTCGATGCAGGCGTGCGCGCGAATCGGCGCGGTGCATTCGGTGGTGTTCGGCGGATTTTCGGCGAACGCCGTAAAGGACCGGATCGAGGACGCCGGCGCCAAGCTCGTCATTACCGCCGATGCCGGATGGCGCGGCGGCAATGCCGTCGAGCTCAAAGCAGCGGTCGACAAGGCGCTGTCGGAAGGCTGCGAATCCGTGCAGCGGGTGATCGTTTATCGGCGCACCGGCACGCCGTGTCAGATGCGCGTGGGCCGCGATCTGTGGTGGCACGAAGCAATCGCGGGAAGTTCCTCGAGCTGCGAGCCGGAATGGGTCGACGCGGAGCATCCTTTGTTCTTGTTGTATACCTCGGGGTCCACCGGCAAACCCAAGGGGATCCAGCATTGCAGCGGCGGCTATTTGCTCAATGCCAAAATGACCACGAAGTGGGCATTCGATCTCAAGGATGAGGATATCTTCTGGTGCACGGCCGACGTCGGCTGGGTTACCGGGCACACCTACGTGGTTTATGGGCCGTTGGCGGCGGGCGCCACCTTGTTCATGTACGAAGGTGCGCCAACGTATCCAGACGGCGGGCGCTTTTGGAAAATGTGCCAGACGCATGGTGTCAGTATTTTCTACACCGCGCCCACGGCGATTCGCGCGCTCATGAAACTAGGCGATGCCGTGCCGGGAAAATACGACTTGCGCAAGCTGCGGGTGCTCGGCAGCGTCGGCGAGCCCATCAATCCCGAGGCGTGGATGTGGTATCACCGCGTGATCGGCGCTGAGCGCTGCCCCATCGTCGATACTTGGTGGCAGACCGAGACCGGCGCCACCATGATGGCGCCCATTCCAGGAGTGACCGCCACCAAGCCCGGATCTTGCACCAAGCCGCTGCCCGGAATCTTCGCGGACATCGTCGATGAGGACGGGCGGCCCGTCAAGACGCCGGATGCGGGCGGATATCTGGTCATCAAGCGGCCATGGCCTTCGATGCTGCGCACGATCTGGGGCGACAACGACCGCTACATCAAGACCTATTGGGAAAAATTCAAGAATCGATACTATGTCGCCGGCGATTCGGCGCGCCGCGACAAGGACGGTTATTACTGGATCATGGGGCGCATCGATGACGTCCTCAACATCGCAGGCCATCGGCTGGGCACGATGGAAATCGAGTCGGCGCTGGTCGCGCATCCCAAGGTGGCGGAGGCGGCGGTGGTCAGCAAGCCGCACGACATCAAGGGCGAATCAGCGTTTGCCTACGTGGTGCTGAATGTGCCGAGGCCGCAAGGCGCCGCCGCGAAAGCGTTGATCGATGAGCTGCGCGGCTGGGTCGGCGATCAGCTCAGCCCCATCGCCAAGCCGGATGAAATTCGCCTCACCGACAATCTGCCAAAAACCCGTTCCGGCAAAATCATGCGCCGACTGCTGCGGGCGGTGGCGCGCGGCGAGGAAATCACTCAGGATATGTCCACACTCGAGAACCCGGGTATTCTCGAGCAGTTGCGTGGCCTCGCCGACGGTCAGCCGGCAAAGACCGCCGCTCCCCAGAAGACGCCGAAAACTGCTGCCAAGAGCGCCGCCAAAAAAACCGCCAAGAAGAGTTCCGCAAAGGCGCCTAAAAGAGCTGCGCAGCGCCCGGCAAAGAAATCCAAACCTGCGGTTAAGAGGGCCAAGCGCAAGGCTGCCGCACGCAAGGCCGTTGCGCGCCCGTCCAAAGTCGCGGCAAAACGCGTCAAACCTTCCAGGAGCAAGGCGCGTTCGGCGCGACGCCATAAATAGCCGGCCGTCTAGGTCGATTTGTCGGCGACCCCCTCATTCCACATTTCGGCGCGCAGGCGCCATTTGCCGTCTGCGCCGCGATGCAATATCAACAGCATCTTGCCGCGGCCGTCAAAAGGAGGTTTGCCGCCCGGAAGCATGACGTGTTGATGCTCCTCGCACCATTCGGTGGCCAAGTCGCCGCTGCGCTCGATATCGAAACACTTCATTTCGAATTTTTCCATCCGCGCACCGGTCAACTGCGCCGACACGTCATCGAGAAATTTTGCGATCGCCTTCTTGCCAATGATGGGTTTGGACTGCGGCAGCAAGGTGATGCCGTCTTCCTCCCACAGCGCCAGCGCCGCCGCGTTGTCCATCCGCGTGGTTGCATCGATCAGCGCGCGATTGAATGCCTCAATTCCCGCGTCGCTTGCCAAACTTGCGGTGCAGGCGAAGATCAGCAGCGTACCAAGAACTTTGACCGTCATCGCAGGCCCTCCTGTATCGAACAACGCACGAATATAGCGTCAAAAGCGCGCGCGCAGGTCCCGTTTGCCTGATAATCGGCGTCATGAACCTGAACCAAGTGACGCTGCCCGCCACCGACGTGGAGCGGTCGGCCGATTTCTACCGGCGCTTAGGGTTTACGCAAATCGTCAGCGCGCTGCCGCGCTACGCCCGATTCGAATGCCAGAACGGCGCAACGTTTTCGCTGCATGCCTTCGACACGGTGCTGCCGTCGCAAACCGTGGTGTATTTCGAGTGCGACGATTTGGATGCCACCTATGAGCGCTTGTGCAAGCTCGGAATCGAGTTCAACCAGCACCCCAAGGACCAGATCTGGCTTTGGCGCGAGGCTTACCTGCAGGATCCGGACGGCAATATCATTTGCCTGTATCACGCCGGCAATACCCGCCGGTTCCCGCCTTGGCGCCTGTCCGACGATTCGCCCAGACTTTGAGCGAAAAGGCCGAACTCGAGGCTCCACTTCGGCTAAAATGCAGCGGCCGGAAAAGGCGAACATAGACGCCTCGCGTGCCTCGCGCCAACGATACGGCACTCCATCTTAGTTTGTCGGGCAATCGTGGCCGCCGCGGCCGCTTATCTTCAGTGATCGGACAATATGCTTTCCACATCCAATGTCGCCGTTCAATTCGGCGCCAAGCCGCTCTTCGAACAGGTCACGGTCAAGTTTTCGGACGGTAATCGCTACGGCTTGATCGGCGCGAACGGTTCGGGAAAGTCCACGCTCATGAAGGTGCTGGGCGGCGATCTTGAAGCCAGCGCCGGCGATGTGATGCTGCAGGTCGGTATGCGGCTCGGCAAATTGAATCAGAACCAGTTCGGTTATGAGGATGAGCGCGTGCTCGATGTGGTCATGCGCGGTCATACCGAACTGTGGGCCGCAATGCAGGAGCGAGATCGGATCTACGCCGATCCGAAAGCCACCGACGAGGATTACATGAAGGCGGCGGAACTCGAGGGGGTGTTTGCGGAGTACGGCGGTTACGATGCCGAAGCCCGGGCCGGCAGCATCCTCACCGACGCCGGTATTCGCGAATCTCGGCATAACGGTCCGATGCGTGAAGTTCCGCCCGGCCTCAAGCTGCGCGTGCTGCTCGCACAGGCGCTGTTCTCCAATCCGGACGTGCTGCTGCTGGATGAACCCACCAACAACCTGGACATCAATTCCATTCGCTGGCTCGAGGGCGCGCTCAACAACTACAACGCCACGATGGTGATCATCAGCCACGACCGGCACTTCTTGAATCAAGTGTGCACGCACATTGCGGACCTGGACTTTCAGCAGCTGAAAATCTATCCGGGCAACTACGACGATTTCATGCTGGCCTCGGTGCAGGCGCGCGCCCGGGTCGAGGCAGCCAACGCCAAGGCCAAGGACCGCATATCGGACCTGCAGGAGTTCGTGCGGCGCTTCTCGGCCAACGCATCCAAGGCGCGCCAGGCCACCTCCCGCAAACGGCAGTTGGAAAAGATCAAGATCGAGGAGATCAAGCCCTCTTCGCGGCAAAATCCCTACATCCGCTTCGAACAGGGCAAGAAACTGTACCGCGGCGCGGTGACGGTGGAAAAACTGAGCTTCGCCTATCCGGGTTCCGCCGAAAAGGTGCTCGACAATCTCAGCTTCGTGGTCGAAGCGGGCGAGCGGATCGCCATCATCGGGCCCAATGGCGCCGGCAAAACCACGCTCATGCGCTGTCTCGCGGGGGAACTACGACCCAGCAGCGGCCGCATCGTCTGGGTTGAAAACGCTGTAGCGGGTTACATGCCGCAGGATCCACAAGCCGAGTTCGAGGACAAGATCGACTTGTTCGGCTGGATGTCCCAGTACACGGGCAAGGCGGACGATGATCAAATCGTCCGAGCCACCTTAGGAAGGTTGTTGTTCTCCGGCGAAGAGACCAAGAAGTCCGTGAAAGTGCTGTCGGGCGGTGAGAAGGGCCGGATGATCTACGGCAAATTGATCCTCACGAAACCCAATGTGCTGCTGATGGATGAACCCACCAACCACATGGACATGGAAACCATCGAGTCCCTGCAGATCGGGCTGGAGCATTACCTGGGCACGCTGATCTTCGTCTCGCATGACCGCGAATTCGTCGGCGGACTGGCGACCCGCATCATCGAAATGCGTCCCGGAGGCAAGATTGTCGATTTCCGCGGCACCTACGATGAATATCTGAAATCCCAGGGTGTGGAAACCTAGGCGACGGGCTTCTGGCGCTCGGCGCGCTCTGCTGGCACTATTCGGGCGATGAATCTGATCGCCGACCGTCTGCATAAGAAATTCGGCGCGATCACCGCTGTGGCGGACGTTTCCTTCACCGCCGAGCCCGGCAAGATATTAGGGCTGCTTGGGCCGAACGGCGCCGGCAAGTCGACCACCATCAGCATGCTTGCCGGTCTCACCCAGCCGCAGTCGGGCAGGGTGTCAATCGACGCAATCACATTGGGAACCGGCGCGGACCCGACCAAGCGCAAATTGGGGCTGGTGACGCAGGAGATTGCGCTGCTCGAAGAGCTGCCGGCCCGCATGAATCTGGAGTTCTTCGGCGGACTGTACGGCCTGTCGGGGGCGGCTCTGGGCAAAAGAATCGCGGCAGTGCTGGAATTGACCAGCCTCTCGGACCGCGCGCGCGACCCGCCCAGCACATTTAGCGGCGGCATGCGGCGACGCTTGAATATCGCCTGCGCGCTGCTGCACGAGCCGCAGATTTTACTGCTCGATGAGCCGACGGTGGGCGTCGACCCGCAAAGCCGCAATGCCATTTTCGAGACCATCGAAGTGCTTGCCGGGCAGGGCAGAACCGTGGTCTACACGACGCACTACATGGAGGAAGTCGAGCGGCTCTGCGATCGCATCGTCATCGTGGATCACGGCCGCGTGCTCGCCGACGACACGCTGACGGGCCTGCTGGCAGGCGCGCACCTGGGTAACAAGCTGACCTTGAATTATGACGCGGCTCCCGACGCCGCGGCGCTCGCGGAAATCAGGAATCTGCCCGGGGTCATCCAAGTCGAGCTAAGCGGTGCGGAGGTTTCAGTCTCCGCCAGAGATCTCGGCACGGCGGCACCGCGCGTGTTGGAGCGGCTGGCCGCCCGCGGATTTAGTTGCCAGGAGTTGACCAGCCGGCGCGCCAATCTCGAGGATGTGTTTCTGGCATTGACTGGACGGACGCTGCGCGACACATGAGTTCGACTTTCACCGCATTTCGCGCCCTGGTGCGCAAAGACATCCAGATTTTCCTGCGCGACCGCCGCGCGCTGGTGGTCAGCGTGCTGACGCCGATCGTGGTTGCGGCGTTCTTCGGTTTTCTATTCGGCGGCACGGGTTCGGGCGGCAATCCCATATCGCGCATGAAAGTCGGCGTCACCGACCTGGATCACAGCGCATTGACCACGGCGGTGCTCGAAAGTCTGAGTCAGGACGCGTCCCTCGAAATCCAAGAGCTTCCGGAGGACCAAGCACTGCAGCTGGTGCGCAGCGGCAAGCTGCGCGCCGCGGTGGTGTTTCCGGCCAATTTTGAGGCCGCCGCGACCGGCGCGTTGGTGGGTACCGGTCCGATGCCGGACGTCAAGCTGCTCTATGATCCGTCGCAATCCATGATCCGGCCGATGGTGGCGGGATTGCTGTCGCAGCACGTCATGCAGCGCCTGTCGCGGCCGAACTTCATCGGCACCGCCAAGCCCATTCCCTTCAACCTCGACAACGTCGCCGTCACCACCGGACCCCGATACAACTCTTACGCCCATTCTTTCGCGGGCATGAGCATTCAGTTCATTCTTTTCATGGGCATCGATGCAGGTATTGCGCTGCTGCTGATGCGCCAGGAAGGCATGTGGCGCCGGCTGCGCGCAGCGCCTCTGTCCCGCGCCGTATTGCTTGGCAGCCGCGTGGCGGGCACCACGCTGATTGCGATCATGATTCTCGCGGTCGTCTACCTGGTGGCGCGCGTGGTTTTTGACGTGCGCATCGCGGGCAGCGTGCCCGGCTTTGCGATGGTCGCATGCGCCTTCGCGCTGCTTGCAGCCACGACCGGACTCATGATCGCCTCGCTCGGCCGTTCCGTCGGCGCGACGCGCGGCGTGGCCATGTTTTCCGTGCTGATCCTGGTGATGCTCGGCGGCGCCTGGGTGCCGTCATTCCTGTTTCCCGAATGGCTGCAGCACGTAACCGAGTTCGTGCCGACCCGCTGGGCCGTGGACGGCCTCGATGCCATGACCTGGCGCGGTCTGCCGCTGCAATCAGCCTTTGCACCGACGGCGATACTGGTGGGCTGGTCGGCGTTGTTTGCGCTGATCGCCGTCTGGCGCTTCAATTGGGAAAGTGATTGACGGGTTCAAAAACAATTTGCGTGGAGGGTTCAAGTCAATGAAGCTTGCTGTGTCGTTTGCGTGCATGTTTCTGAGTGCCTCATCGATGGCTGCCGCCACGCCACCTTCCAAGGCTGCCCTAGCGGCCGAGTCCATCACGATCAATCGGATTTCCGATGTCGGATTCAACCACAGCGAAGTCGTCGACACCGCCGCCTATCTGGCCGACGAGATCGGCGGCCGCATGACGAATTCGCCCGCCATGCGCAAGGCCGAGCGATGGACCCAGGAGAAATTCAAGAGTTGGGGATTGAAGGACGTCAGAACCGAAGCCTTCGATTTTGGCCGGGGTTGGTGGATCGAGTCATCCCATGTACGCATGATTGCGCCGCGGCCGGTGGAATTGCGATCCATACCGCTGGCATGGACCCCCGCGACCAACGGCGTCTTGAGCGCACCGATCGTCGTTGCGCCGATGGCAAGCGAAAAAGATTTCGACGAATGGAAAGGCAAGCTCTCGGGCAAGATCGTGCTGGTGACCTGGCCGGCTCCGCCCAAGGACGACGGCAATGCGCCCTTTGAACGGCTGACCGAGACCGAAATTGCGAAGCTGGACAAATATGATCAGCCGACATTCGATCCGGCGCTGCGCAAGAAACGCATCGAACGTTTTCGATTCCGGCCGAATCTCGACGCGTTTCTGGCGCAGCAAGGGGCTGTCGCGCTGGTGCAAATGTCCCGCACCGAGGGCCGGCTGGTGCACGGCGAAGGCTATGGCTATCGCGTCGGCAAGACCCCCAAACTTCCCGGGATCGAGCTGGCCGCCGAGGATTACCGAAAACTGACGCGCCTCGCCAAGCGAGGCGAGGTCCGAATCGAAATCGACAGTCGGGTGCATTTCGAGGATGCAGACCACAATGCCTACAACGTATTCGCCGACATTCCCGGCGAGGACGCGCATGCCGGCTATGTCATGGCCGGCGCGCACTTGGATAGCTGGGTCGCGGGCGACGGCGCGGCGGACAATGGCGCCGGCAGCGCGGTGATCATGGAAGCGGCGCGCATTCTCGCAACCCTTGGAGTGCATCCCAAGCGCACGATTCGTTTTGCCTTGTGGGCGGGCGAGGAGGAAGGTCTGCTCGGTTCGGGCGCATACGTGGAGAAGCATCTCGCGCGTCGTCCTGCGCCTACCGATCCGGAAGAGGCGGATCTACCGCCATATTTTTCAGTCGATACCTATCCGGTGCAGACGCTCCCGGGATTCGCCGATTTAGCGGGTTACTTCAACATCGACAATGGATCCGGAAAAATTCGCGGCATTTACACAGAAGGAAATTTCGCGGTCGTGCCGATTTTCCGCGAATGGCTGTCGCCATTCTCGAGCCTCGGCGCGAGCATCGTCGTTGCCGAGCCCACCGGAGGAACGGACCACGTGTTCTTGAGCCGGCTCGGACTACCGGCCTTTCAATTCATCCAAGACCCGTTGGATTACGAGACGCGGGTCCATCACACCGACCTCGATACTTTCGATCATTTGCGGCCGCTCGATTTGCGCCAGGCCGCAGTCGTGCTCGCGACGGTTCTCATGGCCGCGGCCAACAACGAGAAGCCGCTGCCGCGCAAACCGGTGCCGACGCAGCCGGCGGTGACCGATCCGTTTGCGTATCCGGATCCGAGCAAGAAATAGCGCAAGGGCTTACGGCGCCGGGAGGCTTTCGGACAGGTTCCTAGGCCTGCTTCAGGCGGCCGCGTCGAAAATCGGCGATGATTTCCCGCGCCGCGTTGTGGCCCGGCGCACCCGTGACGCCGCCGCCGGGATGCGTCCCCGAGCCGCACATGTACAGGCCCTGCAGGGGACCGCGATAGTCGCCGTGCCCCAGCATGGGCCGCGCCGAAAACAGTTGATCCAGACTCAGCGCGCCATGAAATATATCGCCGCCGACGAGCCCGAAGGTGCGCTCGAGATCCAACGGGCTCAAAATCTGCCGCCCGAGCACCGCGGCCTTGAAATTCGGAGCGTGGCTGTTGACCAGGTCAATCATCAGATCGGCGACCTCCTCGCGATGCGAGTCCCAGGACGCATCGTTCGGCAGGATGGGAGCGACATGCTGGCAAAACAGGCTGGCAACGTGCCGTCCCGGAGGCGCCAGACTGTCATCGAGCGTGGAAGGAATCAGCATTTCCACGATGGGCCGCTTCGACCAGCCGCCGGCTTTGGCATCGAGGTATGCCTGCTCCATGTAGGCGAGACTCGGTGCCATGATGATGCCGGCAGTGTGATGATCGGCGGCAACGCGGCCGGGCAGCGCCTTGAAGTCCGGCAGTTCGGCCAGCGCAACATTCATGCGGAAGGTGCCGGATCCACAGCGCCAGGATTTGATGCGCTCGCGAAAGTCCGGCGGCAGAACACCGGAGTCGATCAGCGATCCGAACAACAATTTCGGATTGAGGTTCGACACCACGCTGCGGGCCCGAATCGACTCGCCTCTTTCGGTTACCACACCCACTGCGCGGCCGCCCTCGACCAGGACCTCGCGAACCGGACTCGCCACTCGAATCTCCACGCCGCGCGCCGCCGCTGCCTTGGCCATTGCCTGGGTGATGGCGCCCATCCCCCCGATCGCATGGCCCCAGGCTCCCTTCTTGCCGTTGACCTCGCCAAACACATGATGCAGGAGCACATAGGCGGACCCTGCGGCGTAGGGGCTGGCGTAATTGCCGACCACGCCATCGAAGCCATAGGCAGCCTTGATGGGGGCGCTGTCGAACCAAGAGTCGAGATAGTCCCCCGCGGACTTCACAAACAGATCCAACAGCTCGCGCCGCATCGGCAGATCCAGCTTCGCGATGCGCCTGGCCTGGCGCGCGCCGCGCAGCATTTCGGGCAATGCCTGCAGCCATCCGCCGGCGGTGACATTCGGCGGGGTCTGCAGCACCAGATCGCGCAGCACATCGGCGATCAGATCGAGACGTTCGCCGTAAGCGCCCAGGCGCTCGGCGTCGCGCGGGGAAAACTTGGCAACCTCGCGAGCGGTGCATCCTGCACCCACTTTGAGATAGGTGCTCTCGTCGAGCGGCAGAAAATTGGCCAGCTTGCGCTCGACGATGCGCAGACCCTGCCCCGCCAGATCCAGATCTCGAATGATTTTCGGATTGAGCAGCGAAACCGTGTAGGCAGCCACGGAGTTGCGAAAGCCGGGATGAAATTCTTCGGTTACCGCCGCGCCGCCGACGATGGCGCGGCGCTCGAGCACCGTCACCTTGAGCCCCGCGGCGGCAAGATATGCGGCGCACACGAGCCCATTGTGACCGCCGCCGACAATCACTACATCGCGCAATGATTCAGCCACCGCAGCCGCCGGTTCGGCCCGCGCTGCTCCAACCGGCGTCAGGCGGGTGCTCCAGGCTGCTTTCCGGAATCACTTCGCGCATGCGGCGTGCAAAGCTTCGCAACGACACTTCATTGTGTCCCAACGGACCCGGCGTATAGCTGCGCGAGCCCATGCCGGCTTGCACTCTCTCGATCAAGGCTTTGTCTTCCAGGCTGACTCTGCGATTGATGCGCCAATTCAGGTAGCGCGCCGCCCGCATTTCACGCCTCTCGTCCGGGTGCGCGTAAGCGATCTCCCTCACCAGGGTTTCAGTGGGCGATATCGGGATCATCTGCATGAAATCGATCTGATCCGGGTAGATGTCGAACGCAACGTTCGGCCACAGCTTGAAGTAGGTCCACAGACGCTGCCGCTCCTCCGGCAGGTGAGCAATGCGCGGCAGCACCTTTTGATACATACGCTCAGACCTCTGCGCCGAGGGCGCGCTGCGAAGATGGCCCCACATCTTGTCCACCCACTGCTCCGCTTCAATGCCATATGACTGGCCGAACAACCGCGACAGACCAGGATGGGCCACTGCGATGTGCATCCCGTCCGAATAATTGTCCGTGACATTTTTCCAGTTGACCTGGCGTAAGCGCAGGCTTACGCGACCGAGCGGCTTGAGTTCCTCGAAGCGATAACAAGCCAGTTCCTTCTCATAAGGCGCCAGCATTTCAGCGACGCCGGGCAGGCCCGCCTGCAGACGAACGAAGACAAATCCCTTGTAGATCTCGATCTCGAGCGGTTTCAGCCCGTAATGCTCCGCTGCAAAGTCGACAAATTCCTTGCGATGGGGCACGGCGACGAGCGCGCCATCGAGATCATAAGTCCAGGCGTGGTAGGGACAGACGATGCGGCCGGGACAATGCCCGGCAGCGCCGTCAAGGAGCCTGGAGCCGCGATGACGGCAGACATTGAAGAAAGCCTTGACGCCGGCATCGCGGGTGCGCAATGCGACAATGGGCTCGCCCAGGAAATCCAGCGTGTGATAATCGCCGGGTGTTGGAATATCGCTCAGGTGACAGACAATCTGCCACGACGTTGCGAACACCCGTTGTTTTTCAGCGCGTAAAAAGTCGGCGTCCCGATATATCCATCCGGGCAGACTAAAGTCTTCTTCCAACGCTCGGCGCCGCGCATCCATCGGGGAGTTACCGCCTTTCAGCTCTTGTTGAACGATAGTATAACAAGAGAAATGGTCAAGTTTTGTGAGCTTTACCCCGCAAAATTCGCGGAAAGGCCCCTGCGCAAAGTGCGTTGACCCAATCCTCGCAGATACCGATCGCCTCACGCGGCTTGAATGTCTCCGAACTGAGGCTCAATTCGACCCACAGGCCATCCAGCAGCGCGCAGAGCGCGATCGCGGCGGAACGCAGCTTCAATTTGGGAGCCGCTCCGGATGCAACCAGTTCGCCCAACAGGGCTTCCAGAATGGATCGATACTTGCCGTAGGTGCGATCATGCACTTCGCGTATCTCACGCGAGTGCGCCACCATGCTCCAGAACACCACCCATACATTGAAAAGCTGCGGATCGAGAAGGTCCGGAGCAAATGATGCGCGAAAAAAATCACTCAGGCGTTCGCGCGGCGACGCAGCGCGATTGTGGGCGCTGGCGCGCAGCTCATCCTGCAGCGAGAGCGCCAGAGTCTCGTAAGTCTCCGCTATCAATCCCGACTTGCTGGGAAAATGATGGTTGATCAAGCCGATTGAGACGCCCGCCGCCGCGCTAATGCGGCGCACCGAAACGCCGTCGTGGCCGTACTTCTTCAAGCAGCGAAGCGTGGCCTCCACCAGGGCTTCCCGGCGTACCGCAGGCGTGGCGCGGCGAAACTTCGGTACAGGCGGCTTTTTCTTCATCTAATTCCCTTTATCCTTGATTATAGCGAACCCCCTCCTGGAGTTCTGCCGCCGCAAAGCTAGGCCGCGCGATAAGCCCGGTAATCCAACCCCAATGCGCTTGCAACCGCCTCATGCGTCAATTGACCGGCGTGCACATTGAGACCCTGGGCCAGCCCGGGGTCCTTGGAAATGGCGCCACGCCAGCCGTGATCGGCCAGCGCCTTCACATACGGCAGAGTCGCGTTGGTGAGCGCAAAGGTCGAAGTTCGCGGCACCGCTCCTGGCATGTTAGTGACTGCGTAATGGATCACACCGTCCAGCACATAGGTCGGTTCGGCATGAGTGGTGGGATGACTGGTCTCGAAACAGCCGCCCTGATCGATCGCAATATCGACCAGCACCGCACCCGGCTTCATGGTTTTAACCATGGCACGCGTCACCAGCTTGGGCGCCGCCGCGCCGGCGATCAACACTGCGCCGATGACGAGATCGGCGTCGCGCACCAGTTCCTCGATGGCATGGGCGGTGGAATACACGGTCTTGAGCTGGCTTCCAAAAATCGCTGAGAGCTCCCTCAAGCGCTTGACCGAGCGATCCACCACGGTGACATCGGCGCGCAGGCCGACCGCCATTTCCACCGCGTGAGTGCCGGAAACGCCGCCGCCCAGCACCACGACCTTCGCGGGCGCCACACCCGGCACGCCGCCGAGCAGCACGCCGAATCCTCCATTGGCCTTTTGCAGGCAGTTGGCGCCGACCTGCACCGACATGCGTCCCGCCACCTCGCTCATGGGAGTCAAGAGCGGCAGCGATCCATCGGGCGCCGTCACCGTCTCGTATGCGATGGCCGTGGCGCCGGACGCCAGCAGCGCCATCGTTTGCTCGCGATCGGCCGCCAGATGCAAATAAGTAAAAAGCGTCTGATTGCCGCGTAACATCTTGCACTCCGTCAGCTGCGGCTCCTTGACCTTTACGATCAGATCGGTGGACCCGAAAATGTCCTCGACTTTTTTGGAGATTGAAGCCCCGGCGGCTTGGTAGTGGGAATCATCGAAGCCTATGCCTGCGCCGGCACCGCTTTGCACGATGACTTGATGCCCCGATGCGGCGAGTTCACGAACGCCCGCGGGTACCAGGCCCACTCGATACTCATGAATTTTGATTTCTTTGGGGACGCCGATTTTCATAAAGTCGCTCCGCAGGATAGACCGGGATGGCAAGGTTACTCACCCAGGCGCCGAGAAACAATCGGCACGCAACCGCATCAGGCGATATCGGCCAATTCCCGCACGAGCAGACGCTGCCAAAGCCATTCTTGCCGCGTTTTCGGGGCATTCAGGGACATGCGCTCAAGATAGGGCCTGAGTGCGCTCGGGGTGCCGAACGCAGCCGCGGCGCTCGCGACGGCCTTGACACGCGGCCAAGCGCCGGTGGTCCTCTGCTTCAGCCCGTGCAACGCTTTCGCCAGCACGATCTCCTCATTGGTGAAGTCGGTGCCGAACGGAAACTCGGAAAACAAACCCCGCGCCCGCGCCAGGACGAAGCGCTCTTCCAGGGCGCGCGGCGTATTGATTCGATGCAATTCGGGAATCTGATGATCGGAGCGCAACTTTCCGGCCGCCTGCGCTTCCCGCTGCAGGCCGTCCTGAAAGCGCGAATCTGCAATGTTCAAGATGGCCGCGATCGCATCCTGATCGCTCAAGCCGCGCAGATCCGCGACGCCGTATTCCGTGACCACGATATCGCGCAGATGGCGCGGAATGGTGGTGTGGCCGTAATTCCACAAGATGTTCGAAGTCACCTTGGAATTTCTTTCCCGGGTGCTGCGCAGCGTGAGAATCGAACGCGCATCCGTCAAGGAATGCGCCATCGCGACAAAGTTGTACTGGCCGCCGACACCGCTGACCACACGGCCGTCGGCCAAGCCGTCCGAGACCGCGGCTCCCAGCAGCGTCACCATCATGGTGGAATTCAAAAATCTGGCGTGCCGACGCTGCGCAATTTTCAATGCCTGATCGGCACCGTCGAGTTGATTGACGAAAGAGACCCCGCACATCGAAAACTGCCGCCGCTCGGCCTCGGGGAGATCGCGCAGCGCCGCGTAAAATCCGCGCGGTCCCAGAAAAAAGGCGCCGTGCAGCAGCGCGCCGCCGCGGAGCTGCCGCCCGGCGCACAGCGCCAGCAGGTCGCGCCGGCCCGCGGCGCTATGCAGCGTCGCGGCGGCAATTTGTCCCTCCGCATTCTCGATGGCGCCGTTGCTGTAGCGGCAGTCGCCGCGAAACACGCCGATGTCTCGCAGCACCGCAAAGTCGGCGGCGCTCAATGGGCTGGCGAAACCACCCTGCGCAAGCGCCGCCAAAAATTCCTCGTCGATGCGTTCACCGATAGCGCCTTGATTCAACAGCTGCTGGATGCGTACGTCCGCATAGACACGCCGTCGCAACACCCCGCTGCGATACAAGTCCAGGAAGCCGTCAACGAACATCTCCGTGCAGCCATAGAGGCCTGCTTCGAACGGCGCCGCGCCGCCCTCTGCGTCCAATACCGCTCCGCAGCGCTGCGTCGCCTTCAGACCGTCCAGGATCTCGCGAAATTCCACGTTTTGCCGATGGCGCAGCTGCAGCGCGTATACCACGGCGTCGCCGAGTTCGCCGATGCCGATTTGCAGCGTGCCGCCGTCGCGCACCAGACGTGCGCCGTACAGGCCGATGGCGTAGTCCGCCGTATGCAGCGGTTGATTGGGCGGCGCAAACAAGTCGTAGTCGTAACGCGGATGCTCGACGAAAGAGTCGAATATTTCGGCCGCGACAGCCGCGGGTCCGAACATGAAAGGCATTTGCCGATTGACCTCGCCGATGACGCAAACGTCTCTGCCGGCGCGGCGCTGCGGAGCCAGATGTTCGAGCAGGTCCAGGGTGACATCCGGGTTTGAACCGAGACTGTATTCAGTGCGTCCCTCGACGCTGCGCTTAGCAACAAGCTGGGCAATGACATTGACTCCCCGCGCGGCCACGTCGCGCGCCACATGGGTGTAGTTGCTGCTGACATAGTGGCGCTGCGAGTGTCCTACGTTGAGCAGGGCGCCGGGGTCCAGAAAGAATTCGACAATTTGCACGTTCTCGGGCAAGCCCTGGCCGTGCAGATCGGTCACGTAGTCGAGCGGCACGCACGCGCCGAACAGGCGCGCGACCAAAGGCTCCAGGAAGCGGCGCTCGAGCTCGCCGTTCCATTGCGGCGCGCGCAGGCTCAAGGCGCTGAAAATCGTCAGCTGCAGGTTGGGATCGCGCCGCGCGCGCCGGTAGAACTCGTTGGCCAGCGGATTCGGCTTGCCCACGCCCAAGGGCAGCGCCAGGACGATGTGCGTTCCGACGCGGCTTAAAGTCCCTTCAACGCATTCGGCGACATCGTCATAGATATGCGGCATGTCAACCCTTGGGTTTCAGCACCAAGGAGAAATTGATTTTCACGGCATCGCCGACGGTCTCCGTGCTCTTCCAGTCGCCCTGGCCCACGCCGAAATCCAGGCGGTTGAGCTTGGCGCTGCCGGTGAGTTTGGCGCCCGCGGCTAGGTTCGCGAACTGAAATTCGATAGGCACGTCCTTGGTAACGCCGCGCAGGGTCAGCGTGCCCACCGCGGAAAACCCCGAGGCGCTCCTGGTGATGGACTTGGTCAGGTAGTGCGCCGTCGGATACTGAGCGACATCGAAAACGTCCTTGCCGCGCATCGTCGTGTCGCGGTCCTTGTCCTTGGAGTCGACGGAATTCATGTCGATCTGCACTTCGATTCGAGAACCTGCGGGCGACTCGGGCGTGAAGTCGACGTTGGCGGTGAACTTGTGAAATACGCCCTTGAATTCGGCGCCCGCTTGAACCCCGACGAACTCCAGGCGGCTTTGATCGGGTTCTGACGTGTAGCTCGCGGCCGCGGCCGCTGCGGCCGCGGCCAGAAGAATCCCGGCCGCGGCGGCCAGGCAGTAATTTCTCATGATTGTTTCTCCGATTTTGTGATTGGCAGCATGCGCCTGAGTACATCATCCTTGTTCCAGAAGTGATGCTTGAGCGCCGCGAGAACGTGCAGCAGCGCCAGCGCGAACAGCACCCAGCTCAACGTATCGTGCGTCGTCCTCAGAAAATTGAAGGCTTGTTCGTTTGGTCCGATGAGATTGGGCCAGGTGAATTGGTGGAACCAGCTGACCGAGTAGTTCTTCGCGGAGGACATCGTCCACCCGGCCAGGGGCATCGCGAACAACAGGACATAGAAAAGAACGTGGCTGGCCCGCGCAAGCCTCCTTTCGATGGCGCTCATGCCCGGCGGCAATTCGGGAGGGCGGTGGAACAGCCGCCACAGCAGCCGCAGCACGGCCAGGATCAAAATGGTCATGCCGAAGCTCTTATGCCAATCGAGGCGCTCGAGCTTGCGCGCTCCGAGCGGCAGGTCTTCGGCAGTCCATCCCAGCGCGAATTGAACGACGATGAGCGCGGCAATGAGCCAGTGAAATCCTTGCGCGACCGCACTGTAGCGCGTCGGGGGGCTTTGATTTGGCATCACGCGTCTCCGGCTGCAAACTGTCGTCTAGTCTACCAAGCCGAAGCGCCCCCGATCGATGTTCAAAAGGATTGCCATCTCTGTTCTGGTGTTGAGCATGGCCGCATGCACCGCACCGCATCCGCGGCCGGCCGCACCGCAGTTGCGCGCGCCACCGAGCCTGCAATCGCTTCCGGCGCCCGGCGACTACCCGGTCGATTCCAGCGCCTCCGAATTGAGACTGCTGGTATATCGAGCCGGACCGCTGGGCAATCTCGGCCACAACCACGTCATGGTCAATCGGGCGGTAACCGGTCACGTGCAAATCGGCGCCGGCGTCTCAGCGTCCTCATTTTCGCTGCGCATGCGGGCGGATGATTTCGTGATTGATGATGCGCTATCGCGGCGGGAAGAGGGCGACGGCTTTCCGGGCGAGGTACCGGAAGACGCCAAAGCGGGGACACGCCGCAACATGCTGGGCAGCGCCGTGCTCAATGCCGCCGAGTTTCCAGTGATCGCCGTGACCAGCAAGTCGCTGACGGGCAACTTGAATGAATTGAACGCGGAGGTGGAAATCAGCGCGGCGGGGCACACCTCGCGAATATCCGTGCCGCTCGCCTTGCAAGGCGATGCACATCACCTCATTGCGGCAGGCTCGACGGAATTGCGGCAGACGGCTTTGGGTCTCGTTCCCTACAGCCTGATGCACGGCGCGCTGCAGGTGCAAGATGCCATGCAATTGAAGTTCAAGATTACGGTGCCGACGAACTAGTCAGAAGAATTGGCGTGCCTTCGGGCGCCAGCAGCATCGCGCCCCAAGCATCGCGCAATCCCGGCGGCAATTCGCCATTCGGAACGATGCCTTTATCGGCAAGGTGGGCCAGGGTGCCGCCGACGTCGTCGACTTCGAACCGCAGGGTTGCACGCCGCAAATCCGCCGGATGGTACAGCCCCAGATCGATGAAATCGCTGGTGCAGGCGATATGCGGCAGGCGGTCGCCGGACTCCTCCATGCCGACGAAACCAAAGTCTTCCCAATAGGTCTTGGCCAATTCGCGCTCCGGCGCCGGCATGGCGATCTCGAGAAAATAGCCGCAGCGCGACGTGTCATTGGCAAGGCGCTTGCTGGGTGAAAAAGTGCGCGCTTCCACCAAGCGCACCAACTGCCCGGAAGGGTCGAGCCAGCCGACTTCATTGAAGACATCGTTGCCCAGATGCCGAAACTCGAATTCGATTCCCTTTTGCTCGAACGCGTCCAGGTGTCTGAGCAGATCCGGCTTTACGAAGGTCAATGATGGCGCGGGAATGTGTTCTTGATGCAGACCCAGACAAATTCGCCCGTCGGTGACCACGGCGTAAGGATGCGGCCATGCATCGCCCACCTCCGCGGCGGAAAAGCCAAGGGTCATGTAAAAATCCAGTGAAGCCTGAACGTCGGGTGCGGCGAGCGAAAACTCGAGGAAGCGTCCCAGCACGGCGCCGCTAACTCACTCCGCCGACGCAGATGTACTTCATCTCAGTGTAATCAAGAATTCCGTACTTGGAGCCTTCGCGGCCGACACCCGATTCCTTGACGCCGCCGAACGGCGCGACTTCAGTCGAGATGATGCCGGTGTTCAATCCGACGATTCCGTACTCGATGGCCTCCGATACTCTCCAGCTCCTCGCGAGATCGCGCGTGTAAAGATAGGCGGCCAGACCAAATTCCGTGTCATTGGCCATTCTGATCGCCTCAGCCTCGCTTTCGAATTTGAACAGCGGCGCCACCGGCCCGAAGGTTTCCTCGCGAGCCACCAGCATGTTGGGCGTGACGTCCGTGAGAATGGTGGGTTCGAAGAAAGAGCCGCCTAGCGCGTGGCGCTTCCCGCCCAGAACAATCCTGGCGCCCAGCGCCTGCGCATCCGCTATGTGTTCTTCGACCTTCGCCACCGCCTTGGCATCGATCAACGGCCCTTGGTCGGTGACGCCCTCGAGTCCATCGCCCACGCGCAGTTGCGCGACCGCGGATTTGAGCCGCTTGGCAAACTCCTCGTAAACACCGGCTTGAATCAACAGACGATTCGCACAAACACAGGTCTGTCCGGTATTTCGATACTTGCTGGCCATGGCTCCCTGGACCGCGGCATCCAAATCGGCATCGTCGAAGACGATGAACGGTGCGTTGCCGCCCAGCTCGAGCGACAGTTTCTTCAGCGTGCCGGCGCATTGAGTCATGAGCTTCTTGCCCACTTCGGTAGATCCGGTAAATGTCAGTTTCCGCACCGTCGGGTTGCCGGTCATTTCCCCGCCGATCGCCGCCGCGCTGCCGGTGATCATGTTGAACACGCCGTTCGGGACGCCTGCGCGCCGGGCAAGTTCTGCCAACGCGAGCGCGGAATAGGGGGTCTGGGTGGCGGGCTTGCAAACCAACGTGCAGCCCGCGGCCAGCGCGGGTCCGGCCTTGCGCGTAATCATCGCACTCGGAAAGTTCCACGGCGTGATGGCGGCGACCACGCCGATAGGCTGCCGCAACACCATTATCCGCTTGTCGCCTTGATGCCCCGGGATGATGTCGCCATACAAGCGCTTGGCTTCCTCCCCGAACCATTCGATGAACGAGGCGGCATACGCTATTTCGGTTTTGGACTCGGCCAGCGGCTTGCCCTGTTCCGCCGTCATCAGTGCAGCAAGGTCTTCCTGATTCTCCATCATCAGGTCGAACCAGCGCCGCAGGATGACGGCGCGCTCTTTGGCGGTACGCGCCCGCCAGGCGGGCAGCGCCGCCGCAGCCGCGGCGATTGCGCGCCGGGTTTCCGCCGCGCCCATGTTCGGAATGGATCCCAACTTTTTCAAAGTCGCGGGATTTGTCACGTCCAGAACGGCGCCGTTGTCCGCGGTGCTCCAGGCGCCGTCTATGAAGCACGCTTCGTGCAGCAGTGCAGGGTCTTTAAGTTTCAGGGACATCGGTTGCCCTCGAGAATAGCGCGTTCAAATGTACCCGCTCAACGTTCGAGAATCGCGGTCACGCCCATGCCGCCTGCGGTGCAAATCGAGATCAACCCGCGTTTGCCCTTCGCGTCATCAAGAATTTTCGCGAGCGTGGCGATGATGCGCGCGCCGGTCGCGGCGAACGGATGGCCGATGGCGAGGCTGCCTCCCTTCACATTCAATTTCGACCGGTCGATCGTGCCCAGAGCGCCCGGCAATTGAAGCTTGTCGCGGCAATAGGCCGGATCGGTCCAGGCCTTCAGCGTGCACAACACTTGTCCGGCAAAGGCTTCGTGAATTTCGTAGAAGTCGAAGTCCTGAAGCTTCAATTTCGCATCGTTCAGCATTCGAGGAACCGCGTATACCGGGGCCATGAGCAATCCCTCTTTTTTCTCAATGTAGTCGACCGCGGCGACCTTGCCGTAGCTCAGATAAGCCAGCACCGGGAGATTGCGCTCGCGCGCCCATGTCTCGGAGGCCAACAGCACCGCCGCCGCGCCATCGGTCATGGGCGTCGAATTTCCCGCGGTCAAGGTGCCGGCCCCGGAAAAATCGAAGGCCGGCTGAAGCTTTGCAAGTTTTTCCAGCGTCGAATCGGCGCGGATATTGTTGTCCTGGGTCAGTCCCAGATATTCGATCACCAAGTCCTTGTAGAATCCTTGCGCATACGCCGCGGCGGCCTTTTGATGGCTTTCCAACGCGAGCTGGTCTTGTTCCGCGCGTGTGATGCCCCACGTTTTCACCATGAGTTCCGTGCTCTCACCCATGGACAGACCCGTGCGCGGCTCCGTTACCCCGGGGAGTACGGGCCGGAAGTTCCTCGGGCGCAATCCAAACCAGGGCTTCAGCCTGGCGCCGGCGGTCTTGCCTCGATAGCTGCGCAGCAAGATTTGCTGAAAACTTCGCGGGTAGACCACGGGCGGGTCGCTCACCGTGTCGACGCCTCCGGCGATGGCGCAATCGATCTGCCCCAAGGCAATCTTGTTGCCCAGCAAGATTGCCGCCTCGAGGCTGGTGCCGCAGGCGCGCTGCAGGTCCAGTCCCGGTGTTTCCGCCGCCAGCCCGCAGCCGAGCACCGACTCCCGCGTCAAATTCCACTGGCTGGAATGCTTCATCACGGCGCCGGCCGCGACATCATCGACGCGCTGCCCGCGCAGGCCGAAACGCTCGACCACGCCGCGTAGTGCGGCGATCAACATCTCTTGATTCCCAACCTGTGCGTAGGCGCCGTTGCCGCGTGCGAACGGAATACGCGCGCCGCCGACGATCGCGACACGTCGCGGACTTGCTCCTACCAACATAGCTGCCTCCCAGAGCGATAACTACACGAATTATGGACCTACCCGCCAGCATATAATCCATGCATGAGCGGATTTTCTTACGGCGCGGTGTGCGCAATTGCGCTTTTTGTGCTTGCGGGGTGCGGTGCGCCGTCCGCCCCTGCGCCTGCGCCGGCCGCGAAGGCGCCCCCGCCCGCCGAACAAGTCAATCGAATAGTCGAGCGCTACTGGGACGAACGCCTGCCGACCGAGAATGTCATTTCGCCGCAATTGCTTGCGGATTCATTGAGCATCGAGCGCCGCTATCTTGCCGAATTGCTCGGCGTTTCGCGCGACGCTCTCGACGCGCCGTCGAAGTTGACATACGACATTTTTCGCCGGCGCCGGGAGACCGGCATCGAGGCCTTTACCTTCCCCGACGAGTTGCTGCCCATCAATCCTTTCGGCGGAATGACGCAGCAAATGGCGGCGCAGGCCGCGGAACTGGCGCAGCATCCCGGTGCAAACGTCCATATTTACGAAAATTGGCTGAAACGCCTCGATGATTACGTACATTGGACGCAGCAAGCCGCCGCCAACATGCGCGAAGGGATGCGCCGCGGCTATACCTCGCCGCGGTCCGTTATCGAGCGCATGCTTCCGATCCTCGATCGTCTCGGGGTGGATGACTCCGCCAATGTGTTCTACGCGCCGCTGCGAACCATGCCGGAGAGCATCAAGGATCCGGAGCGGGCGCGCTTGACCCGGGACTTGACCCGTGCCGTCGGCGAAAAATTGCTGCCCGCGAACCGCGCGTTGCGTGATTTTCTGCAAAAAGAATACCTGCCGCGCGCGCGTACCGGACTGGCTTTGTCGGAACTGCCGCTGGGCCGCGAGTGGTACGCGTTCTTGGTCAAACGGGCAACCAGCATGGGGCTCTCGCCCGAGGAGGTCAGCCGCATTGGCGCGGCTGAAATCGAGCGCCTTGGGGCGCCGCCGCCGCCAGCGGCGCCGGGAACAGCGCCGGGAACAGCGCCGGGAACAGCGCCTGTTGCTGCTGCCGCGAATGGACAGGTGAACGCCTACAAGGAGCTGCAGCTGCAAGTGCAGGCTGCACTGCCCGCGGTGTTTTCCGAGATTCCGAAGTCGGAGCTCGAAATTCAGGGCGCGGAGTGGCTGCCTCAGGCTGCTGTTCCGCTGTATTACCGGCGCGCCGGCCCCACAGGCGAACCCCGCGCCATTCTTCTCGTGGACAGCGGCAAGAGGGCGAACACGGCGGCATCCATAGCCAGTTTCCTGCAGCTGGGCTTGCCGGGCGAGTATTTTCAACTCGCTGTTCAGCAGGAGCAGACAGATTTGCCGCGATTCCGCCGCTTCGGTGCGGAGCCGGCTTTTACGCAAGGTTGGGGCTTGTACGCCGTCTCGCTTGGCGACGCATTGGGCCTGTTCGGCGACGATTCGGCCAAACTCGATGCTGCGGCGGTGATGCGGCGCTGCGCGGTCGATTTGGTGGTCGACACCGGTTTGCATGCGAAAGGCTGGACTCGGGGCCAGGCTTTTGACTATCTTCATGTGCATCTTGGAGTCGATGATATCGACGCCCAATCTCTGATTGACGAGTACGCGGCGCGTCCGGCGGCGGCGTTGGCGTGCGTGGGTGCGGTGAAGTTTCGCAGCTTGCGGGCGCTCGCCGAACAACACCTGGGCGGCCGCTTCGATCTTCGCGAATTTCATTCGCAGATTCTGCAGGGTGGTGCGATGCCGCTGGACATTCTCGATGCAAAAATGAAAGTCTGGATGGACGCTGCGAAATGAAGGGTTTTCCCGAAAACAACCGCCTGGCGGCGATTTTGTTCGAACAGTACTTGTCGGTCGGAGTCAGACTATCTCGTGCGGACCTTATTCCTATGTGCAGTTTTGCTGGCGAATGGCGCGGCCCGCGCCGCGCCCATCGCCGCGGAAGCCACGTCCGGCAACGATATCGCCATCTCGGTGTCGTTGGACCAGGCCGAGCAGGCCGGCAGCGCCAGCGCCACCGTGAGGATTCATGCGAGCCGCGAGGCCGTGTGGTCGCTGATCACAAGCTGTCCGGAATCGTTGCGGATGGTCCCGGGACTCGAGGTCTGCGACGTGCTCGAAACCGCGCCGGACGGGTCATGGCAAAAGATTCGCCACGTCATGAACTACTCTTGGTATGTGCCGAAGTTAACCTATGTGATACGGGCCAGCTACGATCGACCGGCGAAGGTGTCAATCGAACGGGTTTCCGGGGACCTTCGAACCTTGAGGGGTTCGTGGGAACTGCAGAACGACGGCGACTTCACCATCGCGCACTACACCGTCGATTTGGCGCCGGGCTTCTGGGTGCCGAACTGGATCGTGCGGACGGTGCTGCGAAAAGATCTGCCCAAAATGTTGCGTGCGCTGCGCTCCCGTGCTGAAGCCATGTCCAGCCGCAAACCCTGAAGCCAAGCGCACGGCGCGCCGCGCCGTGCTGATTGCCTGCATCGCGGTTCTCGGCTTGGGTGCCTGCGAGCGCGAGCCTGAGGCGCCGCCAATGCGGGTCAAGCGGGTATTTCACCTCAACCCCTACGAGAAGGACTTCGGCTATTCGCAAGCCGTCCTGATCGACAAAACGCTGTATATTTCCGGCTCGGTGGCCGCGGATCAGAACGGACGGCTGGTCGCGCCCGGCGATATGGCCGGTCAAATGCGCGCCGCCTACTCCAATATACGCCGCACGCTGGCAGCGCACGGAGCGGACTTCGAAGAGGTTGTCAAAGAGACGATTTACACGACGGATATGGACGCATTGCTAAAGGCTTCGGATCTGCGCTTTGAGTTCTACAACAAGGAACGGTTACCGACCACATCCTGGGTTCAAGTGCAGCGCCTGGTGGATCCGGGATTTCTCGTGCAGATCGAAGTCATCGCCGAATTGCCGTAAAGAATGAACCGGGGATAACGTTGCGCAACGTGGTGGACAAGAGCTTCGAGAGGCGTCTCGCGGGGCTGATCAATTCGGGTGAGAGAGCGATACTGCGGGGCGGCCGCAAGGGCGTCGAGAAGGAGTCATTGCGCGTGTCCCCCGATGGCATCATCGCCCAGACCCGCCATCCGCAAGCACTGGGAGCGCCGCTCACCAATGAAAACATCACGACGGATTTCTCCGAGTCGCTGATCGAACTGGTCACGCCGCCGTTCGGTGAGACCTGGGAGCTCCTGCAATATCTTTGCGATATCCATCAGTTCGTGTACCGCCACCTCAATGACGAGTTGCTATGGGCGACCAGCATGCCCTGCGCGATCAGCGGCGACGCCAGCATTCCGCTGGCCCAGTTCGGCAGCTCAAATGTAGGGCGCATGAAGACGGTCTACCGTCACGGCCTGGGTGTTCGCTACGGGCGCATCATGCAGGCGATTTCCGGCGTGCATTTCAACTATTCTTTCAGCCCGAGATTGTGGGGCGTGCTCGAAGCGGTCAATCAATCGAAGCAGCCTTTACAGGACTTCATTTCCGAACAGTATTTCGGCGTGCTGCGCAACTACCGCCGCTATGGCTGGCTGGTGCTGTATTTGTTCGGCACCTCGCCTGCCGTGTCGAACAGCTTTTTTGCGGGACGCGAAAACACCCTGTCGGCGCTCGACGCCGACACGGTGTACGAGCCTTACGGCACGTCGCTGCGCATGAGCGACATCGGCTACCGGAACAAGAACCAATCGACCTTGAGCGTCTCGGTCAATAGTTTGTCCGAATATGTACGCGATCTGTCCCGCGCGATCAGCACGCCATTTCCACCGTACGAAAAACTCGGCGTCAAGGTAAACGGCGTGTATCAGCAGCTCAACGCCAATATTTTGCAGATCGAGAACGAGTATTACAGCTTCATCCGCCCGAAGCGCATCGCGCGTTCGGGCGAGCGCCCGACCAAGGCGCTGCATCGCGCCGGTGTGGAATACGTTGAAGTACGTGCGCTCGACGTGAGCGCGTTCGATCCGGTTGGGGTCAATCAAAACAAGCTGCGCTTCCTGGAAGCGTTTCTGGCGCTGTGCCTGCTGCGGGAAAGCGCGCCGATCAGCCTGGGCGAGCAAGCCGCGCTGGATGCAAATCATCTCCTGGCGGCGCGGCGAGGACGGGAACCGAAGCTGCAGTTGAGCCGCGACGGGCGCAGCACCGCCATGACCGACTGGGCCCGGGAGCTCCTCGATTCGATGCAGGGACTGTGCGAAATGCTCGATCATGGGGAGGCCGCGCGCCCCTACTCTTCGGCGCTGGAGCAACAACGCGCCAAGATAGATGATGTGGAGCGGACCCCGTCGGCGCGCCTGCTGACCGAGATGCGGCAAACCGGCGAGACTTTTTTTCAACTGGCGCTGCGAATGTCCAAGCTTCACAAAGACTACTTTCTCGGACTGTATCCGCCGAACGAAAGCCGCCTCGGCGAATTCGCGACGGAGGCGCGCGATTCTTTGCAAGCGCAACGCGACATCGAGATCTCCGACCGCAGCGATTTCGACACCTATCTCGCGCACTATTTGGCCGATTGAGCCATTATTTGACATAATACCGGGCGGCCACGCGCCCTTCGTGTTCGAAAAAAGCGCCTCAGGTCATTGAGCGGAAGATGGCTTGCCGGTACGGTGACGCGAATGAGCATTGCCAGAGAGCTTTCAACGGAAGATCTGCCCAACTCGCCCCATGCGCGGCAGTTGCGGGCCGGAATTCCGTGGCTCACCTTCGACGGCGAGCTCGAGGCCGAGTTCAGGCGCAGAAATTTCGACGAGAATCTGCCGCACTCGCGCGTGAACCTGTGTCTCGCGATCCTCATCGCGATCGCATTTTCAGCCATGGACGCGATGATCTTGGGACCGCAGCTCGACCGCGTCCCGAGCCGCATTCAGATCATGGTCATCATTCCGATCCTGCTCATCGGTCTCGCGTGCAGCTTCTCGCCGCAGCGTCACAAGATCCACGCACCCCTTACCATCGTGATCATGACGATCTTTGGCTTGAGCGTGGCGGCCGTGCAAATCATCGCCTCGCGGGGCGGCGTCTCGCTGCTGATCCCGTGTCTGATCCTCAGCATCGTATTCATCTACTTCATGAGCGGGCTGATTTTCTACCACGCGGTTGCGGCGAATGTCATCGTGATGCTGGCCTACATTGCCGCCGGAGTGGCGCTGGAATTGCCGGGCCCGGAGTTCAGCTACAGCGCACTCGCCATCGTCGCCGCCAACCTGTTTTGCGCGTCGGTGACCTACATGCACGAAAAGACCAGCCGCCTGCGCTTTCTCGAGGCATGCCTGCTGCGCGAGATGGTCGCGCGCGACGGTTTGACGGGCATCCAGAACCGGCGCATGTTCGATCAGCACATAGCGCGCGTCTGGCAGCAAGCGGTGCGGGACGAGGAACGTATCGCAGTGCTGCTGGCGGACGTCGACTGCTTCAAGGACTACAATGACCGCTATGGCCACCAGGCCGGAGACGAGTGCCTGCGCGCGGTCGCGGTGTCACTGAACCAGTGCGCGCGGCGGCCCCTGGACTTCGTTGCGCGTTACGGCGGCGAGGAATTTGCAATCGTGCTGTACGAGGCGAGCCGCGAATATGTCGCCGAGGTGCTGACGCGCATACAGCGCTCCATTGCCGAGCTGAACATTCCGCACGAGGCTTCAAAAGTCGCCAGCCGGCTGACGTTGAGCATTGGTGCGGCATTCATCCTGCCTGCCGCAAACCGCACCCTGGAGGGGCTGATCCAGCTCGCCGACGAAGCCTTGTACTGCGCCAAGGAAGAGGGCAGAAATCGCGTGATCGTGATGGAAGCGGAGTACGCCACCATGCGCACCGGACGCTTCGACAAGCGCCGTCACCACGTCGATGCCTAGCGATAGATGGCCATCTGAGTCTCCCCGCCCGCTTTTCTAGAGGCGCGAAACATCCCCTCTGAGTTGAATTCCAGCGCGATTTCCCCGCGCGCATCGATCGCGATCACGCCGCCTTCGCCGCCCAGAGTCGGCAGTTCTTCAAAGATCACCTGCCGCGCCGCCTCGCCGACACTGCGGCCGCCGAAGCGCATTCGTGCGCAGATATCGTGTGCGACGGCGGCGCGGATGAATATCTCTCCGTGTCCGGTGGCCGATACCGCGCATGAACGGTCATCGGCATAGGTGCCGGCGCCGATGATGGGCGAATCACCGATGCGCTGAAAGCGCTTGCCGGTCATGCCGCCGGTCGAGGTCGCCGCAGCCAGGTGGCCGAAGGTATCGAGCGCCACCGCTCCCACGGTGCCGACATGCGAAATGGTGTGCCCGGATAGTCCTTTTTCGCCGCTGCGAATCCGCTCCAGCTGCGCCCAGCGCTCGGCGGTGGCAAAATAACTTTGCGGCACGAAGGAGATGCCATGGCTTGACGCGAACTCCTCGGCACCGGCGCCGGACAGCATCACGTGCTCGGATTTCTCCATCACGGCGCGCGCGAGTTCCACCGGATTGCGGATGCGGGTGAGGCCGCATACCGCGCCGGCCTTCAAAGTACGCCCCTCCATGATCGAGGCGTCCAATTCATTGCGCCCCTCGAGGGTAAAAACCGAGCCGCGCCCGGCATTGAAGAGGGGGTTGTCTTCGAGCAGCACCACCGCGCGCGTGACCGCATCCAGACTGGTGCCGCCGCCTTGCAGCAGCGTATAACCTGCCGTGATCGCCTCGTTCATGGCCGTCCGATACCTGCTTTCCGCTTCGCCGCTCATCTCGGCGCGCGGCAGGGTCCCGGCGCCGCCGTGAATTGCTATGCCAAACATCGCTTATGTTTCTCCTTGGTGCTGCGGAACCCTCACCACGAGCCCCTCGAGCTTTGTCGTGACGTGAATCTGACAGCTCAGCCGGCTATTGTCGCGCGGTTGCCAGGCGCTCTCCAGCATGCCTTCTTCCATTTCCTCGCGCACGCCAAGCGCTGCCAGCCAGACCGCATCGACATAGACATGGCACGTGCCGCAGGCACAGGCGCCGCCGCAGAGCGCGAGGATGCCCTTCACGCCATTTTGCCTGGCAGCCTCCATCAAGGTGATGCCGACAGGCGCGTCTATCTCATGCCGGAAGCCGTCCGGCTCAATGAAGGTGATGCGGGGCACTAGGAGCCTGTCTGAGGGCTACGTCGCGGATCAACAACAGGCTCCCGCGAAGCCAGGAATGCCGTAGTGTATCGTAGAGATCACGTGTACCCCCCAACGGAATCGTAATAGTATTGCTCAGACTGCCTTAGGCCGGAGTCTAGAATGAAATTGATTACCGCGATCATCAAACCCTTCAAACTGGATGACGTGCGCGCGGCGCTTTCCGAAATCGGCGTCTCCGGCATGACTGTGACCGAGGTCAAAGGATTCGGGCGGCAACGCGGACACACCGAGCTGTATCGGGGCGCGGAGTATGTGGTGGACTTTGTGCCCAAAACCCGCATAGAAGTGGCCGTCAAGAACGAACTGGTCGATCAGGTGATGGAGGCCATCGTGGGCGCTTCGAAGACGGGCAAGGTGGGCGATGGCAAAATTTTTGTTACCGACATCCTACGGGTCTTGCGGATTCGCACCGGCGAGAGCGACAACGCCGCGCTCTAGGATCCTCAGACAATCTCCTAGCCCCTTGGTCGAATGAGACTAATCGGCGGGGGATGCCTGATTGCATTCACCGTCCTGACGGCAGGAATTGCGCAGCCGGCTTTCGCGGCAAAACTCACCGACAAGGAACACACTCGGATCAACGAGCCACGTCCTGCCGATGTGCCGAGCGATGCAGCGCTCGAGGCGGCGGGCGCGACTATCGGCCGGGTGGAAATCGACACCGGCAATATTTTCGATGAAAGCGACCCGCGCGAAAAAAACGGCTTGTTTCGGCTCGCCGACCGCCTTCATATCCGCACCAAGCACGCAACCGTCCAGGCGCGGCTCCTGTTTGCGAGCGGCGATAAATATCTCGCGCGCAAGCTTGCGGAGACCGAACGGGCGCTGCGTTTGTTGCCCTACGTGTATGACGCGCGCATCGTGCCGATCCACTATGCCGACGGCAAAGTCGATATCCGGGTCATCACCAAGGATGTTTGGACCTTGAGTCCGGGTATTTCGTTCGGCCGCTCCGGCGGTACCAACGATACGAAATTCAATCTGGAGGACACGAATTTTCTGGGCTGGGGCAAGACCCTGCAAATCTCCCGCGGCAGCACCGTGGACCGCACCAGCGATACGGTGCAGTGGATGGATCCCAATGTGCTCGGATCTCGATGGACCTCGGCGCTTGCCTACTCGGATTCGAGCGATGGGTCGCAGCGCTCCGTGCTGTTGACGCATCCCTTTTATTCGCTGGATGCTCCGTGGAGCACAAAGATCTCCGCCATCGCCTTCGACCGCACGATCTCGCGCTACAACCTCGGCAACATCGTCGACCAGTTCAACGACAGCGAAACCTCCTATGAATTGAGCGGCGGCTTGTCGGACGGCTTGATCAACGGCTGGACCAAGCGGTGGACCTTCGGCATGCGCTACGACCGCAACCTGTTCCTGCCGGCGCCGATTACGACGGTGCCGGCACGGATATTGCCGACGGATCGAACCCTGTCCTACCCATTCACAGGATTCGACATTCTCCAGGATGCTTACAAGAAGGTCGGCGACGAGAATCAGATCGGCCGCGCCGAAGATCTGTATTTCGGCACCGAAGTCAGCGGCGAGATTGGATATTCAAGCGGCATCTTTGGCGCCGACCGCGATGCCGTCATGCTGACCGCCAAGGCGCTGCATGGTTTCGACCTGCCCCACGAGCAGCAGCTGTTTCTCACCGGGGATTTTTCGTCGCGCCTGGAGCAGGGCCACGCGCGCAATTTGATCGCCGACGGCGCCGCCAAATATTATTGGCGCTGGCGCGAAGACTGGCTGCTGTACGCGGCGTTGTCCGGAACAACCACTTATCGGCTGGACCCGGACATGCAGCTGCTTCTCGGCGGCGACAATGGTCTGCGCGGCTATCCGCTGCGCTTCGAGTCGGGCAGCTCGCGAGCGCTCTTTACCGTCGAGCAGCGGGTTTTCACCGATTGGTTTCCGTTTCGCCTGGTTCGCGTGGGCGGCGCCGTGTTCGCGGATGTGGGACGGACTTGGGGCACGGGCGTCGTCGGCAACAGCGATCCGGGGTTGCTCAAGGACGTCGGCTTCGGACTGCGCCTGGGCAACACCCGTTCAGGACTGGGAAACGTGCTGCACGTCGATTTCGCCTTTCCCTTGAGCGATGTAGCGGGAATCCAGAAATTCCAGTTTTTGGTGCAGACGATGCAGACTTTCTAGCCCTGGTGTTCTTGGTCCTTCGCCGCCTTGCGCCGTCTCGAGAAAAGCCACACGGCTGCGCCGCATACGGCGAAGTTCAGCACCCACCACCACAGCTGGCGGCTGCTGTTCCTGTCCTCCGGCGGCGCGCTCTGCGATCCAATATTCAACGTGCCCTTGAGGCTGTCCTTCGCCGCTCCTTGACCGACTTGAATGTCCACGGCCGCGGCGCCGGGCAGCTCGAGATCCTGCGTCTGCAGGGAATAGCTGCCGTCGGCTTCCGCTGTCGTCAGGTGCCCCGTGCCGCGCAGCATGACGCTGACCGCCGCGTCGCGCACGGGTGCATTGTCGGTCAGGCGGCTGATGTGAATGATCATCCTGTCGCCGCGTACCACGCCCACGGCCAATAGATCGTTGGAGCGGGCTTCCACGCGCGATACCGCCGCGGCGTCCGCCGCGAAGGCGCCGCTAGACCACGCGCAGAGCGCAATCCAGACCAGAAAGCTTCTCAAAGCATGAAACCGATGACGCCCAGGACTGTGCCGGCAAGGCCTGCGAGCACGCCGAAGATCGGGAAGAACACCTTGCGCGCCAAAAAATACAAGGAACACAACACCAATCCCAGCTCCAGCAGGCCTTCACCGACGTCAAAATATAGGGCGCGGTGTTCTTCCTTTTCAGTTTCCTTGTCTTTCGCCCTTGCGTCATCCTGAATTTTCTCTGCGTCCGCGGCGTACTTGACGCGAGCGGCTTCCAGCTTTCGCCCGACCGGCTCGGTCTTGGCAGGATCGGCGCCCAAGCTCGCCATCAGCGAGAGCGCCACTTCCTCGGTGTTCTCGCGGATTTTCTTTGCCTGGTAATAGCTCCACTGATCATTGGCCTCGGTGCGGTGAATGACCGCGTCCGTGTGCGCGCGGTGCGAAGCAATCGTGACCACAGACAATAAAATGCCGACGACGCCCACTAAAATACCGACGCGTCGGGTGTTGGGATCAGCGGCGTGTTCCGGCGTGACTTCAAGTTCAGGCATGACGTGTAAATATCCTCAAAATTTCTAAAGATCCTTCGAAACCATGCTGCTCGGGGTGCTGATTCTGACCAGCACATGCTCCACGTAATGCAATGCGATGTTGGTCAAGAGCGTTGCCGCCCCGACCATACAAGCCAATGACAGCTGATTCACGCCCGACAACACGCCCATTGCGGAGGCGCACCACAATGTGGCGGCGGTATTGAGGCCGCGAATATCCGTACCGCGATGCAGAATGACACCGGCGCAAATGAAGCCGCTGCCCGTGACCACCTGCGCCGCGACCCGTGAAACATCGCCTCCCAAGCTCAAGCCTGCGATGACGAACGCGGCCGATCCCAATGCGACCAGGGCATTGGTGTGGATTCCCGCCGGATGTCCACGCAGGCGGCGCTCCAACCCAACGATGCCGCCGAGGCCCAATGCCAGCAGCAGTTGCAGGGCTTCCCTGGCGATCAAATCCGTTCCAAGCTGCATGCTTTGCATCCGCCGTGGTTTCTTAAATTTTAGCTTAAAACGCGGGGCGCAACTTCGATAGGTTGACGCTAAAGCTCGCGCATGACGAGTTCGTGGCCGCGACGCTGGCCAAAATCAAGCCGCGGTGATGGGTGCGTGCCGGGGCTGTGCGGCGACTCGGGCGATCCAGGCGCAGATGTTGGGATAAGCGTCGAGCGAAACACCGCCCTCCGGAGCCACGTGCGTGTAGGCATAAAGAGCGATGTCCGCCAGGGTAAATCGGTCCGCGACCAGATACTCCCTGCCCTGAAGTCCCCGCTCGAGCACGCCGAGGGCTTCGTGTCCCTTGGAGTACTTCTCCGTCAGGCGATCGCCGAGCTGCGCCGCGGTCTTATGCAGGATCTTGAGCCAAAAGCGGATGGTGGCCACGTTCGGCTCGAGGTTGTACTGCTCAAAACACAGCCACTGCCAGATATTGGCCCGGACCCAAGGGTCGGCGGGCATCAGTTCCGAACCTTCCGCGAGAAAACTGATGATCGCGTGGCTCTCCGACAAGAAACCGCGCCCCGGAACCTCCAGCAGCGGGATTCTGCCGTTGGGATTCTTCGCCAGGAACTCCGTGGTTCGAGTCGCTCCCTGGGTTATATCCATTTCCACCAGACGATAGGGGATATCAAGGTATTTTGCCGTGAGCCGGACCTTGTAGCCGTTGCCGGAAGGCAAGTAGTCGTAGAGAGTGTACTTCGGGGTCAATTGATCACCTGCAATTTCGGATTGCTGCGCGCGATGCCGAGGACGCCGCTGCGCACCACTTCGATGATATCTCCGCATGCGCCGATGCCGGCGATGAAATCGCCGACTTCGAGTTCGGTGCCCGCGAGTTCGACGATATAGGCCGAGGGATTGGACGACAGCACTCTGCCTGCCGCGCGCCGCACCAAAGCGGCGGCGGCATCGGCGTGCTGCGCGGCGATCTGCAATTTGATCAGCAGCAATTCGCGTGTGAGCGTGTCGCCGCCGGTCATGTCCTCAACCGCGACCACATCCACGAGCTTGAGCAGTTGTGCGTTGATTTGCGCGATCACGGCATCGGAACCCGTGGTCACCAAGGTCACGCGCGAGACGGTGGGATCATTTGTCGGCGCGACGGACAACGACTCGATGTTATAGCCGCGCGCGGATATCAACCCCGTGACGCGCGTGAGCGCGCCGGCTTCGTTTTGCAGGAGAATTGCAATGACGTGACGCATTGGCCGCCAGGATACGGGAGCATCGTGCTTGGGCGCCAGGGAGAGAACTGCTAGTCTTTCCGCGTGAAGGACCCAATCGACGAGCAAACTCCACCCGCGCACCCGCAGGCCGGCGCCATCATGAGCGGCGCGGACATGCTCGTGCAGGTATTGGCCGACGAAGGCGTCGATACGGTCTTTGGCTACAGCGGTGGTGCGGTATTGCCGATATACGACGCCGTGTTCCGCTTCAATCAGGAACACGACTCCTCGATGCCGCTGATAGTCCCGGCCAACGAGCAGGGCGCGGCGTTCATGGCGGCGGGTTATGCGCGCGCCAGCGGCCGGGTTGGCGTGGCGCTGGTGACCTCGGGGCCGGGAGCGACGAACACCGTGACGCCGGTGCGCGACAGTCTGGCGGACTCGGTGCCCATTGTGGTCATTTGCGGCCAGGTCGCCACGACGGCGATCGGCACCGATGCATTTCAAGAAGCGCCGGTGCCGTCCATCATGGGCGCGGTGGCCAAGCACGTTTTTCTGATCACGGACCCCTCGAAGCTCGAGGCCACTGTGCGCACCGCATTTGAGATTGCGCGCACCGGACGGCCGGGTCCTGTGGTTCTGGATGTGCCGAAGGACGTGCAAAATTGGAAGGGCGTGTTTCGGGGTTGCGGAAGCCTGGCAGTCCCGGGATACCGGCAGCGAATGACCCGGCTTGCGGCCGCCAGCCTGCCGCCGGCCGCCTGCGCCAATTTCTTCGCCGCACTGCTTGCGGCAAAGCGCCCGCTGATTTACGCGGGCGGCGGCGTGATCAACGCCGGTGCGGCCGGGGCGTTGCGCGAATTCTCGAGGCAGTTTCAGATTCCGGTGGTCACCACCCTGATGGGAATTGGCGCGGTCGACACCACCGATCCTTTGTCCATGCGAATGCTCGGCATGCATGGCACCGCATTTGCCAACTATGCCGTCGATGACTGCGATTGCCTGCTCGCTTTTGGTGCGCGGTTCGACGATCGCGTCGCCGGCAACGTCGCCAAATTCGCGGGCCGCGCCAAGTTCATCGCGCACTTCGACATCGATGCTTCGGAGATCGATAAGGTCAAGCGCGTGAATTGGAATCATGTCGGCCTGATGCCCGACGCGCTGCGTACCTTGATGGAATACGGCAAAGCGCAGGATTTCGCGCAGGATTGGTCGGCCTGGCATCGGCATTGCGACGAGCTGCGCCTGAAACATGCCATGAACTACGATCGCAACAGCGCCTTCATCCAGCCGTATTACGTCATCGAGGAAATCAATCGCTTGACGCGGGGCGAGGCCATCATCACGACGGGCGTCGGGCAGCACCAAATGTGGGCCGCACAGTACTTCGACTTCCGCAGCCCGCGGCTGTGGCTGACGTCGGGCAGCATGGGAACGATGGGATTCGGGTTGCCGGCGGCGGTGGGCGCGCAATTCGCGCAGCGCGGCCGGCTGGTCATCGACATCGATGGCGATGCCAGTATCCGCATGAATATTGGCGAGCTCGAGACGGTTACCACCTATGAGCTGCCGATCAAGGTGGTGGTGCTCAACAATTTCGGCGATGGCATGGTCAGGCAATGGCAGAAACTGTTCCACAAGGGCCGCATGAGCGCCAGCGACAAGAGCCTGCATACCAAGGATTTCGTCAAGGCGGCGCAGGCCGACGGCTTCAAATATGCGGTCCGCCTCGATAGTAAGGCCGATGTACCGCGGGTCGTCGCGGAGTTCATTGAGTACAAGGGGCCGGCATTTCTCGAGGTCATCATCGACCGCGACGCCGGCGTCTATCCCATGGTCGGCCCCGGACAGGGCTACAGCGAAATGATCACCGGCGATTACATTCTGTCGCGGACCGACGTGCCCGCCCGGGTTCCCGACGCGTCGGAAATGTTCTAGCCGGCGGGCACGCCAGGCCGTGCGGGCTCAACCCGCGCGCTACCACTGTCCGACATTCTGCAGGGTGTTCCACGGCGCCGCGGGCGCAAGCGCAGGGCCCTTCTGCAACAATTCGATTGATACATTGTCCGGCGAACGCACAAAGGCCATGCGTCCGTCGCGCGGCGGACGGCTGATGGTCACGCCATGCTCCATGAGGCGTTTGCAGGCTGCATAGATATCATCCACCGCATAGGCCAGATGGCCGAAATTGCGGCCCCCCGCGTACTCCTCAGGATCCCAGTTGTGGGTCAGTTCGACTTGCGCCTCTTCATCTCCCGGTGCCGCCAAAAAAACCAGCGTGAAGCGCCCCTGCGGATAATCCTTGCGCGATAATTCTTTCAGTCCGAGCGCGTCGCGATAGAAGCGCAGCGACTGCTCGATGTCGGTCACCCGAACCATGGTATGTAGATATTTCATGGCAGCCTCTCGTGGAATTCAAGAATTTGGAGCAACGCATGCACAAAAGCAAACTGGCCGGCTTCATCATCGATTGCGAGACCTTGGACCTTGATCGGTCGGCGGAATTCTGGGGCAACGCTCTCGGCATGCCGGTGCGGGCCCTGCCGCCGGGCGAGGGCGAGATCTACAAGCAGCTGGTGGACAATCAGCATGGCCTCAGCATCGAAGTTCAAGCGGTGAGTCATCCGAGCCGGGTGCACCTGGATATCGAAACCAACGACATCGAGGCCGAGGTAACCAGGCTGGAGAAACTCGGGGCGAAGCGAATCCAGGCGGTGCGCACCTGGATTGTCTTGGAGGCCCCCACGGGGCAGCGATTCTGCGTCATTCGAGCCAATTCGCCGGACTTTGAGGCGAAAGCTTCAGTTTGGACTTAAGTGTTGTTTTGTCACCAATTGGCAACATGTTTGACATAGCGCAGCAAAATCTAATTAAAAGGCTTTAACTATTGGATTTATCTATGGTATCGCCTATCATGGTACCAACAGAGCGGTTCGTGTTCATAACCAGCGTTACTTGCTAGCAACACTGGAAGACACAAACAAGGTCGAACGTTTGGGCACTCTTGTGCGGCGTATCTGCCACTAACGGACGTGTGAGGTCACACCCTCGCACCTGTTCCACTCGAATTCCCCGGCTTGTCCGGGGACTCTTTTTTCTAATTCCACCGTTTTGAGCGCGGAATCGCTTAAATTCGCAGGGTGAAAAACCTATACCGTTCCCTGTATTTCCCGTCGGCACACTGCCGATCGCTGGTCTGGCGCTCATCCTCGGCATCGATCGCTTCATGTCGGAAGCGCGTTCGCTGACCAATGTGATCGGCAACGGCGTCGCGACTCTGGTGGTCGCGAAATGGACCGGGGAACTGGATGTGGCGAGGATGAATCGGGAACTGGCGGGGACGGCGCAGGACGCAATGCCGGAACTGGAGGCATCGCATTGATGAATGTCAAAGACGGCTTTACGGACTCAATCGGCAATACGCCGCTGATCCGCCTGCGGCACCTGAGCGAGGAGACCGGCTGCGAAATTTTGGGGAAGGCCGAATTCATGAATCCGGGCGGCTCGGTCAAGGATCGAGCGGCGAAATGGATCGTGCTGGATGCCGAGCGCCGCGGCACTTTGAAGCCGGGCGGCACGGTCGTCGAGGGCACCGCCGGCAACACCGGAATTGGGCTGGCGCACGTCTGCAACGCTCGCGGCTATAAGTGCGTGATCGTCATGCCGGACAATCAGGCGGCCGAGAAGTATCAAATCATCGAGGCGCTGGGTGCGGAGCTGCGCAAAGTCCCGGCGGTACCCTACAGCAACCCGAACCAATACCAGAAGGTTGCGGGCCGCCTGGCGCAGGAATTACCTGGTGCCATCTGGGCCAATCAGTTCGACAACACCGCGAATCGCGACGCGCATTTCGAGTCGACCGGACCGGAAATTTGGCGTGACACGGGCGGCAAGATCGATGCCTTTTGTGCGGCAACCGGCACGGGCGGCACGCTGGCAGGGACAGCCCGCTATTTGAAATCCAAATCCGACGCCGTGCGCATTGTGCTCGTGGACCCGCCGGGCAGCGCGCTGTATCACTACATCAAGGATGGCACGCTGAAATCCGACGGGGGCTCGTCCATCACCGAGGGCATCGGGACGGGACGCGTAACGGCAAATCTGGAAGGCGCGCCGATCGACGACGCGCTACGCATAGCGGATGCGGACACCATGCACTTCGTGTATCGGCTGCTGCGCGAAGAAGGCTTGCTGCTCGGGAGCACCGCAGGAATCAATGTGGCTGCCGCGGTCACGCTCGCCAAACAAATGGGCCGCGGTCACACCATTGTCACCGTGCTGTGCGACGGCGGCGCGAAGTATCAATCGCGCTTGTTCAATAAAGCCTGGATTGCCGAGCGCGGCTTTGCCGAGGCCATCGCCTGAAGCGTCAGGCGGACTGCGAGACGTCGAGCGCCGGGGCCGCGTTGAACCATGCCAGCGAGTCATGCAGCGACACGACCTCACCCACCACCAATAGCGTGGGCGACTCGAGCCCCGCCGTGCCGGCAGCCTCCGCAATGGTCGCCAGAGTCCCGGCTATGACACGCTGATTTTCCCGCGTACCCTGCGAAATGAGCGCGGCCGGCAGCCCGCCGGGCGCCCCGTGCTGCATGAATTTGGCCGCGATATGTTCGACGCGTGCGAGTCCCATGTAGAACACCGCGGTGATTCCCGGCTTCACCAGTGCTTGATAATCGGGTTCGTGCCCGCCGCTTTCCCCATGGCCCGTGATGAAGGTGACGCTGTGCGCATGATCGCGATGAGTCAGCGGAATGCCGGCGTAGGCCGCGCACCCGGCAGCGGCGGTGATGCCCGGGATCACCGAAAAACGAATCCGCGCTTTTTGCAGCGCTTCGAGTTCTTCGCCGCCGCGGCCGAAAATAAACGGGTCGCCTCCCTTCAGCCGGACGACGCGCTTGCCCTGCGAGGCATGTTCGATGAGCAGCGCGTTGATTTCCGCCTGCGTGCTGCCGCCGCCGCCGGCAGCTTTGCCCACGCAAATTTGCCGGGCATCGCGCCGCGCCATGTCGAGCACGGCCCGCGGCACCAGCCGGTCGTGCAGAATGACATCGGCATCCTGCAACGCTCGCAGCGCCTTCAATGTCAGCAGTTCCGGATCCCCGGGTCCCGCGCCCACCAGCGTGACCTCGCCGGACTCACGCGGCGAAGCGGAGGTTTGCGCCAATAGCTGCTGCGCCAGGCTCTCCGCGCCGTGCGTGTCGCCTGCGACGAAACGCCGCGCGGCCGCACCATCCACGACGTGTTCGAAATAGCGGCGGCGCGCGTCGGTGTCGCGCAATCGCCATCGGGCCGCGCGCCGCAGAGCCTGCAGCCACAAAGCCAGTTCACCGAACCGTTTGGGAATGAGCGCTTCGAGACGCTCGCGCAGGCGGCGCGCGAGCACCGGCGATGTGCCTCCCGTGGAGATCGCCACCAAGACGGGGTCGCGGTCAATGAGCGCGGGCACGATGAAGCGCGAGGCTTCGCGGTCGTCGACGACGTTGACGGGGATTCCGCGCGCTTCGCTCAAGCTGGCGATCCAGCGGTTTACCGCGCGCCGCGAGGTCGCGACGATGACCAGCCGTGCGCCGTCAAGATCGCCCGGCAGAAACTCGCGCTCTACCGCCTGGATTTTGCCGACGGCCGCGAGCTCGCTGATTTCGGGCAGGATCTTCGGCGCCACCACGATAATTTTCGCGCCGCTGCGCAGCAGCAGCGCGAGCTTGCGCAGCGCCACCTCGCCGCCGCCGACGATGAGCACCTTTTGAGCCGTAAGATCGAAGAAAGCCGGAAAGTAGTTCATCTTGCGAGCCCTTTGCTTACGCTCTTAAGCCGTTGGGATGGCAGGCATTTGTCACTATACGACGGCCGCATCCTCTGGAAAACGAATTCTCAGGCATGAGTACATGCCTGCGCGTGATGCGCAATACCTTATATGCTAGAGGTAAAGCCGACCAAAGGATCTTAGGTGAGTCGATGAAATTCCAGCAATTGCGCTATCTCGTGGCAGTTCACGAAAATGGACTGAACATCACCGCCGCCGCGCGGCAACTGCACACCTCGCAGCCCGGCGTCAGCCGCCAGCTCAAATTGCTGGAGGAAGAACTTGGATTCCAATTGTTCGAGCGTGAAGGGCGCGCGCTCACCCGCACGACCGCGGCGGGCGAGGAAATCATCTCCCGGGCCAGCAGCATCCTGCGCGAGATGCAGAATATCCGGCGCACCTCCGCCGAGTTGCGCAAGGCCGACGGCGGCACCCTGTCGATTGCCACCACGCACACTCAGGCGCGGTACGTGCTGCCTCAGGTGATCGGCGCATTTCGCAGCAAGTATCCGAAGGTGCGCCTGCATCTGCACCAGGGCACTTCGGAACAGATTGCGGAAATGGTGGCGCGCGACCGGGTCGATTTCGCGATTGCCACCGGTTCGGAAGAGCTATTCCCGCACCTGATCCGCCTGCCCGTGTATCACTGGCATCGCGCGGTCGTGGTGCCGCGCGGACATCCCCTGGCGTCCGCCGGCAAGCTCACGCTCAAAAAATTGGCGGAGTATCCGATCGTAACCTACGTTTTCAGTTTCTCCGGACGCTCCTCGCTGCCGGCCTTGTTCGAAACCGCCGGATTGTCGTTGGACGTGGCATTGACGGCGCGCGACTCGGACGTCATCAAAACCTATGTGCGCATCGGTCTCGGCGTCGGCATCCTGGCGCGCCTGGCGATCGACCCGGTCACGGACAACGATCTGGTGGTGCTCGACGCCGCACATCTGTTCGAAGGCCATACGACGTGGATTGGATTTCGCCGCAGCGCGCTGCTGCGTGCCTATATGTATGAATTCATCGAGCTGTTGGCGCCGCATCTGCCGCGCAAGCTCGTGCGGGAACTTGAAAAGCTGGAGACGCAGGAGGAAATCGATCGGCTCCTGAAGGATCTGGTCATCCCGCTGCGGGATATTCCGTAGTGCGAAGCTTGCGCGGGAGCCCCGCGTCGTTTGCAGGCTGGTAGGCGGCAGTGAAGGTCGAAAATGCAGTATGGGCGTCCTCGATATCGGCATCGGGCAGCTCGAAGCTATTGAAGCCGCAGCGCGCCATAAAGAACAGTTGATCGCGGCGTACGTAGCCGGTTGCGCGCAATTCTCCGGTGAATCGCCACTGGTCGCGCAGCTGCCGGGCCTGGGTGTAGCCGCGTCCTTCGGCCGGCCCGGAGAATTCTGCGGCGATCAGGCTGAAGTGCTGCAGATCCGCGGCGATCTGCTGCACGTGATGAGGAGGCGCGAGCACCACGCCCAACGGCGTGCCGCGTGCCAGCCAGGCATCCGGTTCCAACTGCCACTCCGCCAGCGTCACGATCAGCGGCGCGGCCGCATCGGCCGCGGCCTCGGCAACATAGCGCCACTCGTCGACGACAATCTTTGAATTACGCAGCAAGCGGCGCGGCATAGGCTCGTTCTTTGAAGGGCTTCACCCCGAGGCGGCGCACGGTGTCGAGGAAACGCTCGTCGGAGCCCCGCTGCTCCACGTACACCTCCAGCAAGCGCTCGATGGTCTCGACCACCTGCGCCTTCGGCACCGACGGACCGATGACGGTCCCGAGGGAAGCGTCAGCGCCGGCGGCGCCGCCGATGGTGATCTGATACCACTCCTCACCGCCCTTATCGACGCCCAGAACACCGATGTTGCCGACATGATGATGGCCGCAGCCATTCATGCAACCCGACATCTTGATGTCGATTTCTCCCAGATCGTAAATATAGTCGTAGTCGTCGAAACGCTCGTTGATGAGCTGGGCGACATCGATGGAGCGCGCATTCGCCAGGCTGCAGAAGTCGAGTCCGGGGCAGCAAATGATATCGGTCAACGTGCCGATGTTGGGCGTGGCGAGTCCCGCGTCTCTCAGCTGCTGCCACAGCTCGTAGACCTGACGCTGCTCGACATCGCCGAGCAGCAGATTCTGAGTGTGAGTCACGCGAACCTCGCCGAAGCTGTAGCGGTCCGCCAGATCGGCGATGAGTTCCATTTGGGTATCGGTGACGTCGCCGGGAGGCACGCCCGGTTTCTTCAGGGAGACGAAAACGGCGCGATAACCGGCCGCCTTGTGCGCCGTGGTGTTGTAACGATACCAGGCTCGAAACGCGGGTTCTCTGTCCAAGTCGGGTGCGATGTTCGGCAGCTTAAGATACCCGGGCGGCTTGAAGAAGCTTTGCAGGCGCTCGACCTGGGCTTCGTCGACGCGCAGGTCCCCCTGGCGGAGCTGCTGCCATTCGGCTTCCACGCGCCTCTTGAATTCCTCTATCCCCAATGAACGCACCAGAATTTTGATGCGGGCCTTGTGCAGATTGTCGCGGCGGCCTTCCAGGTTATAGACACGCAGCACGGCCGTCAGATACGACAGCAAATGCTCGCGCGGCAGGAATTCCCGGACGACCTGGCCGATGATCGGTGTGCGCCCCAAGCCCCCTCCGGCTAGAATCTCGAAGCCCATTTCCCCGTTCGGACCGCGAACGATGTGCACGCCGACGTCGTGCACCAATGAAGCGGCGCGGTCTTGCGGCGCACCCGTTACCGCGATTTTGAATTTGCGGGGCAGGTAGGTGAACTCCGGATGAAATGTCGCCCATTGGCGAATGAACTCGCACCAAGGCCTCGGATCCTCGATCTCGTCGGGCGCGATCCCCGCCAGATGATCGGAGGTGACATTGCGAATGCAATTGCCGCTGGTCTGAATGGAGTGCATCTCCACCTCGGCCAATTCCTGCAAGATATCGGGAACCTGCTCGAGCTTGGGCCAGTTGAACTGGATATTCTGGCGCGTCGTGAAATGTCCGTAGCGGCGATCGTAGTCGCGCGCAATCCTGGCCAAGGTGCGCAGCTGCCGCGCCGCCAGCAGCCCATACGGGATGGAGATGCGCAGCATCGGCGCGTGACGTTGGATGTACAGCCCGTTGCGCAGCCGCAGGTGCTTGAACTCGTCCTCGCTTAACGCGCCCTTGAGGAATCTTTGCGTTTGATCACGAAACTGCGCCACCCGTTGGCGCACCAGAGTTTTGTCGGTGGCGTCGTACCGATACATGTCAGGCACGATACTTTGCGGGCCCTGAATCGCCCAATACTCACGCGACATGAGCTTATGACTGCCGATCCTTGTCAGTCATTGCCGATCCTTGTCAATCCGCGCAGCAGTTCCTTTTGTAATAGGTAAAAACCGTGATTTGCTTGGCAGAGCGAATTTGGGGTTCGGCGCAGCATCGTGGGGGTAACTCAAAGGGTCCCCATTTGGTCAAAGATCTCACCGAAGTATCGGTCGCCGCGGACACCTATCATGTGTCGCCCGAACCCATGCTTTTGATCGCGGATTTGCACGGGGCTCTGGCGCTATGCCTGCACGATGAAGGGCGCGGCGTGGGCGGCCTGCTGCACCTGAAATTCATGGGCGGAACCGGGCGGCCGAGCGATGTGACGGACAACACATTAAGCTCCGTTTTGGTGGTGCTCGACAAATTCAAGCGCGCGGTGCTCGGCAACTCGGCCCGCCGCGACGAGGTGCAGGCCCGCATCCTGGCCCATGCACTGCCACCGACCGACGCCGGCGAGCCCAGCGCATCGCTGGTCGATTTGATCCAGGCCGATCTGGCCGACGGCAAGATAGCCTGCGGATCGCAAACCATGCGCCGTACCGAAGGCGTACGCGTGTGTTTCCAACCTTTCGAAGGTCGCGTCTGGATCTGCGGCCCGAACGATCTGCGTTCCGCGGGCCGCGCCCATCACTCCGTAAGCTGATTTCATTATAAGATTCCCCTCCAAATGAGGGGGTTTCAGATGCGCGTCGCACTCTTTGCGGCAATGGTATTCATCAGCGCCTGCGCGAGCGACGAACTCCGCTCGGCGCCGCCCGCGGGTGTGGATTTCAGCGGCCATTGGAAGCTCAATGTGGCCGATAGCGACGATCCCATGCATTTGCTGCAGATCGCCAACGCCCAAGCCGCTGCCGCGGCGGATAACGCCGCCAATTCCGGGCGGGGCGGCCGCGGCGGCCGTGGAGGCGCCGGGTATCCGGGACTGATCCCTCCCGCCACCCCGTCGGTCGGCGCGCTGGCCGAAGCGTCCCGATTCCCTGGAAAACAACTCGACATCAAACAGATGGGGGGAGTTTTGACGTTCAGCTCGGCGGGCCAGACGCGCGTGTGCCAGCCCGGCGCCGCCAGGAAAACATCGCGGCGTCATTACAGTGCGTCGGATCGGGACGCGCCTCTGCCCGCGGCGCGCGAGGCGCCTCCGCCGCAGTGCAGCTGGCTCGAGAAGACTTTGATCGTCCGTAGTACCGAGCAGGACGAAGATCGTCCCCCTTTCGATGAGCACTACAGCATTTCCGAAGACGGACAGCGGCTGGTCGAGGAAGTGAATTTCCGAGGGGGACGTTCGAATGGATTCACGATGTCCCGTGTTTGGGATCGATCCCCCCAATAAAAAAGCCGGGTCATACGACCCGGCTTTTAAGTCCCCATGCCTCTCGCGGCGCTTTTTTAAGAGCGCTCGACGACGATCGGTCTTTTTATGTCCTCAAGTCCAATTGCGTCCGAGCAACACTCTAGCTGTGCTCCGCCTGCGAAGCTAGCCCTATTGCAAAGAAGTGTGAAAATTAATGTAGCGCAAAAGCCACAGCTGTAGGACAGCTTTCCAGCCGCGTCGCCAAGTTCGAGTATCCTAAACCGTCGAGAATCATCTTTCGGAGGGGAGGATCCCGTGGCAAAACACGCGAAATTGACCACGCCGGCGGAAGCGGTGCGAACTCGCCGTGCTTATTTTGATTGTCGCTTCGGGCAATTGCACGTTCGCACTGCATTTCCCACGACGGGGGGCTTCGACGAACAAGTGACGCTGTTCTGCTTGCACGCCGACCAAAGCTCCAGCCGCGCTTTTAGCCGGTTTCTACCCGAGATTGCCGATGTGCGCTCGGTGTATGCGCCGGATCTGCCGGGTCTCGGCGAATCCGATCCCTCGCCAAGTTCGAGCTTTGCCGAGGCGGCGGGCGCCGTTTCCGATCTTGCGGACGATTTAAGGCTGCGTCAGATCGACCTGTTGGGCATTCACAGCGGCGCGAGCGTGGCGCTCGACCTTGCTGCTGCGAGACCCGCGCTGGTGCGGCGCCTGGTTCTGGCGGGAGCGGCCGCGGCCGGAGGGATTCCGGCGATCAAGCAACCGACGCTCATCATGCGTACGCGGCTTGAAACGGCTGACGACATCGCCAAGCTCAAAGCGGCGTTGCCGAACGGCAGGCTTGTCGATATCGATGATTATGCGAATGATCTGTTCGCGGCGGCACCGAAGACCCTGGCCAAGCAAATCGGCACATTTTTGAGCGGCTGACGCAAAGACTGCGGCGTGCGTCTCAACAAGTACATCAGCGAAACGGGCGTATGTTCGCGGCGCGAGGCCGACAAGTGGATCGAGGCGGGCCGCGTGACCTTGAACGGCCAGCCTGCCTCACTGGGGACACAAGTGGCAGTGGGCGACGAAGTCCGCGTCGACGGCGAAGCAATCGGCCTCAAGAAGAAGCAGGTTTATATCGCGCTCAACAAGCCTGTCGGCATCATATGCACCACCGAAACACACGTGGCTGACAACGTCATCGATCTCGTGGGATACCCGGAGAGGATTTTTCCCGTGGGCCGGCTGGATCGCGACTCCGAAGGCCTGATCCTGCTGACGAACAACGGCGATATCGTGAACGAAATCTTGCGGTCGGAAAATAATCACGAAAAGGAATACCTGGTCACCGTCGATCGACCCATCACCGACCTGTCGCTGCGCATGATGGCGGACGGCGTCAAAATCATGGGCGAGGTGACCAAGCCCAGCAAAGTCGCGCGGTTGAATGCGCAGTCGTTTCGAATCATTCTCACTCAAGGGTTGAACCGCCAAATCCGCCGCATGTGCTCGGCGCTCGGCTATAAGGCACAGCGCCTGCAGCGCGTGCGCATCATGAATATTCAGTTGGGGGGTTTGCAGCCCGGCCAGTGGCGTCATCTGACGCCGGCGGAACTCAAGGGCTTGATGACCTAGTGGAGGCGCAGCGCGGCGGAGGGAACGCCATCCGACCACTGCCGCCCGCAGCTGACCCGCCAATCCGGATCCTCAGCCCGGTCCGCGAGCCAGCGATAAAAGTCGCGGCCCTGATTGGTCCAATACGAATGGCTGAACAGCACGCCGCCCGTGCTCGATCGCACCGTGAAGCGGCGGCGAAAGCCAAAACTGGCGATGCCGCGGGTGCAGCTGATTCGCGGCGAGTTTTCCGCCAACGCATATTGATTCGGTCCGACTTGCAGCCGCAGGCGTCCGCCCTGCCCATAAATGCAGATATTCGGTCCGGTCGGGCGAATCAGCGCAATGCCATGAACGAGCGCGGGAGGCGTGTCGCAGGCCGTCCAGGTTCCACCGAGGGAATGCCATTGGAGCACCATGCTTTGGCGGCGAAAATCGATGACCGAAATAGTGGTGGCGTTATTCACGGCCACGCATTCAATCACACCTTGCGGTCATTTTGCCGGAGTGTCGGCAAACGCGCTTTGCACAACCCCAGCCGTGAGGATCTGCGGCAGAACCACAGGCTCAGTCGCGCCGGGCTTGCCGTTGTAGACCAGGTACAGCGGCACGCCGGCGCGGCCGAATGCCGCCAGCGCTTTTGTGATGGCCGGATCGCGATTGGTCCAATCGCCTTTCATCAGCGTGATCTTCTTGTCGCGAAACACCTCTTGCACGGCAGCATCGGAAAATGCATTGCGTTCGTTGACCAGGCAGGTCAAGCACCAGCTCGCGGTGAAATTCACCAACAGCGGCCGGCCGGCCGCGCTGAGTTCTGCGACGCGCGCCGCGCTGTAGGGCTGCCACTCATCGACACCCGGTCTCAGCTGCGCAGATTCGCCCGGCGCAGCGGCGGCGACATCGGCGAAGCGCACCGGCAGAAATATCGCCAGCAACAGGGAAATCACCGCGGTGGCGATGACCGTGATCCTGCCGCCCCCGGCACTCGATCGGGATTTTTGGAACGACCAGGCCGCCAGCGCCACCAGGATGCTGCCCGCCAATGCCGCGCCCAGACCGAAGGGCGAAGTCTCCTGCGCCACCACCCAGAGCAGCCACGCCGCCGTCGCGTACACCGGGAAGGCGAACACCTGTTTCAGCGTGTCCATCCACGCGCCCGGCTTGGGCAGCACGCGCCGCATCCAGGGAGCGAATGACAGCAGCACAAAGGGCAGTGAGATTCCGACGCCCAATGCCGCAAAGATGCAGAGCGCATTGAAGGGTGCCTGGGTCAGTGCGGCGCCCACCGCCGGCGCCATGAAGGGGGCTGAGCATGGCGTGGCCACCAACGTCGCCAGCACTCCCGTGAAAAACGAGGCGCCATAGCTGTCGCCCTGCGTGAGATCGTCGCCGACACCAGCCAGGCCTCCGCCCACTTCGAACACGCCGGACAAGTTGAGGCCCACCGCAAGCAGCAGATAGACCAGCAGGGTGACAAACAACGGCGATTGCAGTTGAAAGCCCCAGCCCAACTGCTCGCCGCCGGCGCGCAGCATCAACAGGACTCCCGCGAGGCACAGCATCGAAACGATCACGCCGGCGGCAAACACCAGACCCTTGGCGCGCACCGCCGCCGGATGTTTTCTCGCCTGTTCCATGACGTTCAGCGCCTTGATCGACAGCACCGGAAAGACACAGGGCATGAGATTGAGTATCAAGCCGCCCAACACCGCGAATAACAGCAGCGTGGGCAGCGAATGCTCGGGTTCCTTGTTCGACTGCGTCAAGGGCGCGAAGCGCGGACCCGCCTTGACGTCGGCTGCGCCGGCGCCGGAAAAATCCGCCGCAATCTCGATGGGAACGGTGTCGGTTTGCGTGCCATTCCGCTCGGTGACCACCAGCACGCCGCGGATCGCGCCCGCTTTGGGCGGCTGATATCCGATCTTCATCGCAAGATCAACCGCTTCCTTGCTGCGTGTCAGCGTCTGAGGCGCTGCGTACTCGATTCCGCCTTCATCGTAGGGGTAGAACGCCAGCGAGGTGATCTGCGAGAGGGTGGCGCCCCACCCGCGGCCCAAGGTGATGACGAGCTTGTCGCTCTGAATTCGCGCGGAGGTCGGCGCCGGCTGAGCACTCGGCAACTCGCTACGCGCTGTGGTGAACAGCACGGCCGAGGCCGGGTCGACGCCGCCCGCCTGGGCGCCCGTGGGCAGGGTCAGCTGCAAATTCGCATCTTCAGGGATGCAGACATCGGAGCACACCAGCCAACTTGCCTTCGCCGCGAGGGAAACGGGCGTGCCCGTCTTCAAGTCCTTGGGTGCCGTCATCTGTACCAGGTGCACGGCATGCTTGGCATAGCCGTAATTGACCAGGGGTGCGATCTCAAAGCGATGCGGCGTGGTCCAGACGATATCGCCGGCGGTAAAACCCTGCGGCAGCTGCCACACGAGCTTGGTCGGTTCGCCCGAATCGCCCGGATTGCGCCAATAGGTATGCCAGCCATCGCGGATATCGAGTTCGAGCGCAACCCAAAATACCTGGCCCGGTCCGACCGAGCCGACTTCGCTCACCAGGCGTGCTTTGACGTTGTCTGTGGATACCGTATTTCCGGAAAGCGCGAACGCGGCCGGAGACGCAATAACCAAGGCGAAAAGCCAAAATTTGAGTGCGCGCATGGCCCTATGTTACCGAATTAATGCCTGGCACGAGCGCAGGGCTCTCAAGGGGTGTGGACCGTCTCACAGTATGGACCGGCCATACCGCTGTGCGGCCGCATCGGCTAATGTACCCATCGATGCCGCCCATGCAAGAAAGCTACGTCGATCGAATTCTCAAGGCGAAGGTCTACGACGTCGCCGTCGAGACCGCACTGGAAGCCGCACCCCGGTTGTCGCAGCGCCTGAACAATCATGTCTGGTTCAAACGAGAAGACCTACAACCGGTGTTTTCGTTCAAAATTCGCGGCGCGTACAACAAGATCGCCCAATTGTCGGCCATCAGCGCGCAGCGCGGCGTCATCTGCGCCTCTGCCGGGAACCACGCGCAAGGCGTGGCACTGGCCGCCCGCACCCGGGGAATCCCCGCCGTGATCGTCATGCCGCTGACCACGCCGGAAATCAAGGTGCAAGCGGTTGCTGCTCTCGGCGGCGAGATCATATTGCATGGCGATGACTACGATCATGCCTACGAGCATGCGACCGAACTCGGCCGGCAAAGAAATTTGGTATTCGTGCACCCATTCGATGATCCCGATGTCATCGCCGGACAGGGCACGATTGCCATGGAGATCCTGCGGCAGCGCCATGGCGACGAGATTGACGCGATTTTCGTGCCCGTCGGCGGCGGCGGTTTGATCGCCGGCATCGCCGCGTATGCGAAGTCGCTATATCCGCGCATGAAGATCATCGGCGTGCAACCGGAGGACGCGGCTGCCATGTACGAATCGCTGCGCGCCGCGAAGCGCGTCACCTTGGAGCGCGTCGGCATGTTCGCCGACGGCGTCGCCGTGCGGCGCGTCGGCGAGGAGACCTTTCGACTCGCGCGGCAGTATGTCGATGAGATCGTTTTGGTGAGCACGGACCAGATCTGCGCCGCCATCCAGGACATTTTTCAGGACACCCGCTCCATCGCCGAGCCCGCCGGCGCCCTAAGCGTAGCGGGCATCAAGAAATACGTGGCACGCGAGAACTGCACCGGACGCACGTTGATCGCCGTGAATTGCGGCGCCAATATGAATTTCGACCGCTTAAGGTACGTCGCCGAGCGAGCGGACATCGGCGCGCAGCGAGAGGCGCTGTTCGCGGTGCAAATGCCCGAGACGCCAGGGTCCTTTCTGCGATTCTGTGAATTGCTCGGCAAGCGCAGCGTCACTGAATTCAATTACCGCTATTCCGATGTGAAAGCCGCGCAGGTTTTCGTGAGCCTGGCGCTCTCTCAAGGGAGGATGGAACGCGAAGCCTTGCTGGTGGAAATCATCGCCGCGGGTTTTGCGGCGCGCGACATGAGCGACAATGAAATGGCCAAGCTGCATGTACGCTACATGGTGGGCGGCCATGCGCATGGACTGGCCGACGAGAAGCTGTACCGCTTCGAGTTTCCAGAGCGCCCCGGGGCGTTGCTGAAGTTTTTGCAGGCCATCGGCACGCAATGGAATGTCAGTCTGTTCCACTATCGGAATCACGGCTCCGACCACGGCCGCGTGCTCGCCGGCATTCAAGTGCCGGCGGAGACGCACACCGATTTCTTATTGCACATCAATGAGCTGCAGTACGCTTACACGGAAGAGACCGACAACCTGGCATACCGGCTGTTTTTGGGCACCTAGGGCCGGTGCACGGTCACGCTGGTGCTCGCGGTCTGCACCGCGCTGGGGTCGGCGATTTTTTGCCAGCCCTGCGCACGCCGCACCATGGCATCGTCGGTGCCGCGAGCCTTAACCAGCACCGGCACCGCCGCGCTGAGCTCTTCGGCTGCCTGCGGCATTTTCCCGAGATGCTCGAGCGCATAGGCATGAATGGCATGAGCCAGCGCCGTCTGCGGGCTCGTGGCCGGCGAGGTCGCAGTCCAGATCTTGATGGACTCCTCGCTCCTGGCAAGCGCTTCGGCGGATTTGTTCCGATCCACCAGCAAGCCCGCGAAGTGCATGAGCAGCGCCGCGCGATACTGATGATTCGCCGGCAATGATTTGTCGTAGATCGCCAGGGCTTGGCGGAATTCGTTTTCCGCGTCGGCCAAAGCGCCCTTATCGTGAAGGAGAATTGCCAGGCTGACGCGCGAGTATCCGACCATGAAGTGGCTGGGACCATAAAGCGAGAGTTTTATTTCCAAGGCGCTTCGGAGGAACGGCTCCGCCTCGCTCAGACGCCCCTCGCGCTGCAACAGCAAGCCGTAGTTGCCCTTCGCAACGGCGATTTCGGGATGGTGGTCGCCGTAGATGTGCTCGAGGCGCTTCAGTGCATCGAGATACAGGGTCTCCGCCAGCTTCAAGTCGCCCATATTCTGCGCAACGATCGCCAGGTTTTCCAAGCGGAATGCCACCCGCGGATGATCGTCTCCGAGTACCCGCCGATCGATTTCCAAAGCCCGTTCATGGGTTTGTTTTGCGAGACCCCATTGCTGTTCGAGCACGTAGACCTTCGCGAGATCGCTCAACACCGCAGAAACATCCGTTTGCGGCGCCCGGCTGTTTTCAAGAACATCGAGGCTGCGGATGTACAAACCCTTGGCCTCGGCATTTCGCCCTTGCTCGAATCGAAGCATGCCGAGCGACCACAGCGAATGGCCGGTCTCAACACTGGTTGCTCCGGCATCCCGCTGGGCGACACGCAATGCCTCCTGCAACGGAGCCTCCGCCGCCGGAAGATCGCCCGCACCGATACGCGCGCGCCCAAGTTCCAGCAGCGTTTCGACGCGCGAAGAATCTTGCGAGCGGGCCTGGATCTGCAGTGACTCATTCAACAATGGCAGCGCATCCTGGTACTGTCCTAGGCTGTCATAGACTGTTCCAACCGTGGACAAGAGCGCTGCCCTGGTTGAGGGTTGATCTTGCAGGCCTGTTTGCAGGCGTTTCGCACCCGAATCCAAAAGCTCCCGGGCGGTCACTTGGTTGCCTCGGTTCTCTCCGGGATCCGACAATTTGAACAGGTTGACGAGAAAGCTCGAGACTTCCTCCGCTCTGGCGCGTTCATGCTCAGCCAGTTCACGCTGATGGGCGGCGCGGTCGCGCTCGGCGGCAATCCGCACCGACTGCATGTACGTGGTGATCGAAAACGCGACAATCATGAAGGAAGCGGCTGCCGCGGCGCTCACGGGCAGCCAGTGGCGCTTTACGAATTTCGATGTGCGATATGACACCGTATCGCGCCGCGCAATCACCGGTTTTCCCTCGAGAAAACGTTGAATATCGGCGGCGAGCTGCTCCGCCGACCCATAGCGGCGCTCCGGTTCCTTGCGCATGGCCATCAATACGATGTTGTTCACATCGCCATCCAAGGCGCGCTTCAAACGCTTCGCGCTCGTCCCGCGCGCCGCCGCAATGGATTGAGCCTCCGGCGATTCCTCGGCGGGGATCATTTGACTCGGCGGCGGAGGGTCTTTTTCGCAAATCGCGCGCTCGATTTCCGAGAGACGCATGGACGAGATGAAGAAAGGGCTGGTTCCGCACAGCAATCTATAGAGCAGCACGCCCAACACATAAACATCGCTGGACGTAGTAATTGCCTGACCGCGCACCTGTTCCGGACTGGCGTGATCCGGGGTCATGATCCGAACGTCGGCCTGGGTCACCGCGAGCGTGTGCCGTGCGGCTTGGCGGTCATCCAATAATTTCGCAATGCCGAAATCCAGCAGCTTCGGCACACCGGCTGCGGTGACCAGAATATTGGAGGGTTTGAGATCGCGATGAACGATGAGGTTTTGATGGGCATAGTGAACGGCGGCGCAAACCGTCTGAAAGAGTTTCAGGCGCGCAGCGATATCAAGGCAATTTGAATCGCAAAATACGTCGATGGCGACGCCTTCGATGTATTCCATGACGATGTAAGCGCTGCCGTCGGGCAGGGCGCCGCCATCCAGGAGATGGGCAATATTGGGATGATCGAGCTGCGCCAAGATCTGGCGTTCCAGCTTGAGACGTGAATGCATTGAAACCGCGAGCGCGCCGCCATGCACCACCTTGATCGCGACCTGTTGCTCGAATTGAGCGTCAGCGCGCTCGGCAAGATACACCTCGCCCATCCCGCCGACGCCCAGTGTCCGCAGTACCCGGTAGGGCCCGATTCGATCTCCCATCATTTTCAGAGCATGCACCTCGGCGCATACTCACTGCAAACGGCGGTGGCTCTTGCGGCACGGCGCCGCTTAAGTGTATGAAAGCGAAGCCTCAAGACGAAAAACCCAGGAGCCGGAGCCATGTCAAACGGAAACGAAAGCAAAAAACCACCACCGCCGCCGTCGCCGCCGCCGCCGGGCAGCACCGGGCCCGGCGGAGCCAAGCCGAACGACGGCGGCCAAAGCCCTCCTCAAAATCAGTTGCGTAAAGCCGCCGGGGTCGGCGGCGCCGTGGGTGGCGCGATTGGCGGTTTGATCGGTGCGCTGATCGGCTGCTGCTTCTGCCTGCACCACTTGCACTGATTGGATAGCGTAACGGCGTACCAGGCGCTGCGGCAGCCGCGGCGCGAGACACTGCGGGTTCGTGGTCTTGAGATGCATTTGACGCGCTGGGGGCCGGCGCCTTCGGCGTTGCAGCCGCCGGTGTTCCTGTTGCATGGATGGCTGGATGGCGGCGAAACATTTCAATTCATCGTCGATGCCTTTAGAAATGATTGGCCCATTATCGCGCCCGACTGGCGCGGCTTCGGACGCAGCGAGTGGCCGCAAGAGGGCTATGGTTTCCCCGATTACCTGGGCGACTTTGATGCCTTGATGGATGAGATATCGCCGGACTCGCCGGCGCGCATCGCCGGTCACAGCATGGGCGGCAATATCGCCAATCTTTATGCCGGACTTCGCCCCGAACGCGTGCGCTGCGTCATAAATCTCGAAGGCCTGGGGCTGCCGCGCACTTCGCCGCAGGATGCGCCCAAGCGCATGCGTAAGTGGCTGGATCAAATAAAGAGTCCGACGACCGAAAAGAGCTATAGCTCCTTCGAGCAGCTGGCATCCGTGATTCAGTTTCGCTACCAGAGATTTTCTCCGGCCGCAGCGGCGTTCGTAGCGCGTGTTTGGGGGGTTGCTGATGAGAACGACCGCGTGCGCCTGGCTGCCGATCCGCGCCATCACTGGGTTAATCCCATTCTCTACAAGCGCGAGGATGCCGAGGCGACCTGGCGCCAGATCCGCGCACCGCTCCTCATGGTGCTGGGAGAAGAGTCGGATTACCTGACACGCCTGGGCGCCGACGGCACGATTGAGGCTTTGCGCGCTGCCCACCCCGGCGCCGAGGTTGTCAGCATCCCCGGCGCAGGACACATGCTGCACATTGAACGTCCCGAAGCTGTTGCGCCCGTGATAGAAGCATTCTTGGATGCTCACTAGCAAAATACCCGGACCTTAGATGATTCGCCGCATTTATCCCACGCGATTCGGCCAGCTGCACTTGCGCAGCCATGACGGCCGCGGCGTGCCGCTCGTGCTGCTGCATATGTCGCCGCGGTCGGGCGCGATGTGGGAGGCGTTTCAAGAAAAGCTCGAAAGACCGACGCACGCCCCGGATCGCTTGGGTTACGGTTTTTCCGATGCGCCGCCCTGGGCGTTGTCCTTGGAACAATACGCGCACGCGACGGTGGACGGCCTCAAGGCTGCCGGCATGCAGGGACAGATCGACTTGCTTGGTGTGCATACCGGTTCCATCGAGGCAATCGAGATCGCGCATCAGCTGGGCTCGCAAGTGCGGCGTGTCATCGCGGTCGGCATGCCGCTGTTTACGGCCGAGGAGCAGCAACGCCAGTTGGAAAAATACAGCGAGCAGCCTTTGCGGCCCGCCACCGAGGGCGGTCATGTGCTGGGAGCGTGGCGCGGCGGTCTCGCGCTGCGCCACCCGCCGCACGATCTTGCCGACGCGCACCATCGGTTCATCGAGCATGTGCTCGCGGCAAATCCGGGCGCGGCATTTCGCGCGGCATGCGGATACCCCATCGACAAAAAACTCAAGTCCTTGAAGTCTCAGTTGACGGTACTCGCCCCGCATGACGACATCATCGAACAAACCGCGCGCGTCAAGCCGCTGTTGAAGGCGAGCGCCATGTATGTCGACTTGCCCGATCTCGGGCTGGATTTGTTCCACGCGGCAACCGATCGGATGGTGAGCCTCGTCAATCGCCACGCGCCGGCGCAATAGGGTTGCCGCCGCCGATGGACGTGACCAAAATGCCCGCGTCCTCGCCCGCCACGGCGGCGGTCCGCACGCCCACGGCGCCGCCCGCGGAACAGGGCCCGCAATCGACGCCAAACGCTGCACCGATCGCGGATCGCGCCGACATTCGGCCGCTCGACATCGCCGCGGCGCTGCAGATCCTGCTGGCTGAGGTCCGCGCCGCCTTCGAATTGCAGGCATTGGCAATGGGTTCAACTGCAAACGAGGCGCCGAATATCCCGCCGCAAGCCGCTCATGTATTGGTGCAGATGATTCTGAGTGCGATGCCTGATGAGACCGCCGGCGCCGCCGCGTGGAACACCGTGCTGGCGCGAGTCGAGCCGGCCCTGCAAGCCGGCCTCGATCGCGGCATTGAAGCGATCATCGTGTGGCGCGACGTGGCTCCGAGCGTCGTTGACGCGGCGAAAGAGGCGCGTAGCCTGGTTTTATCGGCGCTCGGCGAGGAGCCGCAGAATCCGGTCTGGTTGCGTCCGGAGTGGGTGGGACTGGGACCGAAGCTGGAACGTTTTTGGCGGCGTCGGCGTCTGGCACGCCGGCACTGGATCGATCCTGATTCGTCGGGGAGAGCCGATGACGACACCGGACAGCGAACCTGAAATTATCGCCTCGGGCACACCGGCCATGGCCACGCCCGCCATGGGCACCGTGGTGAAGCGCATCGGCCTGATTTTGGTGTTTCTCTGGTTCCTGTTCGGGGGTGTCGCACATTTCTCGCTCACCCAGGCGGAAATGCGCATCGTGCCGCCGGTCATTCCGTGGCCGCGGGCCGCCGTGCTGATCAGCGGCGTGTTCGAATTGTTGGGCGCGGTCGGCATCCTGATACCCGCGACGCGGCGTGCAGCCGGCGTCGGGCTATTCTTGCTGACCATTGCCGTGACTCCGGCCAATGTCTACATGCTGCAGCACGCCGAGCTGTTCCATGTACCGCGCTGGCTGCTCATCGTTCGACTGCCGTTCCAATTGGTGCTGCTGGCACTGATCCTCTGGAGCACCTGGCCGGCGCGCCTCAATCCGAATTCGCGATCACGCGTCGACAGCTAGCCCGCTATATCTTACGATCGCGGCATGCAGGGCGTACTCAAATTGACCGGTCTGTCGGGTAACGAAATCTACTGCATGCGCCTCAAGGGCCTCGTCCCGAGCGGCGTGGTGATCGGCAACAGCATCCAGTCGATGGGTTTCCTCGGCGGGGTTCGCTCGGCATTTCGCGGCATCGTCGGCGGGGAAATTCCCGATGTAACGCAAATGATTCACGAGGGCCGGGCGGCGGCGTTCAAACGCATGCGCGCGGAAGCCGATCGCGAACAGGTTCACGGAGTCGTCGGCGTCAACTCCGAGCTTCGCGGGCTCAGCGGCAACTCGGAATTCCTGTTCGTCGGCTCGGGCGTCAGGGGCGGTCCCGGCACGGCGTTGTTCACCAGCGCCGGCGATGCGCAGGAGCTGTATTGCCATATGGACGCAGGCTACGATCCGAAGGAATTCGTGTTTGGCAACATCGCCTATTCAGTGGGCGCTGTCGGCGGAATCGCCGGAACGTTGAAGACGCTGGTGCGCGGCGAGATCAAAGAATTCAGCGATGTGTTCAATGAAACGCGGCATCACGCGCTCGATCGGCTGGTGACGCACGCAAAAGCCGTGGGCGCCAACGCGGTCGTCGGCGTGCGCACCAACGTGCTGCATTTTGCCGGCTTCCACGAGATGTACATGGCGGGCACTGCGGCATTGCATGCTTTGCTGCCGCCGGAAACACGCGGCTCGCCGGTCTCCAGCGACCTCACAGGCGAAGAGCTGTGGGGCATGACGCAGCTGGGATACGCGCCGATCAAGCTTCTCATTTCCACCTCCGTGTATTCTCTCGGCGCGATCGGCGGCATCAGGGCGGCATTCCAGAGCCTGGTGCGAGGCGAGCTGGGCGATTTGACAACGCTGATCTACGAGGCTCGCGAGCAGGTATTCGACCGCGTGAACCGCGAGGCGACCGCGCTGGGAGCCGAGGAAGTGGTCGGCATCAAGACTTACATCGTGGAATTGGGGTCCAGTTTGGTCGAGATTTTTGCAGTCGGCACGGCGGTGCGCAAAATCCCAGGCATGGCGGTTCAGACCGCCGCGCTGCCGGCGCAGGCCATCATCCGCGACAAGGACACCTGGGTGAACGGCGCCAGCGGCCTCGAAATTCAATCGCTCCGCGCCGGCGGTTGAGCGAGAATTCAGCATGATCCGCTCAAGCAGAGAGCATCCGCTCAAATCCGCCGTGCTCATCCTGCTGGCGTTGTTGACCCTCGTGTCGAGCGCCGGCGCCCGGCATCGAAAATCGTCGGAAGGCGAGCCCGGCAAGTTTGACTACTATCTGTTGTCTCTATCGTGGTCGCCGGCATTTTGTCTGTCGGATCCGGGAGCGGCAGAGTGCAACGGTCCGCGGCGCTTCGGATTCATCGTGCACGGCTTGTGGCCTCAATATGAAAAAGGATGGCCGGAAAATTGCAATGTGCACCAGCAAGTCCCCGAGAGTGTGGTTTCCGGCATTTCCGACATCATGCCTGCGCGCGGCCTGGTCTATCACGAATGGTCGACGCATGGCACCTGCAGTGGTTTGGATGCCCGGGACTTTTTTGCGGTCCTGCGCCGGGCCTATTCCGGCATCAATCTTCCAGCGTCCCTGACCGGGGCTACCCGCCAGATCGAGCAGCCGCCGAGCGCGATCGCCGCGGAGTTTCTGCAGGCCAACCCAACGCTCACGGCGCCAGCCATAGTCGTCACCTGCAGCCGGCAGGATGCGCCGCGGCTGCGTGAGGTGCATATTTGCCTGGATCGAGATTTGAAGCCGCGTGCCTGTTCCGCCGATGCGGCCCGCGGCGCATGTCGGGCGGCGAGCTTGATCGTTGCGCCGATCCGATGATGCGCACCAGGCATATTTTCGCCGGCGGCCTGTATCTCGCCGCAGCGGGCGCCGCTACCGCCGCGGGTGTGACGGCGTACCTGCCGATGAACCTCGAGCCGGAAGTCGAGCGGCAGATCGAGAGAGTCCTGATCCTCGCCGATGAGCCCATCCTGAAGCGTCCGTTTTCCGTCGAATTGGTGAAGCTGGCATTGCCGCAGGCATGCCAGGTGGACAAGCCGCTCTGCGATAAAGTAGGCCGATACCTTGAGCGTTATTCGCGCGACTATGCGGTCACGCACGCCAGCGCCACCGGGTCTGTGGCGCATTCCAAGGATGGCGTGGTGTTGCCGAACCAGCATGGCATGCCGGAAAGCAGCGACTACGAGCTATCGGTGGTTGCCTACGCGCAGCCGACCGACTATTTCCTGGTCAGCGCCGGCGGAATTGCCTACAACGGCCGTGCCATTCCCACGGGCTCCATGGCGAGCTTCGGCACCAATTGGGCGCAGTTCGACTTCGGATATCGCGATCATTGGCTCTCGCCCATGACGGACAGCAGCACGCTGGTCAGCACCGAGGCGCCAACCACGCCCTCAGTGACGCTTTCGAACTACGAGCCGCTGACGCGATTGGGATTCCAGTATGAATTTTTTCTGACTCGCTTGTCGTCCCAGCCAATCGTCTTTAATGGGAATCAAGCATTCGGCAGTCCGCGCTTGTTCGGAGCGCAGTTATCGATCGAGCCCTTCAGCGGTTGGTCGCTCGGCGTCAACAGACTGTTGGAATACGGCGGGGGCGCCGGGTTGCCCTCATCCATAAGAACCTTGGCGCGCAACTTCCTCGAGCCCAGCGGGACCGCGCAGACGGAAGGCAATCAGCAGGCGTCCTACATCAGCCGCTTCATCGTGCCGAGCAAAGTACCCTTTGCCGTGTATTTCCAGTACGCCGGCGAGGACAATTCCGACGGCGGCAGTTATCTTCTGGGCAGCCCGGCCATTTCCGCCGGCATCGATTTTCCGCGGATTTTTCGGCATTTCGATGCCACTTACGAGATCTCGGAATGGTCGAATATCTGGTACGTGCACAACATTTTCCTGAACGGCATGACGAATGATCGTTTGGTGCTCGGCAATTGGGGCGCCGATCAGCGCAACTTCGGCGACGGCGTGGGAGCGCGGAGCCAGATGGTACGGGTGGGCTGGGAACCGCCGTTCGGCGGCTACCTTGAAGCCCGCGCGCGCACGCTGCAGAACCAAACCTATTACGGCGGCGACAATCGAGTTTTCGTGCCCACCCCCGGCGCGTTTCCCTACCACCATTACTACGATTTCACGCTGCGCTATTCGCATCCCTGGAGCGGTGTGGTGGTCGGCGCCGAGGCAGCGGGCGGACGGGACGTCGATGGCAGCGGGTTTTCGCGATTCTCCGGCTTCGTTCGTTATGGCGGCGATGAACACAGCCGCGACACGGGCGGCTACGACGATGACGATGCTTCGGCACATGATGCGGACCATCACGGCGCGCAGGTCTTCGTTGATGCCGGCGTCAATGCAAACAAGGTGCGCACAGATCTGGATAAAGGCATACCCATTACGACGTCGCAACTCGCCTTTGGCCCTCACTTCGGCCTCGGCGCGCGTCGCGCCGTGTCAGAGAGCAATGATCTGGGAGTGCGCGCGGAAATTGACCAGGTCGACGGCCACTTGTTGATTGGATTGCGTCCCCTCGATTACCGCCACCGCTTTGACGGGCCGCTTGCGGTCAATGTGTTTGGCGGCGTCGCGCGCTACAACGTCGAGACGCCGGCGACGTCGCTGTATGCCGGCGTCGGCGGCCAATGGCGCGATGTCCTGCCGGGCTGGGATTTGAATTTGGACTTCCGCTACGCGCAAAATCTGGCGCGGGACCACGTATTGGCCAGCGATGTACAGGGCGTTCGCCCGGAGACCTTCTATAAAATAGAAAGCGCAACGCTGTATGTCTCCCGACATTTTTGAGTGAGAAATCCCTATATAAAGCGGCTTTCGAGACGGTTGCGCGGCCGATGGCGGGCAAGATCCCTGGGCGAGCACGGGATCGCCGTCGTCGCGGAGACAAAAAACGGCCGGCTTTGCGTGCACGCCGGAGATTTCAACGTATCGCGCTCCCTGCTCGAGAACGGAGAATACGACTGGCCGCAGATCAGCTGGCTGAAGCAACTGCTGGACGCCAAGTCGCGCGTGGTGTTCGCCGGCGCGCATATCGGCGCGGTGCTGATACCGCTGGCCCGCATTTCGGGAACGCATTCGATCGTCGCGTACGAGCCGAGCCCGCGCAATTATCGGCTGCTGAACATGAATCTGGCGCTGAATGAGATCGAAGGCGTCCTCGCCATCAATGCGGCGCTCGGCGACCGGACCGGCAAGATTCAGTTCACGGAGAACAGCATCAACACCGGCAACAGCCGGGTTGCGCCCGCGGATGGAGAGATCACGGTCAATTTGGATACGCTCGATCGGACGCTGCCGGCGGAGTGGACCTCGATCGATCTCATCGTGATGGATACCGAGGGCAGCGAGGTGGCGGTCATGCGCGGCGCGCAATTGAGCCTGGCCCGTACAAGAAATCTCTATGTTGAGTTCTCGCCTGAGCAGCTGCGCGAGCAAGGCAGCAGCGCGATCGAGTTCATTGCAATGGTCGAGAAATATTTCAAGTCCGCTTACGTATTCGGCGCGCCGGTGGTGTTTCTCGGACCTGACAAATTTGCGGAGCACCTCAAAGGATTGCAGCACCATCGCGGCCTGCTGCTGAATGTGCTGTTCACGCAGGATCTTGCGGCCAATCCAGAGCGAATGAGTTCGCCGGGTCCCGTTTAAGATTGTGGCGGGCGGCTTCGCAGTACTGAAGAACCGCGACTTCTCGCTCTATCTGTGTTCCCGCTTCTTCGCCTCCATCGCGACGCAAATGACCATCATGGCGGTGGGCTGGCAGGTGTATCACCTCACCGGGCGGGTATTGGACCTCGGGCTGATCGGACTTTCGCAGTTTCTGCCCTTCTTGTGCCTGGTGCTGTTTTCGGGGCACGTGGCGGATCAGTTTGACCGGCGCATGATCATTCTGTTCGGCCACTGCGCATATGCGGTTTGCACCCTGCTGCTGCTCTGCTTCGCCTGGATGAATATCCGGACCACGCTGCCGATTTTTGCGGTTCTCGCGATTCTCGGCATCACCCGGGCCTTTCAAATGCCGGCCACGCAATCCTTCGTACCCACCATCGTGCCTACGGCAACGCTGCGCCACGCACTCGCCGTCAACTCCTCGGCCGGCCAGGTTGCGGTCATCGTGGGGCCCAGCATCGGGGGCATCGTGTACGCGCTGGCCGAGCGCCGGTTCGGGCAAAACAGCGGCGCAGGCGTCGTTTACGGCGCTGCAGCGATATTGCTGCTGGCGGCCATCACGCTGGTGGTCTTGATTAATAAGCGCCGGCTGCCATCGGCACGCTCGGTCCTCGCCTGGTCCACCCTGCTGCAGGGCCTGCACTTTGTCTGGCATCGCAAAACGGTGCTTGGGGCCATTTCGCTGGATCTATTTGCGGTATTGTTCGGCGGGGCCACTGCGCTGCTGCCCGCCTATACGCGGGATGTGCTGCACGCCGGCCCGGACGTATTCGGCTACTTGCGGGCGGCTCCGGGCATTGGGGCGGGCGCGACGGCGGTTTGGCTGGCGTTTCGGCCGGTCTCGCACAATGTCGGCGTTACGATGTTCGCGGGCGTTGCAGCATTCGGTCTGGCAACCGTGGTATTGGGACTAACGCATTTGTTTTGGGTGGCAATGGTTGCGCTGGTCATATTGGGGATGGGGGACATGATTAGCGTATTCGTGCGCTCGCTGCTGGTGCAATTGCAAACCCCGGATGAGATCCGCGGGCGGGTGAGCGCGGTCACCGCGGTGTTTATCGGCGCGTCGAATGAACTGGGAGAGTTCGAATCCGGTACTACCGCGGCATGGTTCGGTTTGGTGCCTGCCATTGTGATCGGCGGTGCCGCCACAATAGTAGTGACCATCCTATGGGCGCGCGTTTTTTTCCCTGCGCTTTGGCGCATGCAAACGTTCGAGCATTGAAGGAATTCGAATCCGATGGAACATGAAGAACATCACGAGCACGACCATGATCATAATCATGATCATGGGCACGGCCATGCCCATGTGATCCCCGCCGACGGAATCAACCTTCGCATGGGAATCGCGGTGGCCCTGAATCTCGTCTTTGTGGTCGTGGAAGGCGGCTTCGGGTTCGTGTCCAACTCGGTGGCATTGATTGCGGATGCCGGCCACAACTTGAGCGACGTCTTGGGCCTCGTTTGCGCCTGGGGCGCATTGATGCTGGGCCGCCGGCCGCCCGGAGCGAAGTTCACCTACGGCCTGGGACGCTCCTCGGTGTTGGCAGCCCTGGCAAATGCGGTACTGCTGCTTTTGGCCTGCGGGGCCATTGCTTGGGAGGCAGTAAGCCGACTCGGGTCACCGCCGCCGGTGGCCGGGCGGACCGTCATGATTGTCGCGGCAGTCGGCATTGCGCTCAATGGCCTCAGCGCTTGGATGCTGCACGCCGGCAGTCACGGCGATCTCAATCGGCGCAGCGCCTACCTCCATATGCTCAGCGATGCCGTGGTATCCGCCGGCGTGGTGATATCGGGTTTGCTCATCATCTGGTCAGGATGGAGCTTGATCGACCCCATCATCAGCCTGGTGATCGTGGCGGTGATCCTGGTCAGCACCTGGCGGCTGTTGCGGGATTCGTTGACGCTGTCGCTCGATGGGGTTCCCGCCAGCGTGAACTCATCGGCCGTCATGTCTTATCTCGCCGATCAGCGCGGCGTGACGGATGTCCACGATTTACACATCTGGGCGCTCTCCACCACCAGCGTCGCCCTGACCGCGCATCTGGTTGTGCCGGACCGGGGCGCGGAAGATGCGCTCTTAACCTCGCTTACTCCGGATCTCAAGCGCCGCTTTCAAATCCAGCACGCCACTTTGCAGATTGAGCGAGATCGCTGCGACCACGGATGCGAGGGCGAGGCTGCGGCCTAAGATTTCAGACGGCGCTATTTCTTCGGTCGGCCGTAGTGCGCCACGAACACGGCCTTACCCAGCAGGTGCTCTTGCACGATCGAGGTGACCATCGCACCGCTGGAATCGGCGGGCACGGGCAGCTTCGCCACATTCATTGCGTAGATCGTGAATACGTAGCGGTGCGGGGGGTCGCCCTCGGCGGGGCACGGGCCATGATACGCATCTTCGCCCAGATCGGTTCGACCCTGCAGCGTCCCCGCCGGCAGGGCGCTGCTATGTTCCGCGCCGGCTCCCTTGGGCAAATTTGTGGTCGTTTTCGGCAAGTCGTAGACCACCCAGTGCCACCATCCCGATGGCGTGCTGCGCTCGTCGCGATCGAACAAGGTCAGGACAAAGCTCTGGGTTCCCGCCGGTGCCCCGGACCAATGCAGTTCCGGCGATAGGTTTCCTCCCGAACAGCCGAAGGCCTTGGCGGTGTAAATCAAAGGAACGCTGACGCTGAGTTGCGGATCGGATCCCGACAGTACAAATTTCGATGCCGGCGCCGCGGCCGCCGCCGCGGCGAACGAACCCGAGAGCATGCACGCCATCGTGAGCATCCAAGATCCAGTCAAAAGCCGCTGTTTCCGGTTGAACATCATTCTCTCGTTGCCGCGCGATGTCGCAATATAGGTCAAATATAGGCGCGACGCTCCTTGCTAAACAAGTGCAGGTCCGGCAAGCAGTGGCGCGAGACCGTGCAAAGCCGCTACAGTCCGGCAAGGAGATCATTCATGTCCAATGAAAGCGCGATCCGTCGCGACGTCGGCGCCATCGCCCTGATGTTTACGGGCTTGGGTTCCATTATCGGCTCGGGCTGGCTGTTCGGCGCGTGGCGCGCAGCTCAGTTGGCGGGCCCCGGCGCCGTCTATGCCTGGGTCATCGGCGCGGTTGTCATCATGTTCGTCGCATTTACCTACGCCGAGCTCGGCGCCATGTTCCCTGAGTCTGGCGGTGCGGTGCGTTACGGGCATTATTCGCACGGCACGCTGGTCGGATTCGTGGCAGGTTGGGCGGCGTGGATTGCCATCGTTTCGGTGATACCCGTTGAGGCCGAAGCCTCCGTACAGTACATGAGTTCGTGGCCTTGGGACTGGGCGCATGCATTGTTTGTCCATGCCGCCAAAGGGCAGGGGGAGCTGACCTTTGCCGGACTGCTCATCGCCGCGGTGCTGGTGGTGATTTATTTTCTGGTCAATTTTTGGAGCGTGAAGGTATTCGCGAGTACCAACAGCGCCATCACTTTTTTCAAGCTCATCGTGCCCGCGGCAACCGCGGTCGCACTCATGTGCAGCGGCTTTCATCCGCAGAACTTTCACGTCGGCGTGCATGGCGGGCCCCATGTCGGCAACCTGGCCGCGATTCTCACGGCGGTCGCGACCAGCGGTATTGTATTCAGTTACAACGGATTCCAAAGTCCGGTGAACCTGGCGGGCGAGGCGCGTCATCCGGGGCGCAGCGTACCCTTCGCGATTTTCGGCTCCATCGCGTTGAGCACGGTCGTGTACTTGATGCTGCAAGTGGCCTTCTTGGGGTCCGTGTCGCCGGACCATCTCGGCGAGGGGTGGGCGGCGCTGGAATACAGTTCGCCATTCGCACAACTGGCCCTCGCCCTCAATCTCAACTGGCTGGCGCTGTTGCTTTATGCAGATGCGTTTGTCAGCCCGAGCGGCACGGGCAGCACCTACACCGCCACGACCGCGCGCATGATCTACGCCATGGAGCGCAGCGGCACGGTTCCCGAAGTGCTCGGCAGAGTTCACCCGAAGTACGGCATTCCGCGGCCGGCGATGTGGTTCAACCTGCTGGTGTCCTTCATTTTCCTGTTCTTCTTTCGCGGCTGGGGCAAGCTCGCGGCGGTGATTTCAGTGGCCACCATCATCACCTATCTGGTGGTACCGATCAGCGTCATCGTGCTGCGGCGAACAGCTCCGAATCTGCACCGCCCGCTGCGAGTGCCGGGCTTGCCGGTACTCGCGCCCATGGCCTTCGTGCTCGCGACATTGATGCTGTTCTGGGCGCGTTGGCCGCACACCGGTGAGATCATGCTGCTGTTGATTCTGCCGTTGCCGGTGTACCTGTACTACCAGGCCAAGGGCGACTGGCGCGACTTCGGCCGGCAGCTGCGAGCTTCGTGGTGGCTTCTCGCCTATCTCATTGCCATTACGGTTTTATCGTGGGCCGGCAGCAAGGAATTCGAGGGGCACGACTATATCGGCTACGGCTGGGATCAGCTGTGCGTCGCGGCCACCTCGCTGGCCTTTTATTTTTGGGGAGTGCGCAGCGGCTGGCGCACGCCTGCGGTGATCGCCGTCGAGCAAGACGCAGCCGAAATGGCGGCCGTGAAATCCTAGGGGACAGCTCCTAGGCCTGCAGCAGCTCCTTGGACTCGCTCTGTCCCTCGCGCAGGTAGATGGAACGCTTGGGACGGGCCATCACCCGCTGCACCATCGGCACGAAGAATTCCAACGGCAGCGTGGCGTATTTCGAGTCGAACGCATTTTGATCGTGGCGCTCGCAGAACAGCGCGGTGCGCTCGAAATTCGGATGGCCGCGAAACTGCTCGCGCATGTTTCGATCGAGCCCCAAATGATGAAAGAAGTAGTAACCCTGGAAGATGCCGTGATGCTGAAGCAGCCACCAGTTTTCCTCGGCGACGAAGGGCTTCGAGTATCGTCGCAGCGAGCTCGGCGTGATTGGTGGAAGCGAGAATGTCGCCCATGTCATGCAGCAATGCGCACACGACATATTCCTCGTCCATGCGGTCGCGATAGGCCAGCGATGCCGATTGCAGCGAGTGTTCCAGCCGATCCACGCTGAATCCGCCGCAATCGCCTTTGAGCATTTGCAGGTGCGCCAGCACACGATTCGGAAGCTCGCCATTGAAGGCGTTCGCAGCGGCCGCGATCTTCTGCCAATCGGTTTGGGTGCTCTCGGTCATCGCCGTGAACGTGGCGCGATCCGTCTCGCAATGATCCGACATGTCTGCTCACTCCTTCGGACTTCGTCTGCGGATTATATCAGCGCAGGCCGGCGGCGCTCGTCAGGTACACAGCGAACGTACCCAACCAGTGGCCACCCTCGTAGTGCTCGCCTGTCACGGCCGGTAAAGCCGCATCTCGATGCTCTGCGGCGACGGCGAGAAGCACCGGGACGCGCCGATCGCCCTTCGGCAATCCATGTGCAATTCCTTCGAGCATCCATGCGCGGCTCAGATTCAAGCCGTCGATGTGGGCCAGCTTCGGATCGGAACGGTCGGTCACGACGCCGGGCTGCAGCCAGCTGCTGCCGCTGCGTTGGGGGATGCCCGGCAGAAATGCCGACAACCACGGCGCGAATGCGCTCGCACCAAGGACTCGGCGCATGAAGTCTGCCTCGGCGAGGCAGGGCGAAAGGAAATCCTCGCCGGAGGGTTCATAGCTCAGTGGGCAGCTGCGATCACTTATGTAGAACCGATGCGCCGCATCGTTCAGCAGTGAACGCATTTCCGTGTCCCCGGCCACCCCCGCCCAGTCCCATATCAATCCGAACGAGAACGCGGTCTGGTCGTGCTCGCCTATGCGGATCGGATAGTGCAACTTCGGCAGCCAGGACTTGATGCGGGACGCAGCCTCGGTTTCAAGAGGCTGCGAGCGTTGCGGACCATTGCCTTGCCTGTGGATCATTCCACTCGCGCAGTTCCGCGGACAGCTCGAGCAGCCAGGCGAGTCCGTAGGGTCGCTCGAACGAGGCGCGGCCGGGATGCCTGAGGTAGTTCAACTCGCCCGCAATGTTTTCCGGCGTGAAGCTGCGCGCAAGTTCGCTTCTTGCGCGCGCGGCGAACGGCGCATCCGGCATCAAGCGCAGCAGTCTTACCAGCAACCAATGCCCATGGACATCCGAGTGCCAATCGAAGCAGCCGTAAAAGGCGGGCGTCAACGCGTGTGGCGGATGCAGCGTCCGCGTCGCGGTCCATCGTCAGACTGATGTGATTGGGGTATTCATCGTGCAGGCATTTGAGGGCCAGACCCGCGAAACGCGCCGCCGCAGCGGGATCCATGGCCACCCCGGCGCCCGCGCTCGACGTTGCCGCAAAGCTCATCGAGGTCAAGCTCAGGAGAATTGCAATTAGCGCGGTCGAACGCATGGACGGGTTCCTTCGGGTGACGGCAGAGATGGATCTTAACGCGGCCGGGCGCGGCGTGTGGCCTGGGCCGTATGAGGGTCGTCAGGCCAGTAATGTTTGGGGTAGCGGCCCTTGAGATCCTTCTTTACCTCGTGATATCCGCGATTCCAAAAGCTCACCAAATCCTTGGTGATCTGCACCGGCCTGCCGGCGGGTGACAGCAGCTTGAGCACCAGCGGCAGCTTGCCGCCGGCCACCGACGGCGTCGAGTTCAAGCCGAACAATTCCTGAAGCCGCACCGACAGGCTCGGATTCTCGCCGTCCAAATAGTCAATCGGGATGTGCGAACCGCTCGGAACGGTGAAATGAGTCGGGGCTTCGCGTTCCAAGATGCCGGCTTGGGCGTGGGTGAGGAAAGCGCGCAGCGCGTTGCCTAAGTCCAGCTTCGCAAAGTGTTCCCGCCGCATGAATCCCATGATCCACGCCGGCGCCCACTGTTCGATGTCCCGTTCGAGCGCCTCGTCACTGAGATCGGGCCATGGCGCAGGACCTGGTATCTGGTATTGGCGCATCAGCATGACCCGGGCGCGCCACTGACGCAGCTCTTTGGTCCACGACATCCCCTTAACGCCTACCTGTTTGAGTCCCAATAGCAAAGCCTGCTGCACAGCACCGTGATCGGGGTCGCGCAAGTCGGACGCCGCCAAGAGCAGAGATCCCAAGCGCCGTTCGCGTTTGGCGCTGACCGCACCCACGCGATCGTCCCAGCGGATCTGCGCTGTTTCACGAATCTGCGCGGCGAAGTGCACATTCAAATCGTCGAGGCCAATGGGCGCGGCAAGAAATATTCGCGCCTCGCGTTCTGCGCCGTCAAGCTCGGCCGCCACGATGAATTCCGACTTTGCGAGCGCCTGGGCTTCGGCAAAGCGCGCGCCTCGGCCATTCGCCAAGAGGTATCGGCCGCCGTCCCCGCGGCTCTGCGCGATGCGATCCGGATAAGCCCACGCCAGCAGGATCCCGGTCGCTTGGTGCGGATCGGCCGAATCGCGTGAATCGCGCCGCAAACCCTCGCGCCAGTTCGCAGATGTGCGCTGCGCTTGTGCGCTGGCGCGCGCATCCACCGTGACACCGGCGGGCAAGTCGCGTTGATCGCCGCGCAGCACGGCAACCCGCAGCCGCAAATCGGCGTCGCGCGCGTTCGCGCCGGCGCGCAGGATGTCGCGCTCGCTCAAGATCGCGGCGAGGTCGCACGCGAGGCGCTCGGCGTCGAGTTCTTGCGCCTTGATGCGCATGTGCGCAAGGCGCGGATGCATTCCCAATTTTGCCAGGACGCGGCCGTGCGCGGTGATTCGTGCTGCTGCATCGATGGCCTCGAGCTGCAGCAGCAACTCTCTTGCCTGGGCCAGCGGCGCCGCCGGTGGCGGGTCGAGCCAGGCGAGGCTGTCGGCATCCGTCGCGCCCCAGCACGCCAGTTCCAATGCCAGCGGCGCAAGATCGGCGTGCAGGATTTCCGGCGGCGTCTGCGGACTCAATGAGGCATGCGTGCCCTCGGACCAAAGACGGTAACAATCTCCAGCGCTCAGACGGCCGGCGCGTCCGCGACGCTGATCCGCCGCCGCTTGCGAGACTTTTCCCGTCACCAGTCGGCTCATGCCGGTGGTGGGATCGAATTCCGAATAGCGGCGCATTCCGGAGTCGACGACGACGCGAATGCCTTCAATGGTGAGGCTGGTTTCAGCGATGCTCGTAGCCAGCACGACTTTGCGCGAGCCGGGATCCGACGGTGCGAGTGCCGCATCCTGCTCCGCGCTTGCAAGTTCGCCATAGAGCGGCGTGACTCGGACGCTGCAACCGAGATCGGATTCCTGCAAGGTGCGCTGCACGCGGCGGATTTCGGCGGCACCGGGCAGGAAGCACAGAATGTCTCCCTCATGCTCGCGTAGCGCCGCGCGCACCACCTGTGAAACCTGCAGCTCTAGATGAGTCTCGTTGCGCCGGGGCACATAGTGCGTCGTCACATCAAAACTGCGGCCTTGCGCCGATACGATCGGTGCATCGCCAAGCAGCCGCACCAAAGGTTTCAAATCGAGCGTGGCCGACATCACCAGCAGCCGCAGATCTTCCCGCAGGTTCTCGCGGCTCTCGATGCAAAGCGCGAGCCCAAGATCGGCATTCAGGCTGCGCTCGTGAAATTCATCGAAGATCACGCAGCCTATGCCCGCAAGTGCGGAATCCTCTTGCAGCATGCGGGTAAGAATGCCTTCCGTAACCACTTCGATGCGCGTCTCGCGGCTGACGCGAGTCTCCAGGCGGGTGCGAAAGCCGACCGTGCGGCCGACAGGCTCTCCCAAGAGCGCCGCCATGCGCATGGCCACGGCACGCGCGGCGATGCGGCGCGGCTCGAGCATCAGGATCTTCTGACCTTTGAGCCAGAGAGCTTGCAGTAAAGCGATGGGCACGACCGTACTCTTACCCGCGCCTGGCGGAGCCTCAAGCAGCACGGCGGGACGTGCATTCAATGCCTCAAGGAGCGCCGGAAGGGCTTCTTTGATGGGTAGGTCGGGTAGGGGCGGCGTTCTCACTGGCGAAGTACGATAACCCAACGCCCGGCGGGGCTGGGGGCGACGCCGCATGTTAAGATGCGCGCCGTCGGGCCTGTAGCTCAGTTGGTTAGAGCAGGGGACTCATCAATAAATGGTGCCTTCGCATCGCAAGGTGCGAAGTGGACGGGATGAATTCAGGGAAACCTGACCAGCTTCGAAGCTGATGGCAACCCTGAGCCAAGCCGGCGGTACACCGCCGGAAGGTGCAGAGACTACCTGAGCGCGTTCAGCCGCGCTTAATGACAGGCTAGAGCGTCCCGCACCCCACCGGGGTGAAGAGATAGTCCACTCCCTCCGGAAACGGCGGGGCCTGAGTGAATCCCTTGGTCCTCGGTTCGAGTCCGAGCGGGCCCACTAATTCGTAGCAGCTCAGCGTCCTAGCGCGGCGGCTGCGCAGCACGGTTCGGAGCCGGTGCGAAGTTCGCGGCCACATAGCGCCCGACTTCACGTCCCATCGCGGTCCCTGCCCGTCCAGACGAACGGTAGTGAAACCCGGGCCCAGACACGCGCGTTCGCGACTTCGTTCGTGAATGTCTCGAGCGACGACCAGCGATGCGTAACTCCCGGTGCAGCAGCCTCCGCGGACGCATCGCTGAAACCACCCTCTTTGACCAAATAGGGCTGATACTTAGGTGAGATCGAATTCACCGCATCGAACATGGCGATGTCGACAATCGCCACCAGTCTATCGGCAGCTGCCACAATCCTATTGGAAGTTGGTTCGAAAGATGGTACCCTTACTCCCCATATTATTCTATATGGGTTACCCATAGTGAAAACAACCGTAGACATTGCGGACGAACTTTTGAAACGTTCGCAGCAGTTAGCTAAACGTGAAGGCTCGACGTTGCGAGCCGTATTGGAAGAAGGCTTGCGTATGGTTCTCAAAGACCGCCGAACGCCCGGATCTCGCCCATTTCGCTTTCCGACTTTCGGTAAGGGCGGACTGAACGCTGAATTTCGCGAGGCTGACTGGGAAAAGATTCGGACCACGATCTACAGCGAAGCGACGCACAAAGAATCATGATTGCGGTGGACACCAACCTCTTGGTATACGCGCATCGGGAGGACGCGAAGTTTCATGCGGAGGCGAATGCCGCGCTCGTGAAGCTCGCGGTGGGAAACGAACGATGGGCGGTCCCGTGGCCTTGTGCGCATGAGTTCATCGCGATCGTCACACACCCCAAAATATACAGAACGCCCACACCGCTCGAGCGCGCTCTCGAGGCGCTCGCAGAGCTGAATGCCTGCCCGACTCTCGAGTTCATCGGCGAGGCAGATGGCTACCTCGATAGCCTTTCAGGAATCGCACTTGCTGCACGCGTGCAAGGTGGCGCGATCCACGATGCGAGAATTGCCGCGATCTGCCGCTTTCACGGAGTTCGCGAGCTATGGTCCGCCGACCGGGACTTTTCACGATTTGCGGCGGTGAAGGTTCGTAACCCTCTATTGACGTAATGCCCGACACAGACGATTAAGCACTGGGTCCGTGACGCGTTGGAATACCTTGAGGAATCGACCGGTTCTATCGCTCATGAGCTCGGTCTTCGATCTCGCTTGTATACACAGTACACTAAATAGTATACTATGTACGCATGACAAAAGATCGTATCTTCTCCGCTGCCAAGGTCGTCGTCGGCCGAGAAGGAATTGCGAATCTAACAATTCGCAAAGTCGCCGCACGAGCCGGCGTATCGCCGATGGCGCTGTACCGGCACTTCGCCGACAAGGACGCCTTACTGAGCGCGCTGGTGGAGGACGGCCTCGCTGCGTGGGAGAAAGTAGTGCGTTCACTTACGGCGCAGGATCCCATGGAGTGGCTGGACGAATTGAGCGAGGCGTACATGGACTTTGCTCTCGAACAGCCCCACCGATTTGACGCGGCGTTCTTTCTACCCGCACCAAATGCGCGACAATATCCGGGCGACTTCGCTGCGGGGCGCTCGCCCGTCATTGCGATGATCATGGTACGGATCGACCAGGCACGGGCAGATCGACGGGTGGGCGACAAACCGGCACTTGAGTTCGTGTTGTCGCTGTCAGCCCTAGCACAAGGCATGGTCTCGATGCTGCGCGCGAACCGCTTTTCAGACGAAAAGCACTTCAAGAATTTGTTTCGTAGCGTCCTTCGCCACTGCATCGAGTCATTTGCAGCCGCCCCTTCTCGGAGAGCCCAATGATCATCGACCGAAAAACTCACCGTTGGATGAGCGAAGTGCGGCCCTGCCTGCTCATCGGTTTAATCATTGGCCTCCCGTTCAACGCAAGTGCCACTGCGCGCGAGGCACAACCACCAGCCTCCGAGAACCTCGCGATCGTGGGGGCCAGATTGTACGCATCGCCCGACGCCACACCAGTTGAGGACAGCGTCGTCGTGGTGAAAGACGGTCGGATCGTCAGCGCCGGCTCGCGTACCAACACGCCGGTTCCACCCGGAGTTCGTCTGCTTGATGCACACGGTGCCGTGCTGACCGCTGGTTTCTGGAACAACCATATTCACCTCATGACCCCGGACGTGCTCAATGCTGCTACGGCCAACGCCAAGACCATCGAGAGTGCCCTGCAAGCGATGCTCACCCGCTGGGGTTTCACGACCGTCTTTGATCTCGCGTCCTCAACTGAAAACGCCATGGCGTTGCGACGACGCATCGATTCAGGCGAGATTCAGGGTCCCATGATTCTCACTGTCGGTGATCCCTTTTTCCCCAAGGACGGGACACCAATTTATGTGCGCGATTTCCTCAAGTCACAAGGGTGGCCGAGCGAAGAAGTGGCCACGCCGAAAGAAGCCGCAACTCGCGCCGCGCGTCAACTCGCTCTTGGCACCGATGGCGTGAAGATCTTCGCGGGCGCCATCGTCGGCGGGAAAATAGGCGTTCGGCCAATGCGAATCGATATTGCAAAAGCCATCGTTGCGCAAGCGCACCAACACGGCAAGCCTGCCTTCGCTCATCCATCGAACCTGGCCGGATTGAAGGTCGCAATCGAGTCCGGGGTCGATATCCTCGCACACCCTACCGCCCAAGATGGTGGCGGGGTCCCTGGGGGATGGACTCCCGAATTAATCGCCAGGCTGCGCAACCGCGACATGGCGTTGATCCCAACGATGACGCTTTTTGAAGTGGAGGCGCGCAGAAACAACGAGAGCTCCGACGACCTTGCGCACGCCATCACTATGATTACAACCGAAGTTAAGGACTATTCCTCCGCGGGAGGCCAGATCCTTTTCGGTACGGACGTCGGCTACACCGATGCCTTCGACACCACTGAAGAATATCGACTGATGTCCGCGGCCCTCGATTGGAGAGCAATTCTAAGAGCCCTCACCACTGCCCCCGCCGAGAGGTTTGGGTACGCCGGCCGCAAGGGGCGGGTCGCGAATGGAATGGACGCAGATCTGGTATTGCTGGACGCGGACCCCGCACAAGATCCAACCGCCTTCGCGCGAGTGCGCGATACGATTCGAGGCGGGCGCGTTATTTGGGGCTCGGATCAGAGGTAACACCAGCCTCGGTGGCCAGGGCGTCTTGCCGCGCGTGGAACTTTGCGAGCGCTCCTTGGTGCCGGCGGCTCGAAGTCAAGCTGTCCAGTGAGCGGCACGCGGACAGCGCGGCACGCTGGTTTGGCGGTCTGGCAACGGACGGGTCGTATGAATTTCCTATCCGCCGATCTCGTGGTCGTTCGGCAGCGTGATCTCAAGCTTGTTGGCGCAGTCAGCTTCCCTGCTGTTCGGCGAGGAGCGTGTCGAGGCATTCGTAGCTTATCTCCATGCCGTCGGTCATGCCGGTCGAGACGGCGGCGTCACGCGCGGCTATCGAGCCATAGTCGATCAGCACGACCACCGTTGTGATGCCGTTCTTCTCGGTAAAGGTAGAGCGGTTCATGGAGGGATTGTTGACCGGCATGTGGCCGACGACATCGCCGCCGACATCGCCAGGATCGAAGTATTCCTCTTGCGTCATCTTCGCGGGGACGTCGACTTCCTTGAACTCGCCGAAGAAGCCGAACATCTTGCCGCCTTCGTCCGAGCGCCAACGCCAGCGATACTTGCCGCCGGGGCGCACATCCATCTCGCACACCGGCATTGACCAGCCGGGCATGCCGGACATCCAGCGCTGCACCAGATTCGGCTCGGTGTGGGCCTGCCAGACGAACTTGCGCGGCGCATGGAAGCTGCGGGTCACGCGAACCTCGGTGTCGCTCGGCAGCGAGATTTCGACTTTGAATTTCTCTTTAGTCATGACGGCAGTTCCTTTTTGTGTTTTATGTTTTGCGTTCGGGGAGGTCAGTCGTTGAAGGCCATAGCGGCCCAGCGCAAACGGAGACCTAGAACTTCGCCGCTTCCTCGGCGGGTCCGTCGAACATGAGCAACGGGGAAATCTTTTGAACGGATGCCATCTGGTTTCTCCTAGTGGCGTTTGCGTTTTGATGGCGGGGGCTTGCCCTGCAGATGGCCGAGCAGTTCATCGAGGGCGCTGTAACGGCGTTCCCAGAACTGGTGGTATTCCTCAAGCCAGCCGACGGCTTCACCGAGGCGAGCGCCTTCGATCTTGCGCGGGCGGCGCTGGGCATCCTGTGCGGTCGAGATCAGGCCGGCGTTTTCGAGTACCTTGAGATGTTTCGAAATGGCCGGCTGGCTCATGGCGAAAGGTTCGGCCAGTTCGGCGACCGAGGCGTCTCCCCGCGCGAGCCGGGCAAGGATGGCGCGGCGCGTCGGATCGGCCAAGGCGGCGAAGGTTGCGTCGAGGCGCTGCGATGGCGTCATTGCTTTGTGTCCATAACCATAGGGTTATAATAACCATAAAGTTATGGAATACAAGAGACCCGGAGTGAAACGGCTATAAAACTAGGAATTTTCTGCGCTAATTCGATGGTGAGCGGGCCCATTATTCCGCAAATGTTCGGCGACGATCGCGTACGAGATCCCGGACGCGATCATTCTTTCGGCAATTGCCGCAAATTCCAGCTCGCGTACAGCGTTGGCAAACATCCGAACAAGGTGAGGTTCAGCATCAAGGCCGATCCTGCGACGCTCGCGCTACGCGCGGTTTGCCAATGCTGCAAATGAGACAGGATCATGAGGAAGGGTTGGCCGAGGCAATTGAGAAACGCGAGCAGCCCAAAGCAAAACAGGAAAGATTGCTTTCTCAGCGCCGCCTCGCGCTCATCATCGTCGAGCGAAGGTTTTCCCAACGGCCCGCTGATATAGATTACCGGCGCCATCGCCACGATGACGGCGCCCATTGAGGACACCAATGCCGGATTCAGCGCCCACCGCCAAATCAAGGAAAGAACGAACAGGGCGCACGAGAAAGCGATCGGCCAAATCGGGATCCAGCGCAATGGCCGGTGCTTGCGATCGACTGATGGCGCATCGGACATCTCATCGGCGACCCGGTCAGGCAGTCCGGTCCACCGCAGAGTGCTATTCAGCCTCGACAGGAATGTTTCGATGGCCGGTTTCTTCATTCATCGTCTCCTGCGCGCCTGAGCGTCAAGGCAATGGATTCGAAGCGCTCGAAGGAGAAAAGCATCTCGACAGCCACCCCAAAATGACGCGCGATCTTCAAGGCGAGTTCCAAGCTTGGTTTGTAGTCGCCGCGTTCGAGATAACCAATGGTCTGGTTATTGACGCCGACCGCGTCAGCTAATTGCCGCCGAGATATGCCTTGCTCGGCGCGAAAGACGGAAATTCGATTATGTAAAATCACGAAAATGATGTGTATACTGACATATCATTGTGATTACACAACAAATGATTGGGTAAAGTCAACGCAATTGAACGCGGAGGTTAACGTTGTCTGGAGACCTCGCGCATCAACCGGTAGGTGAAATCGACTTCCTGTCCAAAGGCAAACACGCCGATGCGTTCGTCGCGGCCGTGCGCGCGCGCGTCATCCAGATCATCGAACATGCCATCGATGCCGTAGCTTGGCATGCCGACAATGCGCGTGTACTTGCTGTCGCTCGCACCGGCGCCCATCTGCGGGAGAATTACGATATCCGGCCATAACTGGCGGGCCACTTTTTCGACGGTCGGCAAGATGTTGCCCGTGAGCGGCGACTCCGGACTGGGAGTCGCGGGGGTGATGACGCTGATCTTGATGCTCGGATCGTCGAGCACGCGCATGAGCGCGTCGCGAACCGAGTCCTGCGACTCGCCTGGAACGATCCGACACTGCAACGTTGCCCGGGCGCGCTGAGGCAGCGCGTTCTGTGCGTGGCCGCCTTCGATCTGGGTCGCGGTACAGGTGGTTCGCAGCAGGATATTCGTCTCGACCACGGCCGAAAGACGTTCGAGCGCGGCCGGATCGGACGGCGTCTTCGCCACGGCGAGCATGTCGGATCGGGTCGCGCCCGTCTCGATGGCCGCCCGACGCTCGAAATACTGCCGAGTGGTATCGGTCAGATGCACTGGAAATCGAAACTTCGAAAGCCGCGCCAGCCCTTCGCTCAACCGGTAAATCGGATTATTGGCGGTGGGCCGCGAACTGTGGCCGCCCTTGTCGGTCACTTCCGCCTCGAACGCCATCGACATCTTTTCACTGGTCTGCACTCCCACATAAAGCCGGCGGCCGCTTTTCATGCCCGCTTCGCCGCCGTCCGGGTTTATCACCAGATCAGCATCCACAAGGTCACGGTGTTCGGTCAGCAGCCAGTCGACGCCGTTGAGTTCGCCTCCGGACTCCTCGTCTGCGGTGAAGGCCACGATGATGTCGCGCTCCGGAATGAAAGCCTCGCTCTTCATCCGGAGCAGGGCAGCGAGGACGGCGGCATCCTGGCCCTTCATATCTATGGTGCCGCGACCGTACAGCCACCCATTGTCCTCAGTGAGATGAAACGGATCGCGCGTCCAGTCCTCCGGCTTCGCCGCAACGACATCGAGATGGCACAGATACAACACCGGTTTGCCTTTTCCGCGGCCGTGGAGGCGGGCAACGACGTTGCCGGCCCGCGGATGATCCGCCGGTATGAGGAGCTGTGCATCCGCCGGGGCAAAGCCGGCTGCGAGCAGCCGGGCTTGTACCTTGCGCGCCACGTCCGTCGAACCGACATCGTGCGTCGAACGAGTATCGATCAGTTCTTGCAGGATGTCGCGCGCGATCGCCGGCTCCCGAGCCGCCGGCGCGGCCGGCGCCGGCACGCCGATGAACGCCGACGAAACGATTACAGCCGACGAAACGAGGAGCGAACCTGAGATGGCTTGGCGCAGGCGAGATGTCATCGGCAGGACTCCGTGGACTTGGGCGCGTGATTATGCCTGTCAATCGCGCAACGCAGTGACGCTCGCCGCCAAAATTGTCAAGAGATGGCGGGTTTCGGCCAGCATTCCGGTCTAAGTGAGCATAGTGGTGAAAAGGGGATTTACATGAAAGTACCAAAGCCGCGGTCAACCGCGCTGCTGGCCGGCATTCTCGGGTTGATCGCCGGAGCTGCACAGGCCGACATTACCGTCGTACGCAGCACCTCTGTCGAGGGTGTCGGTGCCATGTCGTTTGCCAACATGTCGGGCACCTCTTCCACCAGCATTTCCGGCGACAAGTCGCGCACCGACAGCGACATGAAGATGCAATCGAAGCTCGTGGGCTTCCTGGCGCGCAATGCGGTTGGGCCGAGCGCCGAGATCGTTCTGCTCGATCAGGACAAGCTTTATCACCTGAACGTTAAAAAGCAGGAATACACGGAGATGACTTTCGAGCAGCTTCGCTCCCAGATGCAGAAAATGTCCGACCAAGCGGCCTCCGCCGAGAATAAGCAGCAGCCATCCGCAGTCGATCAATCCAAATGCACCTGGCTTCCCGCCAAAGTCGAGGTCACTAAGAGCGGCGAGAAGGCGCAATTTGCCGGCTACGATGCGCAACGCGTGACGGTCACCGCCACCCAACCTTGCCAGGACAAGGACACCGGATCGATTTGCGAGGTCGCATTGGTTTTGGACCAGTGGACGTCCGCCGATTTCGCGCAAAGCGGCGAAGCCAGAAAGTTCTACAGCGCCTACGCTGCCAGGATGGGTTTTGATCTCTCCAACTCGCAAGATCTGTCCGACAGAGCCAAGGCCTTGTTCGGCCAGTACAAGGACCTCTGGAGCGAAGTCGCGGCGAAGATGCAGAGCGTGAAAGGCTATCCGGTAAAGAGCAGCTTCTCGCTCGGAGTAGGCGGCCCGCAATGCAAGGATTCAAATTCGCAGCAAGCGCAAACGAGCCAATCGGACAGCACGCCGCAAAGCCCCAGCGACATCGCAGGCGCGGTGGTAGGCAAGCTTGGCGGTCTTTTCCAAAAGAAGAAGAAGGACACGGCGGATGCACCGGCGGCGCAACCGGCGCCGGCTGCCGCGCCGGCGGTGATGCCGCCAGGCGATGTGGGCTTGATGACGGTGTCATCACAGCTGGTTTCGGTCTCGACCAACGCCGTGAGCGCAGACGTGTTTACCGTCCCGGCTGGTTTCAAGAAAATAGAAATCAAGACTCAGTGATCGATACCCACACCTAGAACGGCGGCCGCATTGCCCACTTGCCGGTTTCCTTGTCCACGTAGAAGAAACGCTCCCGGCAGATGATTCATGGCGTCCAGCATGGCCTCTTTCATCTGAGATTCAGAGGGCTCGCCTCCACCGGCGCCGGCGGCGGGCTGGGTTCGTCGCCTCCCAACGATGAAGGACGGCTCGCCGGCCCGATGCGCCGCGTCGGCGCATCACAAATTCATCACAATTGCGGAGCATAGAGCCACCGCTTTTTACGTAGACTTCGCATCGATGGAGCCTCCAGAAAAAAGGTCGGAAAAGGGGTGTTCGATGAACGATGAGACCGTAACTTTAAAGCGCTCGGTGCTCGACGCGCTTCGTTCCCGCCTGCGCGGTACATCGCTGGTACGCGGAGATGAAGGTTATGACATCGCGCGCCGCGTATGGAACGGCGCGATCGATCGATATCCCTCTTGCGTTATTGGTTGCGCCGATGCCGAGGATGTGTCGCAAGCGATGCGAATCGCGGTTGACCATGGACTGCGCATGACGGTCCGAGGGGGCGGTCACAATGTGGCTGGACGCTCGATTCGCGACGGCTCGCTGCTGCTCGACCTCTCGAAGCTGCGGCAGGTGGCCGTCAACCGAGAACTACGCGTGGCAACCGTTCAGGGGGGCGCCGTGTGGCGTGATGTGGACAAGGCAACCGCAATTGAGGGGCTCGCGACCACCGGCGGCCTGGTCTCGAGTACCGGCGTGGGCGGATTTACGCTCGGCGGCGGTGCAGGATGGCTGATGCGCAAACACGGCCTTGCCTGCGATAATCTGCGCAGCGCCGGCGTGGTGCTGGCGGATGGTCGATTTGTCCGCGCTTCTTCTCAGGAACACTCCGATCTTTACTGGGGGCTGCGCGGCGGCGCAGGCGGCCTCGGTGTGGTGACCAGCTTCGATTTTCAACTGTATCCCCTGCGCGAAGTGCTGGCCGGACTCATCGTGCACCCAGCCGAGCACGCCGGCGAAGCCCTGCGCGCCTTCCGCGATTTTGCGGCGGCGGCTCCGGATGAGTTCTGCGGACTCGCGGTGATCACCCATGGCCCGCCACTGCCATTTTTGGATTCCGCCTGGCATGGACGCCCAGTTCTCATGTTCGCGGTGTGCTGGTCTGGCGATCTTGCCGAAGGAGAACGAGCGCTGGCGGCGTTGCGTGGACACGGTCAGCCGGTAGCGGATCACATCGGCCGAATGCCCTATGCGCAGTGGCAGCAGTTGCAGGATCCTTCGGCGCCGAGAGGTCACTACTACTATTGGAAAACCGCAAACTATGCGGCTCTCGGCGACCCTATCGTCGACGATCTCGCTGCCATGGCCTACCGCTTGCCGAGCTTGAGAAGCGAAATTCACGTGCAGCACATGGGCGGTCAGGTATCGAGATTTGCCGCGGGAGGCACGGCGTTTGCCCATCGTAACGCGCAGTTCTTCGTGAACTTTATCGGCGTCACCGACACAGCGGGCGCCGTTTCTGGATTGCGGGAGGGCATTCGTGCACTCCATGACAAGGCGTCGCGCGACGCCTTGCCGGGAACGCTCGCAAACTTTGCAGATCAGGATGATTCCGACAATGTACGCCGATTCGGAGCACAAAATGCAGCCAGGCTCGAGGCATTGCGGAAAAAGTACAACCCGGCCGGAATTCTGCAGAGTGCTTAGGCGGCAGGCAGCAATCCAAATTGCTGCAGCCGTTCCGCAGCTTCATTTATTACGTCTTCCGTGCGCATCCGCGCGCCTGCGCCGACCAGCGTCTCGTAGCGATTTTGCCCCAGAGCCGATATTAGTCGGGTCCTGGCCGATTCATTGTGGCGAAACCAGAAGCTGAAAAGCGGCGAGCCTGCACGCTGGCGTAACTGCTCCGCGGCGCTCAAGAATCGGCAGGCTTCTTCTGCTTTGCCAAGCCGCTCCGCCAGATAGCCGCATCCTTCCACTGATCCTGCTATGCCGCGCAGGTGCGCGACCAAGATGGCGTTTCGCATCGCCTCGTGCCACTCCATGGCCGCGCCGGCCAACTCGCCCTGACGGAAAAGTGCGAGACCAATATACATGCCGATAAAGTGATGTTGGTGGGAGTCGGCGCTGAGACGGCGAACCGGCTGCAGTACTTCAATCGCTCTGCAAGTGTCGTCATGTGCAAGGTACAGCCAGCCGTGCGCCAAGCCGGCCAGCCCTCGCAGCAGGTCATCGTCAAGTTTCTCTGCCAACCGCTGTACGGTGGCGAGGTGCTCTGAGGCTTGGGCCGATTGGCCGGCCTGAATCCACCACATCGCCAGGTGGCCGCACGCGTAGGCCTCGGTCCATTCGTCGCCCACATCGCGCGCAATACTTACCGCGATGAGCAAGGGTTGATTGGTCATCTTGTTTGAAAAGAATATGTTGATCCCCCGGCACAGCTCTGCCTGCGCGCGTTCGCGGCTGCGCATCGAAGGTGCGGCGGCCAGCGCGCGGTCGCATAGTCGTATGGCCAAGGAATAGTCACCATGCGCTTTGAAATAAAGGATCAGCAATCCGGCTATTCGCAGCGCGGCCTGCGGATTGGCGCCGGCCCCCGCCGCGTACTCCGACGCGCTGTTGATATTGCCCTGCTCGGGACCGAGCAGGGCAACGCGCTCGCGCATTCGAACTCCGAGCAAATCTGCATGCGCAGCTTCCGTCATGCGCAGCACGTAAGCCAGGTGCGCGTCCCGCGCGCGCCGCTCATCACCCAATATTTTAAGCTGTTCGAGCGCAAATTCACGCACGCTTTCCAGCAGCCGGTAGCGCGGCGGAGAGACGCTCTGATCAACGGAAGCCAATGATTTGTTGGCGAGCCCGGTGAGAAGATCCACCGCCTCCTCCGGCGGCACGCCGAATGTCGGAGCGAAATCTATCACGGCCTCAACGGTCCACCCCTGCACGAAAACTCCAAGCCATGCCAACATGCGTTGTTCAGCCGACGATAGCAACGCAAAACCCCAATGCAGCAGCGCGATCAAATTCCGGTGGCGCTGGTCGCGGCCGGCAACCTCGCCGACCAGGAAGCGAAAGCGATGATCAAGTCTTTCCAAAACCTGTTCGGGCGAGAGCAGCGCGAAGCGCGCCGCGGCGAGTTCGAGGGCCAGCGGCATGCCATCGAGTCTTTCGCAGATGCCGACGAGCGCCGGGGCATTTGCCAGCGTCAGTTTGAATTCCGACTGCGCGTCTTGAATGCGAGCCAGCAGCAGCGCCACCGCGGGCGCTGAGGCGATCTGCTGCAGCTCATGCGCATCGGCGGGCTGTCCGAGCGCGGGAAATTCGAGCGGTGGCAGACGCAGCACACGTTCACTCACGAAACTTAGCTGCTGTTGCGACGTAGCCAAAATTTTCAGTTGCTCCGTGCCGCGCAAAATTTCTATCACCAGCGAGCCCACGCCCGCTGAAAGGCGATCGCAGTTGTCGAGCAGCAGGAGCGCACGCCGGTCCGCGAAGATCCCCGTAATTTTACCGAGCAATTCGCGCTCGCCGGCGGGTGCGATCGCCAATGCCAATGCCAGTGCCTGCAGCCATTCTTCGGCGCGGCGCATGGGCGCCAAGTCGAAGAACCATATGCCGTCGGGATAACGATGTGCATGGGCTTGAGCAAAGCACAAAGCGCACTGAGTCTTGCCCATGCCGCCGGACCCGAGCAGCGTCAGCGAACGGCCGCCATTCAGCAGCACGTCAATCTGGTTGAGTTCGTTTTCACGGCCGATCAAGGTGTGCAAGGGGGCCGGAAGGCGTACCGAAGCCGGCGGCGCAAACCGCGCGCGCGGCTCAGTCTGAGCCACGGAGGCTCTTTCGACCGGGCCTACATAGCGGTAGCCCGAGCCATGAACCGTCAGGATGAACCTGGGTTCCTCGGCATCGTCCATCAACGCCCGGCGTGCCAAGGCAATAACACGATTTAAGGTAGACGGCGTGACATAACGATGACCCCAAATCGCGTCCAACAATTGATCGCGAGTCACCAATTCTCCGGGCCGCATCACCAACTGCGTCAGCACTGCGAACACCTTTGGCTCGAGCGCGTGCTCCGCCCCCCCTTTTCTGAAAATGCGGTTCGCAGTGTCAAGCTCGCAGTCTCCGCAGCGATACACGACTTGATCCAAACAGATCTCCCTTGCAGCGTGCGTCAATCCCTCACGAATCCCTCATGATTATCCAAGGACTGCGCGTGGCGTAAGGCTTAGATTGCGCCCAGTCGATTCAGGTCGACAAGGGGTATTCAATCACACACATGGGGGTCTTTCATGAAATTCCAGACCAGTTTACTTAACTTGAATAGGTGTCGAGCCGCTGTCCGCGGGGTCGGGCTGATTGCAATGTTATCTCTTGGGACCGGGCTGGCTCAGCAAGCGAGCGCTGGCTGTCTGGACGTGCCGGGGATGAAAATACCAAGATCCGATCTGCGATCGCAGGAGTCTTTTGGTGCTGCACGCTTCATGAAGGCGGACTATCGGCAGGATGGTGAAGACGAATTTGGGCCTTCGTTCTTTCGCGCGCCGATTGTGGGTTTGTGGGCATTCAAGTACACATCCAAGGGCAATATGGCGACGCTCGGGATTCCCGACGGAGCACCGATCGACAATGGCAACACCGCATGGTTCGCCGACGGCAATGAAGTCACCTTCTCCGGCGCCCGCAACCCCATAGTCGGCGCCTCGTGCATCGGCGTGTGGAAACAAACCGGCGCGCGTACCTATGTGCTCAACCACATTGGCTTATCTTGGAATCCCTTGGCGGCTTCTACTGCGCCTGCAGGACCGGGGAATCCGGGCGGCGGCCCTGGTGCTTCGGGCGGTCCAGCCTTCATCAAGCAATTCGTGACGTTGTCCCGGGATGGCCAGAGTTATACCGGAACGTTTGCAATCAACCAATTGATGCCGGATGGAAAGACGCCCGCGCTACCGGCGCCGATCACAGGAACCATCACGGCAACGCGCGTAACAGTCGACACTGAAACGCAAGAACCGTAGGTCGCGATCCCCCCTTACGCCCGGATGTAGGGGGGATTTCTACGCTTTGGCGGCGCCGCCTGCGTACAACCTCAGCCCGAACACGGGGCCCGCGGAAAAACCTGTTTCTGGTTCGAAGCGGATTCGCAACATGGCCTTTTCATTGGTCAAAGCCACGGGAATAGCATAATCCCGCTCGAAGAAATCGCTCGGTCCCGCGCCTGTGAGTCGTTCGCTGGCCACGATGATGCCGTCGACGAGAATCTTGAAACGACGGTCGCGCTCCTCCCCCCAATAGGTCGCTTGCAGGGTGAGGGGCCCGGGACTCGCATTCATCGTGCACTCGAAGAAACCGTCGGAGCGCGCGTCGCGACCGGCGCGTCCGCGATAGACCACGGCATACGAAATTTTTGCTTGCAGAGAATGTTCGCGCTCCGCATCGGCATCGCCGAGACGCACAACATCCGTGGAGCGCCCATCCAGCTCGCGCAAACGCGCTTGCTCCGCTTTCATTTCCAATTGTTCCCGTTCCCACTCCTTCTCGGTAAAGCGGCGAAAATAGACGGCGGTGTTGTTATCGTGCTGGACCGCGAAAGGACGCAGCGTCAGATCGGTCGGCCGCACCAAGCCCCGAGTGCGGAAAACCGCGGAATCTTCGGTCGGCACGATACCGCGCGCAAGATCATCGCTTCGCGACAGATCGTTGCCGACCAACACGGGCGCGATTCCGTCCCAGCGTTGCGCCGCGGGGCCCAAATCGCCGGCCAGCACGAGGGGGCCGTAGAGCAACGCAACTGTTCCCCGATCATCCAGGGTCGCTTCAATGCGCAGCTTGCGCGGCAGCGCGAGACGAATGACTTCTCCGCCTCGCCAGACGCGGTGCAGCCGCAGGTACCCATCGACGACGCGGGGCACCTGGGCTCGGCCGTCAATACTGACGCTTGGAGTTTCGCACCACGCAGGAATTCGCAGCGAGATTGCCGATGCGCTCTTTCCCTCGGCCCGAACAACGCTCAGCACAACCTCGTCAGCGAATGGATATGCAGTTTCGAGCCGCAGGCTGATCGGAGGATGCGAAAGACTCAAAGTGGCGGGTATATAAAGATTGACGATGAGGTCATTGCCGCGCATCCAGAAGATTGAGTCGCCGTGCTTGGCGTGACTCTCCATACCTGTGCCGACGCAGCACCAGAAATCATCGAATGGCGTCGAGAATTCGCGGTGGCTGCCGGACATCATGGGCACCATATAGGCAAACATGCCCGTTTGCGGGTGGTGCTGCGCGAGGATATGGTTCAAATGCGTGCGTTCGTAATAGTCGAAATAGCTTGCACGCGGATGCTGCGCATAAAGATATCGGGTCAGCTTCAGCATGTTGTAGCTATTGCACGATTCGCAGGTCTGCTCAGTGATATAGCGCGAGATCGAACGCGGGCCTTCAAAGTATTCGCGGTCGGCATTGCCGCCGATGACATAGCTGTAATCGCGCGTCACCGTTTCCCAAAAAAAGGCGGCGGCTTGCAAATGACGCGCCTCTCCGGTCAGCTCATGGAGCCGTGCCAGACCGATCAGCTTCGGGATCTGGGTGTTGGCGTGGATGTTGGGCAGGCAGTCCTCGCCGCGGCTCAAGGGCTCCAGGACTTTGCGGTGATAAATGCTTTCAGACAGGGCCAGCCAGCGCGGGTTGCCGGTGCGACTGTAGAGTTCCGCAAAACTCTCGTTCAATCCGCCGTGCTCGCAATCCAACATGTTTTGAATCTGCTCTTGATTGAGAGCATCAAACACGCCGCCGATAAAGGAGCCCAATTTTTCGGCCACCTGAACCGCTGCCTTGCTGGTGCAATGACGCTGCGCATCGAGCAGGCCCGCCATCAGCTTGTGCCAGCTGTAGAGAGGCACCCAGGAACCGTTCAAATCGAATTTGCGAGGCCGAATGTCGCCGCGCTGAACCTCCTCAAATACCAATCTTCCCGGTTCGATTGCGTCGCCTCGGCGGCGGGTGAATCCAGCGACAAAGCCGTCGGCGCTCTGTGCCTGGCAGAGTGTCAGCTCATCGACAATGTAGATAACGCGACGCTTGCACTCGGCGTCGCCGGTCTGCGCGTGCATGAGGCTCAAGGCGGACAGATAGTGCCCCAGCGTATGGCCGCCGATGGTGTCGCTCTCCCAGCCGGCATAAACCGCGCCCTTCGGAGTCAGTCCTGCCTGGCTGCGAAAGTTATGCAGCAGCCGATCCGGATCCAGTCGATGCAGATAGCCGAGATTTACGCTGACCGCCGTGAGATAGGGCGAGGGAAGCAGTCGCACCGCATTCAGCGGAAGCGGCTTTGCGGGTTGTGAGGCCGATGCTGGCGCGGGCCGTGCGGCCAGCAGCAGAGCCGCAGAGGCGCCGGCTTGAAGCACGCGCCTGCGATCGATATGAACAGGAAAGTCTTCGGGGCCCGGCATGCGCCATTCATTATGCGCTATTGCGGATCGCGACCACGGGGGAGATTGACGCTGCGCGCAGCGCGGGCCAGAGAACCGCAATCTGTCCAAGCAGCAATACGACGATCGCGGCGACTACGGTAGAGCCGATATTGAGGCGAGCCAATTCAAATTTTCCCGCCATCAAAAGGTTCAGGGTCACGGCCAGGAAGACCCCCAAAACCGCGCCCGCCGAGGCAATCATGAGATTCTCGGTTTGAAAGTAGCGCAGGATGGCGGTGCGCGACGCTCCCATTGCGCGGCGAATACCGATCTGCCGCCGCCTCTGCGAGACCCAAAAGCTTGTGACGCCAACGATTCCGAAGGCGGTCACAATCAACAGCACGACGCTCACCACGCCAAGGATGATGGCGAGACCACGATCGTCGCGATAGACCCGATGCCGGGTTTCGCTCATGCTGCGTGTCTTGTCGTTGATTCGCCCGCGGTCGAGGGCGAGCAATTGTTTCTGTGCGCTCTTCATGGCGGCAAGGATCTGGCCGGGCTTCGCGCGCACAATGTAGTATGAGTAGTGCTCAACAAAGCGGTACGGCTGAAGCATGGCGTATTCCACCCTGCTGTTCTTTACCGAAATCCAGGGTTGTTGCAATCTCTCGACGATGCCGATGATGGGCGCCTTCTGCTTGTAGTCGCCCAGGTAAATCGACTTGCCCAACGCGTCCCCATTCGGAAACAATTTCGTGGCCAACGCCTGGCTGACAATCAGCCCTGCGGGCGGTTTGCCCTCCATGTCGCTGCGCTCGACCACTTCCGCCGGATCGAAGTTTCGGCCGGCGACGAGCTTGAGACCCAGGGTTGATAGGCCGTGTTCGTCGGCAAAGTAGAGCGCGGCACTGGTCACCCAGTGTGCATCCCCGGCTTCGAACGAGAGTCCGTCATCCCAGCCGCCATTGGAAAGCGGATAGGACTGGGAGGCATAGGCGTCAACCACCTCCGGCAGCGCGCGCAGTGCGGCCAGATCCGCCTGCACTTTGGCCGCCAGGTCCGGCGGATTCCCAACCCATTGGTTCGCCATGGTGAAAATGTCCTGTTCCCGCAAGCCCGAGGGCCGTTCGCTGGAGCGCAGCCGCTGCTGAATCAGGAACAGGCTATTGCACAAAATGGCCAGGGTGATGGCCGTCTGCACGACGATCACGATGGCGCCGACTTTATTGCGGCGCATGGCCGAGAGAATGGGGTGCAGTTCCATGGGCATTCCTTTGTCCATGGTTGGAGGGCCGCAAGGCCCTTAACGTTTAGATGCTCATCTCATCGATGCCCGTCTCAACGATCTGGTGCACCTCAATGAGCAGGCGCGGATACGAGGTCGCAAAATTTCGCCATGTCGATGTTGCCGCCGGAAACGACCGCAACAATCGGTCCCGCCCCAGCCTTTCCGGTGAGCGCCGCAGCCAGCGAAAGTGATCCTGCGCCTTCCGCGATGACGCGGGCCTTCTCCGCCAACATGCGCATCGCCTCCTTGGTCTGCTCCAGGCTGACGACGATTGCGCCGTCGACCACCGGCTTCAGCCGTTCCCACATGCGCGGGAAAAGGCTTTGACCGCCGGCGCCGTCGACGAATGATGCTTTCCAGTCCTTGAAAACCTGCGGCGATCCCATGGAAAACGACAAGGCCGTCGGCGCGGCTGTCTCGGGTTCGACCCCCCAAATTTTGATGGCCGGCTTCAACGCCTTCAAAGCACTGCCCACACCGGTTATAAGTCCACCCCCGCCGATGGCGGCAATGACGGCGACTGTGTCCGGAGCATCTTCAAGAATCTCGAAACCCATGGTGCTGTGGCCCGCGATGAAGTTTTGGTCATCGAAGGGATGCACGAATGTTCCGGTCACTCCCGGATAGGTGCGATCACCGAGGGCGCGCCATGCGGCCTCGTAGGACACCGGCACCAGTTTTGCACCGAGGGCTCGCATTCGATCGATCTTTGCGGTGGGCGCCGTCTCGATCGCAACCACTGTGCAGGGGATGCCCGCCAATCTGGCGGCATACGCGACACCCTGACCCGCGTTCCCCGCGCTGATGGTCCATACGCCCAGCTTACGTTCAGCCTCCGAGAGCATCGCCACGGCGTTGACGGCGCCGCGAAGTTTGTAGGAGTTCGTGGCCTGCAAATTCTCGAGCTTGAGGCGGATGTCGGGAAATTTCGGCCCTAGGTCAAGACGCACCAGCGGCGTGCGCACAATGCTGGCGGCAATTCTGCGCCGCGCTTCCTGCATTTCGACCAACGTTAACGGCTGGACCGCCTCGAGCGTGTTGCGCACAGTTTGCTTCCCGGTGACTTGAATTGTTCGAATATTACGCCGGCCGTATGATGGAGGCGCGCGTAATCTCGTGCAAATTTCGCGCACCGACTCCCACCATGGCGAGCCGCAATTCGTTGTCCAGCAATTCGAGCACACGATCGACGCCGGACTGTCCATAGGCGCCCAGCCCCCAAATATAAGGCCGGCCGATCCCCACCGCGGTCGCACCCAACGCCAGTGCCTTGAGAACATCCGTGCCGCGCCGCACGCCGCCATCGAGAATCACGGGAACGCGACCGCGCACCACGGCTGCGATTTCGGGCAGGCACTCCAAGGTGCCCCGGCCGGTATCGGTGGCCCGGCCCCCGTGATTGGAGACGATGATGCCGTCGGCACCATGCGTAATCGCGAGGTCCGCGTCTTGGCCGGCCTCCAGTCCCTTGATGAGGATTTTCATCTTGGTGACGTCTCTCAGCCGTTTGATGAAGTCCCAGGTGAGCGAGGCGGAGGTGATTTGCAGGCCGGCTGAGTCGATTTGCGAAAACATCGGGCGCGAGAACAGCGCCGAACCGGCCGGCGCGTGGCAGGCAGTGCAGGTCCGGGTATCGGTGCGCGCGAGGCGCAAAGCGGTCTCAATGTTCCTGCCTGCCGGTAAATCCACCGTCACCGCGACTGCGGGGCAGCCGGCTGCCTCGGCACGCTTCACCAATTTCGTGGTCACATCGAAATTGGACGTTGTGTAGAGTTGAAACCAGACGGGCGCACCGCGCGCCGCGATGACATCCTCGACGGCGGTGGAGGTGACCGTCGAGAGTATCTGCAAGTGCTCCCTGGCCTTTGCGGCCCTGGCGACCGCGATTTCTCCATCAGGATGGAAGGCTTTCTGCGCGCCGAGCGGACAGAGAACGATGGGACTGTTGAACCTCGCGCCGAACAGCTCGACACTCAAGTCGATTTTGCTGACGTCGATCATCCGGCGGGCCTGCAATTGATAATGCGTATAGGCCGCGCGGTTTGCCTTGAGCGTGTCTTCGCCATCCACGCCGCTGACCAAATAGCCCCAATGGGCCGGCGGTATGTTCCGGTGTGCCACGGGCTCGAAATCGAACACGTCCAGCGCATCGCCGGGGTGGGCGATCAGACCATCGCCGCCGGGCGAGGCCAATGACTGCGCAAAGGACCTGTTGAATTTTCCCAAGCCCGCATATAACGGGCTGGCGGCCAAAAACGAGATAAAGGCGCGCCGGCTATTCATAAGTTTTTCTCACTGAGATAAGCGTCGACTGCCGCGGCGCGGCCGTCTGAATCAGCCAGCCCGATGTAGCCGTCGGGGCGAATCAAGTAGGCCGCGTCGCGTTTGAGACCCGCCCCCCGCATGTCCGCATCCCACGGGAAAACATGCAAGGGGATTTTCCGGGCCTCAGCAAGCGCTTGCAATCCAGGAGCCGCGTCACCGTACACATGAATTTGCCAATCCATCGACGCCAACGCCGCGAAATTGTGCTCCTCGCCCCGGCCAGTCACCCCGCCCCGGCCAATCACCCCGCCCCGGCCTACTTTCACCCATGGCAATCGATCGCCGCCGCGCAACTTCCCCGCTTCGCCACCGCTCAAGACACTGTCGCGATAGTTCACGGCGATTTGCGAGACCGTGCGGAAGGCCAATCTACGCATCGCGGGTATGCGAAACAACGCGGGAGCGAACGCGGGAATGACTTTGGTGCGCACGAACCGGGCGAAAGCGCTGTCGCTGATCACCGCGGTGAACGCGCGATCCGTAGTCGCGACCAATCGCCGCGCGAATGCGATCCGTTCCGGCTCGTAGCTGTCGAGCAAGGAAGAGGCGTGCGGTTGCTTGAGCGAGGCGGCGAGTTTCCAAGCGAGATTGACGGCATCGCCGATGCCGGTGTTCATTCCCTGACCGCCCACCGGGCTATGGATATGCGCGGCGTCGCCCAACAAGAACGCGCGGCCCTTGCGAAATTGCTGCGCGACGCGATGATGAACGCGGTAGGTTGAAAACCAATTGACCTTCTCTATTTCAATCCGAAGATTCTGCATGGCTAGTCCCCGCACATCCTCGAATGCAAGATGCTCGTGGTCCTTTGCCACCTCATCGCGGATCGAGCCGATCAGACGCGACGTGCCGGTTTGTTGCAGCGGGAACACGGCAAGGAAGTCGGCGACGTCGAGGTCGACGTGCAATTCGCCGTTCATCGAAGGTCCTGAGGCGTCGACATCCGCAACATAGAACAAATGGTCGTAGGTCCCGCCGGGAAAACCTGTTCCAAGCACCTCGCGTACGCGGGAGCGCGCGCCATCACAGCCGGCAATATAGGCATAGCTGCCGACCTCGTCGGTGCCCGCTTTGCGCAAAGTCGCGCGAATTTGATGGTCGCGTTCCTGGAATTCAACGAGCTCTACCTGACGCTCAATTTCGACGCCGATCCCGCCCAGGTGCTTGATCAGCAATGCTTCGTGCTCGTCCTGCGGAAAAATAATCGGAAAGGGGAAAGGGGTGAGGCCTTGCCCCAGATTATCGAGCGGAATGCGGGCGACGGGCCTGGATTTCGCCCAAAGATTTATGGCGGGGACTTTGTGGCCGCCATCGACCACGGCTTGAGCGAGTCCGAATTGCTGATAGAACTCGAGCGTCCGTCCTTGGACCGCCAGAGCACGTGACGTTGTTCCCGAGGCAGCGAGCTTGTCGATGATTCTGACCCTAACCCCGAAGCGGGTGAGCCATAGGGCCAGCACCAAGCCTGTCGGACCTGCGCCAACAATAAGTACATCCGCTTGCTTGGGATTGTCGATCTAGCTGACCCGGGAAAATCGTAGCGCGGAGCGGGTCTTCGCTTTGGCAGCCTCTGCTTCGCGATTTCTCGCAGGTGAGTTGGTTTGCAGCGAGTCGAGCAGCCTGCGCGATGCTGCTTCGATTTCATCGATCGCGCCGAGGAAGGCCGGCTCATTGACTTTGGACGGGGCGTGAAAACCGCTCACTTTGCGCACGAATTGCAAGCAGGCGGCGCGAATCTCATCGTCGGTCACCGGGGGATTGAAATTGAACAGAGTTTTGATGTTGCGGCACATGAGGACCGAAATAATCCGCGCCGGCCGCTTTGTTTGTCAAGCGTCCAAGATTGCGCCCAACAGCCCAAAAATATGACTCACGACAGGCAAAGAGCCGATCACGATCACTTTCAAATGAGCGTGCCCCGCGTCGTAAATCGACTCGATTCGCAGCGTGGAACCGTCGTGGCGCGGCGTCTTCACGGCGTCGCGAAGATGATCGGCGACTCGAAGCGCCGTGTATTCGGTTACGGCATCCATTTGCACGACGCTTGAAACCTCGGCGCGCCGACGCCGCGCTATGGCCTCGCGTGTATTGCCGGCGCCGACCACCGCTTCGAGCTCTTCGCGCGCGACACGGTATTGCTTGCCGATGCGAATAGCCTTGAGGCGTCCGGCGCGCACATAGGCGCGCACGGTTCTGACATGAAGTCCGAGACGTTCGGCCACCTGGTCGAGGGAGTAAAAACGCGTTTCCTCGCTCATCTTTAGAAAGTGCCTAAAACATCCCTATAAGTCAATATATGATGCACATATAGGTATGCTTAGGGAGTTATAGATCGGCGCTCGCCAGAACGCCCAATAACAATTAGGCTGGGATCCGTACCCGCCGAGGATGAGAATTTTGTACCTTCCCACGCAATTCAACGAAGCCCGTCCTGCGGTGATGCATGCGCTGATGCGTGCGCATCCGCTATGCGCGCTGGTGACCCAGTGCGACTCCGGGCTCGTGGCCAATCATGTGCCAGTGCAAACCCGCGATGAACCGTCGCCTCTCGGATGCATTCGTGGGCACATCGCGCGAGCCAATCCTTTGTGGCGGGAGTATCGGGCCGAAACCCAGGCACTTGCCATCTTTGCAGGCCCGCAGGTTTATATTTCACCGTCCTTCTATCCGTCCAAGGCTGAAACCGGCGAGGTCGTGCCGACCTGGAATTACGCCGTGGTGCACGCAAGCGGCACGTTGCGATTTATCCAGGATGCGGCCTGGCTGCGCGATTTCGTCGCTGGACTGACAGCAACCCATGAAGCGCCGCGCTCCATGCCTTGGAAGATCGACGATGCACCCGCGCCTTACATCGATAAGATGCTGGGTCTGATCGTCGGCTTCGAGTTTTCCATTGCCGCGCTGTCGGGCAAGTGGAAGGTAAGTCAAAATCGCGTCGCAAGCAGACCGGCGGGGCGTGGTTGCGCAATCTGCAAAACGCGGACGATGCGGACTCGCGCGAGATGGCGGCAATGCTGGCGGCCTTGGCGCCGGAACCGGAATCACCGACCGACCGATGAAGTGGTCCGTACTCGATCAGTCTCCCTCGTCGGCGGGAAGTGCTCAGGACGTTGCGATCCGCGATTCCATCGCTCTCGCGCAGCATTGCGATGCATTGGGCTATGAGCGCTACTGGGTCTCGGAGCATCACAACAGCGCCAGCATCGTCGGCACGGCGCCGGAAATTCTGATCGCAGCAGTCGGCCGCGACGACACGGCGGATCCGCGTGGGCAGCGCGGGGGTCATGCTGCCGCACTACTCGGCGCTCAAAGTGGCCGAACAATTCCGCGTGCTCGAGGCCATCGCACCGGGCCGCATCGATCTGGGCGTGGGCCGCGCACCGGGATCCGATGGGTTGACCGCCCATGCCCTCAATCCTCATTCACACGGCGCAGAGGAATTTCCGCGGCAGGTGCAGGAGCTGCAGCATTGGGTATCCGGTATCGAACTTCCCGCGGGTCATCCGTATCGCAATATCATGGCGCTTCCAAAGGGCGGCAGTAGTCCGCAGTTGTGGATATTGGGAAGCTCGGATTACGGCGCGCAGCTCGCCGCGCATTTTGGGCTTCCCTACGCGTACGCCTATTTCTTCACCGACGGAGCGGGCGTCGAAGAGGCCTTGAGCTTGTATCGCAGGAACTATCGGCCTACGGAACGCTATCCGCGCCCGCAGGCAACGATCTGCGTGTGGGCGCTGGCTGCGGACACGGAAAGCGAGGCGCGGCACCTGCTCAAGACCCGAGAATACTGGCGTGCGGGCTTTGAGAAAGGCTTAAGGCTGCCGCTGGAATCGCCGGAGCACGCTGCCGCCTATCCCTACAGGCGACGCGGAACGCGTGATGATCGACAAGCTCCGCTCCAGGGCGCTGGTGGCAGACGCCGGCCAAGTTGCCGACAAGTTGAACGCACTGGCGCGTAAACTGGAACTGGACGAGATCGTGATCAACACCTGGACTTTCGATGCGGCTGCGCGGCGACATTCGTACCAGCTCCTGGCAGACGCGTTTGGTTTGGCGAGAATGGCAGGCACGGCCCGATGAGCACCATTCAATCTGCAAGCGTCATCAGAACCTCGCGGCTCGATTTGCGCGAACTGGAATTTGGCGACGCGGAATTTATATGGGAGCTGCTGAACGAGGCCGGATTCATCCGTTTCATCGGCGACAAGGGAGTCAGGACGCTGGCGGATGCGCGCGATTATATTCGTCAAGGACCGATGGAAAGCTATGCGCGCAACGGCTTCGGCCTGTACGCGGCCTGCTTGCGCAACGGGACCCCGATCGGAATTTGCGGCCTGGTCAAGCGCGAGGGGCTGAATGCCCCAGACGTAGGGTTCGCGTTTCTGTCGCGATACTGGTCTTTGGGGTATGCGGTAGAGTCCGCGGCCGCGGTGCTTGCTCACGCGCGAGACATTCTGCGCATCAAGCGGGTGGTCGCGATCACTTCGCCCGACAACTGGTCGTCAATCGCCGTCTTGGAGAAAATCGGCCTGACTTTCGAGCGCATGATCCGTTTGGTGGACCATAGTCCCGAGCTCAAGCTGTTCGGCTCGCCAGACAACTGATGGGCGGCGTTTACAAACTGCAATTCGCGGAGATCCTTTATGCATCCCTTCCCGCATCGCTACACTGTCAACGCTTCGGTCCGTCCGGACGGCGATGTGCCGCTGTCGACGGAGGGGGTTCGCATCATCGAATCCTCGCCGCCGAAGGAATTCGATGGGCCCGGCAACCAGTGGTCGCCCGAAGGATTGCTGACCGCCGCCGTGGCCGATTGCTTTGCCCTGAACTTCAGGGCCATCGCAACCTCTTCGAAATTCTCCTGGCACCGGCTCGAGGCGCGCACCCAGGGAACGTTGGACCGGGTCGAAGGCAAGATGCGCTTCACGCGTTTCGACACACACGCGAAGCTGCATGTCGCTGCCGGCGCGGATGTCGTGAGAGCAAAAAAGCTTTTGGAAAAGGCGGAGAGCAGCTGTCCGGTCTCCAACTCACTCAACACTGAGCGGCACTTGACGATGGAAGTGGTGACCGGCTGAGCCGACCGTCATGGACGCTCATCGCGGCGGCGCGAGCGGAAAAGTCCGCGCCGTCCGGCGCCGTTGATCAGTCATCCATCAAGAAGCTGCGCAGCTGCTCGCTGCGGCTGGGATGACGCAGCTTGCGCAGCGCCTTGGCTTCTATCTGGCGGATCCGCTCGCGGGTGACGTCAAATTGCTTGCCGACTTCTTCGAGCGTGTGATCGGTGTTCATGTCGATCCCGAAACGCATGCGCAAGACCTTGGCCTCGCGCGGCGTCAGCTGCGCCAGCACGGAATGCGTGGTTTCGCGCAGACTCTCCGTGGTCGCGGAGTCGATCGGCGAAGAGACCGAGGTGTCCTCGATGAAATCGCCCAAGTGAGAATCCTCGTCGTCTCCAATGGGGGTCTCCATGGAAATCGGTTCCTTGGCGATCTTCAGCACCTTGCGGACCTTGTCTTCCGGCATTTCCATGCGCACCGCGAGCTCCTCAGGAGTCGGCTCGCGTCCCATCTCCTGCAGCATTTGACGCGAGATGCGGTTTAGCTTGTTGATGGTTTCGATCATGTGCACCGGAATGCGGATGGTGCGCGCCTGGTCGGCAATTGATCGGGTGATTGCCTGACGAATCCACCACGTCGCATAGGTCGAGAATTTGTAGCCGCGGCGGTATTCGAATTTGTCGACCGCCTTCATCAGGCCGATGTTGCCCTCCTGGATCAAATCCAGGAACTGCAAGCCGCGATTGGTGTATTTCTTGGCGATTGAAATCACCAAGCGCAGGTTGGCCTCGACCATTTCCTTCTTCGCGCGCCGCGCCTTCGCTTCGCCGATCGAAACCTCGCGATTGATTTCCTTGATCTCGTTGATGAGGACGTGGAACAGGCCTTCCAGAACCTTGAGCTTGTTCTGGCGCCGCTCGATCTCGTCCTTGAATTTCGCCAGCGGTCCCGAGTAGCGCTTCTTCGCCTTGATGTGCTTGTCGAGCCAGCGGGTGCTGGTTTCGTTCTTCGGAAATGTAGAGATGAAATCCTTGCGCGGCATGCCGGCCTGCTTGATGCAAAGGAACATGATTTCCTTCTCGAGCAGCCGGACTTCGGTCACGTGCTGGCGCAGATTGTCGATCAGCTGATCGAACATCTTCGGCGAGAGCTTGAGCTCCATCAATTCGCCGCAGATCTTCTTGCGAATCTTCAAGGTCTTGGGATCCTTCGATCCGAGCTTGTCGAGCGCATTGAGGAATTGATGATGCACCTTCGCGATCGAGCTGAAGCGTTTCGCGGCTTCCTCGGGATCCGGACCCGTGTCGATGGCCTCTTCCTCCTCATCGCCGTCCGCTTCATCGTCGTCGTTCGCGGCTTCTTCGCGCTCCAACGCCATCATCTTGGGATTCTGCGGCTGTGCAATTTCGTCCGGTGCATTCGGATCGACGAAGCCGACGATGACATCGACCAGCCGCATCTGCCCGGCCTTGACGGTCTCGTAATGCCGCAACAGCAGGTCGTACGTGCCCGGGTAGCTGCCGAGCGCAATCTTGACCGCTTCGAGGCCTTCTTCGATGCGCTTGGCGATGCGAATTTCGCCTTCGCGGGTCAGCAGCTCCACCGTGCCCATTTCGCGCATGTACATGCGCACCGGATCGGTGGTGCGTCCGAACTCGGCGTCCAGGTTGGCGAGCGCAGCGGTGGCTTCTTCGACCGCCTCTTCATCGGGGGCGGCGGTGGCGTCGGTCAGCAGCAAAGATTCGGCATCCGGGGCCTTCTCGTAGACCGGAATGCCCATGTCGTTGATCATGTTGACGATATCTTCGATCTGCTCGGGATCGACGATTTCGCTCGGTAGGTGATCGTTGACTTCAGCGTAGGTGAGGTAGCCCTGTTCCTTGCCGCGCGCGATCAATAATTTTAATTGCGACTGACGCTCGTCCGCGATTTGAGTCGCTGTGCCTGCTGGCGCTTTTTTGATCAAGGTGGACGCCTCGTTTAAGAGTCTGGACATTTTAAATGCAAGCCGAGCAGTATACGATTTTGGCCATTCCGTAGCCAGTTTTGCGCAGCATTAGGAGGGCGCCCTGGAACGGCCCTTGGACTTGAGAAGACTGCTTAATTCGGCCTTTTCATCGTAATTCAAGCCCAATTCCTGCGCTTTCTTCAATAATTCGTCCATTCGGCGCCCCGGACCGTATTCCTCCAACAGCTTTTCGACCGCCATCTTCAGTTCCTTAGCCGCGGCCGCCGTATCTGCCACCAGGGGGTCTTGCATGGCCAGGGCCGTCAACCGCTCATGCTCGGGACGGTCCCGCCAACGTTCCAGGAGCATCGCCGTATTGGGCGAGGAGGCGGTCGCAGCCTGCTCGAGCAGCTCCTTGAGCACGGGAACCCCGGGTTTGTCGATACTGCTGAGCAGATCCGGATCCTCGATGGCGCCCGCCGCCGCCGGGTGGTGCAACACCAGCGTGATGGCCTGAGTCAGCAAATTACCGCGCCCGACACTCATTCGACCGCGCGGCCGAACCCGTAGTTCCGGGTTGCGCGCGCCGGGCTTGTGGGCGGCGCCCGTCGCGAAGAACTCCTTGAGTTTATTGGCCGGCATGCCGACCCGGGAGGCGAGCCGGTCAGCCAGCATTTCCCGATAAATGCCTTCCGGCATGCGCGCAAACAAGGGTCCTGCCAGGGCTTTTAACTTTGCGCGTCCGTCAACGTGATCCAGGTCGACTTCCGCGATCAACTGCTGCAGCAGATATTCGGACAGCGGCAGGGCTTGCTTCATGCGGGCCTCGAAAGACTCGGGGCCTTCAGCGGCCACCAATGTGTCCGGATCGTGGCCCTCGGGCAAGAACATGAATTTCAATTCGCGCCCGTCCTGCGCCAAAGGCAGCGCATTTTCCAGCGCCCGCCACGCCGCCTTGAGCCCTGCGCGATCGCCGTCGAAGCAGAACACGACCTCGTGGGTCTGGCGGAAGATCTTGTTCAGGTGTTCCTGCGTCGTTGCCGTGCCCAGGGTGGCGACGGCATAGGTGATTCCTGCCTGATGCAGCCGCACCACATCCATGTAACCCTCTACAATCAGCAGCCGTTTGAAATCCGCGCGCGCCTGACGCGCTTCGTACAGCCCATAAAGCTCGCGGCCCTTGTGAAACAGCGGCGTCTCAGGCGAGTTCATGTACTTGGGCTCGCCTTGATCGATCACGCGGCCACCGAAGCCGATCACCCGGCCGCGCGAGTCGCGGATCGGAAACATCAGCCGGTCGCGAAACCGATCGTAGAAACCGCTGGTTTTCTCGCCGCTGCGCTCCAGGATGAGGCCGACCTGCAGCAGCCGGCGCCGCTCGTCTTCCGAGGCCCCAAAGCGTTTCAGCAGCGCTTCCCAGCCGTTCGCAGCGTAACCCAGGCTGAATTTGGCGCAGGTTTGCGCATCGATGCCGCGGCCCTCCACATAGGCCTGCGCGCGCGCATTGTCGGCCAAATTTTGTTCGAAAAAACGTGCGGCGCGCAGCATGAGATCGTGCAGATCGGCGCTGCCCGGTTCGTGCTCTTTTCTTGCCTCGCGCGGCAATTCGAGTCCGGCGCGCTGCGCCAGATCCGCCACGGCATCGAGGAACTCCATCTTTTCGTACTGCATGAGAAAGCCAATGACGGTGCCGTGCGCGCCGCAGCCAAAACAGTGATAAAACTGCTTCTCCGCACTGACCGAAAAGGACGGGGATTTCTCGTTATGAAAGGGGCAACAGGCTTTGTACTCGCGGCCGGCTTTTTTGAGCGGCACGCGCGCGCTGATGATCTCCACGATATCCGAGCGCGATACGAGTTCGTCTAGAAACGAGTCAGGAATTCGGCCGGTCATGGACCGCCCCCCACACGTGGAATTCTCGGCGGGCTCTTAAGTCATCCGCCCAGCTTGGCTTTGATCTTCGCCCCGACTGCGCCCATGTCGGCACGGCCCTGCGCCTTAGCTTTGATCAGGCCCATGACCTTGCCCATGTCCTTGATGCTGGCCGCGCCAGTGGCGGCAACGGCATCGTTGATCAGGGCATCGAGTTCCGCGGCGCTCAGCTGTGAGGGCATATAGCCCTGCAGCAGGGTGATCTCCGCTGACTCCTTGTCCACCAGATCCTGCCGATTGCCGGCCTTGAACTGCTCGACCGACTCCTTGCGCTGCTTGATCATTTTTTCGAGCACGCTCAAGACCTGAGCATCGTCCAAGGAGATTCTCTCATCGACTTCACGCTGCTTGATGGCGGAGGTGATCATGCGGATCACGCCAAGCCGCTCCTTCTCCCCGGAGCGCATCGCCGCTTTCATATCGTCTGTAATTCGCTCTTTGAGAGTAGCCAAATCGCGGCCAATTGCCCTAGTAAGAAGGTCGCGACGGGGCCGCCGCCGGAGGACTGGCCGGCTGCTGTCCGGTGCCGCGCATGTTCTCGCGCGAAAGACGCTTTAGATGCCGTTTCACCGCAGCGGCCTTTTTTCGCTTACGCTCTTGGGTCGGCTTCTCGTAGAATTCACGGCGCCGCAGCTCGGTGAGGACGCCCGCCTTTTCACAGGCACGCTTGAAGCGACGCAGGGCGGCATCAAAATATTCATTCTCACGAACGCGAACGCTGGGCATTCAAACCTCAATTGGTGGCACGGTCGCTTAAGCAGGCGACAGGGGGGCGCATTCTAAAGTGCGCCCCAGTAAAAGGCAAAATATGCGTGTTTTAGGCATTGAGAGCTCGTGCGATGAGACCGCGGTCGCGGTCTATGACGCTGCGGGCGGCTTGCTGTCGCATCGGCTCCACAGCCAGGTGGCGATGCACCAAGCCTACGGCGGAGTGGTGCCCGAACTGGCATCCCGGGACCATGTGCGCCGTCTGTTACCCCTGGTCAAAGAGGCGCTGGCGGCGGCAGAGTCAGGTCGGGCGTCAATTGACGGGATTGCCTATACCGCGGGACCCGGGCTGATTGGCGCCTTGTTGGTAGGCGAGGGATTCGCCACGGCCTTAGGGAAGGCGTGGGGCCGGCCCGCGCTGGGCATTCATCACCTGGAAGGCCATCTCTTGGCGCCACTGCTCGAGCCTCAGCCGCCGGCCTTTCCCTTCCTGGCGCTGCTGGTTTCGGGCGGCCACACCCAGCTCGTGGATGTCGCGGCACTCGGCCGCTACCGGATATTGGGCGAGACTTTGGACGACGCCGCCGGAGAGGCCTTTGACAAGACCGCCAAACTGCTCGGGCTGCCCTATCCGGGCGGCGCCGCATTGGCCGAGCTTGGAGAGAGCGGCCGCAGCGGTGCATTCGTCTTTCCAAGACCCATGTTGGACCGGCCCGGCCTGGATTTCAGTTTCAGTGGCCTGAAGACCGCGGCCCTAGTAGCCTTGCGCGGCCGCGAACTGAGCGACTCCGTCCGCGCCGATGTGGCGCGCGGCTTCGAGGAAGCCGTGGTCGACACGCTGGCGGAAAAGTGCCGACGGGCGCTGAGGCTGTCGGGCCATCAGCGATTGGTCGTGGCAGGGGGAGTGGGCGCCAATCGTCGATTGCGCGAACGGCTCGCAACGGTCGTGCGGGACATGGATGCGCAAGTCCATTTCCCGCGCCCGGAATTTTGCACCGACAATGGGGCCATGATTGCCCTGGCCGGCTGCATGCGGCTGGCCGCAGGCTTGCGCAGCGGTTTGGGCATGAGCGCCCGGGCCAATTGGGAGATTGAGTCGTTGCATGGATAAAATTTTCATTCACGCATTGAAGACCGAGACCATCGTCGGCATTTTCGACTGGGAAAGGCAGGTCAAGCAGACCGTCGTCATGGACATCGAGTTCAGCGCCGATATTGCCAAGGCTGCGCTGTCCGATTCGATCGACGACACGCTGAACTACAAGGGCGTCGCAAAGCGCGTGCTCGCCTTTGTCGACGAATCCAGCTTTCATCTGGTGGAAACGCTGGCCGAGCACATCGCCATGCTCATTCTGGAGGAATTCGGCGTGACCTGGGTGAGCATCACCTTGAGCAAGCCCGGCGCCATTCGCGGCTCACGCGACGTCGGCGTGATGTTGGAGCGTACGCTTCAGGACCTGGCAGGGTGGCGAGCGCGGGCTGCTGCCAAAAATTGATGTTGCCGGACCTAGATGCTGCGGCCGCCGTCAACTGCGATGATTTGACCGGTGACATATGGAGCATCCTTGGCCAGGAACAACGCGGTGCGGGCAATATCCTGCGGCGTGCCGTGGCGCTGCAGCGCGGTCTTGCCGATGATTTCGCGCTTTAATTCCTCGTCGATGCCCTCCTCCGGCCAGAGCACCGGTCCAGGAGCAATACCGTTGACGCGAATTTCCGGCCCCAGCTCCCGTGCCAGCGAGCGTGTCAGCATGGCAAGGCCCGCTTTGGCCGCGCTGTAAACCGGATGCGCCTTGAGGGGACGCAGAGCATGAATGTCGACCATATTGATAATGAGTCCGCGTTGCGCCTGCAGACTGGGTGCGGCGGCTTGCGCCAGGAACAGCGGCGCCTTCAGATTGCTTCCCATCAAGTCGTCCCATTGCGCCAACGTGATCCGGCCGACCGGCGTCGGATAAAAGCTCGAGGCATTGTTGATCAATATGTCCAAGCGGCCGAATTCGAACAGGGCCGCCGCAACCAATTTGTCCGGCGCCTCGGGATTCAACAGTTGTGCGGCAAAGATTGCGGCGGAGTGTGCGCGCAGGCGGTTGAACTCGTCCGCCAGGGCAATGGCGGCCGCCGCGGAAGCACGATAGTGAATGAGAATGTTGGCGCCGGCCGCATGCAGGGTGCGCGCTATCTCGGCACCGATGCGGCGCGCGCCGCCGGTGATCAAGACGACTTGATCGCGCAGCGCAAAATTGTCATTCATGACGACCATGCGCCGCAACGATACCCCAACAGCTGCGGCGGCGCGAAATGATGGCGCACGATCACAGCGCCGCAGCGGAGCACAGCGCCCGCCTGCGCGAATTGCTGGCTGGTGAAATCAATGCAGCGGGCGGCTGGCTCAGCTTTGAGCGGTTCATGGATCTTGCGCTGTACGCGCCAGGCCTGGGCTATTACAGCGGCGGCGCTGAGAAATTGGGCGAGGGCGGCGACTTCACGACGGCGCCGGAAGTCTCGCGTTTGTTCGGCGCATGCGTGGCCGTCCAATGCGCGGAGGTCTTGCGCAAGACCGCGGGTTCCGTGTTGGAAATCGGCGCAGGCAGCGGCCGCTTGGCGGTGGATATTCTGGCGCGTCTCGAGGCCCTCGGTCAGCTGCCGGAAGAGTATTTGATCCTCGAGGTCAGCGCGGACCTGCGTCAACGCCAGCGCGAGCTTCTTGAGAAACGAATGCCGCGATTTCGCCGCGTCCAGTGGCTCGATCAGCCGCCCGAATCTTTCGACGGCGTAATTCTAGCGAACGAGGTGCTGGATGCGCTGCCGGTGGCGCGCTTTCGCTGGCGGGCAAGCGAGGTTGAGGAGCTCGGCGTGCAGATCCGCGGCAGCGAGCACAGCCGGGAATTCATGTGGGGCGCTCGTCCGGCGAGCGCGGCGATGCTGGAGTTTTGCCGCGAACTGTCCGAGGCGAGCGGCGCCTGGCAGGATGGTTATGTGTCGGAGTACTGCGCGCGTCTCGGCGCCTGGACCCGCGCGGTCACCGCGCCGTTGCGACGGGGCGCGGTCTTCTGGTTCGACTATGGCCTGCCGCGCGCGCAGTACTATCTGCCGGAGCGCGAGGGGGGCACCTTGGTATGCCATTTTCGGCATCGTCTCAGCGATGATGTCTTTGCGAACCTCGGCTTGCAGGACATCAGCGCCTGGGTGGACTTTACACGCGTGGCTGAGGCGTCGAGAGACGCCGGCTTTGAGCTCGCAGGCTTTACGACCCAGGCGCATTTTCTCGCGGGATTGAAGATTGATGAGGAGATGCGGCTCGCTGCCGGTGCCGATGAGAATCACTTTGCGCGCCTCGCCAATCAAGCGCGGCAGCTGATGATGCCGGGCGAAATGGGCGAGCGCTTCAAGGCGATGGCGTGGCTGCGAGGGCTCGACCTGCCGCTGTCGGGCTTCGCGCTCTTGGATTTGAGGCAGTCGCTTTAGGAGCTGAGAAGTGGGGAATCACATGCGCGCGAAAATCGCAGTACTGGACGACTATCAGGGCATGGCACTCGAGCTGGCGGACTGGTCCGCCGTGATGGCCTGCGCCGACGTGAATGTATTTCGCGACCATTTGGCAGATGCGGACGCGGTCGCCGAACGGTTGCTTCCCTACGACATCGTCTGCGTGATGCGCGAACGCACGCCGTTGCGCGCCGAGATGATCGCGCGGCTGCCGAACTTGAAACTCATCGCCTCCACCGGTCCGCGCAACGCGTCCATCGATCTGAATGCCGCGGCCGCGCGCGGCATCGTGGTGGTTCACACCGGCTATTTTGGCAGCCCGACGGTTGAATTGACGTGGGCGCTGATTCTGGCGAGCACGCGCCATTTGGCCGCCGAAGCCGCGGCGCTTCGCGGCGGCGGCTGGCAGCACACCATCGGCGATGACCTGTCGGGCAAAACATTGGGGATCATCGGACTAGGGCATATCGGTTCGCAGGTGGCGAAGATCGGCCTGGCGTTTGGCATGCGGGTTCTTGCCTGGAGCCAAAATCTCACCGCGGAAAAAGCCGCGGCTGCCGGTGCTGAGCTGGTTTCAAAAGACGACTTGCTGCGGCGGGCGGACATCGTATCCGTGCATCTGGTATTGAGCGACCGCACGCTCGGACTCATCGGCGCCGGGGAACTGGCCTTGATGAAGCGCAGCGCCCGCCTGGTAAATACCTCGCGCGGACCCATCGTCGTCGAAGCGGCGCTGATCGAAGCGCTCAAGGCAGGTCAAATCGCCGGCGCGGCCATCGATGTCTACGATGTCGAACCGCTGCCTCTCGGCCATCCGTTCCGGAACCTGGACAACCTGCTGGCAACACCCCACATCGGCTACGTGTCGCGCGGCTTGTACGAGCGATTCTATCGCGACTCGGTGGCAAACATCATTGCATGGCTGGACGCGAAGCAGTCAGTTCCGTGATGGCGCGCAGGCGCCGCTGGTGGATGCGTTCGGCAATCAACGGACCCACCTGATCCGCGATATCCTCGGGTGTCGGCTTGATCGTGGCCGCCGCATCGCGCGCCGCCTGCAGGTATTGCCGCTGCGGATAAGGGCTTTCCTCCAAGCCCAAGCGGCCGCGCGAATCCGCCTCGCAGGCCAGCAGCGCCTGCGCAAATCGTTCCGGCCGGCGGAACGCGTCGGTCTTTTCCAGAATTCCCAAGATGGTGTTGGCGCGCAGTTCAAACGCACGGTGCACATTGCCGTGATAACGGGCCACGATGATGGAAAGATCGCGATATTCGCCCGGCAGCTTGAACCGATCGCACAGCGTTTCGATCAGGGTCACGCTGCGCTCCTCATGTCCCCTGTGACCGGGCCACTCAGCGTGCGGCGTCGTGCCCTTGCCAAGATCGTGCACCAGCGCGGCGAAGCGCACCTTGGTATCGGCGCTCAGGCGCACCGCCTGATCCAGCACCATCAAGGTATGCACGCCGGTATCGATTTCCGGATGCCATTTTTCAGGCTGCGGCACGCCGAACAGGGCGTTGATCTCCGGAAACACGATCTTCAAGGCACCGCAATCGCGCAGCACCCGGAAAAACACGCTGGCGCCGGTTTCGCGCAGCGCCTTTTCAGTTTCCTGCCAGACGCGCTCGGCCACGAGGGCATCGACCTCGCCGCTTTCGACCATTTGGCGCATCAGATCCATGGTCTCGGGAGCGACTTGAAATCCAAGCGGCGCGAAGCGGGCGGCGAAACGCGCCAGCCGCAAGATACGCACCGGATCCTCGACGAAGGCAGGCGACACATGACGCAGCATGCGAGCCTTCAAGTCGCGTTGCCCGCCGAAAGGGTCGATGAAGTCGCCATCCTCGCCCTGCGCAATCGCATTGATGGTCAGATCGCGGCGCGCGAGATCCTGCTCGAGTCTCACTTCAGGCCCGAACTCGACCGCAAAGCCGCGATAGCCGGGCGAGGTCTTTCTCTCGCGCCGCGCCAGCGCATATTCTTCGTGGGACTCAGGATGCAGGAACACGGGAAAGTCGCGGCCCACTTCGCGATATTTGAGACGCAGCAGCTCGTCGCGGGTGCTTCCGACCACCACCCAATCGCGTTCCTTGACAGGCAAACCCAGCAGCGCGTCCCGGACCGCGCCGCCAACCAGATACACTTGCATGCGTGAAGTTTAACAGCATCGCCGTACCAATCCGCGCCGCACTGGCGATTGCATTGATCGCGGGCTTGAGCGGCGGCTGCTACCTGCTGCAAAGCGCCGAAGGCCAGTTGTCGCTCATGTCCAAACGCGAGCCCATCGCCCGCGTCATCGACGAACCCTCGACACCGCCCAAGCTGCGCGCGCAACTGCAATCGGTGACGGCGATACGAAATTTCGCCAGCCGCGAGCTGAAGCTGCCGGACAACGGCAGCTATCGAAAATACGCCGATATCGGCCGCCCCTACGTCGTATGGAATGTGGTCGCCGCGCCGGAATTCTCCGTCGATCCGAAGAAGTGGTGCTTCCCCATCGTGGGGTGCGTGGCTTACCGCGGTTATTTCGTCGAGGTCAAGGCGCGGCGCTTTGCGGCGCACCTGCACGCGCAAGGATACGATGTCGTGGTCGGCGGCGTCGCGGCGTACTCCACCTTGGGGCACTTTGACGACCCCATTTTGAGCACGATGGTCAATTGGGACGATGTGGAACTGGCGGCGATCATTTTTCACGAGCTGACGCACCAGCTGCTGTACGTTCGCAATGACGCCTCGTTCAACGAAGCGCTGGCGACCACGGTCGAGGAGGAGGGCGTGCGGCGCTGGCTCTCGAGCCTCGGCCGGGAGCAGGACCTGGCGGCGCATCTGCTGCAGCAAAAGCGCTACCTGCAGGTGATTGAGCTGATGACCAAAGCCCGCGCGCACCTGCGCCAGATCTATGCGATGGGGCTGCCGCCGCCGTTGATGCGCGAGCGCAAGCGCGAGGCATTCGAAGCGCTGCGCGAATCCTATGCCGCCCTGCGCCAGCAATGGGGCGGCCATGCGCCGTTCGACGCCTGGTTCGCGCAGGAAATCAACAATGCCCACCTGGCATCGATTGCCACCTACTACGCCTGCGTGCCCGGCTTTGAGCGGGAGTTGCAGGCGGTTGGCGGCAACCTGCCGGCCTTCTACCAGCGCGTGCGCGAGCTGGCGAAACTCGAGCAAGCGCAGCGGGATCTCGCGGTGTGCGGCACATCGGCCAATAGTTCATGATGTATGCTCCTTTGAAGATTGAATCCACGGTGCACAGGAAAGCTTAAAGTGCCATCCGCGTACGACCGACTGCCCTTGGGATCCTTGCGCGTCTTTGAAGCGGTGGCCGCGCACTTGAGCTTTTCGGAGGCCGCCGACGCGTTGAATGTCACTCCCGCGGCCGTCAGCCAGCAGATCAAAACCCTGGAGGCTTATATCCAGGTGCCGCTGTTCCGACGCAGCGGACGGCGCGTGGAAATCACCGAGGAAGGATCGGAATTGCTGCCTGCGGTCAGGGCAGGGCTGGAGAAACTCGAGTCGGCCCTGCAGCAGATGAAACATCACCGCCGCGCAGGACCGCTGCAGATCAGCCTGCTGTCCTCATTCCTGCAGATCTGGCTGCTGCCGCGGATCCGCTCGTTTCGCCGCAAATACCCCGACATCGAATTGCGCTTTCATACCTCGCGGGAATTGGTGGATTTCTCGCGCTCGGAGAATCACATTGCGATTCGCTTCGGACGCGGCAGCTACCCCAACATGCACAGCGAGAAGTTGTTCGACGATTGGCTGGTGCCGGTTGCGAGTCCTGATCTCATCAAGCAGCACGGCATGATCGAACGCGGCACCTCTTTGAGCAAATTCCCGCTGCTCGAAAGCGGCGATGAGCCCTGGCATGTTTGGGCGCAGGCCTCGGAGGAGGCGGCATGGCATTCGCGCGCGCCGAGCATCGAGGACTCCGCCGGTCTGCTGGCGGCCGCAGAAGAGGGCCTGGGATACGCCCTCGGACGTTGGACGCTGGTGACGCGGGCGCTGCAGAAGGGAACCCTCAAACTTGCCGGCAAAGGGGCTTTGCCGTACGCATCGGCCTACTACTTCGTCTGTCCGAGAAGTTTTCTGGCATTGCCCAAGGTGGCGCAGTTTCGCGAATGGATTGTCGCGGCAGCAAAGGCTTTTCCGGCGCCGCCCGGGTGAGCGCCTATGGAGCGGACTTGGCGCGGCCCGCGGCGGCGCGATTCTGGCTCAAGCGGGCATTGTCCTCCAGCGAACCCAGGAAAAGCCGCGCGGATGCGCCCATCGATTTTGGCTTGATGCCGAGTTTCGCGAAGCCGTCCTCGCTGCACACGCTGTCGACGGTGAGCGATTTGTAGTTATCGCCGGAGAAGGGACGGCCGGGAACGAAATTCATGAAGAAGGCCTGCATGCGCCCGATAAAATTCGGCAGCCCGATGATCCAGCGGCGGTGATGCGTTAGCTTTGCCACCCAGTCGACAATTTCCTTCAGGGTGTACACCTGAGGTCCGCCGAGTTCATAGGTTTGACGGCTGGTTGCGCCGCCGGGCAGGCAGCGCAGCAGCACATCCACCATGTCGTCCACCCACAACGGCTGAAGGCGCGCGTTCGGCCGGGCCAACGGAAAAACAAAGGGGATCGCAGCCAGCAATCCTGCGAAGCGATTCAGGAACGAATCGCCGGGGCCGAACATCACGGAGGGTTGCAGGATGGTCCAATCCACGGCGCTCTGATCGCGGATGAGCTTTTCCGCTTCGCCCTTGGAACGCAGGTAGTAGCTCGGCGCAGCGGGCGCGGCCTTCAAGGCCGATACCTGCAGCAGCCGGGCGACGCCCGCCGACCGCGCGGCCAGCAATACATGCCGGGTCAGCTCGACATGGGCGCGGCGAAAGCCGGCGCCGCTGAAGCCGCGCTCGTTCAAGATGCCGATGAGATTGATGACGACGTCCTTGCCGCGGAAGCGCTCACTCAGCTGCGGTTCCTGGTACACATCGCAGTTTTCCAGCGTGAGGCCGGGGAGCACCAGCAGGTGCTTATGCTGCTCACGGTCCCGCGACAGCACGGTGACTTGATGACCGTCCTTGATCAGGCGGGCGACCAGCCGCGTGCCCAGAAATCCGGTACCGCCGAGAACCACGATGGACAGAAGGCGCATGATCAGCGAACCGGCAACAGCAGAGTATCGCTGCCGCGGCGAATCTTGAGCAGCAGCACCGATGCGCCTTTCGCGGCCTCGCGGAACGATTTCAGATTGGTGACCGGCGTGCGCCCCACACCCACGATGACATCGTTGGCGCGAACCCCCGCCTGAGAGGCGGCGCTCGCCTCTTGCACCTTATTGACCAGAACACCGCCGCCGTCCGGCGCATCCGTCAATTCGGCGCCGTCGAGCCCGCGATTGAGGTCGGCCGCACTCGCGGATTCCACCTCCGAGCGCTCCGCAATCAACGCGGTGACCTTGTGCGGCTTGCCGTCGCGCAACAGGCCCAGATCCACCTTGTCGCCGACATGCAGCATGCCGATGGCGTTGCGCAGCTCGCCCGAACTCTTCATGGTGACGCCGTTGAGCGAGGTAATGATGTCGCCGGTTTTGATGCCGGCGCGTTCCGCGGCCGATCCTTGCGCAACGCCGGCCACCAAGGCGCCGGTGGTCTCGGTCAGGCCAAATTCCTTCGCGATGTCCGCGTTGACGCTATAGAGCTGAACGCCGAGGACGCCGCGTTTCACCTGGCCGTATTTAATGAGCTGGTCCATGACGCTGCGGACCATGTTGACCGGTATTGCGAAGCCGATGCCGATGTTGCCGCCGGTGCGGGACAAGATGGCGGAATTGATGCCGACCAATTCGCCGCGCAGATTTACCAGCGCGCCGCCGGAATTCCCCGGATTGATCGAGGCGTCGGTCTGGATGAAATCCTCATAGCCGCCGGCCTCCGGATTGATGCCGCTGCGCCCCAGGGCGCTGACGATTCCGGCGGTAACCGTGTGCTGCAAACCGAAGGGGTTGCCGATCGCGACCACGTAGTCGCCGACCTCGAGCTTGGCTGAATCGCCGAGCGGCATGGCGGTAAGATTCGGCTGCTTTGCCTGCAGCACCGCGACATCCGCGCCTTCGTCGCTGCCGATGACCTTGGCGCTGAAAGTGCGGTTGTCGAGCAGCGTGATGGTGATCTCGCTGGCGTTCTCGACCACATGGTGATTGGTGATGATGTAGCCATTCTTCGCGTCGACAATGACGCCCGATCCCGCGCTTTGGAACTGGCGCTCACGCGGCTTCGAATCCTGCGGGGCGTCGAAAAATCGCCGAAAAAATGGGTCGTCCAGGAGCGGATTGCGCCCTGACTGCTCCTTGATGGTGCCACGCGTGGCGATGTTCACGACGGACGGCGAGACGCGCTTGACCATGGGGGCCAGGGTGGGCATGGGAGTGGCGTCGGCGGCGGGAACCGCGGCGAACGCCTGCCCGCCGATCGCAGACGCGGCGAGCGCGGCTGCTGCAAACTTGAGACGAAAATTCATGCGCGGTCCGTCTGTCCTTATGGCCGGCGGGTAAGGAGAAGCCGGACTTGAGGTCCGGCTTCTTCGCCAGTGTCGAGGCGATATTACACGGAAGGACGCGCGCCAAGGATCCCCTAGGCGGCTTCGACCATGATCTTGTGCGGCTGCACTTGCGCCAGCTTCGGGATGGCGACTTCCAGCACGCCATTGGCGACTTTCGCCTTGATGTTCTGTGCGTCCGCGCTCTCCGGCAGGCTGAAACGGCGTTGAAATTCACCGCTGATGCGCTCGATGCGGCGGAAGCCCTCACGCGATTCCTTGCGTGCATCCTCGCGTTGCCCGCGAATGGTCAGCACACCCTGATCCGAAGTGATTTCCACGGCTTTCGGATCGACGCCCGGCAGATCCACGTGCAGCACGAACTGATTCGCTTCTTCGTGAATATCCACGGGCGGCAGCCAGGCGCCGGAATCGGCGGCAGTGGTCAAGGGTGCCCCAAATAAACGATCAACCTCCTTCTGGAGCCGGCTCACGAGGGCCCACGGCTCATAACGTACGACGGTCATGCTTGAAAACTCCTAATAAATGGATAAAAAAATTGGGTGCCAAAATTCCTCTGAATCGAAACTCGCGCGCGTGATACAGGAAATTGGGTCGCACGAGTTGCATTTCAACTCGGGCGAAAAAAGTGTGACGCAGTTCAAAGTCAATGGAACATAATGTGGATAACGTGTGCAAACACAATATCTTGCGATTTGCACTTTTTCCTCTTGACCTGGCCATCTGGAAGTGTAATCAGGCGATTTCTGCGGACAATTCGCTAACTGATTGATATATCAAAAGTTTTTTAGCAAAAAATACTGCAAAAAAAGTCTTGACGATGATTGCCATCGCGCCGTACCCTCTCGGCTCAAACACAAGATGTTGTGTTTGGAAGAGTCCGTCGAGTCCCTTCGGTCTTCTGTTAAGTCACCAACGATTTTTTGCGCGCGAACACCGCCATTTGTGTTCAGGTTTAGCTCGATAATTATAACGGAGCGGCGTAGATACCCATGAATACGGTGGTCAAAATACAGCCCAAAGATGTCGGCAGCATTCCCTATCAAGAAGCGTCTTTCGACATCTGGGACAAGAAGTATCGGCTGACCTCGAAGGATGGTGCGCCCATCGACAAGTCGATGGACGACACCTATAAGCGAGTCGCGCGTGCGCTTGCCGATGTGGAAAGCGAACCCAGCCGGGAACAGTGGTACGAATCATTCCTGTGGGCCCTGCGTCACGGCGCCATCCCTGCCGGCCGCGTGACTTCGAATGCCGGTGCGCTCGAGCACAAGCCCGCGACCTCGACGATCAATTGCACCGTCTCGGGAACGATCCGCGACTCGATGGACGATATCCTGCAGAAAGTCCATGAAGCGGGACTGACGCTGAAGGCCGGCTGCGGCATTGGCTATGAATTCTCGACGTTGCGGCCGCGCGGCGCGTACGTGTCGGGCGCGGGCGCCTACACCTCCGGTCCGCTGTCGTTCATGGATATCTACGACAAGATGTGTTTCACCGTGTCCTCGGCGGGCGGCCGGCGCGGCGCGCAGATGGGCACGTTCGATATCGGACATCCCGACGTGCTGGAGTTCATTCGCGCCAAGCGCGAGAACGGCCGCTTGCGGCAGTTCAATTTATCACTGCTGGTGACCGATGAGTTCATGAAGGCCGTGAAGAGCGACGGCGAGTGGACGTTGGCGTTTCCCCTAGGCCGGCAGGAATTCGAGGCCGAGCAGCCGGATCTCACCGACAGCGCGAAGTTCGTGTGGCGCGAATGGCCCTACACGCAGGGCTATGTTTCGAATGAGGAGGGGCTGGTCGCCTGCAAGATCTACAAGACTTTGCCGGCGCGGCGCGTGTGGGACGTGATCATGAGCTCCACGTACGATTTCGCCGAACCGGGTTTCATCCTCATCGACAAGGTGAACGAGATGAACAACAACTGGTGGACGGAGAATGTCCGCGCCACCAATCCCTGCGGCGAGCAACCGCTGCCTGCCTACGGTTCGTGTCTCTTGGGCTCGGTGAACCTCACCAAATTCGTGGTCGATCCGTTCACTGACGATGCCCGCTTCGACTGGGAGTCGTATCGCAAGGTGGTAAAGACTTTCACGCGCATGCTGGACAATGTGGTCGAGGTCAATGGCCTGCCCCTGGCGCAGCAGCGCGACGAGATCATGCGCAAGCGCCGCCATGGGATGGGATTCTTAGGATTGGGATCGACCATCACGATGCTGTGCATGAAGTACGGGTCGAAGAAGTCCGTGGCCTTTACGCAGAACGTCTCGCGCGAAATGGCCGTGGCGGGCTGGGAAGCGGCGCTGGATCTGGCCAAGGAAAAAGGCCCGGCGCCGATCATGAACGAGGAGTTCACGGTCACGCGCGAGATGCTGCGCAAGCGCCCCGAAATGGTGAAGGACGGCTGGCGGGTCGGCGCACGCGTGGCCGGGCGGGTGCTGCATGCGCGCTACAGCCGCTACATGCAGCGCATTGCGGAAGCCTCGCCGGAACTGGTCGATGAGCTCGCCGAAGTCGGCGCGCGTTTCACGCACCATACCTCGATCGCGCCGACCGGCACCATTTCCCTGTCGCTCGCCAACAACGCCTCCAACGGCATCGAGCCGTCCTTCGCGCATCACTATTTTCGCAACGTGTTGCGCGAGGGCAAGAAATCCAAGGAGAAGGTCGATGTCTTTTCCTTCGAGCTGCTGGCCTATCGGGAATTGATCAATTCGCGCGCGATGCCGAATTCGCAGCTGCCCGCCGAGAAGCTGCCCGACTACTTCATCGCCGCGGATGACATCGGCCCGAAGGAACACGTGGACATTCAGGCGGCGGCGCAGCTGTGGATCGACTCTTCGATATCCAAGACCGCCAATGTGCCAACCGACTACAAGTACGAGGACTTCAAAGAGATCTACATGTACGCCTATGAGCAGGGGCTCAAGGGCTGCACGACATTCCGCTTCAATCCGGAAGCCTTCCAGGGCGTATTGGTCAAAGAGGACGACTTGAAGAACACCACTTACATCTTCACCTTGGAGGATGGGACGGAAGTCGAGGCGCGAGGCGACCAGGAGATCGAATACGACGGTGAAATGCATACCGCCGCGAATCTCTTCGATGCGCTGAAAGAAGGCTATTACGGGAAGTTCTGATCATGGCTCATATCAAAATCGGCAAAAAGATCGCGAAATACCGCGTGCAGAAACCTGAGGCGAAGGATGCGCCTGCGCCGGCGGCCAAAGATGCGCTGAAGGCCCAAGACAATGTCATATGGATGCACGAGAAGCTCGAGCGCCCCGAAGTTCTGATCGGCTCGACCTACAAGATAAAGACGCCGGTCTCCGATCATGCGATGTATGTGACCATCAACGACATCGTGCTCAACGAAGGCACGCCGCACGAGCAGCGGCGCCCTTTCGAGGTCTTCATCAATTCGAAGAACCTGGATCATTTTCAGTGGATCGTGGCGCTGACGCGGGTTATTTCCGCGGTATTCCGCAAGGGCGGCGATACGACGTTCTTGGTCGATGAGCTCAAGGCGGTGTTCGATCCGAAGGGCGGCTATTGGCAGCCGGGCGGCAAATTCATGCCCTCGACCATCGCGGAACTGGGCTATGTCATCGAGCGGCACCTGCAGTCGATCGGCCTGCTCAAAAAGCCGGAACTCGACGTCCATCAGCGCAAATTGGTGGAGGAAAAGCGCGCGGAGTTCGAAGCCCGCACCAAGCAGACCGATGCATTTTCAAAATCGCATTTTCCGGAAGGCGCGCAGCTGTGCGCGAAATGCAGCACCGCCGCGGTGGTGATGATGGATGGCTGCAAGACCTGCCTGAATTGCGGCGATTCGAAATGCGGATAGTTGCCCGGATGTGAGCATCCCAGCCTCTGCAGGCCGCGCAAAGAGCTACGACGTCATCGTCGTCGGCTCGGGCGCCGCGGGTGGACAAACCGCATATACCCTGAGCATGGAAGGCGTCAAGGTGCTCATGCTGGAGGCGGGGCGCAAATATGTGCCCGAGCAAGAAACACCCATGTTTCAAACGCCGGATCAGGCCCCGTTGCGCGGCGCCTCGACGCCGGAAAAAGTCTTCGGATTCTACGACGCCACCATCGACGGCGGCTGGAGCGTTCCCGGCGAGCCGTATGTCCAGTCAACGAGCGATCCGCATGGACGCTTCGCCTGGTGGCGCTCGCGCATGCTCGGCGGCCGCACCAACCATTGGGGCCGCATATCCCTGCGCAACGGGCCCTACGATTTCAAGCCGCACACTCGCGACGGCCTGGGGATGGACTGGCCCATTTCCTACGAGGACATGGAGCCCTACTACGACAAGGTCGAGCGGCTCATCGGCGTGTACGGCACCTCGGAGGGATTGGAAAACACGCCAAATTCCGCGCCGGGGTGTCTCCTGCCGCCGCCTGCGCCCTTGGTGAGCGATTACCTGGTGCAGCAGCGCGCGCGGCGGCTCGGAATTCCCATCGTTCCCGGCCATCGCGCGGTGCTCACCCAGCAGCTCGATTTCAAGCGCTCGCCGGCGTTGCTGCATCCGGGCAATCTGAAGGCGCAAAAAATCATAGCCGAGCACATGCGGCAGCGAGCGGCCTGCATCTGGGCGACCGATTGCGGCCGCGGCTGCTCAATCCGCGCGAATTATCAGTCGACCACGGTGCACCTGCCGCCCGCGCTCGCGACCGGGAACCTCGACATCGTGTGCAATGCCATGGTCAGTCAGGTGCTGCTCGGCCGCAACGGACTTGCCAGGGGCGTGAGGTACGTCGACAAGGTCAGCGGCGCGGAACATCAGGCAACCGCGCGGGTGGTGGTGCTGGCGGCGAGCGCCTGCGAGACGGCGAGAATTCTGCTCAATTCGAAGAATGCGCTGTTCCCGAACGGGCTCGCCAATTCGAGCGGCAAGGTCGGACGCTACATCATGGACACCGTGGGCAGCAGCTTGAGCGGCCAAATCCCGATGCTTGAATCACTGCCGCCGCAAAACGAGGATGGCGCCAGCGGCCACGCGTTCTATGCGCCCTGGTGGGGCTATCAGGATCAGAAGAACGGCAAGCTGGGATTCGCGCGCGGCTACCACATTGAATTCGGGGGCGGCCGGCGTATGCCGGGCGCCGGCACCCTGCATGGGCTGGAACGCTTCACCGGCGGCAGCTACGGCAAGAAGCTCAAGGAGGACGCCCGGCGCTATTACGGTTCCTTTGTCGGCTTCGATGGCCGCGGCGAAATGATCCCGAACGAGAACTCCTACTGCGAGATCGATCCTAAGGTTACGGACAAATGGGGCATCCCGGTGCTGCGCTTTCACTGGAAATGGTCCGAACATGAGACGCGGCAGGCCGCGCACATGCAGAGGACATTTGCGGATATCGTGCAGGCAATGGGCGGACGGGTGATGGGGAAGGTTGTCAGCGATGGCGCCGAGGCGATCGCCCCCGGGGGCTTCATCATCCACGAAGTCGGCGGCGCGATCATGGGTGCGGACCGTCGCACGTCGGTGACCAATGAATGGTGCCAGACCTGGGACGTCAAGAACCTGTTTTTGACCGACGGCGCGGTGTTCGCCTCCAATGCGGACAAGAATCCGACCTTGACCATCATGGCGCTGGCCTGGCGCTCGGCGGATCACATCGCCGACAGGATGCGGAGGAAGGAGCTGTGACGGACCGGCGCACGACGATCAAGTGGATGCTTAGCATGGCGGCCTCGATGCCGCTGCTGAATCATCGGGCGTGGACCCAGGAAGTCACTGCCTGGCCGGCGCTTCGCGGCTACGGCGGGGATCCGGACCTCACCAAGCTGTACCATCCCGGCGATGTCTGGCCGTTGACGCTGTCCGCGGCGCAACGGCGCACCGCCAAAGCACTGTGCAACGTGATTCTGCCCGACGATGGGCGCTCGCCCAGCGCGGACAGCGTGGGAGTGGTCGATTTCATCGACGAATGGGTGAGCGCGCCCTATCCGCACCAGCTTGCCGATCGTCCCGTGGTACTCGAGGGCCTGGCGTGGATGGACGCCGAGGCCCTGTTGCGGTTCGAAAAATACTTTGCGGATCTCGATGAATCCCAGCAGCACGCGATTTGCGACGACATCTGCTATGAACCCAAGACTGCGCCGAAATTCGCCCGGGCCGCCGCGTTCTTCGCACGCTACCGCGATCTGACCGTGGGCGCCTTCTATTCGACGCCGACGGCATGGAAGGACATCGGCTATATCGGCAACGTTCCGCTGACGAAATTCGAAGGGCCGCCGGCGGAGCTGCTGCAGAAACTTGGACTGGGTCCGGACCAGAAATGAGCAGCAACTTGAACCATCACGCGCCAGTGCGGCTCGGCGTGGGATTCGTGGGTTCCGGCTTCAATGCGCGTTTTCATATGCAGGGTTTCCAGGCCGTGCGCGATGCCGAGGTGCGCGGGGTGTGGAGCCCGAATCTCGAGCACGCGAGCTCGGCCGCGGCGCTGGCGCGCCATCTCGACATCGGAGCGGCCAAGGCCCACGCGTCGATCCGCGACATGGTGGCAGACCCGTCAATCGATGCGTTGTGGCTCACCGGGCCAAACCACATGCGGCTCGAGAACATGGAAGAAATCGTCCACGCCGTCGAAGGCGGCGTGGGCACCCTGCGGGGCATTGCCTGCGAGAAGCCGCTGGCGCGAAATGTTGCCGAAGCCAAACGCATGCTGGAGCTGGTCAAGCGCAGCGGCGCCGCGCACGGCTACCTGGAAAATCAGGTGTTCGCGCCGCAGATCGAAACCGGCCGCTCGCGGATCTGGGCGCGCGGCGCGGCTGCCACCGGCCGGCCCTACCTGGCCCGCGCTTCCGAGGAACATAGCGGGCCGCATGCCCCGTGGTTCTGGCGCGGGGAGCTGCAGGGCGGAGGCGTGCTCAACGACATGATGTGCCACTCGGTCCTGCTGGTGCGCCACTTGCTGACCCAGCCGGGCGCGGCGCGTGACTCGGTGCGGCCGGTCCGCGTCACCGGCCACATCGCCAGCCTGAAATGGTCGAAGGGCCCATACCCCGCGAAGCTCGCCGCTTTATATGGCCGCGAGGTCGACTACGCCAAGCGGCCCTCGGAGGATTTCGCCAGCGTGAGCATCGAGTTCGCGACCCCCGAAGGCCAGATCTTGATCGGCGAGGCCTCGACCTCGTGGAGCTTTGTGGGCGCGGGGCTGCGCCTGTCGGCGGAACTGCTGGGTCCGGAATATTCGATGTCGTGGAATACGCTGGACAGCGGGCTCAATTTGTTTTTTTCGCGCGAGGTCCGCGGCGCGACCGGCGAGGATCTGGTCGAGAAGCAGAACGCGGAGATCGGCTCGATGCCGGTGGTGGCGAGCGAAGCCGCCGCCTATGGCTACGAAAGCGAGGACCGGCATTTCGTGCGGGCATTTCTCGGCAAGGAGGCGCCGCGGCTGACCTTTGACGATGGACTGGAGGTAGTATCGCTGTTGATGGCCTCTTACATGAGCGCCGAGCAGGGCAAGACGCTGGATTTTCCACCGCCTGACCTCGATACATTTGTTCCTGCGGTCGCCCGCGGAGAGTGGAGATCAACATGATCGATGGCCGGACTATCGTAAAGACGGCGCTGATTGCGGGCGCGTGGTTGTTGGCAACGGGGGGCGGCATGGCCAGCGCACAAGGCAGCGCACCGGGAAGGGCACCGGCGGCAAAGTGGCTCACGCTGTTCGACGGCAAACTGCCCGACACTTTTCGCGGATGGCACTCGGAGGGCATGCCCGAGGGCTGGCACGTCGTCGACGGCACGCTTACCAAGGAAGGCGACGTCGATGATCTGGTGACCAAGCAGCAGTTCGGCAATTTTGAACTCGAACTCGAATGGAAAATCGGCAAGGCGGGCAACAGCGGCGTTTTCTACCGCGCCACGCGCGAATACGACCACATTTACTGGAGCGGTCCGGAGTATCAACTGCTGGATGACGCCAACGCCCCCGATGGACGCAACCGGCTCACCGCGGCCGCATCCGACTATGCGCTATACGGTCCCCCTGCCGGCGTGGTCAAACCGTTCGGCGAGTGGAACAAGACGCGCATCCTCGTCAACGGCAATCACGTCGAGCATTGGCTGAACGGCCAGAAGGTGGTCGCATACGATTTCGGCAGTCCCGACTGGAAGGCCAAGGTCGCGGCAAGCAAGTTCGCCAAGTATCCGAACTATGGCCTGGCCGAGAAAGGCTACATCGGTATTCAGGGCGATCATTCCGGCTCCTTGGAATTGCGCCGCATCCGCATCCGCGAACTGCCATGACCCAGGCGCGTCTCGCGCTGATGATGTTCCTGGAGTACTTCATCTGGGGCGTCTGGTTCGTGACCATGGGCACCTACCTTGGACAGACCCTGCATTTCACCGATTCCCACATCGGCCTTGCCTATGGCGCGACGGCCATCGGTGCGCTGATCTCGCCCTTCTTCATCGGCATCGTTGCGGATCGGTGGTTCGCCAGCGAGAAGCTGCTCGCGGCACTGCACCTCATCGGCGCCGCGCTGATGTGGATGGTGTCGCAGCAGACGGCGTTCGCGACGTTCTATCCGCTGCTCATCCTCTACGCGTTGTGCTACATGCCGACGCTCTCCTTGACCAATTCCATCGCTTTTCACCATCTCAAGGAATCGAGCAGCTTTCCCTACGTGCGGGTGCTCGGTTCCATCGGCTGGATCGTCGCCGGGATTCTGGTCGGCAAGAGCCTGCACGCCGATGCCCTGGTGCTGCCGATGCAGATTTCCGCCGGCGCATCGCTTTGCATGGCCGTGTATGCGCTGCTGTTGCCGCACACGCCGCCGCCGGCCGCGCGCAGGAAATTCAGTCTGCGCGATGCCTTGGGACTGGACGCTCTGCAGTTGCTGAAGAAGCGCGACTTCCTGATCTTCGTGATCGGCTCATTCCTGCTGTGCATTCCGCTGCAGTTCTACTACACCTTTGCGAACCCGTTTTTGAACGAAATCAAGGTGCCGGAGGCGGCCTTCATTCAAACTTTCGGCCAGATGTCCGAAGTGCTTTTCATGCTGCTGCTGGCTTACCTGCTGCGCCGCTTCGGCATCAAGGTCATCATGCTCGTGGGCATGATGGCCTGGGCGCTGCGCTACTTTGCGTTCGCCAACGGCAATGCGGGGAGCGCCATGTGGCTGATCTACGCGGGCATCCTGCTGCACGGCGTGTGCTACGACTTCTTTTTCGTCGGCGGCCAGGTATACACCGATCAGCGCGCCGGAGAATCCATCCGCGCTGCGGCGCAGGGCCTGATCAATTTCGTGACCAACGGCTTGGGATACTTTGTCGGCGCGTTCGTCTCCGGCGCCATCGTCAATCGCTATGCGGTCAGCAATCCAAGCTGCAGCGATGCGGCGGCGGCAGCGCATTCCTGTCTGCAGGTGACACACGACTGGCATACGATCTGGCCGATTCCCGCTGCTGCCGCTCTCGCGATATTTGTGGTATTCGGCGTGGTGTTCCGGCCCGGCGCGGAACGCAAAGAGAGCGCGATCGCCGCCTAGGGCCGCGTTGCATTGCTTGAAGTGAAGTCGAAACGTATTCATTGGCTGGTACTGGCGCTGCTCGTGGCGCCGTTCTTCTGTGGCGCGCCGCCGCGGGCCGACACATCCGGCGCGTTCGCCTATCCACCGGAACTCGAGCCCGACGTGCGCTTTTGGATCCGCGTCTACACCGAGGTCACCACCGATGGAGGCCTGCTGCACGATGACTGGTACTTAGGATTGGTGTACGAGGTGCTGCGCTTCGATCCGTCCGAGTCGCCGCGGCAGCGCGAGCGCATCGTCGAGCAGGCCAAGGCGCGCTATGCGGGCCTGCTGCGGCGCTTTGCGGCCGGCGACACCGAAAATTTGACGCCGCATGAGCGCCGCATTCTGCATGCCTTCGGCGACAAGACCACGCCGGCGCAGTTCCGCGAGGCCATCGAGCGCATTCGTTTTCAGCTCGGCCAGGCTGACCGCTTCCACGAAGGGCTGATCCGCGCGCAGCAGTACGAGGCGAGCATTTCCCGCGTCCTTGCCGAGCGCGGGGTGCCCCCGGAAATCGGCGCTCTGCCGCATGTCGAGTCGTCGTTCAACCCGGCCGCGTATTCGCGCGTGGGCGCCGCCGGCCTGTGGCAATTCATGCCGGGCACGGCCCGGCGCTACATGCGTGTGGACGGCGTCGTGGACCAGCGCCTCGATCCATACAGCGCCACGGAGGCCGCCGCCAATCTGATGCTCTACAACTACCGCCTGCTCGGCACCTGGCCCCTGGCGGTCACCGCCTACAATCACGGGCCGGGCGGTTTGAAGCGCGCTCAGGATGAACTCGGCACGAGCAATATCGCCGTAATAGTGAAGCACTATCAGGGCGCCACGTTCGGCTTTGCTTCGAGGAATTTCTACGTGGCATTTCTCGCGGCGCTCGAGGTCGATCGCAACGCCGAGAAATATTTCGGCCCCCTCACCCATCCGCCGGAAACCGAGAGCACGGTGGTCACGCTGCCGGACTATGTCGCGATTGATGCGCTTGCCCGGGCCTTCAAGGCGGATTTGGGCGCGCTGCGGGTGCTAAACCCGGCGTTGCGGCCGCCTGTCTGGAACAAGACACGCTTGGTGCCGCGCGGCTACGAGTTGCGCATACCGGGCTCGCCGCCGCAAGCGGATATCGCCGCCGCCTGGGCGCGGCTACCCCCGGCGGAACGCTTTGTGGCGCAAAGGAACGACGGCGCGCACCGGGTGCGGCGCGGCGAGACGCTGGCAAGCATCGCGGCGGCCAGCGGCGTCACTCTGAATCGCCTGCTCGCGGCCAATGACTTCCGTAGCTCGCGCGACGTCGTGCGCGGCGAGACTGTGCGTATCCCCATGCCGGCATCGCGTGCCGACAGCTCAGCGCCGGCGATCGCGGCCGCCGCGCCGGCTGCGCCTGCTGAAGCGGCAGCTGCACCCGCCGCGGCTGCGGCTGCGCCTGCGGTTGCGCGCCAGCCCCCGCCCAGGGAGCCGGTTTCGCAGGGTCAGGCGGAAAGTACGGCGCTGTTGCCGGCCGCCGCGCCTTCGGGCAACGGGGACAATACGGATTACAGCGTCGGCGCGGACAACACCGTGGTGGTGCAGGCGGCTGAAACTCTCGGTCATTTCGCCGATTGGTCCAAGGTTAGTTCCGCCTCGCTGCGCAAGCTCAACAAGCTGCACAAGAACGCCATGGTGACGCTGGGCCACAAGGTAAAACTCGATCTGTCGCAGGTCAGTGCCGCGCAATTCGAGACGCTGCGGCGCGACTACCATCGACAACTGCAGGAAAGCTTTTTTGCCACCCACAGGATCGCCGGCACGGAAAACTACGTCGTGAAGAAAGGCGAATCGCTCTGGATCATCGCGCAACAGCACGCGGACTTGCCGGTATGGCTGGTCGCCGAATACAACCCCGACGTGGACTTTGGCGAGGTTCGGCCCGGCGCGACGATTGCCCTGCCGCGGGTCGAGGCCATCAATCGTCAGTGATGCCGCGCGAATGCAGGTAGTTGATCAGTGTTTCGCGTGTGTCGCCGGAGGCGACGAAGTTCACCACGGTATCGTCGGCCGCGCGAACATTGAGCTCGAGCTTCTCGCTGGCCGCCATCTGCTTCAGCATCTCCACCGTCAGCTCGAAGTAAGCGGTCTGGCCCCAAGACGCGACGGGTTGGTAGGCGCCGCGGCCCAGTTGCGGCGCATCGATGGGGGTCAGCACGCGCGTGCCGGAATCCAGAACGATGGTCAGGGCCGCATTCGAGCGGATGTCGGCAATGGGCCGATCGGTGCCGGGTGCGATGTGAACCCAGAGCCCGTACACGATCGAGCCGCTGCGATCCCATTCAACCGGACCCAGGTAGGCGAAGCTCAAGCGCTTGCCGAGATTGGTGATGACGTGCAGGCCGCCTTGTTTGAGGCTCGGCACCAGCTCGATCGGTTCCTTGAGCGAACCGACAGTCATGGCGGTGCGATCGTCCAGGTACTCCACCGGCTTGATTGCGGACGGAGTTCCGCAGGCCGAGAGCAGCACTAGAATCATGCAAATGGCAACCGCGGGCAGGCGCATGGGCCCAAGTATACCGGGACGTGAGTCGATTATTGAGTTGCGCCGAACAGGTATACTTTTGGCAATGGTTATGCGATTTGGCCGGTTTTCGGCGACAAGTGCGTGGATGTGTCTGGTGGTGGCGACGGGGGCGCTCATCGCAGGCAGCGCTTTCTCATCGGAAATCGAGCTCGCCGACCGGGTCGTGGTCCATAAATCCGAGCACAAGCTGTATTTGTATAACGGTGAACACCTGATGGGCATCTACAAGGTGGCGCTCGGCTTGAGTCCGGTCGGGCAAAAAGAACGGGAGCGGGATTTCAGAACACCCGAAGGGCATTATTACCTGGCGCGTCGCAATACCCGCAGCGACTACTTTCTAGCCATTCAAGTGTCCTATCCCAACAAACAGGATGAGCTGCGGGCCCATAAGAGAGGCTGGGCACCGGGCGGGTCCATCATGATCCATGGTTTCCCCAACTCGCCGCACCATCCTTCGGCGTATTATGCGTCGAACGACTGGACCGATGGCTGCATCGCTCTCTCGAACTCCGACATGGTCGAAGTGTGGATGCGCACGCAGGACAATATTCCGATCGATATCTATCCCTAAGATCAAGGTGCTGCGTGGAAGCCTCGATTCTATCGTCTGACATGGTCGATGCGCGGGTGGCCCCAAAGGGCAGCTTGGAGCACCTCTCCCAGCAAGAGATCGCGAAACTGCTGGATTCCGGCCAGGGCGGCCTGTACCCCCTGTTTCGCAAGTGCGCGCTGGCGGTCTTGAATTCCGGCAGTGCGATCGACGATGCCCGGGTGATATTCGAAAAATACCGCGACTTCGATTTGCGCATCGTGCGCCAGGCCTGGGGCATCAAGCTCGAGATCAAGAACGCGCCGGCCGCCGCGTTCGTCGACGGTGTGATGATCCGGGGCCTGAAGGACCACTTGTTCGCCGTGCTGCGCGATGTGGTGTTCATAGCAAACGAAATCATGGACAGCGGCCGCTTCGATCTGAATTCATCATCGAGCATCACGAACGCCGTGTTTCACATTTTACGGAACGCGCGTGTATTGGAATTGCAGGTGCGGCCGAATCTCGTGGTCTGCTGGGGCGGCCATTCGATCCGCCGTTTCGAATACGATTATACGAAAAAGGTCGGCTACGAGCTGGGATTGCGCAGCCTGGATGTCTGCACGGGCTGCGGCCCCGGCGCGATGAAGGGCCCCATGAAGGGCGCCACCATCGGACATTCGAAGCAGCGCATCACCGACGGCCGCTACTTGGGAATAACCGAGCCCGGGATCATAGCGGCCGAGCCGCCCAATCCCATCGTGAGCCAGTTGGTCATCATGCCGGACATAGAAAAGCGCCTGGAGGCATTTGTGCGCCTCGGGCACGGCATCGTCATCTTCCCGGGCGGCGCCGGCACGGCTGAGGAGATCTTGTACCTGCTCGGCATTCTGCTCGATCCGGCCAATCAGAAGCTGCCATTTCCCGTGGTATTCACCGGCCCCGCCGACAGCGCCGACTATTTCCAGCAGATCCACCACTTCATCGGCGCGACCTTAGGTAAGGCGGCGCAGGCGCGCTACAAGCTCATCATCGACGATCCCGCCGGGGTGGCGCGTGCGATGGTGCAGGGACTGGCGGAGGTGCGCGACTACCGCCGGCAGGCCAGCGATTCCTATGGCTTCAACTGGCTGCTGAAAATCCCGCTGGAGTTCCAGCGGCCGTTCGAGGTCACCCACGCATCGATGCGTGCGCTGCGCCTGTCGCTCGATCAGCCCGTGCATGAACGCGCCGCGAATTTGCGCCGCGCCTTCTCCGGGATCGTCGCCGGCAACATCAAGGAGTACGGGGTCAGCGCGATCGAGCGCTACGGGCCCTTTGAGCTGGCCGGCGAGCCCGCCATCATGGAGCCGCTCGATGGGCTGCTGCGCTCATTCGTGGCGCAGGGCCGCATGAAATTCACCGGCGCGGAATACAAGCCCTGCTACCGACTCGTGGCATGACCGAAACACTGCGCATTCGGTATGGATTCGACCTGCCGGACGGCTCAAAAAAACAGGTCGAACTGTGCTTCGATTCCAAGAATTTCCGCCTGACCAACGAAGTGCCGGCCGAGCCGCCGTTTTGGACCGAACTGAAATTCAGTCAATGCGCGAATTGTCCCTTGAGCGTGGAAGAACACACGCATTGCCCGTCGGCGCTGCACATGGCGCCGGCGGTTGAATTGCTTAAGGAGCTGGTTTCGTTCGATACGGTGGGCGTGACGGTGACGCAGCCCGAGCGCACGGTGCACGCGGAAACCTCGGCGCAGCAGGCTTTGAGTTCAGTGCTGGGATTGATCATGGCCACCTCCGGCTGTCCCTGGACCGACCGGCTGCGTCCGATGGCTCGGTTCCATCTAGCCTTTGCGAGCGAAGCGGAAACGGTGTATCGCAGCGTCTGCATGTATCTGTTGGCGCGCTACCTGGCGGGCGCGGGCGATTCTTCAGGATTCGCGCAGCTCAGGGACTTGTATGAGAACCTGCACGTCGTGAATCGCGATATGTCACGCCGCCTGGGCGCGGCAACCAGAACAGATCCCGCGCGCAACGCCATGGCGCTGTTGGATTCATACACAATGCTTTTGCCGGCGGCGCTCGAATCCCAGCTTACGGAACTGAAACCGCTGTTCGACGCCTGGCGAGGGGAACCATTTTCGTCCATTTAACTTACCGCGACGCATCGTGAGATGCGCATCCCAATGCGCGTCGCCGTCCCACGACAGCGGCCCTTACGCGTGACACAGTTCCTGTCGAGAAGCATGCACGGCACTTACTGTCGTTCCCATCGTCAGAGGCAAACGAGATGAGCGAACTCAAAAATCAGACTCGATACACCGGGGTGGACCGCAGGGCTCCGCGCGGTGACGGTGCTGCAGCCAAAACCGGCGGCCGCCACGCTGCGATCACCAACAGCCTCTACAACTGGCACAGTTATAAGAATTGGGCGGAGAAAGCCCGCGGCAATTTCGACGAGAAGAAATAGCGCGGTTTCACGCGCCGCGCGCGCAGCTCAGGCTCAGGCCGTGACCGGCAACGGATTGATGCCCTGGATCGAATGCGCCGCCGCCTCTTTTGCCTTGTCTTCCTTGGCCTTCAGCCACCCCAGCATCGGCTGCCAATCCTGCAAATCCTGTTCGACGACGTAGCGCTTCATTTCGTGAATGCCCGTTCCCTGCTCCGCCGCGCGCACGTAATTTTGCGAGTCGCGCAGGGTGGCGATGACGGGTATGCGCAAGGTCTCGAGAAAGCGCATCAGCGACTGGTAAATCACGGTATTGCGCTTGACGCGATTTGCGACCACGCCAATGCGATATTCATCGCGCCGCACCTTGGCGATCAACAGCAGGTCGGCGATGCACTTGGAGCAGGCGTGAATATCGATGTCCGACGGCAGCACCGGCACGATGATGGCGTCGGCGTTCTTGGTCATGTCGGGCATTTCCTGCGCCGGCACGGCGGCAGGCGTATCGACGATGACATGCGCCGAATCGGGCGGGATGCGCATTTGCCAGGCGCGGGTCATGCGCGAATTGCGCTCGAATGCCGCGACGCCGTGAATGAAGGGCTGATCGGGCCTGCGTTTTTTCAGCCAGCGGCTGCTGGAGGCCTGAGGGTCGTTATCCTGCAACAGCGGACGGTCGCCCTGGCTCGCAAAATAGCTGGCGAGATTGGTGGCTATCGTCGTTTTGCCCGAGCCCCCTTTGGGGTTCAGGACGAGAATGCGCTGCATGTCCGCAGAGCCTACGCAGCCCCAGGCACCATGGCAAGCCGAGGCCTGGCTTAAGTTGTGATCCCACTCACGGTTAGCTGTAAGCCATCCACCTAGACTTTGCACATGGAATGGGTGCTGCAAGTGGTGGACGAAGTCGACGATGCCGTCGGTGCATTGCGATTATTCGCGATGGGCTGGAGCGAGGAAATCGGCCTCACGGTTGCCAGCAGCGCCGCAACCTGCGCCGTGTGCGCTGCGCTGCTGCGCGGCGTCGCCTGAAACGCTCTGCCTTCGCCAAATTCAATTATGATGCCGTGCATGGCATCCACGAAGCTTTCCAAAATCGCACTGCTGGCCTGCATTGCGCTGACCGCGGCCTGCAGCGGCAAGTCGGAGCCGCCGCCGAGTGCGGCACCGGCCGCCAATGCCGTGACGCTCCTTGCAAAAAACCACGCTTAAGCCCGGCACCGGCGCCGCCATCGGCGGGGGACAAATTGCGGTGGTCCAGTACACCGGCTGGCTGTATGAGGCGGGTGCCGCGGATCACAAGGGCAAGCAATTCGACAGCTCGCGCACGCGCCGCGATCCCTTTAAGTTTCCTCTGGACACAGGCTCGGTGATCAAGGGTTGGGATCAGGGCGTCATCGGCATGAAGGTCGGGGAGAGCCGCCGGCTCGTCATTCCGCCCGAACTGGCCTACGGCGACGCCGGTGCCGGCGACGGGCTCATTCCGCCCGGCGCGACTCTGATATTCGACGTTGAGCTGGTGGGAATCGAATAGGCGCGGCCTGCAGGGCGCGGCCGGCCGGGCAATTTGAAGCGGCCGAGCTGCCTCAGCCGCTCCCAAAAGCCAAAATCAATCAGTTCACGAATTCCTTCAGCGTCTTGAGTGCGGCGATGCGCACTTTCTTGCTCGCCGGCTTGGCCTTGAACATCATTTTTTCGCCATTGAACGGATTCACGCCCTCGCGTGCCTTCGTGGCGGGCTTCTTGACGACCTTCATCTTCAACAGCCCGGGCAACGTGAATAAGCCGTGACTTCGCAGACTCTTCTTGATTGCACCCCCAAGCGAGTCAAACACGGCTCCGACCTGCTTCTTAGAGAGCTCTGTTTCCTTCGAAATGGTAGCGAGAATTTCAGACTTGGTCGGTGCTGCATTCTTTTTCGCCATATTTAATCTCCTGCTAATGTTTGCGCGAGCGGGCGGTGACGGCCCGCAAATTTCAACTCGGCGCCGAAAATAACATAGAAAAAAGCCGATGTTTAGCGCATTTGCGAAAAAAGATTTTTATGGTCGATGCAATTCGCCCTGGTTTTTCAGGCTTCCGCGCCTTGAGGCCGCGGATTCGACTCGCGGCGCGTTGCTTCGTTCACTGTGATATCAGGCATGTACGAGCCGATGTTCAACGCAGTAGCACCAGCAGCGCGCCGATTGCGATCGAAACCCAGAGGAAGGAAAAATCAATTTGTCCGATGGGCGGAATTATGCGGCGCACGCGTTTTAAGATCGGTTCGCAGAGCTGTGCGAGCAACCGGACTCCCGGAGCGTAGCCGCTGGGGCTGATGAAGCTGGTCAACCAGTACAGCAGCATCGCGAAAAGATAGATTCGCAGCACCAGGCCGATCAGATCCAGGAGGGTGATGCGCAGGAACACCAGCAAATCGCCGATGCCGCCCGCGGAAAGGCTCAAGATGATCAAGGTGCGCGCAGCGGCCACCAGCAGCACGGCGACAACCGTGGCTGTATCGATCTTGCCGATGGGCGGCAGCAGCTTGCGCAGGGGCAGTATCAGCCAGTTGGTCACGCGCACGATGGCATCGGCCATCGGGTCCCGGAAATCGGCGCGCACCAATTGAAACAGCAGCCGCAGCACGAACGCCAGCAGCAGCAGCCACAGCAGCATGTCGACGATGTATCGGATCGCTTCCATTTTTAGGCGCTGCGCGCCACCCTTCAACGGGGCCGATGCGGCCCCGCCCCAAAATCCAAATTCAAGGGCCGCCGAATTCGGCGGCGAGTTCGGCAGATCGGCGGTCGGCCGCGGCCACCGCGTGGGCGACGATAGCACGAAGGCCGGCGCCGTTAAGGACCTCGAGAGCCGCCGCCGTGGTGCCGCCCTTCGAAGTGACCTGCTCCCGTAAGGTTGCCAGGGAGTCCGCGGATTGCCGCGCCATTTGCGCCGCTCCGAACGCGGTTTCCAACGTCAAACGGTGCGCAACCTCGCTCGGCAGGCCGCGTTCATGGGCAGCCGCTTCAAGCGCCTCCATGAACAGAAAGAAGTAGGCAGGACCGCTGCCGGATACGGCCGTCACGGTGTCCATCTGGGATTCGTGCTCCACCCAGACCGTGGCACTCACCGCGGCCATCAGATTTTCAGCCAGGGCGCGATAGGCGGCGCCGACGCTCGCGGGTGCGTAGAGACCGGTTGCGCCGAACCCGTTGAGCGCGGGCCGGTTCGGCATGGTGCGGATAACCGGTACCTGCGGACCGAACCAGCGCGCAAGCGATGCGTGGGGAATGCCTGCCGCTACCGAAATCACCAGGGGCCGGCACGCCTGAAGATGCGGCGCCAGTCCAACGGCCACGCCGCGCATGAGTTGCGGTTTCACCGCGAGCACCACCACCTCGGCACCCTGCACCGCGGCTGCGTTGTCAACCGCCGTCTCGACTGCATAGTCGCGCACCAACCGCTGCAGCTGATCCTGACTCGGATCAGCCACCACCAAGCGGTTCGGCGGCAGCCCGCGCCTGGTCAGGCCGCTGATGAGCGCGGCCGCCATGTTGCCGCCGCCGATGAAGGCGAGTCTTCTTATGTTGTTCATGCGAAATCCCCTCGGAGCCGGTCGTAAATACTCAGGAGTTGCGCCGGCCTCACCGGGCGCCGAAAAGCGCCGTGCCGATGCGTACCAGCGTCGCTCCCTCGGCGATGGCGGACTCAAAATCGCCGCTCATGCCCATCGACAGTGTATCGAGCCTGAGGCCGCCGGCGTTCAGATCCGCAAGCGCCGCTCTCAAAGAAGCGAACACGGCGCGTTCGGCTGCGGCGTTGGGCTGCGGGGGAGGCACGCTCATCAAGCCGCGCAGCTTGAGTCTCGGCAGAGCGGCCACGGCGGTCGCGAGTTCAGCCAGCCCATCCGGCGCCACGCCGCCCTTGGCGGGCTCCGGCACCAGCGCGACTTGGATGCAAACATTGAGCGGCGGCGCGTGAAACGGCCGTTGATCCGACAGACGCCGCGCCACGCTGAAGCGGTCCACGCTCTGTACCCAATCGAAGCGCTCCGCGATGGTTTTCGTCTTGTTGGATTGAATCCCGCCGATGAAGTGCCAGGCAAGCTTCAAGTCGGCGAGTTGGTCCATTTTGACCTGCGCCTCCTGCAGATAGTTTTCGCCGAAATCCGTGACGCCGGCGGTGGCGGCCAGGCGCACGGATTCGGCAGTCTTAGCCTTGGTAACTGCAACCAAAGTGACCGATTCGGGGTCCCGCCCGGCGGCAATGGCTGCACTACGTATCCGAGACCGGACGTGGTTCACATGAAGCGTCAAATTCTGCGGACCAATTAACATATTGGGTGACAACACCCTCTTATATACTGCTGGTGGCTAACGCCTAGTCTAATTAGGAGCCGTAAATGGCGGTTGATATCGCGCAGCTTCTCGCCTTTGCGGTGAAGAACAATGCGTCGGACTTGCATCTTTCGGCGGGCGTGCCGCCGATGATCCGCGTGGACGGCGACATGAAACGAGTCAACATGCCTGCCCTCGTGCATAAAGAAGTGCACAGCATGGTGTATGACATCATGAACGACAAGCAGCGCAAGGCATTCGAAGAGTTCTACGAAACCGACTTTTCGTTCGAAATCCCGAAGCTGGCGCGCTTCCGTGTCAACGCCTTCAATCAAAATCGCGGCGCCGGGGCGGTGTTTCGCAACATTCCATCCACTATTCTGTCCTTGGACGAACTGAACGCGCCCAAGACTTTCAAAGATTTATGCATGCTCCCGCGCGGCCTGGTGCTGGTGACAGGGCCGACCGGCTCGGGCAAGTCGACGACGCTCGCCGGGATGGTCAATCATTGCAACGACAACCGCCCGGATCACATCATAACCATTGAGGATCCGATCGAGTTCGTGCACGAAAGCAAGCGCTGCCTGGTCAATCAGCGCGAGGTTCACCGCGACACGCTGGGCTTCAGCGAGGCGCTGCGCTCGGCGCTGCGCGAAGATCCGGACGTGGTGCTGGTGGGCGAAATGCGCGACCTGGAAACCATCCGCCTGGCCCTCACCGCCGCGGAAACCGGCCATTTGGTGTTTGGCACCTTGCATACCAGTTCTGCGGCGAAGACCATCGACCGCATCGTCGACGTGTTCCCGGCGGCTGAAAAAGACATGGTCCGAGCCATGATGTCCGAGAGTCTGCGGGCCGTGATCTCCCAGACCTTGATGAAGCGTGTGGGCGGGGGCCGTATTGCGGCGCACGAAATCATGATCGGCACGCCGGCCATCCGAAACTTGATTCGCGAGGGCAAAATTGCCCAAATGTACTCAGCGATTCAGACCGGTCAGGGCCAGGGAATGCAGACCCTCGATCAGTGCCTGCAGGAATTGGTGAGCAAGGGGGTTGTCAGCCGCGAGGAAGCAAAGTACAAGGCGCAGAACAAGGACAGCATTTAAATGGAACGCGAACAAGCCATACGCTTAATGCAAGACCTGCTGCGGCGCATGGTCGAGAAAAAAGGCTCGGACTTGTTCATCACCGCAGGCTTTCCGCCCGCCATCAAAGTCGACGGCGAGATCAGGCCGCAATCGGACCGATCATTGAGTCCTGAGCAGAGCGCCGGCATGGTCCGCGCCATCATGAACGACCGGCAAACCAAAGAATTCGACGGTACCAAGGAGTGCAATTTCGCGATTGCACCGCCCGGCATCGGCCGCTTCCGCGTCAGCGCCTTCATCCAGCAGGGCTTTACCGGCGCGGTGCTGCGCACCATCAACGCCAAGATACCCACCCTCGAGGAGCTTGAGCTGCCGCCCGTTCTCAAGGAGGTCGTGCTCTCCAAGCGCGGCTTCGTGATTCTGGTCGGCGGCACCGGCTCGGGCAAGTCCACCTCGCTGGCGGCCATGGTGGGCTACCGAAATGAAAAAACCCGCGGCCACATCGTCACCATTGAAGACCCGGTGGAATACGTGCACGCGCACAAGGGATGCGTGGTGACGCACCGCGAAGTGGGCGTCGATTGCGAGAGCTGGCATCTTGCCCTCAAGAACACGCTGCGCCAGGCGCCGGACGTCATTCTGATCGGCGAAATCCGCGATCGCGAGACCATGGAATACGGCATCCAATTCGCCGAGACCGGCCACTTGGTGCTGGCGACCCTGCACGCCAACAGCTCCAACCAGGCGCTCGACCGCATCATCAATTTCTTTCCCGAGGAGCGGCGCGAGCAGCTGCTCATGGACTTGTCTTTGAATATTCGAGCGCTGATCTCGCAACGCCTGATCCCGCGCGAAGCCGGTTCCGGACGCATAGCGGCCATGGAAATCATGCTGGCCTCGCCGCTGATCTCGGATTTGATCTTCAAGGGCGAAGTGACCAAGATCAAGGAAGTCATGGCGCGCTCCAATCGCCTCGGCATGAAGACCTTCGATCAGGCGTTGTTCGACCTGTACGAAGCCGGATTGATTTCCTACGAGGATGCACTGCGAAATGCCGATTCGAAGAACGAACTACGGCTGCGCGTCAAGCTCGAGAGCAAGCGCGAAATGAAGAATCCGGAAGAGGGCGGCCAGTCGCTGCAGATCGTCGAGGAAGAAGAAGGACAGGTGTTCTAGCACATGAGCGTGCCTGCCGACCTTCCGGCTCAGGTGATGAACACCAAGCCGCTGTTCAAGCTGATGGTCGAGAAAAAGGCATCCGACCTGTTCTTCACCTGCAACGCGCCGGTCAAGATCAAAATCGAAGGCAAGATTTTCCCCGTCAACAAGCAGATATTGACGCCCGAAACGGTGCGTCAAGCGGCCTTAGGACTGATGACGCAGGATCAGATCGAGCACTTCAACGAAGAGCTCGAAATCGATTTCGCGATTTCCGAAATCGGCTTAGGTAGATTTCGCGTCAACGTGTTCTATCAGCGCGGCTACCCGGCCATGGTGCTGCGCTATATCACCGCCGATATGCCCAAGCTCGAAGATCTCGGCATGCCCGATATCTACAAAGACCTGGTGATGCTGAAGCGCGGGCTAATCCTGATGGTCGGCGCCGCCGGCGCCGGCAAGTCGACCACGCTGGCGGCGATGCTCAACTACCGCAACGAAACCTCATCCGATCACATACTGACCATCGAAGATCCGATCGAATTCCTGCACAGCAACAAGAAATCCATCATCAATCAGCGCGAAGTGGGCTTGGATACCAAAAGCTTCGCGCGCGCCCTGCGCAGCGCGGTGCGCGCCGCCCCCGACGTGATTCTGGTCGGCGAAATCCGCGACCGCGAAACCATGGAAGCGGCGATCGCACTGGCAGGCACCGGACATCTTTGCATCGCGACCCTGCACGCCAACAATTGCGCCGAAACCCTGGATCGCATCATCAACATGTTTCCGCGCGATCAGCATAATCAGATTTTCCTCGACCTTTCGCAGTATCTGCGCGCGATCCTGTCGCAGCGCCTGGTGTTCGCGAAAACCGGGACGCGGGTCGCCGCCTGCGAAGTCATGGTGAACACGCCGCACATTTCGGAGCTCATCAAGCAGGGCGACGTCATCGGCGTGAAGGAAGCCATTCGCACCGGCACGGAGCGCGGCATGCTGAGTTTCGACAGCGCGCTCTACAACCTGGTGCGCGAGGGCCGTATCGAGCTCGAGGAAGCGCTGGCGAGCGCGGATTCCCGCACCAATCTCGAAGCGAAGATCAATTTCGGCTGATCGCGGCAGGCAACCAGGTTGCTTTCGAATTCGCGGCTCGAGATGTGCCATCCCGATTTGAGCGCGCGCGCCCGGCAGGCTTGCGGGTCGACCTTAAGCGCGCGCAGCGCCGCGGCGGCCAGATCATTGTCCAACGCACCCGTCACGCCGTCTTCAATCACATCGATGGGTCCGGTGACGGGATACGCGGCAACCGGCACGCCGCAAGCCATCGCCTCGAGATTGACGAGCCCGAAAGTGTCGGTCCGGCTCGGAAACACCATGACGTCGGCGGCGGCCAGATGGCCGGCCAGCTCATCGCCGAATTTGTAGCCCACAAAGGTGGCGTGCGGATACTGCAGCTGCAGCCGCGCGCGCTCCGGCCCGTCGCCGATCACGACCTTGCTGCCGGCCCAATGCATGCGAAGAAAGGCATCGACATTCTTTTCGATGGCGATGCGCCCGACATAGGCGGCGATGGGGCGCGGCAGATCGAAAAGCCCCTTCAGGCCGGGCTTGAATTTCTCGGTGTCGACGCCTCGTTGCCAATGCGCCAGGTTGCCGAAGCCCCGCGCGGTCAATTCCTTGCGCATCGAAGCGGTGCTCACCATGCAGCGTATGGCGGAGCCATGAAAGCGCCGCAGGGCCGCGTACGAAACCGGCAGCGGAACGGGCAATCGCGCCCGCAGATACTCAGGAAATTGCGTGTGATACGAGGTGGTGAAGCGCACGCCCCAGCGCAGGCAAAAACGGCGCGCGCTCAACCCCAATGGACCCTCGGTGGCAATATGCAGCGCCTGCGGCGCAAAGGCGAGAATCTCGCTCTGGACCTTTTTATACGGGAACAGCGACAGCCGTATTTCCGGATAGGTTGGGCAGGCAACGCTGCGAAAATCCTTCGGGGTGAGCATTCTCACCTCGTGACCAAAACGCCCCAGCCACGCCGCGGTCTGCGCCAGCGTGCTGACCACACCGTTGGTTTGGGGAAACCACGCGTCGGTGACGATCATGATTCTCATGAGCCGCGACAATGGCAGCCCGGGATGACGATACGATGACCTGGAGCACTTTTGTCGCGTAATTTCGCCGCCAGCGGCGCCATGTCATCGCCGTGTAACGAAAATCCTATATTTGCTTCATGAGCGGATTCACTGAAGCCACTGCAAGGAATTCAAATGCAAAGTTTTCTGGCGGAACTCAAGACCCAGCGCTGGGACGATCATCGCTACTATCACCACAGCCGCATCAATCAGTCTCTGCACCTGTTGAGTGCGATCAGCTTCATCGTTGCGTATGTCACCCTGTTCTTTGATCCGGTGAAGTCGGCATTGATCGGCTGGCTGGTATCCATGGTCAGCCGCCAATCCGGTCACTTCTTTTTCGAACCCAAGGGCTACGATGCCATCAACCGCGCCACCCACGAGCACAAAGAAGAAATCAAAGTCGGCTATAACCTGCGCCGCAAGGTGATCTTGCACGCCGTCTGGGCGCTGGTGCCGCTGCTACTGTGGCTGGATCCGACCTGCTTCGGCCTATTTACCGCGCCCACCAGCGGCTTAGGGTTCGTGCGTCACGTCGGCGAGATTTGGCTCATCGTCGGCGGCGGCGCGCTGCTTTTTCGAATGATTCAGTTATTCTTCATCAAGGGCGTGCAGACCGGCCTGGTATGGGCCACCAAGATCCTGACCGATCCGTTTAACGATGCGATCATTTACGCCAAGGCGCCGCTTTATTTGATGCGCGGTGAATTGATCGATCCGATGGGCGAGGTTGAACCTGAAGCGCATCGCGCCTGAAGCATTTCCTTGAGCACGCGGCGCTTGATGGCGTTGTTGGTCAGTTGCGGACCGGTCCACCACCAGCCGTCGCGGCGCATTTCCGCCGCCGCCGACACGATCCGGTCGGCGACGGCGGCGAACTCCGCGTCGCCGTAATTCAGGCTGAATATCAAGCGTCCCGTGCCCACCCAGCTCAACGCCAGCCCCGCCGCGCGCAAATAATATTGAAGCATCCAGTTATAGCCCGAGGGCTGCGGATAGCAGAGCGTCCAGATCGTGGACAGATTCGCGACTCGCACCGGCAGCGCGGCTGCGACAAGGCGCTCGTTGAGCCGTTGCGCTCGCCCGTTCCAGCGCTCATCGAGGCCGGAATAGATCGCGCGAACCTGATCGCTGCCCAATCGGGTCAGAAATTCGTGCATCGCGCCCATGACATAGGGATGGGAGTTGAAGGTGCCGCGCGCAAAACAAATGTCCGCCGGCCGATCGTCGCGAAAGCGGCGCATGAGATCGTGCTTGCCGCACAACACGCCGACGGGCAGGCCCCCGGCCACGGTTTTACCGTACGTCACCATGTCGGCGCGCACACCGAAATATTCCTGGGCTCCGCCTTGGGCGATGCGAAATCCCACGAACACTTCGTCGAAGATCAATGCGATGCCCCGCTCGGTGCAGACCTTGCGCAGGGCCTTGAGCCATTCGGCATAGGCACCGCGATCGAAATGCGCTTTGCGCGCGCTGTCGAGCAAGGTCGAGTCACCCGGCGCGCCGGTATTGGGATGCAGGGCCTGCAGCGGATTCACCAGCACACAGGCGATGTCGCGGCGCGTCCGCAAAACCCTGAGCGCCGCCGCATCCATGTCCTTGAGGGTATAGGTCTCGCGCGCCGCGACCGGATTGCCCGCGCCTGGCTGCACATCGCCCCACCAACCGTGGTACGCGCCGCAGAATCGCACCAGATGCGAGCGCCGTGTGTGATAGCGCGCGAGCCGCACGGCCTGCATGACCGCTTCCGTGCCGGACATGTGGAAGGAGACCTCGTCGAGACCCGAAATCTCGAGCAGTCGGCGGACATTTTGCGCAGTCAGCGGGTGATAGGCGCCCAACACCGGCCCCAACTCACGGACTCGCGCCGCTCCCGCGTCGATGCACTCTTTGTAAAAATCGTAGCCGAAAACATTGACGCCGTAGGAGCCCGTCAGGTCGTAAAAGCGGTTGCCGTCCAAATCGGTGACCGTCACGCCATCGGAGGATTGAACGAAACAGCCGGTCTTCAGATGCTGCCGTACGTAACCGCTGAATTGAAAGGGCACGCGGTAACGGGAAGTGAATTCAAGGTCCGAAACGCAGCCTCCAAGCTCGGCGGTTTGCGCGAGAGTGTGTCGGTGGCGGTCAGAGAAAAGCGCAGCGAGCCGGGCGAAGCCGGCGCGCCGCGCCGCCACCACCGGCGCCGGCGCAGCATCGACGCCAAAGAAATGGGAATCGTCATACTCGTAGAACGGCACCCAGGCGGCAAAGCGCCGCGCCATGCGCGAATGGCCCGTCAGCGAGCGGTGCTTGGCAAGGGACAGCAGCAGCCTGACGTATATTTTCCGCAGCAAGAATGCCAGGACGAGAGCGCCCAATGCGTAGCCGAAGGTAGTAATTGCCGATGCCTCGCACGGATTGTCAGGCGCGGACTCTATTGCAGACCAATGACACTAAGATGAATGCGCGGTCCCTCATCCAGCGGCTGAGCCGGCAGGAGGACCTCAATTTCCTGTTGAGCAACCGGATACCGCGCGCCCTGGCGACGCGTTTCATGGGCTGGTGGAGCCGCATCGAACACCCCTGGGTCTGCAACGGCAGCATGGCCCTGTGGCGTCTGTTTTCGGAGCTGGATCTCCGCGAAGCGAAGGCCATCCGCTTCAAGAGCCTGCACGACTGCTTTACGCGGGAATTGAAGCCGGGCGCCCGCCCGATCGATATGGATCCTTCGAAGCTCGTCAGCCCCTGCGATGGACTGGTGGGCGAGTGCGGCACGATTGAGCAGGGCCTGCTGCTGCAGGCCAAGGGCTGCGTTTACTCCCTGCGGGAGCTGCTGGCGGACGCAAGTTTGGCGCAGTACTACGAGGGCGGACAGTACGCGACGCTGCGCCTGACCTCGAGCATGTATCACCGATTTCACGCGCCGGCCGATTGCCGGGTGGAACAGGTCAATTACATTTCGGGCGACGCCTGGAACGTCAATCCGGTTGCGCTGAAGCGCGTCGACAGGCTGTTCTGCAAGAACGAGCGCGCCGTCATCAGGTGCCGGCTGGCCTCCGGAGCGCTGCTAACGCTGGTGCCCGTGGCGGCCATCTTGGTGGCCAGCATCCGCTTAAGATTCCTCGATGTGCTGCTGCATTTGCGCTATCGCGGGCCCAATTTGATCCCCTGCGACGCCGGGTTGCGGCGCGGCGAAGAAATGGGGTGGTTCGAGCACGGCTCCACTATCATAGTACTGGCTCCAGCGGGCTTACGGCTGGGGGAGGGCGTCCTCCCAGGGGCCCGGGTGCAAATGGGGCAACCCCTTCTCCGTACAGGCTAAAACCGCAACTTTTGTCGGCCGGCGGTGTTTTGTTTCTAAACGAACACACATTCCAGTGCAAACGCAACTAACGGCCGAGTTCACGACATTTATGCGTGCCTATCAGGACATGGTTTTTTCGACTGCCGCCCGGTTGGCGGGCAACGATACGCAGGCCGAGGACATAGCCCAAGAAGTGTTCATCCGGGCTTATGAGCATTTCTCCGATCTGCGCAGCAGCGTCACGGCGGGAGGCTGGCTGAAGACCGTCACCACCAATCTGACGCTCAACTATTTGAGCCGCTACCGCAAGCGCTGGCGCCTTTTCTCGGAGCTGCGTTCAGGCTCGGATGACGATGCCGATGGCGCGGAACTGGACTGGGAAGTGCCCGACACGATACTCGCGGATTTGAGCGCGGAACAGCGCAGCGCCATCGTGGATGGCGCGCTAAAGCAGTTGCCCGACCACCAGCGCCTGCCGCTGGTGCTGTATCACTTCGAGGACCTGTCCTACCAGGAGATTGCCGACAAACTCAATGTCTCGCTGACCAAGATCAAGACCGACATTCGCCGCGCGCGGGCGGCGCTTTTACCGCTGCTGCAGAACGTGGGCGGCGCGCGCGATACACTGGATGCTTAAGCCTATGAAAAAACATCTCGATACGACGCTGAAACTCGAACAGGTGATCCGGCAGGCGCTGGCCGGACTGCCGCCGCGCCGGGCGCCGGGTACGCTGGAATCGCGCGTGTCCAACGAGCTGGCGCGCCGCGCATTGCTTCCCTGGTGGCGGGTGAGCTTTGCGAACTGGCCGGTGGCGGCCCGCGTTATGTTCATTTTGGTTTGTGCAGTGCTGGTGGCCGCGACCATATTGGGAGGCGTTTCCGCCTACCTGGGCGACCGCTCGTTTAACGAGGTTTCGGCCGCTGTGCTCGCCTGGGCACATCCCTTCCTGACGGTGGTCTCCTCGGCCGGGGGCTTGCTGGCGCTGCTGGTGCGGGTGATTCCCCCCCTGTGGCTGTATGGAACGTTAGGCGTAGGGGCCTTCCTCTACGTGACGCTGTTCGGGCTGGGCGCGGCGGCGTATCGGACGCTCTATCTTCGGCCCTCATCGGCGGGTGATGATTTATGAACACCTCGATCTTGCAGCGCTTGAGTTTTCTCTTCACGCTGCTGTGTTTAACGGCTGTGGTCGCGCACTCCGGCGCCGCCACCGCCGCGGCGGCCGGCGGCAAGCCCAGCGCGGAGACCGCCGCAGCCAGCACGGCCGCAGCCAGCACCGCCTCGCCGGCTAAGGACGATCACGCATCGGCAAGCGCGCCGGCCGCCTCAAGCGATAATGAGTCGAACGATGACTCGGATCAGGGCGACCGCTCGGACTGGCGCAACCGGATTGAGATTCACCATCGACGTAACTGGCAGCATCGTGCAGACAACGATGTCGTCAGCGTCGGGCACTCCAGCCATTTGCAGAACGGCGAAAAGGCCGATTCCGTGGTGTCGGTATTCGGATCGTCGACCAGCGATGGCGAAGCGGTGGATGTCGTTTCGGTCATTGGCAATACCCGGGTCACAGGGCCGGTGAGCGACAACGCAGTCGCGGTCATGGGCAATGTCTATGTCGATTCCAAGGTGGCCGGCGATGTGGTCGCGGTGATGGGCAACGTCCAGCTTGGACCCAACGCCGAGGTCGAGGGCGATGTGATCGCGGTCATGGGCGAGCTGGAGCGCGATCCCGCCGCGATCGTTCACGGCTCGGTGCAAAGAATCATCAATTGGGATATCGGCGGCTCCACGGGTTTCAGCGGGCTGAACACGTGGATCACCCACTGTTTGCTGCTCGGCCGGCCCCTGGCCTTTGCCAGCGGACTTGGCTGGGCCTGGACACTGGCGCTGTGCCTCCTGGCGTTTTATGCCTGCGTGGCGCTCTTGTTTCGCGACGGGGTGGACCAATGCGTGCAGACCTTGGAGTCCCAGCCGGGACACACGGCGCTGGCGGCGCTGTTGGGCATCCTCCTGACGCCGGTGCTGCTGGTCTTGTTGTGCGTCACGCTGATCGGTATCGCGGCGGTACCCTTCGTCGTGGCTGCCCTCTTTTGCATGTCGCTGTTCGGCAAGGCCGTCATGCTGGCATGGCTCGGCGGCCGCATTTCGGGCCGCAGACCCGGGCCGGCCGGCCATCCGGCTGTCGCAGTGCTCATCGGCGGCGCGGTAGCGCTGGTCTTGTACGTCGTGCCGATCGTGGGGTTTCTGGTTTACAAACTGCTTGGCTTCTTCGGCTTCGGCGCGGTGCTCTACACGTTGGTGCTGCGGGTGCGCGCACGCCGGGCCGGCGGCACCCCGCCGCCGGCGTTCGCGGGCACTAATCCGGGAAGCGCCACGGGCCCGGGGGGCGTCAACAGTCCGCCGCCCAACAACGCCGCCGCCATGGCAGGTCCAGGCTGGACGGCCAGTGCCGCGCCGGCCGCCGCCGCAGCCGCGGCGGACCCGCTCGCACCGGGGCCGCCGCCTTTTGCAGCGCCGCCCCCTGCGCCGCCCCCTGCGCCGCCGCCCGCAGCCGGCGCGAACATGTCGCCCCAGATCACCGCTGCCATGCCGCGCGCCGGTTTTTGGGTGCGCATGGGCGCGTTGTTTCTCGATATTTTATTGGTGGGCTTTGCGACAAGCCTGTTGCATCCCTTCGGCGACGGTCATATGTGGGGTGACTTTCACATCGTAGTGCTGGCGATATATGGTGCAGTGATGTGGAAATTGCGCGGCACAACGGTTGGCGGCATCGTGTTCGATTTGCACGTCGTGCGCGTGGATGGCCGGCCCCTGGACTGGGAAACGGCCATCGTTCGCGCGCTGGGATGCTTCCTTTCCTTGTGCGTGGTTTTCCTCGGCTTTATCTGGATCGCGTTTGACGCCAATCGCCAGGCCTGGCACGACAAGATCGCCGGCACGGTGGTGGTGCGGGCGAAGCGCGGCGCCGCGCTGCAGTAGGCCGCGGTTGACTCACAGCCGCTCGCGGATCGCGGGCGGCAGCAGTGCCTTGTACCGGCGACTGAGCGCCAGGCGTTCGCCACTGCGCAGGATCAATTCATAGTCGCCATGAAACATGGGCTGAAGCTCTGCGATGGACGCGAGGCGTACCACGTGCGAGCGATGCACTCGAATGAATTCGCCGGCATCCAACTGCGCGGCCAGCCTGGCGAGCGGTTCGCGCATCAAGTGCGACTTTTCCGCCGGCATGAATCTCGACATAGTTGCCGGCCGCCGATATCCGGTCGATGCTGTCGACCGGAATAAAGTAAGCCCTGGCGCGATCCCGGATCAGGATTTGCTTGACCGGCGCCACGTGCCCCGGCAAGGAACCCAGCACGCGGCGCACGCGCTCTTCGAGATCGCCATGGTCGGGCTCCGCCAATGCCGTCTTGACGCGCTCGATGCTGCGCAAAAATCGTTCGCGATCGTAGGGCTTCAGCAGATAGTCGAGCGCCTGTACATCGAAGGCTCGAACTGCATACTCCGAGTAGGCGGTGGTGAATACAATGTGCGGCGATTCCACGCCGCGAATGGCTTCGAGAACGTCGAAGCCGCTGTGCGCGCCCAATTGAATGTCGAGATACACGACATCCGGTTTGCGAGCGGTGATTTCCGCAACCGCGGCCTCCACGCTATCGGCCTGCGCAACCACGGCGAATTCCGCCAGCGGCGCCAGGAAACGCAGCAGCTTGGCGCGCGCCGGCGGCTCATCGTCGACTACGACAACCGTGTGGGTCAATTCGTCACCGGAAAACTCACGGTCACGACGGTCCCCGTCGGGTGGCCTGCCGCCAGCGCCAAGCTATGCGCGCCGGGAAACAGCAATTCCAAGCGTCGGGTCACATTCGAGAGCCCGGTGCCCGGTTTCACCGTGGTGTCGCCGATCCCCACGCCATCATCGCCGATGGTGTAGTGCAACCTGTTTCCCTGACGCGCGACATCCACCGTCAAATTGCCGCGTCCGTCCGGCAGACCATGCCGCAGGGCGTTCTCGACCAGGGGCTGCAGCAGCAGGCGCGGAACCTCGAGTGCTTCAAGGCCGGGTGCGACCTTCAGATCAAAGGACAACTGTCCGCGAAAGCGTTCGGTCATCATGGCTGCATAGTCCCGCAGCCATTCGAGCTCGCGGTTCAAAGGCACCAGCACCTGACTGTCTGAATCATAGGCGGCGCGCATCAGCGCGCCCAAGCTGCTGATCATGCGGTCCGCGGCCTCGACATCTTCGTGCATGCGGTTGGAAATGGCATTCAGCGCATTGAACAGAAAGTGCGGCTCGATTTGCGCAGTCAAAGCTTTGAGGCGTGCCTGGCCGAGTTCCGCCGTCAGCTCCGCCGCGCGTAGATCGCCCGTGCGCCTGACCCGAAATTCGCGGTTCGCGAAGATCACCACCAAGATCAAGGCATACGTGATGAGGTCCTTTTGCAGTTCGTAGAAACCCTGAGCGGCCAAACTGTCGAAGGCATAGTGAAGACCCGCAACCGCATAGGCCAACTTGCGCAGCGCCAGCATGCCGGCGACATGCACCACGGAAAATACCCACGCCGCGCAGATGTGCGCGACGACGATGCGCCGCCTGGGACGGTCATCCAGGCGAAAGTGCTGCTCGAAGCGCACGATAAAAGGGATGAGCGCGAAGATGACGACGACGCTGCTGAGTTCCCAGACCAGCGGCTTCCAGCCGGCGATACCCGTGCCGCGCAGGCCGACCAGCGCATTGATGCCCTCGTACAGTCCGAATAGCAAAGCCAGGATTCCGTACAGCACCCAACTGGAACGGAGCAGCGGCAGACGCATGAGCAGAACTCTCCCCACGGGCGGACAAAGAATATACACCGGGTATATTGAGCCGGTCAGATGGCGCCGCGGCAATGCGCTTGGGATCAGCGGGACTTGAGGCAGGACGAGCGGCGAAATGCGATGATGGAGCGATGACGGAAGCCCACGACCAGCCGCTTGCGGCCTACGTGCGCGGGGCATTGGCGCTGCAGGGATACGCGTTTGATGAGGCCGAGATTGCCGAAATCGTCGTGCAGTTCACGCGCCTCGAAGCCATCGCGCGCTCGGTTTTCGATTGGCCGCTGCCCTTCGCCTCAGAGCCTGCGCCGGTATTTCGCCCGTGATTGGATCGGCGGGCGAGATCGCACAGCAGATCGCCGCGGGCAAGCGCAGCGCTGCGGCCGTCCTCGAGGATTGCAAGACGCTGATTCAAGCGAGGGACTCCGATCTAAATTGCTTTACGGCAACGACCTTCGAGCGCGCGGAGCGCGAGGCGGCCGCGATCGACCGGTTGCATGCTGAAGGCAAGGCTCTGCCGCCGCTGGCCGGCGTTCCCTATGCCGTGAAGAACCTGTTCGATGTCGAAGGGATGGTGACCCTCGCCGGCGCGAAGATCAATGCGCGCAATGCGCCGGCCGCCGCCGATGCGACCATCGTGGCGCGAATGAGCCGCGCGGGCGCTGTCCTCGTGGGCGCGCTCAACATGGAAGAGCTGGCTTACGGGTTCCTTACTGAAAATCATCATTACGGCATCACGCGCAACCCTCACGACCGCGCCCGGGGCGCGGGCGGATCCTCGGGCGGCTCGGCCGCGGCGGTCGGCGCCGGAATGCTGCCGGTGACGCTGGGGTCCGACACGAGCGGCTCGATTCGCGTGCCGGCATCGCTGTGCGGCGTGTTCGGTCTGAAACCAACCTACGGACGATTGCCACGCAGCGGCACGTACCCTTTCGTGAACAGCTTCGATCACGTGGGGCCGTTTGCAAACAGTGTGATGGGATTGGTGCTTTCGTACGACGCGATGCAAGGACCGGATCCTGCTGATCCTGCCTGCGCGCAACGTGCGGTCGAGCCGGCCGGCATGGCGCTTTCGCTGCCGCGGGGAATTCGGATCGGCATCCTGGGAGGCTGGTTTCACGAATGGGCGGATGCGGCGGCACGGCGTTCGGTGCAGTTGGCGGCAGCGGCGCTTGGCGCGACCGAGTGGGCGGAGATGAAGAGCGCCGAGGTCGCGCGCGCGGCGGCCTACATCATCACGGGCGCGGAGGGCGGAGCTCTGCATCGGCCCCGTTTGATCGAACAATATGAGGATTTCGGGCCCTCATCGCGGTCGCGCCTGGTCGCGGGTGGGTTGATTCCCGCAAGCTGGGTGATCCAGGCGCAGCGAGTGCGCCGGCATGCGTACACCGAAGCGATGGATTTGTTCGAGCGTTTCGACCTGTTGATTGCGGCCGCGGCGCCGTCGGTAGCACCTCGCGTCGGCCAGGAAACACTGCAGATCAACGGCCGCAGCATTCCCACCAAGGCGGGACTGGGCGTGCTCACCCAGCCTATTTCGTGCATCGGCCTGCCGGTGTGCACGGTGCCCGTCTGGCCCGGCGAGGGCGATTCGCCCGCCGAGCAGGCGTTGCCGATGGGCGTGCAGCTCATCGCCGCGCCCTGGCGCGAAGCTTTGTGCCTTGCCGCGGCCCGCACGCTCGAGCAGGCAGGCGTCGCCACTGTGAAATTGACCGGCTCGGATGGCTAGGCCTTTCACAGGCGACGGTTAATCTCACAGCGGCCGTCGATGACGAGTCAGGGTCGCGGCGATCGAGGCGAGCACGGCCATGCGCACCGCGACGCCGTTGTTCACCTGCTCGCGGATGACCGAACGCGGACCGTCGGCCACTTCGGAAGAGATTTCAACGCCACGGTTCATCGGCCCCGGATGCATGACCAATACGCTGGGAGCGGCCAACTTGAGGCGCTGCGCGGTCAGGCCAAAATCCTTGAAGTACGCAGCGTCATCGAGCGCCGCGGCCTGCGCCATGCGCTCCTTTTGAATTCGCAGCATCATCACCACGTCGGCGCCGGCGATGCCGTCCTCGATGCGGGTAAAGCGCTGCGCGCCGCGAAATTCAGCCTCTTCCGGCAGCAGCGCCTGCGGCGCGACCAGGCGCAAATCCGTGGTGCCCAGGGTGTTGAGCGCGGTGGCCGCGGATCGGGCCACGCGCGAATGCTTGATGTCGCCGACGATCGCCACCTTCAGGCCTGCGAAGCGGCGCTTGTGCGTGCGAATCGTCAGCACATCCAGCAGTCCCTGCGTGGGATGGGACAGGTGCGCCTCGCCGGCGCTGATCACCGACACATGCGGGGCCACGTGATCGATCAGGAATTCGGGCATGCCGGCTTCCGAATCGCGAATCACGAACACGTCGGTGTTCATCGCCTCGAGCGTGTAGATGGTGTCCAGCATGCTTTCGCCTTTCGCGCGCGAGCTGGAGTGCAGGTCCAGATTGAGCACATGAGCCCCGAGGCGGCGGCTGGCGAGATCGAAAGAGGCGCGCGTGCGCGTGCTCGGTTCGAAAAACAGGTTGGCAAGCGTCACGCCGGCCAATTCGCGGCCTTCATAGGCAGGTTGTCCGGGAAGGCGGCGGTAGCGTTCCGCCCGATCGAGAATGGCGGTCAAGGCATCTCGCGCCAGGCCTTCGAGCGTGATGAGGTGGCGCAGGCCCCCCGCGCTGTCTTGTTGTGATCGCATTTGCGCCCAGGAGCTCCTAAGTTTTTTCGGTGAACCAGCGTTCCAGGATCACGCAGGCCGCCGCTGCATCGACATCGGACTTCGCCACGCGCCGCCGTCTCAATCCGGACTCGCGCGCCGTTTGCAGCCGTGCCGCGGCTTCGAGCGACGAGTAGCGTTCATCCACCATGACTACTTCCAGGCCAAAGCGGCGCGCCAATTCGGCAGCAAAGCCCCGAGCAGCCCCCGTCATATCGCTATCGGAATCATCCACATTATACGGCAGCCCGACCACCGCCAGGTCAGGTTGCCAGTCGCGCATCATCGTGTCGATCATTTCCCAACGCGGTCCCTTGGGTCCGGCGGGCACCGTCTCCAAGCCAGTGGCATTGCGGCTCACGGTGTCGCCGCAGGCAACGCCGATTCTGCGCAGGCCATAGTCAAAAGCCAGAACGATCTTCGGTCGGGAAGACTCAGGCATTTCCGCCGGTGGGACTGACTCGGGACAAGTCCACTCCCAGCAGACGCCCGGCGGCGTGCCAGCGGGATTCAAACGGCAGCTCGAAAATCAATCCCAAATCCACCGGCGCGCTCAGCCATGCGTTCGCGCGGATCTCGTCCTCCAGCTGACCGCTGTCCCAACCCGCGTACCCCAGGGCCACCACTGCCTCTGCGGGTCCCTGGCCGCGGGCCATGGCGGCCAAAATATCCCGCGAGGTGGTGACGTGCAGCGCGTCGGAAACCTTGAGCGTCGAGTCCCATTCGCCGAAGGCGCGATGCACGACGAAGCCGCGATCGGTTTGCATCGGTCCGCCGCGCAACACCTGCCGCTCCCACAGGGGTCCGTTGCCGAGCTCGATTTCCAGCTGTTCGAAGATGTCTCCCATGCGCATCGGCAGGGGTTTGTTGAGGATCAGCCCGAGCGCGCTCTGCGAATTGTGATCGCACACCAAAACGACGGTTTGCGCGAAATTCGGGTCGCCCATGTACGGCATGGCGATCAGCAGCTGGTTGGTCAGATAGCCGGAATCGCTCATTGCTCTTAGGGTTTATTCGGTTCTGAATAATACACGGCGCCTCCCTGGGAGGAACCTTCCAGGAACTGCCACTCGTAGGCGATGCGGATCTGATCGTGCTTCGAGGACAGCTCGCTCGGGAACGGATCGAACGGTGCGGCCAACTTCAAGATCCGCATGGCGGCCTCATCGATCTCCGCGTGGCCGCTGCTGCGCCGGATGACGGTTTGCAGGAGCTTGCCGTCGGCGCCGATGGTCACCTCGATAACCGGTGTTCCAGAGTGCTTCTCGCGCCGCGCGACGTCCGGAAAATTCATCGTTCCGACGCGTTCGATTTTACGGCGCCAGCTGTCCAGATACACCGCAACGTCGGATTCGCGCGTGTCTGCGGCGATCCAGAGTTCCTGCTTTGCCTCGCCGCGCAGGCGCAGCTCGATCCCATCGTCGTTCGGAGTCATTGCGAGATCCGGCCGTTTCTCGAGCAATAGCGGCAGCTCGGAGGCGTCCTTGGCGGCGCTCGACGCGGCGAAATAGAAAATCTTCTGCGAGGGGCTATGCGTCGCGACCAGATCTTCCGCGCCCGTTTCCGAACCGGCGCGGCGCGGATCGAGGCCCTCGCCGCTGGGAACCCCCAGCCTGTCTACCGGCATCAGCGAGGATTTGGGGATGAGGCTTCTCTCACGCTTCAAGGTATTGCCCGAGCCCAATTGCGTGCGCTGCGACAGGTAGCGCGCGTTCGGGTTCGTGGGGGCGCTCGGCGCGCGCTCATTCACCAGCACGACTTCCAACCCCGGCGCACCCTCATCCGCCGAACTTAAGCTGTTCGAGCTGAATGTCACGCCCAGAATGATGATTCCGTGCAGCAGCGCCGCAAGAAAGCACGTGGTCAACATGCGGTCATTGGCAGGCGGCAGCCCGGTGCGGAGTATCTCGCCGCCCTGCGGCGCGGCATCGGTTTGAAGCGTTTCTGAAGTCACGCGGCGCCCAAATTCCTCTCGATCGCCTCCGCCAGCAGGCACCCGATATCGATACCATGCTTTTTGTTTAGTTCACGAATTCCGGTCGGACTTGTGACGTTGATCTCGGTGACGTAGTCGCCGATGACGTCCAGACCCACAAATATCATGCCCGCCTCGCGCAGCTTAGGTCCGATTTGCGCGCAGAGCCATCGATCGCGATCGTTGAGCGGACGGCTTTCGGCCCGGGCGCCGGCCGCCAGATTGCCGCGGTTGTCCTCGGGCAGAGGAATGCGGCTGAGCGCGTAAGGCACCGGCTGCCCATCGACCAAAATGATGCGGCAATCGCCCGCTGTGACGATTTCAGGCAGGTAGCGCTGCACGATGGCGTAGCGGGTGCCGTAGCCGGTCAGGGTTTCGAACACGACATTGCGGTTCTTGTCGCCGTGCTCGAGGACGAAGATGGATTTCCCGCCCATGCCGTCCAGCGGCTTAGCGACGGCCTTGCCGTGCTCGCGCAAGAATTCGCCCATGTCATGCATGTCGCGCGTGATGAGGGTGGGCGCGCAACACTGCGGAAACCAGGCCGTATAGACCTTTTCGTTGATGTCGCGCAGCCCTTGCGGCCGATTGTAAACATGCGCGCCCTGCAGCTGCGCGCGCTCGAGGATGTAGGTGCTGTAGATGTATTCGGTATCGAACGGCGGATCCTTGCGCATCAGGATCACGTCGAATTCCCCCAGCTTGAGGGCGGTAGCTTCCCCCAGTGAGAACCACTTGGACGAGTCATCTGCGACCTTGAGCGGCTTGAGCCGGCCCCAGGCGACGCCGTCGCGCAGCCAAAGGTCTTTCAGTTCGGCGTAGTGCAGTTCCCAGCCCCGCGCCTGCGCGGCGAGCAGCAAACCCAAGGTGGTGTCCTTGGCCGGCTTGATTGCCGCTATGGGGTCCATGACCACGACGAGACGCACTCGAGACGACATACTCATTCCGTAAGTCTAGCAAGCGGCATTAGCGCCCGCTCTCATGGGAAAACTGTGAACCACGCCACCGTTGTTTGCGTAGCGATGCCTCGAAATGTCGACCCCGTACCGTGGCTTGCGAGGCCTGGATATGTTAAAAAGCCACAAGATTCCAGCACCTACGCAAGTCATGGAGAGCATGATCACCAGCGGCAAGCCTAAACTCACGGGCCTCAAGGTTCTCGTGATCGATGACAGCAAGACCATTCGCCGAACCGCTGAAACGCTCCTCACCAAGGAGGGTTGCGAGGTGTTCACGGCCGTCGATGGTTTTGATGCCCTCTCCAAGATCGCCGACCATCAGCCGGATATCGTCTTCGTCGACATCATGATGCCACGCCTCGACGGTTACCAGACCTGTTCCTTGATCAAGCACAACAAGGTGTTCAAACAGATTCCCGTGATCATGCTGTCGAGCAAGGACGGGCTGTTCGACCGGGCCCGCGGCCGCATCGTCGGATCGGAGCATTATTTGACCAAGCCGTTCACCAAAGACGAATTGTTGGGAGCGATCGAAGCTCACGTCGGGAAATGACGGAGAATACGAGATGGCACTGATTCTCATCGTTGACGATTCACCCACCGAGGTATTCGTCATGCAAAAAGCGCTGGAGAAGCACGGTTTCAAGACCGCCGCCGCGGAAAATGGCGAAGAGGGCGTGCGCAAGGCGAAGGAGATGAAACCGGATCTCATCTTCATGGATATCGTGATGCCGGGCGTCAACGGCTATCAGGCGACGCGGATGCTGATCAACGATCCTGAAACCAGCTTGATCCCCATCATCATGGTGACCACCAAGGGCCAGGAGACGGATCGGGTCTGGGGCTTGCGGCAGGGTGCCGTGGATTATTTGGTCAAGCCTGTCTCTGCCCAGGCGCTGGTCGAGAAGGCGCAAGCCGCACTGGCTACATGACGAGTACGACTAGCGGGTCCGACACGAGCCTGCGCGGCTTGCGCGACCGACCATTCGAATTGCTCAAGGAGTTAGAGAAGCGCAGCCGCTCGGTGGCCGCGAGCAGCGTTGCCGAAGCGGACGCCGGGCAGGAATGGGTCGGCGTTGCGTTTCGCATGGGCGGAGAGACGTTTTTGGTTGCCCGCGAGGAGACCCGCGAGGTTTTGGGCTATCCCGCGGTGGTTACCCGAATTCCGGGGGCCAAGAGCTGGGTCAGGGGATTGGCCAACGTGCGCGGAGCGCTGATGCCGATGCTGGATTTGCGGCAATTCCTGGGCAGCGGCGCGACCGCGTCCGGGCGCAACACGCGCATCGTCGTGGTCAATCACCGGGATATTCCGGCGGGTTTGATGGTCGATGAGGTGCTGGGTTTTCGGCGTTTTGCGGAATCTGAATTCAGTGCGGAGGCTCCGCCGACGGTGATCCGCTGCGATAGCTATCTTGCCGGCGCCTTTCGCCGCGGGGGCGAAGTCTGGCCGGTTTTGAGCTTGAAGACTTTGGTGGAAAGCCAGAGTTTCCTGCAGGCGGCAAGTTAGGTTGTGGAACGAAAGATGACGACTAGGCGAATCGAAAAATCACCGAATCTCAATCTGTTGCCGACACTGGCGGGGTTGTTGGTGCTGTGCTTGATCATCGCCGCGGTCCTCACGGCGCTGACGCGCAATAGCGCTCCGGTCGCCGCGCCCGGCGAGCAGCTATCGCTCGTGGTGCAGCGCATGCCCTTCGAGGCGCAAAACGCGTTGCGCGGCGAATCGAGCGCTTTCGACGCGCTCGCCAAGAGCGCCGTGCGCCTCAAGACCCTGCGCGCCGCCATGCCGGGCACGGGCGACGCGTCCATCTGGAGCAAGTTGAACGACGACGTGGCCGCGGTCGCGGAAGCGCGGCCGGCAGTTGAAACCATCCAATCATCCAATCAAGAAGTGCGCGAACTGGCGCCCAAATTGCTTTCCGAGCTGGGCGATCTGGGCAGCTCGGTGGGCGTGCAGAAACTCGAGGGAATGAGCCGGTATCTGGAGCGCTTCGAACTGACGGTGCAGCGAATTCAGCAGGACTTGAACGGTTTGGGTTCCGGCGTCAGCGACGCGGGTCCGAGTGCCCAGCGTCTGGCGGACAGCTTGGAATTCCTCAATCAGGTGATTCGCGGCTTGTCGGGCGAGGAATCCGGCATTGCCATTCAAAAGGTCACCGGCAGCGATCCCGAGCAGCGGCTGAAAACGGTGGTGCAGCGCAATCAGCAGTACACCAACAGCGTGCGCAAGGCGATCGGCGCAGCCGAGCCCCTTGCGAAGGCGCAGGCAGCCGCCCGCGCATTGCCGGCGCTTGCAAACACTCTTGCGACCCAGTTGGGAAGCGCGGCGCCGCGGGCGGAAGGCGGCGGCGGCTACAAGATTTGGATACTGGGATTTCTGACGCTCGCGGCGGTGCTCCTTGCTGCGCTCGCCGTCGTTTATTCAAAAACCGCCGACAAGCGGCGCAGCAACGAGCTGCGGGTGCGCGAAAACGAACGCAATCAAGAAGCCATCATGCGCTTGCTGGACGAGCTGTCGAGCCTGGCGGACGGGGATTTGACGGTGCAGGCCACCGTTACCGAAGATATCACCGGAGCGATCGCCGATTCGATCAACTATGCCATTGAAGCGCTGCGCGAATTGGTCACGACGATCAACGACAGCGCCATTCAGCTGGACGGTGCCGCGAAGCAGACACAGGGGGCGGCGGCGCACATGGCGAAGGCCAGCAGCGCGCAGTCGCGCCAGATTTCCGCGGCCAGCGAATCGATGGCCGATATGGCCGCCTCGATCGAGGAGGTGTCGGGCAATTCCGAACGCTGCTCGGACGTCGCGCGCCATTCGGTCGATGTCGCGCACAAGGGCGGCGATGCGGTTCGACGCACCATCGACGGCATGAATGCCATACGCGAGACCATTCAAGAGACCAGCAAGCGCATCAAACGCCTGGGCGAAAGCTCGCAGGAGATCGGCAACATCGTCGAGCTGATCAACGACATCGCCGAACAGACCAATATTCTGGCGTTGAATGCCTCGATCCAGGCATCGATGGCGGGCGAGGCGGGGCGCGGCTTTGCGGTGGTCGCGGATGAGGTGCAAAGACTCGCCGAGCGGGCCGCAAACGCGACCAAGCAAATCGAGGTGCTGGTACGCACCATTCAAACCGATACCAACGAAGCGGTGGTGTCGATGGAACGCAGCACGACCGATGTCGTCGGCGGCGCACTGTTGGCGGAAAACGCCGGCGCCGCGCTCGAGGAAATCGAGCAGGTCTCAAACCAGATCGCGAGCCTGGTGCAGAACATTTCCGCCAGTGCGCGCCAGCAAGCCGCCGTATCCGGCAACATTTCAAAAAACATGCAAGTGGTGCGCGAGATTTCCTCGCAGACCGCGGAAGGCTCGACCGCGACTTCCACTTCCATCGCCAAACTCGCGGCGCTGTCGGCGCAGCTGCGCAAATCCGTGGCGGGATTCCGGCTTCCGGACTTCGGCACCGGCGCCACCTCGGGCAAGCTGCCCGCGTTGAAGGAATCCGCCCCTCCGCCGGCTCCAGCCGCTCCCGGAAAAATGCGCAAGGCGAGCGGCATCGGAGCTTAAGCTCGCGGCGATTCCGGCATGACCGACATCAGCTCTCAAACTCTGCACATAGTCGCCAAGGAACTCAGCGCGACCTTGAACGATGCGCGCGCCTCGCTGGAGGCCTATGCGGAACGGCCCGATCAACGCGTCTTCCTCGAAAAATGCGCGGATCAGCTGCACTCCGCCCACGGCGTGCTGCGCCTGGTCGAGGTGTACGGCGCCGCGCTGCTTGCCGAGGAAATGGAACACGTCACGCGCTATCTCTTGAGTTCCGGCAACGATCAGAAACGGCAGGTCGACGGTCTCGATGCCCTGATGCGCGCGATGGTGCAGCTGCCCACCTATCTTGAACGCGTTTTGTCCGGCGGCCGCGATCTGGCGCTGGTGCTGCTGCCGCTGCTCAACGATTTGCGCTCGGTGCGCGGCAGCCCTTTGCTGTCCGAGGGCACCCTGCTGCTGCTCAACCTGAAGTCCGATCAGAACGCCGCGCCGCAATCCCTGACGCAGGGCGAGCAATCGATATCGGTGGCGCAATGGGCGCGGCGCCTCCGGCCGCGCTTCCAAATCGGCCTGCTGGGCTACATCCGCGGCGAACGCACGGTGCAGAATCTGGAAATTCTGGCGAAGGTCACCGAAAAACTGGAACAGGTCGCGACGACGCAGCCCGTGTTTCAGCTGTGGTGGGTCGTCGGCGCCATTCTGGAAGCGGTGCGCGCCAACGGACTCGAGGGCAGCGCCACCTTAAAGCGCTTGCTGGGCCAGGCGGATCGGCAAATCAAGGCGTTGTACGAGCTCGGTGAAGCGCGCTACTGCGAAGACCCGCCGATCGACCTGCTGAACAATCTGCTGTACTACGTCGCCCGGGCGACCACCAGCGGCGGGCGGATTTCCGCCGTGCGCGCGTCGTTCAAGCTAGCCGAACTGCTGCCCGTGGATGACACCATTGAGCAGGAACGGGAAAGTCTTTCGGCGCCCAGCGTCAAATTGATGCGCACGGTGGCGGCGGCAATCAAGGAGGATCTGTCCAAGGTCAAGGATGTCCTCGATATCTTCGTGCGCCGCGGCGGCGGTCAAAGCGCGGAGCTGCTGCCGCAGCTCGAGCTGTTGAAAAAAATCAGCGACACCCTCGGGGTGCTGGGACTGGGAGAACTGCGCCAGCGCGTCCAGGATGAAATCCAAGCGCTGTCGCAGATCATTCAGGACGGCAAGCCGCCCTCCGAGGATTCGCTGGTCAGGGTCGCGGGCGTTCTGCTGTCGGTGGAGGACAGTCTCGACGATCAGCTGGTGCGGTTGATTCTGCCCATGCAGGCGGCCGATTCCGCCGCCGATGTACCGCTCGACCAGGACCATGAATTCAGGCAGGTCAGCGAAGCGGTGCTGCGCGAGTGCATCGTCAATCTGGCCCGCATCAAGGAAGCGGTGTCGGCTGCGGTGCAGAAGCCCAACGAATTCTCGGCGCAAGGACTCGACAATGTGCCGCAGCTGCTGCGCGGCATAACCGCGGGGCTGCTGATGCTGGGCAAGGGCCGGGCGGTCGAATTGATGGATGCCATCGGCAAGCAGGTTCGCACGCTCATTGAGCCGGGCGCGCCGCCGCCTGATCCGATCCGGCTGGAGCGGGTGGCCGACGCCATCGTCAGCATCGAGTACTACATGGAGACGCTGCAAAGCGGACGCACCGATCCTTGGTACATGCTGGACAACGCCGAGACCTGTCTCAAAACGCTCGCGGACGATGATGCGCTGGCACGCGTGCCGAACCTGAACCTGACGAGCAGCGAAGCGGCCAAGACGCTGAAGCTGGATCCGACGGAAACCATTGCCATGGAGCGCACCAAGCGCGCGCATGCCGCGACCAATCCTCTGATCGCGGTGCCGGAGCCCGAGGCAGTCGATCCGCAATTCGTCGAGCTCTTCATCGAGGAAGCCAAGGAAGAAATCGCTTCGGTGCAAAAGGCCTTCCCGCTGTGGGACCAAAACCCCATGGATCTGGAGGCGTTGTCGTCCATGCGCCGCAGCTTCCATACCTTGAAGGGCAGCGGCCGCATGGTCGGGGCGCGCGCGATCGCGGAGTTTGCCTGGTCGATTGAAAACCTGCTGAATCGGATCATCGACAAAACGCTGTCGCGCACGCCGGGAATGATGGCGTTGCTGCGCAACTCAGTAGCAGCCCTGACGCAATTGGTGGAACAACTCGAGACCGGGCGGCCCGTCAACACGCCGACCGAGGCGTTGATGACCCGGGCTTTTGCCTATGCCGATGGACGCGATCCTGAACAAGCCAAGGTCAATATCGCGCCCGAGGATCGCGCCGGATCCGACGCAAACAGCGCAACGACGAGCTGGGCCGGCGCGGCGGCGGCTCCCAGGCCGTCCATGGATGCCGACGCTGCACGACATCTACGCCAAGGAAACCTCGAGTCATTTGACGGAAATCCGCGAGTATCTGCGCAAGCGCGAAAGGCAGCCCTCACCGCACGATCTTCCCGAGTCGGTGTATCGGGCCATCCATACCTTGAGCGGCAGCTCGAAGATGGCGGAGGCGCGTCATGGCATCCGCATCACCGAACCGCTGAACCACGTCATGCGCAAAGTCTTCGACAGCGGGCATGGACTGTCGGATGCGGGGCTGGAGACGCTCGAACAGTCGGTGCGCGCCATCGAAAATGTGCTCTCCCACATCAACGAGTCGAGCGGATTCTTTTCCGATCAGCCGGCGCTGCTGAAGCGTTTCCGGGATCTCGAAGCCGAAGTGGACGCGATGATCGCGAGCGCGGCGCGCGATACCAGCGCCTCGGCCATGGTGCCCGCGCTGACGGCGGCTGCGGCGGCGCCTGCGGCAGCACCGCCGGTTGAGGAGGCCCCGCCGCCGCCCGCGGAGGAATTCGATCACGAGATTGCAAATATTTACAGCGAGGAAGCGACTGAGCTCTTGGAAGCGGCTCAAGGTTCGCTGACCGTCTGGAACAAGGATCGCAAGGATAAGCAACCGGTCGCCGAACTGCAGCGTCAGCTGCACACGCTCAAGGGCGGGGCGCGAATGGCGGGAGTTACCGCCATGGGTAACCTGAGTCACGAACTCGAGACCTTGGTTCTGCAGATCGATAGCGGCGCGGTGGCCGGCGACGAGCATGCTCATTCTGTCATGCAGGCCAGTCTGGATGAATTGTCGCGCATGCGCGATCTGGTCAATCGGGGCACTCTGCCGGGCGAGGCGCGCGATTTGATTGCGCGGATTCGCGGGCTCGCGCAGCAAGCGCCCGCGCACGCGCCGGACACGCCCGCACCCGCTGCGTCGATCACCGCCGCCGCGGCGCAGGCGACCCCGGTCCGCGCGGCGGTTGCACCGCCTGCACGTGCGGCCGCACCGGAAATTCCGGCTGAGGCGGCCGCGCACGAGGATGCTTCACCAAGCTTGGAATTGAGCAGCGCGCCGGTATTGCCGGGTCGCGAGGCACCTCCTGTGGAGCGGGTGGAAATGGCGCGCGTGGATGCCGACTTGCTCGACACCATGCTCAACAATGCGGGCGAGGTCAGCATTTTCCGCGCCCGACTCGATCAGCAGGTCAATTCCATTGATTTCAATCTGGCCGAGCTGGCGCGAACCGTTACGCGCCTCAAGGAGCAGTTGCGCGGCCTGGAAATAGAGACCGAAGCGCAGGTTTTGCACCGGCATCAGGATATCGAACCGCGCCGGGATGACTTCGATCCGCTCGAATTGGACCGCTACTCCGCCTTGCAGCAATTTTCGCGCGCACTCGCCGAAACCTCGAGCGACGTTGCCAGCATTCAGGGTTTGCTCGAGACCTTGACGCGCGAGGCGCAAAGTCTATTGACGCAGCAGGCGCGGGTCATCACCGAGTTGCAGAACAGCTTGATGCGTACCCGCATGGTGCCGTTCCAGCGCCATGTGCAGCGCTTGACGCGCTTGGTGCGGCAGGCGGCAAACGATACCGGCAGACGCGCGGAGCTTGCGGTGCAAGGTGCCGCCGCGGAACTGGACCGGCAGATGCTGGAGCGGATGGTGGCGCCGTTGGAGCACATGCTGCGCAACTCCGTCGTGCACGGTATCGAAGCGCCGGACAGGCGCTCCCAGCTGGGCAAACCGGATGTCGGCCGTATTTCTATCAGCTTGGAACGCGATGGAGCGGAGATCGTCATTGTCGTGGCCGACGACGGCGCGGGCATCAATGTCAAGCTGATCCGCGAGAAGGCGATTGCTCTCGGATTGATCGATGCGCATGCCAAGCTCACCGACGAGGAGGCCGTGCAGCTCATTTTGGAGCCGGGCTTCAGCACCGCCGGTCACGTCACGCAGGCCGCGGGCCGCGGCGTCGGCATGGACGTCGTGGCCACCGAAGTCAAAAAACTGGGCGGTGGTTTGTTCATTGACTCCACCTACGGCAAGGGATCGCGATTCACGATTCGTCTGCCCTTCACTCTGGCGATCAGCCAGGCTTTGATCGTGCGGGTCGCAGAGGAGACCTATGCCCTGCCGCTGGCGACGGTGGAAGGGGTGGTACGCCTGCCGCGGAATATCGTCGGGCGGCACCTGGGCAAGGATGCGCCGTTGTTCGAATACGGCGGCCAGAAGTACCGCTTTCAACACCTGGGCTCGTTCGTCGGCTTGGGCACCACGCGCTTGCCGGATTCGGATGTATCCATGTCCGTCGTGCTGATCCGGGCCGGCGAACATTCGACGGCCCTGGTGACCGATGAACTGGTCGGCAGCCGCGAAATTGTCGTGAAGTCATTGGGGCCGCAGATATCGGCGATCCGCGGCATCGCGGGCGCCACGATCCTGGGCGACGGCCGTATCGTCCTAATTCTCGACATGGGTTCGCTGGTGCGATCGGAATGGCGCGCCCGACCCACTGAAGCGGTCGTGCTCGATCAGCGCGACCGGCGCACCTTCGCGCTCGTCGTGGATGACTCGATTACGGTGCGCCGCGTGACGCAGCGTCTGCTGGAACGCAACGGCATGCGCGTGTTGACGGCGAAGGACGGCGTCGATGCAGTATCGCTGCTGCAGGAGAACCTGCCGGACATCATCCTGCTGGATATCGAAATGCCGCGCATGGACGGCTACGAGGTCGCTGCGCACGTGCGCAACGATCCGCGCCTGAAGCAGATTCCGATCGTCATGATCACCTCCAGGGTGAGTGAAAAGCATCGCGCGCGAGCCATCGAACTCGGCGTCGATGACTATCTCGGCAAGCCTTATCAAGAAAGCCAGCTGCTCGACGCGATCGAGCCGCTGGTCAATCGCCGCAGCGCCGTCGCTCGCTAGGAGCCTTAAGTACCATGTCCGAATTGCGCGACGAGCTCTACAGCTTGCTGGTGCCGCTGGCCGGAGAGCGGTTGATCGTGCCCCGCGCCTGCGTCGCCGAGGTCATCGGCTATCAAGCACCCGCGGAAATGACAAATGCGCCGCCCTGGTATGTGGGCGTCGTAAGCTGGAGCGGACGCAATGTCCCGGTGGTGTCCTTCGAAGGCGCGTTCGGCCAGCCGCTGCCGAGCATTTCGACGCGGACGCGCATCGTGATTTTCCATGCCGCCGGCGGCCAGGTGAAGGCCGGCTACTTCGGAATGCTGACGCAAGGATTTCCGCAGCTGGTACGAGTCAATGCCGATGTCGTGCGGCCGGATCCGTCGCGCACCTTTCCCGAGCGTTCGCCCGTGATTTGCCAGGTGCGCATGGTCAACGAGACGCCGTTGATCCCGGATCTCGAGCGTCTGGAGCAGATGATTGCCGAGGAAACCTCGGTAATGCAGTAGCGCTGTGCCGAGCTCTAGTGCAGCAGCCCGAAGACCGCGACTGCGTTAGTCGTCCCCACGAATACCTTGCCATCGGCGACCGTCGGCGTGATGTACTTGTTGCCGGTGCCGAACTGGTCTCGATTGGCCGCCGCCTGGTTGCTGTTGTAGATCTCATGCGCGAGATTGGCCGCATCATAAGCGTGCAGCACCGCCGGACTCGTATTCTCGTGGGCCCATACGATGCCGTTGGCGGCGCCATTCGCGGACACGCTCGGCGCGGTTCCCGGGTAGGTGAATTGAGCGGCGGACTGCGATTGCGGCGCGCCGCCGAGTTTGGCGCCTGAGATCGCAAATGCCTTCAAGGTGCCGGATACATCGCCGTAATAGACCGTGCCGTTGAAATAGGCCGGCGTCGACCAGATGCCGCCAGGCAGGGCGCCGCTGAGCGTCTGATAATTCTTGTCGCTGGCGTTGAACTTCCCCATGGAGTCTCTATCGACGACATAGATATTCCCATCCTTGCCGGCGCCCACCATGAGATGGCGCACGGTATTGCTGGAATCCATCAGGTCCGGCAGCAGCATGCCTCCGCCGGAGCCCAAATCCTGATCGGCATTCGACTCGGCCACCTCATTCGACATGGTGAAATAGTCCAGGACCGCCAGGCCGGCAGCGGCATTCGAGATTTTGAGAAATGAGTTGCCGTAATCCTGACTGCTGGGAAAACCCTTTGCATCCAGCGTGGTCTCGAAGGCGCCGTTCGCCGAGAGCAAATAGATATTGCCGGCCGCGTCCACCGCGGGACCGCCGCCGGCCATCCAAATCGCAGGTCCGGCGGAGCTGTTCGCCGCGATATTGAGAACGCCACTGCGCGTCAGCGAGCTCTCCGCATAAGCAATGATCCAGCCGCCGTACGGCGCGTTGTCGCAGTGCGACGTCCAGCTGGTGTAGATCGTTCCATTCGACAGCAGCAGCGCCGCGCGCTCTTCGTAGCTCTTGGGATCGAACGAAGAGGTCGCGGTTCCGGTGACCGGGAAGGAGGCGCTGATTTCGACCGGACCGTTCAGCAGCTCCGCGCCGGTTGCGACATCGAGAGCGTGCAGGCGCTGATGATAATTCGAGCCGCCATCGATCGACATGGCGACGACGTACATTGTTCCATGAGCGCCGGCGGTGCGGTCGATCACCGGCGTTGAAGTGACGCCGATCTCCGGCGTGACCTGGCTGCAGCCGCGACTGTCGCTCGGCATCTCACCCTTGCCGAGCAGCGACACGTGCCAGAGGACCGCGCCCGAATCCGCATCGAAGGCGTAAACCGAGTCGTGCTCGGTGGCGGCGAACACGGTATTGAATGTCCCTCCCGCGGCACTCAGTGCCGATAGATATAAGGGCTGCGCGTCGACCCGGCCATCCACGGGGAGAATCCGCAGCAGGCCGAATGTCGATGTTGCGACGTTCGCCAGCGTCAGCGTCGACTCCGCCGGATTCTGGCCGCTGCGGTTCAAGTCGTTCTTGAAGGTGGTCACATCGACGCCGCGCGCCATCGTCGTGCCGGCGGCCACGGTGAGCGTCGCGCTGCTGCTGGTCACGCTGCCCGCCGAATTGGAAACGACAACCTGGAAGGTGGAGGCATCATCCGTCAGGGTCGTGGCCGGAGTCGTGTAGCTCGATGCGGTGGCGCCCGAGATGGGCGTCGTGCCCTTCTGCCACTGGTAGCTGAGCGGCGCCGTACCGTTTGCCGCGACGGTAAAGATTGCTGTCTGGCCAACGACCACGCGTTGATTGGCCGGCTGGGTGGTAATCGCAGGGGCAACGGGTCCGCTGCCGCTGTAGCCGCCGCCACCACAGCCGAGCAGGGACAGTTGCGCCACGACGCCAAGCCAAATTCTCCACTTCATAGGCATTCCGGCGAAATGGTGGTCAACCGTTTATAGCGGCAGGATGCAGCGCCATCAAGAGTCTGCGGATCGCGACGAATCGTGAGAAACAGCTGACATATCCCCGAATCGCGCCTGCAACACGGCGATGGCGGCAATGGCCGCGGTTTCGGTGCGCAGCACGCGGGGGCCAAGCGTCACGCGGGAGAAGGCCGATAAGTCAAATGCCTCGAGTTCTTCAGGCGCGAAGCCTCCCTCCGGGCCGATTGCGATGACTGCGCGCGGTACCGGCGGGGCGGATGCGATGTCGATCGCACGGGCATCGCGCTCGGCACCCTGCGCACGCTCCGGCTCCAGCACGAGCCGCGGCTCCTCATCCGCCGCTGCCTTCGCCAGGTCTCCCAGGTAGCGGAGCAGCGGCAGCGCCGCTTCCACACCGGGCAGCCGGTTGCGGCCGCATTGCTCGCAAGCGCTCACCGCCACCGCGCGCCAATGCGCTTGTTTCGAAATCGATTGGCTCGCGTCGAGCCGCACCACGCTGCGCTGGCTCAAGACCGGCACAATGCGCGCCACACCGAGTTCCGTCGCCTTTTGCACGATGAAGTCCATGCGATCGCCGCGCGGAACGCATTGCACCAGGGTGAGTTGGAACGGCGATTCCCGATCCATGAGGCGCGCAGCGCCGATCGAGGCGCTGACGCGCGAACCGAGCACCTTGTCAATGACGCCTGTGAATTCGCGCCCGTCGCCGTTGAAGAGGACGACTTCGTCGCCGCTGCGCGCACGCAGGACCTTTGCCAGATGAGCGCCGGTCTCCCTGGGCAGTTCCAGCTCGTCTCCGGACTGCAGGTCGCCCTCGACGAACACACGGGTCAGCCGCATGGAAATTGCCCGTGGATGAATGTGGCATGCATGTGCCGGCAATTGTCGCATATGCTAGCCACGCTCCCAGACCTTGGGGATACGGGAAGGACAACGCTTGCAGGTGGATCTCGACAGCGGACTGATACGAAGCGCCCGACTGGTCGCCTCGCCCAATTACGATGCGCGCCCGCCGGGCATCGAGACGGATTTGATCGTCGTGCACGGCATCAGCCTGCCGCCGGGCGAGTTCGGCGGTCCTTGGATCGAACGGCTCTTCACCAATTCATTGCCCCCCGATATGCACCCCTACTTTGCGGAAATCGGCGAGTTGCGCGTGTCCTCGCACCTGCTGGTTGCGCGCGACGGTGGCTTGACTCAATTCGTCAAATTCACCGATCGCGCCTGGCATGCCGGTCAGTCCAGCTACAACGGCCGTTCGGCGTGCAATGATTTCTCCATCGGCGTGGAACTCGAAGGCACCGACACGCAGGATTACGAAGCCGCACAATACGACACGCTCGGCGAGGTCGTGGCCGCGCTCTGTGATGCATACCCTGGCCTGTCTCAAGATCGCGTGGTAGGACACAGCGATATCGCGCCGGGCCGCAAGACGGATCCCGGTCCCGCGTTCGACTGGCGACGGGCCCGCTTTTGCATCGGCGCGGCGTGCCAACGCGGCTCACGCGGAACGCCAAAACCGGCTCCTTAGGGAAAACCCCGGCTCTGGGCGCAACGTGAACCTGATCACGTTCCAATTCAGCAGATTTCCGCTCCCAAGCCGACATTAAGGTGAGGTCGTAAACCACACCAATTCGGTGCGGGGGAGGGCTATTGTTTCGTTGGTTCGCGGACCTCCCGATCGAACGCAAATTGCGGGTGGTGATAACGGTTCCCGCAATGGCTGCATTCGCGATAGCGATACTCATGCACGTTGCGACCAACCTGCTGCATCTGCGGGCGGAATTACAGGAGCGCGCCGCAGGCATTGCCCGCAGCGCGGGAATCAGCGCCATTGAGGCGCTGGGCCGCGGCGATACCGCGGCCGCCATCAGCGCCCTCGAGGCGCTGCGCGACGAGCCGATGGTGGACTTCGCGGAAGTCTATCTGCCCGACGGCCAGAAAATCGCCACCTATAATCGAGCAGTAAACAGCGTGTTGCTGGGCCCGGACAGCGATCCCCTGACCGTGCATGGGAATCAATTTCAAATCACGGCAGACGCCTCTCGCGAAGGCGCCGTGCTCGGCCGCGTGCACATTCTCGTGCCTCTCGCCGCGCTGTATCCGGACTGGCGGGGCTATGCCCTGATCAGCGCGGCGGCGATCGCCGCCGCCGTATTCAGTTCCTACTGGCTCGCGGCGCGCCTGCAGAAGCAAATCTCCGGTCCCATCGTCAATCTGGCGCACACCATGCAGCGCGTCTCCATCGAGGAGGATTACACCCTGCGCGTCGAGCGCAGTTCCGAGGACGAGATCGGATCGCTGATCGACGGCTTCAACCAAATGCTCGGTCAGATCCGGCATCGCGATTCGCGCCTGGAAAAATATCGGCAGTTCCTCGAGCAGCAAGTCGCCGACCGCACGGAAAACCTGGGCAACGCAAATCGCGAGCTGCAACTCGTCATCGACGAGGCCACACGCGCCAAAGAGGCCGCCGAGCGCGCCAGCAGCGCCAAGAGCGAGTTTCTCGCACGCATGAGCCATGAAATCCGGACGCCGATGAACGGCGTCATGGGCATGTCGGAATTGCTGCAGGCAACCGAACTGACGCCCCGGCAACGGCACTTGTCGCAAACCATCTCGCATTCCGCGGGCGCGCTGCTGCAAATCATCAACGACATCCTGGATTTCTCCAAGGTCGAGGCCGGCAGGCTCGAGCTGGAATGCATCGAGTTCGGTTTGCGCGAAACCGTCGAGCAGGCAATCGAAATCTGCGCGGCGCGCGCCCATGCCAAGGGACTCGAACTGGCGTGCGACGTCGGCCTCGACGTGCCCGCGAAAGTGCGCAGCGATCCGATGCGGCTGCGCCAGATTCTGATCAATCTGGTGGGCAACGCCATCAAATTCACGGACGCCGGCGAAGTGATCGTGCGGGTCAAGGTCCTGGGCGGCGATGATCTGCTGCGCTTCGAGGTGCTTGACACGGGCATCGGCATTGCAGCGGAAGCTCAGACCGACATTTTCAACGCCTTCAGCCAGGCCGACTCATTCACCACGCGAAAATATGGCGGCACGGGGTTGGGGCTGGCCATCTGCCGCGAACTTGCCACGCTGATGGGCGGGCAAATCGGCGTCGACAGCGTGGTGGGACGCGGCTCGGTGTTCTGGTTTGAAGTGCGCCTGTCGCCGGTGGTCGAGGCGTCCCCGACGTTCACGCGCCTGCCGCGGATGAGGCTGGTTGGTTTGCACGCGCTGATCGTGGACGACAACACCAGCAATCGGGACATCCTCGCGGCGCATCTGAATTCGTGGGGGGTCGAGGTTGTCGCGAAGGAGTCCAGCGCGGACGCCCTTGCCGTGCTCAACACCGATGAGGGTCCGCAATTCGATTTTGCGCTGCTGGATGATCATATGCCCGGCATGGACGGCATCGAGCTGGCGAAACGCATCCGCAATGATTCGCGGCTGGCCGCAATCCGCCTCATCATGCTCACGACGCGGGACCACTACGAAAATAATTCCGAGACGGTGCAGTTGTTCGCGGCCATCCTCACCAAACCGCTGCGACGCTCGCAGCTGCTGAATTGCGTGACCCGCGCCATGATTGCCGCGCCGGAAACTGCACTGGAGGAGACCGCCACGCGCTCGGCGCTGCCGGCTTCGGCTGCACGCACCTTCGTGCCGAAGATCCTGCTGGTCGAGGACAATCCCGTGAACCGCGAGGTGGCGGTCGGAATGCTGGAAAGCCTGGGCTGCGTCGCGCGCACCGCGGAGAACGGCTGGCTGGCACTCGAGGAAATGAACAACGCCGCCTACGATGCGGTGTTGATGGACTGCCAGATGCCGGTGATGGACGGACTGACGGCGACGACGGAACTGCGCAGGCGCGAACAGAACGCCGGAGGGGCGCGGCTGCCCATCATCGCGTTGACGGCCAACGCCATGGAAGGGGATCGCGAGCGCTGTCTCGCGGCCGGCATGGATGATTTCCTGAGCAAACCGTTCTCGCAGCAGCAGCTGGCGGCGCTGCTGAAGCGCTGGCTGGCGTTGCATGTGATGCCGGAATCCGAGCGGCGCGACGGCTCGCCGCTGCTGCCGCTGATCGATCCCGGCGTACTGCGAAATATTGCGGCTCTGGCGCGGCCGGCGCTGCTCGATTCGATGATTGAGCTATACATGCAGCACTCGCCGCCCCTGATCACCGCGATCGAACAGGCGGCGGCCGGCGGCCAAGTCGAGGCTTTGCAGGTGGCGCTGCACACATTCAAATCCAGCACGGCCAACCTCGGCGGCATGCGGCTCGCCACGCTCACCAAGGAATGCGAGGGGTTGCTGCGCGAGGGCGGCATCGCCAGGGCGGCGCCATCGGTGCAAAAGATTCGCAGGGAATATCAGGACTTCTGCAGCGCATTGATGCAGGAGCGCTCGCCGAGCGCGGCTTAAGAGGTTGAGATGAAGCAAAATCAGACCCACCCCACCATGGCAACCGTGCTCGTCGTCGACGACGATCCGGGCGCACGGCTGCTCGTCGGCAGCGCCCTGGAGGTTGCAGGCTTCCGGGTCATCACCGCCGCCGACGGCAGGAGCGCGATGAGTGAATTTCACGCCCACCCGGCGGACTGCGTGGTGCTGGACGTGGTCATGCCCGGCATGAGCGGCTTCGATGTGTGCCGCGAGTTGCGCGCGCTGCCCAGCTCGCGCCACGTGCCGATTTTGATGCAGACCAGCCTGGACGATATGCAGTCGGTGCAACGCGCCTACAACGCCGGCGCCACGGACTTCACCTCGAAAGGAATCAATCCGATGCTGCTCGCGGAGCGCGTCAAGTTCCTGGTGCGCGCCAAAGAGACTCAGGATCAATTGCGCGAGAGCGAGGCGCGGGTGCGCTATCTGGCGTACTACGATCCCCTGACCGGATTGCCCAACCGGCAGCGTTTGCTGCAAATCCTGGAACAGCAGGTCGAGTGGGCGGGCCCGCGGCAGCGCGGGATCGCGGTGTTGATGATCGATGTCGACAACTTCTCGCGCATCAACGACACCCAGGGCCAGGCAGTGGGAGACAGCCTGTTGAAGGAGATCGCCCATCGACTGCAACTATGCCTGCGCGACACCGAGCGCACGCTGCAGAACGACGGCGCGCTGAACGACATCAACGATTGGGTGGCGCGAACCGGCGGCGACGAATTCGCTCTCGCCTTGCCCGGCGTGGCAACCACCGACAGCGTTCAAATCGTGGCGCAGCGAGTGCAGCTTGCCCTGGCACGGCCTTTCGTATTTGCGCAGCAGGAGATACCGCTGTCGGCGACCATCGGCGTCAGCTTGTATCCCGGCGACGCACCGACCGCCGAAGCACTGATCAAGAATGCCGACGCCGCCATGCATCACGGCAAGAAGGCCGGTCATGGCCGCTTGGAATTTTTCAAGAAATCAATCAGCACCCGCGCCGCCAAGCACCTGTCCATGGAGGCCGATTTGCGCAAGGCCCTGGAACGCAGCGAGTTCACGTTGAACTATCAGCCGCGTCTGGCAGTCGAGGGGATGCGAGTGGAAGCCGTCGAGGCTCTGCTGCGCTGGTGGCATCCGCAACGCGGGTTTGTCTCGCCCGACGAATTCATCCCGCTGGCGGAGCAGAGCGGCCTGATCGTCGAGATCGGCGACTGGGTGCTGCGCGAAGCCTGCGCCCAGGCGCGCCGCTGGCGCGACGGCGGCGACTATCGCTGGCAGGTCGCCGTCAACGTTTCAGGCGTGCAGTTTCGCGACGGCAGCCTCCCGGAGCGCGTATCGCGTGCCATTCATGCCGCCGGCATCGAGCCGCGCATGATCGAACTGGAATTCACGGAAGGCGCGCTCATTGAGTACTCCGCCGTGGTCAGCAAGGCGGTCAAGGCTCTGAAGGAACTCGGCGTTGCGACCGCCTTGGATGACTTCGGCACCGGCTACAGTTCATTGTCGTACCTCAGGCACTTTCCGATCGACACTCTGAAGATCGATCGCGTGTTCGTGCGCGACATCGTCTCGAAGAACGGCGGAAACGCGCCGCTGGTCGACGCCATCATCGCGATGGCGAAAAGTCTCGGGTTGGACACCGTGGCAGAGGGTGTGGAAACCGAAGAGCAGTGGCATTACTTGAAATCCCGGCACGCCGATCAGGTGCAGGGGTTTCTGTTCTGCCGGCCGTTGGCGCTCGAGGACTTGGAACGTTGGCACGCGGAATGGCTGCATTCCCACCTGCCGTCAGCGAACGTCGGCTGACGCCAAAGCGTCAGGTCAGGGCGCTGCGGCGCCAAACCACTTCGCCGTCTGCGCCGCGCGCGAGCACGCGAGCCATCACGAACAAGAGATCAGACAGCCGATTCAAATATTTGAGTGCCTCCGGCGAAACGCTCTCCGCGCGTGCCAGCGACCAACAGCGGCGTTCCGCGCGCCGGCAGATGGCGCGCGCCAGGTGACAGGCGGCCGCTGCGGGGCCGCCGCCGGGCAGAATGAATTCCTTGAGCGGAGGCAGCCCCTCATTGAGTCCATCCAGTTCCGCTTCAAGCCGATCGACATGCTCCTGCTTGATCATGATATGGCCGGGAATGCACAACTCTCCGCCCAAGTCGAATAGATCGTGCTGAATTTCCGTCAAGGCGCGGCGGATTTCCGCGGGCAGCGGCGGATTCCCAAGAATCACGCCCAACGCAGAGTTGGTTTCATCGACCGTGCCGTAAGCCTCGACGCGCAGGTTCTCCTTTGCGACGCGCGAGCCGTCGCCGAGGCCGGTGCTGCCATCATCGCCGGTGCGCGTATAGATTTTGCTAAGCCGGTTGCCCATGATTCAACAATACTTTCAAGGATGCGGCAGCACAAGTTTTGCTATGGTGCGCTCCATGGAGCACTCCCCGGAACTGCAGGCGGCGCTGGACGCGGCTGAAAAGGCCGCCCTGATTGCGCGCTCATTGTATCAGCGCAATATTGAAATCCGCATCAAGGCGGACAAATCGCCCGTCACCGAGGCCGATGTTCGCTGTGAGACGGCGATTCGCGAAATAATCGAGAGGCGCTTCCCCGCTCACGGCTTTTATGGCGAGGAAACCGGCTTGCACCGCCAGGATGCCGAATACCTGTGGATCGTGGATCCCATCGACGGCACCAAGGCTTTTGTGCGCGAGTACCCCATGTTCTCCACGCAAATCGCACTAATGCACCGGGGCGAGATCGTGCTGGGTGTCTCGAGCGCGCCGATTTACGGCGAAATTGCGTTTGCGGAGCGCGGCCGCGGTGCATTTCTCAACGGCAGGCCGATCAAAGTCAGCGCCGTGTCCAGCATCGAGGCCGCACATCTGTCATCCGGCAACATGAAGAGCCTCGCCATCGGTCCGCAATGGACACGCTACGGCGCGATGATTGCGCAGCTGAGCCGGATTCGCGGCTACGGCGACTTTCTGCACTATCATTTGCTGGCGTCGGGGAAGATCGATGCCGTCATTGAAACCGACATCAACATTCTCGATATAGCGGCCTGCGCGGCCATCGTGAACGAAGCGGGAGGCCGGTTCAGCGAATTGAACGGCGCTCCCATCTCGCTCAAGTCGACGACCGTGCTGGCCAGCAACGGGCTCATGCATGGGCCGGTGCTCGCCGCGCTGGGGTGACCGGAGCGGCGAGCGGTCCGCTACGCACGCTGCTGCGGGGCGCCGCTGCGCACGCGCTATCGCCAACGTATTTCGAGCGCAGTGGCCGGGCCGATGAGCGTCTGGTCCAGACTTTCCGCCTGTTGCCAGCGATCCGGACCGAGCATCAGCCGACCCGCCATGATTTCTGCGAAGTGCTGCGGATAAAGCGGCACTTGGTTGGGATCGCCGTAGCCGTCCGGAAATCGGGGCGCATCGGTGCCCGGCAGGTATTTGTCGCTGGCGCCGACGGTGTGCAGCAACTCGTGCGCAATGATGACGTCATTTTCGCCGTCCATGTCGGGCGCTGCAAAAGCATACACCACGCCGATGAGCCCTTTGGAGAGTCCAAGCGAGTGCGGTACCTGCGGCGTCAGAGCAGGATCGTGATACAGCACGAATATGTGAATGTCCTCCGGTTCATTCACATGGCCGCTTGCCCGCCACGCCCAAAGCCTGAGCTTCAAACTCCACCATGCCGTCGCAAGCATGCCCGCGCCCGGGGCGCGCTGCGGCGGCCGATTGTGCAATTCGCTTCTGAGCCGGGTCCTCACCGGCGCGCGCGCCCGCAGGCCATACCGCTGTGCTTCACGCGCGAAAAATCGATCGATAGACTTGAATCGATCGGCATCGAGAGCCGCCACATACTGCAAGGTGACCGGACTCTCGTCAGCCGCAATGGGATAGACCGCGGCGTACAAGGGCTCTCGCCAGCGCGTGCTACGGTAGCGATCGAGCCAGGTGGAGAGCGCCACCGCCAGCAGCACCAGCAGCAGGATGAGAATGCGCAGCATCTTGAATCCGCCTGGCGAAGGCGGATCAGGTCGCCGTTTCAATCGGAGGCCTCGACGTTGAATTCAGCGATTTCGCCGTTGCTCGTGCTGTACGTCACCATCAAGGGCTTGCAGCAGACCGGACAGTCTTCGATATACGATTGCTCGGGCACTGACAGATCCAGTGTGAGCGTGATTCGCTCCCAACAATGCGGACAGGTCGTATCCTGGCCCTGAACGAGAATCATGCTGACGATCTCTTTGAAAAAATGGATTGATTTCAATAGCTTATCAAAAACTGCGGCGCATCACGCGCCGCAGCCGCCGCGGGCCGGTGCGCGCGCCGCGCGCGCCGCAACTCATGCCGATTCTGTCTGCATCACACCTGAATCGCCACCCGACCGTTATACTTCGATATTGGCTTTTGGGGCTAGAATTACGAGGAAACATGGAGCCGACCGATACTTCCAAGCCTGATTACTTCCATCGGGTTGTAGATTGCCAGTGGGCCTGTCCGGCGCACACCGACGTTCCCGAGTACATCCGTCTGATCGCCCAGGGCGAGTTCACCGGGGCCTACATGGTGAACCGCGAATCGAATGTGTTCCCCGGCATCTTGGGACGCGTTTGCGACCGGCCCTGCGAACCCGCCTGCCGCCGCGGCCGCATCGAGGAAAAGCCGGTCGCGATCTGCCGCCTAAAGCGCGTCGCCTCCGACAACCGCGACGACATCTCCGCGCTCCTTCCCAAAGCGCCACGCGAAAAAAACGGCAAGCGCATTGCCTGCATCGGCGCCGGTCCGGCTTCGCTCACGGTAGCCAATGATTTATTGCCGCTGGGCTACGAGGTCACCATCTTCGAGCAGTACGCCGTACCCGGCGGCCTGATGCGCACCAATATTCCCGCGTTCAGGCTTCCCGCGAAGGTGCTCGATGAGGAAATCGGCTACATCGTCGACATGGGCGCGGACCTGCGCCTGGATTCGCCCATCAAGAGCATGAAGAAGTTGCTCGATGCGGAAGAATACGACGCAGTGTTCGTCGGCTCGGGCGCACCCAAGGGCAAGGAGCTCGAGCTGCCGGGGCGCCACGATACCGACCGCATTCACATCGGCATCACCTGGCTCGAGTCCATCGCGTTTGGCCACGTCGACAAGGTCGGCGAGCGGGTCTTGATCATCGGCGTCGGCAATACCGCCATGGATTGCTGCCGCAGTTCCCTGCGCCTCGGCGCGAAAAACGTGAAGGTCATGGCGCGCAAACCGCGTCAGTTCTTCAAAGCCTCCGAGTGGGAGCTGGAGGACGCCGAGGCGGAGAAAGTCGAGATCGTCATCAACCACGCGCCGAAAAGCTTCGTCATCGAGGGCGGCAAGCTCACCGGCATGGTGTTCGAAAAACTGGAATACGACATCGAAAATGGCGACATCAAGGCGACCCGTTCCCTGGGCGACGTATTCCTACCCTGCGACGATGTCATTCTTGCCATCGGCCAGGAAAATGCGTTTCCGTGGATAGAGAAGGGAATCGGCATCGAGCTCGACAAATGGAACGTTCCCAAGGTCAATGCACGGACATTTCAATCGACTCGTCCCGAGGTTTTTTTCGGCGGCGATGCGGCCTTCGGACCGAAGAACATCATCTGGTCGGTCGAACACGGCCACCAGGCCGCGATTTCCATCCACAAGTTCTGCCACGACGAGCCGATCGAAGAACGCCTGCCGCGGGGCGTAACCTTGTCGAGCCGCAAAATGGGCATGCACGAATGGGCTTACAAGAACGAATATAACGGCGTTGAGCGGCGCCTCGTGCCGCATGTGGGACTGGTCGATCGCTTCAAGAAGATCAACATCGAGGTCGAGTTGGGATTTACCGCGGAAGAGGCCGCGCTCGAGGTGCAGCGCTGCTTGAATTGCGACGTGCAGACGGTGTTTACCGCCAAGCTGTGCATCGAGTGCGATGCGTGCATCGACATCTGTCCGGTGGACTGCCTCACCATCACTCAAAATGGCGCGGACGCAGAATTGCGCGCCCGCTTGACGGCGCCCGCCACCAATCCGACGCAGGCGTTGTATGTCTCGGCCTCGCTGCCGCAAACCGCGCGCGTCATGGTCAAGGACGAGGATGTCTGCGTGCATTGCGGACTGTGTGCGGAACGCTGTCCCACGGCTGCATGGGACATGCAGAAGTCGACCATTCGAATTCCGCTGGCCGCCGATGAGGAGATTCGTGCATGCCCAGCCTGATTGCCGAGGTCAGCCGCGTAAACGACTTCGTGGTGAAGTTCGCCAACGTCAACGGCACGGGATCCGCCAGCGCCAATTCGCTGATCATGAAGGCGATCTTCCGCATGGGGGTGCCGGTCACCGGCAAGAATTATTTTCCCTCGAATATTCAGGGATTGCCGACATGGTATGAAATCCGTGTGACGCGTGATGGCTATGCCGCGCGTGCCAGCCACGTCGACATCATGGTGGCGATGAACGCCGAAACCTACTCCAAGGACATCCGCGAGCTGCGTTCCGGCGGCTATTTGATTTATGACTCGACCTGGCCGCGCAGCGCGCTCCTGCAGCGCGGCGACATCAGCGTCATTCCGGTGCCGCTCGCCAGGCTGGTGAACGAGAATTTCGACGGCGTGCGCAATCGTATTCTCCTGAAGAACATCGCCTATGCGGGCGTACTGGCCGCGCTGCTCGACGTCGACCTCGATGTGATCAGCGGGTTGCTGAGCGAGAGCTACGGAAAAAAGCCGAAGCTGCTCGACTCGAATACCAAGGCGCTGCGGCTTGGGTATTCCTACGTCAAGGAGAATTTGAATTCACCGCTGCCGCTGCGCGTCGAGCACATGGACAAGACCGCCGGTCACATCATGATCGACGGCAACACGGCCGCCGGTCTCGGCTGCGTGTTCGCCGGCGCCACGGTGGGCGCGTGGTATCCGATCACCCCGTCAACCTCGCTGATGGATGCATTCAAGGGATTTTGCGAGCGCTACCGCGTCGATGCGGCGACCGGCGAGAGAAATTTTGCGGTCCTGCAGGCGGAGGATGAATTGGCGGCGGTGGGCATGGTCCTCGGCGCCTCGTGGAACGGCGCGAGGGCGTTTACGCCCACCAGCGGGCCGGGCATTTCTCTGATGAATGAGTTCATCGGTCTCGCGTATTACGCCGAGGTGCCGTGCGTCATTTTCGACGTGCAACGGGTTGGACCGTCCACCGGCATGCCGACGCGCACCCAACAGGGAGACGTGCTGCTTTGCGCCTACGCATCGCATGGCGATACCCGGCATGTGCTGCTGTTTCCCGCCAATCCGGAGGAATGCTTCTACATGGCCGTGCAGGCTTTCGATCTCGCGGAACGCCTGCAGACCCCAATTTTCGTGCTGTCGGATCTCGACATCGGCATGAACGACTGGATGTGTCCGGATTTGAAATGGGACGACGCATACAAGCCGGACCGCGGCAAGGTGCTGACCAAAGAGGAAGTCGAGGGTCTGGAAAAATTCTATCGGTATCTGGACCGCGACGACGATGCGATTCCGTACCGCACATTACCCGGGACGAGTCCCAAGGGCGCGTATTTCACGCGCGGCTCCGGTCACAATCAATATGGCGGGTACACCGAGGACTCCGCCGAATATCAGGTCGTGCTCGACCGCCTGAAGCGAAAGTTCGCCAACGCCGCCAAATACGTGCCGAAGCCGGCGCTGATCGGCAAGGGGAACAGCGCCGTCGGCATCGTGAGCATCGGCAGCTGCGACGGCGCGATCCGCGAGGCGCTGGATGTCCTCAATCATCAGAAAATCGACGTGGACTATCTGCGCGTGAAGGCGTTCCCGTTCAACAGCGAGGTCGAGGCGTTTTTGAAATCGCACGCGACCATCTTCGTGGTCGAGCAAAATCGCGATGCGCAGCTGAAGTCCCTGCTGATACTGGAGACCGCGGTGGAGAAGGCCAAGCTGTTCTCCATCTTGAGCTACAGCGGACTGCCCATTTCCGCCCAGCCCATCGTCGATGAGATCCGCGCCAAACTGGCGGAGGCGCCGCGACTGAGCGCCGTGCCGCGCTAGGAGCCGGCTCCCAACACCGAGATCCCAATGTCATACATCAACAAGCCGAAAGTCTCCCACCCCTCGCTGCCCACGAATGAATTGGGGCTGACGCGCCGCCAATACGAAGGCAGCATGTCCACCTTGTGCGCCGGTTGCGGCCACGATTCCGTGACGGCGGCCCTGGTCGAGGCATGCTGGGGGCTGTCCCTGCGGCCGGAACAGTTGGTCAAACTGTCCGGTATCGGCTGCTCTTCGAAGACCACGGCCTATTTTGTCAGCGGCTCGCATGGGTTCAACTCCGTGCATGGCCGCATGCCGTCGATCGCCAGCGGCGCAAATGCCGCAAACCGCGCGCTCACCTACGTCGGCATCTCGGGCGATGGCGATTCGCTCTCCATCGGCATCGGTCAGCTGGTGCATGCCATTCGCCGCAACGTCAACATGCTCTACTTGATCGAGAACAACGGCGTCTACGGGCTCACCAAGGGGCAGTTCTCCGCATCGGCGGATGTCGGCAGCAAGGCGAAGCGCGGCGAAACCAATGCCTCGCCGCCGATCGATCCGGTGCTGCTGGCGCTGTCATTGGGCGCGACCTTCGTCGCGCGCAGCTTTTCGGGCGACAAGGCGCAGCTCGTGCCGCTGATCCAAGCGGGCATGCGCCACAACGGCTTTGGCTTGATCGATGTGCTCTCGCCGTGCGTGACCTTCAACGACCATGAGGGCTCGACCAAGAGCTACGGCTTCACCCGCGAGCACTATCATCCTGCGGTGGAAGCCGATTTCGTGCCTCTGCATGCGGAAATTGCCGTGGATTACCCGGCCGGGGAGGCGATTCCGGTCAGTTTGCATGACGGCAGCCGCGTGGTATTGCGCAAGCTGGATCCGACTTACGATCCGACGGACCGCACCGCCGCCTACACCTATATTGAGAACAAACTCAAGCAGAATGAATACGTGACCGGACTCATTCACATCAATGAAGCGGACAACACCGAATTCCACAATTTGAATCGTACGGCGAAGGTGCCGCTCAACAGCCTGCCGTTCGACAAGCTGTCTCCGGGCAGCGCGGCGCTCGACAAATTGATGGGGCGCTACCGCTAGCTGCCGCAACTCAGGTCGGCGATTGCCGCCGCAAATGGCTGGCGGCGAGAAAGATTCGCACGGGCACCCCGATCAGTTCATAGATTGCGTTATGCGACCGGAGCAGCGCGTCCGAATTGGGTAGAAACCGCAGCACGCCAAAATCCCGCACCGCGAGGATTCCCACGGGCGCCGGCACGACATCCAGGCCGGCAGCGGTGAATTCCTGCACGGAACGCCGCATGTGCGTGGCATGGGTCACCAAAATGATCCGGCGCACGTTGTCCGCCTTGAGAATCCGCGCGGAGTTGCGCGCATTCTGAAAAGTGTCGAAGGCCCGGTTATCGATCCAGCGCGGCTCGATTCCAAAATTTCGCTGCAGCGAATCGTGCATCGCCCGGGCCTCGAGTGAAAATCCGGTGATGAGAATGGGCAGCCCGGTTTTCTTTGCGACGTAAGCGCCGTAGCTGAGCCGCTCGAGCGACGGGGGTTCGGCGGCGGGGCCGCCGTACTCGGGAGCAAACGCGCGCTGGCCGCCGCCGCCCAATATCACGACGGCCTGCGCAGTGGCTGCCTGGCGGAAGTCGAGGGGCGGGTAAAGTTCGACGAGACTTGTCAAACCATCCGACACGATCGGCGTCGACAGCAGCCACAACGATGCCAGTCCCGCAATCAAAAAAGCCTTGGCGAGGCGCGGCCGCGCTTTGAGCAGCAGCAGTCCCAGCAGCGCAAGCAGCAGCGGGCCGGCGGGCGGGAGAAACAATTCCTTCAGCAGCGTCTTGAGTTGCAACAGCCAAATCAACGGTGGGGGCTCCCCTGGATGGCGCAGCAATCTATTTAACACCACCCATTGCCGGAAAGTGGCAATATCGGCAACCCATCAAGAATTTGCGCAACAAGTTGGGGCGGCAATGCAAAGATCCAAGCATGTGGTTGCAGTGATGTTGAGTCTCCTGGCCGGCGACGCTTTTGCTCAGGCGCCCAAGATGCAATCCTGCGAGTCCAGCCCGCAGCCCGCCTTTTGCGGCGCAGTTCGCGGCGTTCGCAGTGAAGGTTGGCCGGCGCAGAGCCGCTCCGAAGTGATGGCCCAACATGGAATGGTGGTGACCAGCCAGCCACTGGCCGCCCAGGCGGGATTGCACATCTTGCAGCAGGGAGGCAACGCCATTGATGCGGCCGTGGCGACGGCCGCGATGCTCAACGTAACCGAACCCATGATGGTGGGAGTCGGCGGCGACCTGTTTGCCATCGTCTACATCGCCAGGGAGCGCAAGGTCTATGTGCTGAATGCCAGCGGCATGGCGCCCACCGGCGCGACCGTTGAGCGATTCAATAAATTGGGCTATGCCTGGAATCCCAAGAACTGGGGCCCGGGCTCGGGCATGCCGGCGGGCGGAATATTGCCGGTGACGGTGCCTGGAGCGGTGTGGGGCTGGCAGGCGGTGCTCAAGCGTTTCGGCAAACTCACTTTTAAAGAGGTGCTCGAACCGGCAGCCTGGTATGCACAAGAGGGATTTCCGATTTCCGAGCGCATCGCGCATGACTGGCGCCTGCCCAATGCGCTGCCTTTGCAGGCGTGCTGCACGTCGCCGGATCCGGACTCGATCAAAACCTGGTATGTGAACGGCGCGCAGCCCAGCCCTGGCCAAATTTTCAAAAATCCCGATCTTGCGCGAACGCTCAAGCTGCTGCAGTCACAAGGAGCCGACGCGTTCTACAAGGGAGAAATCGCGCGCGCCATCGTTGCCAAATCGCAGGCGCTCGGCGGATCGATGACGCTCGAGGATCTTGCCAACTACAAGGGTGAATGGGTTGAGCCCGCCCGCACGAACTATAACGGCTACGACATCCTCGAATTGCCGCCGCCGGCGCAAGCCTGGGCAACGGAGGAGATCTTGAACATCCTCGGCGCGTGCGTGCCGCAATGGACTACCGGGCAGAGTCTTGCGGCACTGGGCCCCAAGAATCCTGAATACTGGCATTTTCTCATCGAGGCGAAAAAGCTCGCCTACGCTGACCTGTATCAGTACAACGCGGATCCGGATTTCGCCACTGTGCCGCTGCGCAAATTGCTGTCGGAGAAGTATGCCGCTTCGCTGTGCGGAAAGGTCGATCCGCAGCATGCTTCGACGCCGGGTCCGCAAGGAAATTTTTCCATGCCGGGCGACACGATCGTGCTATCGACGGCCGATTCCGAAGGCAACATGGTGTCCTGGGTGAACAGCAATTTCTCCGCGTTCGGCTCGGGCCTGACGGTGCCCGGCTATGGTTTCATTCTGCACAATCGCGGCGCCTTGTTTACGCTCAATCCCAAGAGCCCAAATGTCATCGAGCCGCACAAGAGGCCGTTCAACACCTTGTCCGCGGGTTTCGTGATGCATAACGAACAGCCGCTGATGACGGTAACATTGATGGGCGGCGACATGCAGGCGCAGGGACACGCGCAACTGTTGGTCAATATCCTGGAACTTGGCGCCAATTTGCAGGCGGGCGCGGATATGGCGCGGTTCCGTCATTCCCAGGTGTCGAATACGTTGAGCTTGGAGGCGCCGCTGTATGATCTGGTGGGCGCGAAGCTCGCAGCGATGGGCCACTCGGTGAGATCGGTCAGCGGAGAGGAGATGGGCGGTGTGCAGATCCTGATGTTTGTCGCCGACCCGTCCGCGGCGAAAGCGCCGGCAGACGGCCGTGCGCATGTTGCCGGCTACTATCGCGCGGGATCGGATTTCCGCAAGGACGGCGAGGCCGTCGGCTGGTAGTGCAGGCGGCGGAACAGGCTCCTTAAGGCGGCAGCAACCTGCGTTTGCCGTCCGCGGACAGCATGACCCCCGGCTCATCAAGATTGGTCCGGTCCCAAAGCTCGCAGGTGACCTCGCGATGGCGCTGATCGAGCGCCTCGCAGTAATTGGTATAAAGGCAGAGACGCACCTTGGCGCCGCGGCCTTCGCGAACTTTCAAAAACCAGTCCGGATCGGCGAGAGCCTGGCGGGCGAATCCGACAATGTCGGCGGCACCGCTGCGCAGCGCCTGTTCGGCCTGATTGAAGTGATGTATTCCGCCGGAGAGAACGACGGGCGTGTTGAATCCGGCCCGACGGATTTTGGAGCGGATGCGTAAACTCGCATCGACGTTGCGGCCAAACGGACCCTTGGCATCCGAATAATACGATGGCATGCACTCATAACCGCTGCGCCCGGTGTAAGGATATGCGGCTTCGCCGACCTTTGGCTGCGAAGCATCCTCAAATTTTCCGCCGCGCGACAGGGAGATGAAGTCCATGCCGGCGCCGGCGAGCCGCTCTGCAAAGTATTCCGCGTCCTCGACCGTGCTGCCGGCCTCGATGCAGTCTTCAGCGAGCATCCGACAGCCGACCGTAAACGCCGGACCGACTTGATCCCGTACCGCTGCCAGCACTTCCAATGGCAGCCGAATTCGCTGTTCCCGCGCGCCGCCGTAGCCGTCATTGCGGGTATTGCGCGCGGAAAGAAACGACGCCATGGTGTAGGCGTGCGCGTAGTGCAGTTCTACTCCATCGAAGCCGGCTTTGCGCGCGCGCGCCGCGGCTGCGGCAAATACCGGCGGAAGGGAGCAGGGCAAATCGCGGATCGCGGCCAGCCCGGTATCGGTGACGCGCTCGCGAAATCCCTGCCGCAATGACTCGAGCTCGCGCTGGGTCAAGGCCAATTCCAGCTCCGACTCACTGAGCGCAGCCAGTCGAGTCCGGACGCTGGAGTCGTCGTCGCCGGTCATTTGCAAGAATTCCCGATGGCGCGCCGTCACCTTCAAGAAGCGCTCGAAGTATTTATGCGCTTCGGGCCGGCGCCGAATGCTCAAAAAATCGATGACTTGTATGAACAGCTTGGTTTCGCCGTTACTGGCGCGGCGCACGCATTCGGTAAGGCGTTCAAGCCCGGGCAGGAATCGGTCATCGCTGATGCGCAGCAAGGGTCCGCTCGCAACATCACGCACGCCCGTTGCTTCCACGACCAATGCCGCGGGGCGGCCGCGTGCAAATCGCTCGTACCAGGCCAGAACCGACGGCGTGACGTCGCCGGCCTCGGACGCACGCCACGGAACCATGGCCGGAACCCAGGTGCGCGATGCCAGCCGGACCGAACCGACGCTGATCGGCTGGAACAATTGCGACTGCTGCGCCTGAAAGGAAGTGGGCCAGGTCGCTTCGAGCGGCGTGTACTTGATTCGCTCAGGCGGACGCCACGTGGCCATGGACTTACGGGTCCGGGATGACGGCCGTTGCCTCTATTTCCACCAGTGCGCGCTGCTCGACCAATGCCCGCACTTCCACAACCGACATGGCCGGAAAGTGTTTCCCCAGGATATCCCGGTATGCGGCGCCGATTTCACGCACCTGGCGAAGATAGGCATCGCGGTTCAGCACGTACCAGGTCAATCGGACCAGGTGCCGGGGTTCCGCGTGGGCCTCTTCGAGAACGCGCACGATGTTGCGCAGCGCTTGTGCGACCTGCTCGGTCAAATCGTCGCTGTGGAATTGTCCGTTTGCATCCCAGCCAACCTGGCCGGAAATGAATATCAGCTGTCCGCGCGCGGCCATGCCGTTCGCATAACCCTTGGGACGCGCCCACTCCGACGGCTGCAAAGTCTTCGTGCTCATCGCTAGTTGCCTTGGAAGGTCGGGCGTTGTTTCGCTGAAAACGCTTCATAGGCACGGCGAAAGTCCTCCGTCTGCATGCAGATCGCCTGAGCCTGCGCTTCAGCCTCGAGCGCCTGCTCCAGACCCATGTTCCACTCCTGATTGAGCATGGTCTTGGTCATGCCGTGCGCGAAGGTCGGTCCCTCCGCCAGTTCTTGAGCGAGCTGCGCGACTGCTGCGAGCAATTCCTCGGCGGGCAGCAGGCGGCTGTAGAAGCCGCAGGCAAGCCCTTCGTCGGCCTCCATGCTGCGGCCGGACAGCAGCAATTCCGCAGCCCGTCCGTGGCCGATGATGCGCGGCAAAATCGCGCAGGCGCCCATGTCGCAACCGGCGAGTCCGACGCGTGTGAACAGAAATGCGGTTTTCGAGCGGGGGGTGCTGAAGCGAATGTCGGATGACATCGCGAGGATGGCGCCGGCGCCGGCGCAGACGCCGTCGACCGCGGCAATGATGGGTTGGGGACAGCCGCGCATGGCTTTGACGAGATCGCCGGTCATACGGGTGAAATTGAGCAGTTCCGGCATGCTCATCCGGGTCAGCGGACCGATAATCTCCTGCACATCCCCGCCGGAGCAAAAATTGGCGTCGGCACCGCTGATGACAATCACCTTCACTTCAGGCGCTTGCGGCAGCCTGCGCATGAGATCGAGCAGTTCCGCGTAGCTTTCGAAGGTCAGGGGATTTTTCCTTTCCGGGCGGTTCAATGTTATGCGGCCAATGCCGTTCTGAACGGACCACAGGAAATGCCGGGCGCGATAATCGGTCAAGGTGTCTTTCATGGTGTTTTCCGCGTCAGTTGCGCACGCAAATGCGACAAGGTTTCGTTCAACAACCGCTGCTCGCGTTTGGGAATGCCCGAGAGGAGGCTCACGATCCACGACTCGTGCTCTGTGGCCATCTGGCCGAAGCGGCGCCGGCCTTCCTTGGTGAGCTTCACCCGATAGGCGCGCCGATCGGCTGGATCTTCCGTCCTGACGATCAAGCCGGCGCGCTCCAGTTGATCAACGATGCCCGTTACGTTGCCGCCGGTCACCAGCATGCGTCTCGACAACTCGCCCATTTGCAGTCCTTCGGGGAAGCGCTCGAGCTGCGCCATCAGGTCGAAGCGCGGCAGCGTCGTCTTGAATTGCGCGGCCAGCGATTTGCGCACATGGTTCTCGATGAGATGCGAGCAGGTCAGCAAGCGCAACCACAACCGCAGCGATTCATGGGTCTCGTCGGTCACCCTCGAATCCAGACCGAGGGCGGCGCTCACATCAATTCTCCGCCGGCAACCACGATGCTTTGCCCGGTGACCGATTCGCTGCCGGGCAGGCAAAGCCACGCCACCGCGTTGGCTACTTCATCGGGTTGGACCAGCCGTCCCTGCGGATTCGATTTGGTCATGGCCTGCAGCGCATCCTCGAGCTTGCGGCCGGTGACGGCGGAAATCTTTGCGGCCGCCTCTCTGACAAGGTCGGTGTCTGTATACCCGGGACACACGGCGTTGACCGTGATATTGCGCGTTGCGACCTCTCTTGCGACCGCGCGCGTCAATCCGATGACGCCGTGCTTCGCCGCGCAGTAGGCGGCGACGTAGGGATAGCCGGTCAGTCCCGCGGTGCTGGCGATATTCACGATTCGCCCGAAGCCGCCTTGCAACATGTCGGGCAACGCTGCTTGAATACCGAAATAGGTGCCGGACAGATTGATGCCAAGCAATCGCTCCCACAGCGCATCATCGCGCTTGGTGATGGGCGCGCTGATCGCCTGGCCGGCGTTATTGATCAGAATCTCGACCGGACCGAACATGGTGCGCGCGGCGGCAAACGCCGCGTCCACGGATTCCCGCCTGGCGACATCCGCGGTCGCGCAAAAAGTCTGTGCGCCGGTGGATTTCAATTCGGCCGCCAGCCCCTCAAGAGTGGCAGCGCTGCGTCCGAGCATGCTCACCCGGGCACCGTGCGCGACCAGCGCTCGCACGATGCTCGCGCCGATGCCGCGGCCGCCGCCGGTAACCAGCGCGTGCCGTCCTTGCAGCGGTTTGACGCCGTTCATACCGGACCTGCTGCGGCCGCTGCCGCGGCGCGCGCAGCGGCGCGCTCGAGCTGGCTTTGGGCGGAAAGATAGGGCTCGGGCCACCACTGCTGCGTGTAGCCTTGCGCGGCTGCTGCGGCGAGAGTCCACGAGGGAGAACTCAGATGCGGGCGGCCGAGCGCGCATAAATCCGCGCGGCCCGCCGCGATGATCGAATTGACGTGATCGGCTTCGAAGATATTTCCGACGGCAATGGTGGGAACGGCGGCGAGGTTGCGCACCATGTCCGCCAGGGGCGTCTGCCACATGCGGCCATAGACCGGGCGCTGCGTCGCGACTGTCTGACCGCTCGAAATGTGGAGAATATCGGCGCCGGCGGTCGCCAGAGCCTTTGCAATGGCGATTGCGTCCGCTTCGCTCAAGCCGCCTTCCGCCCAATCGCAAGCGGATATGCGCACACTGACGGGCCGTGCCGCGGGCCACGCGGCACGCACCGCGCCCAGTACTTGCAGCGGAAACCTCAATCGATTTTCCACGGATCCGCCGAATTCGTCCGTTCTGACATTGGTCAGGGGCGACAGGAAACTGGCCAGCAAATAGCCATGCGCCATGTGCAATTCAAGCATGTCGAATCCGGCCGCGGCGCCGAGGGTCGCCGCCTGGACAAAGTCGGCCTTCACCGCCTGCATCTGTGCCGGCGTCATTTCCTCCGGCACCTGGCTGATGCCGGGCAGGTAGGGCAGGGGCGAAGGTGCCCTGAGCGGCCAATTGCCGCAGCCCAAAGGGTGATCCGCTTCCTGCCACCCTAATTGCGTCGAACCCTTTCGGCCCGCATGGCCGAGCTGCAGGCAGATGCGCGCCTGCGACTCTGAGTGCACGAATTCCACGATGCGCCGCCACGCCGCGGCCTGGGTCTCATTCCACAGTCCGGTGCAGCCGGGCGAGATGCGCGCGTCGGCGGAGGTGCAGGTCATCTCGGTGAATACCAGCCCCGCGCCGCCGGTCGCCCGCGCGCCATAGTGAACCAAGTGCCAATCTGTGGGCACGCCGTCGACCGCGCGATATTGGGCCATGGGCGAGACCACCACGCGGTTCACCAGCTGCATATCTCGCAGGCGAAACGGCAGGAACATCGGGGGACGGACCTCGTTCATGCCGCCGCACTTCGACGCCAGATTGGCTTCGACCTCGTCGATGAATCGCGCATCGCGCAGCTTCAGGTTGGCGTGGCCGATGCGCTGACTTCCCGACAACAAGCTGTACGCGAACTGCAGGGGCTCCATGTTTTCGTAGCGCGCCACGTTTTCGAACCATTCCATTCGATTGCGGGCCGCGTTCTGCAGCTTTTGCGCCTCGACGCTGCGTTCGAGCTGGTAGGACTCCAATCCGGAGAGCACGTCCTTCGCATCGCTGACATGCCGCACCAGCGAGATGGCATCCTCCATCGCCAGCTTGGTGCCCGAACCGATGGAAAAGTGCGCGGTGTGCGCGGCGTCGCCGATCAGCACGCGATTGCCGTCGTGCCAATGCCGGCATTCAACCCGGTTGAAATTGAGCCAGGCGGAGCCGCGCAAATGCCGCGCGTTGGACAGCAGCGGCGCGCCGCCCAGATAGGCGGCGAACAATTTTTCGCAGAATGCAATTGACTGATCGATGCCGGCCTCGTCCAGCCCGTGCGCCGCCCAGGTCTCCTCGCGCGTTTCCACAATGACGGTGGAAAGGTCCCTGCTGAACTGGTAGGCGTGAATTTGAAACCAGCCAAACTCGGTTTTCTCGAACGCAAAGGTAAAAGCAGAGAACTTCTGGGTGGTTCCCAGCCAAATGTAGCGGCATTTGCGCACCTCGATGTTCGGGCCGAATTTCTCGAGTTGCCGCGTCCGGGCCTTGCTGTTGGCGCCCTCCGCTATGACCAAGAGATCTGCGCCGTCGAATTCCCCGGTGTCATCAAGCTCGTGCTGGAAAGTCTGCTTCACGCCGAGCGAGGCGGCGCGCTTCTGCAAAATGCTGAGAAGCATGCGGCGCGAGATGCCGGCGAAGCCGTGGCCCTGAGAGCGCACGGTCTGTCCCTTGAAATGCACCTCGATGTCGTCCCAGTGGTAGAACTCATCGGCGATGCGCGCATGCGAGGGGGCATCCGCCTCCAGGAAGTTGCCCATGGTCTTGTCCGAAAAGACGACGCCCCAGCCGAAGGTGTCGTCCGGGCGATTGCGCTCGAAAATCTCGACCGACGCGCCGGGCAGCGCCTTCTTGAACAGGATCGCGGAATACAAGCCGGCCGGTCCGCCGCCCATGCAGACAATTCGCTTCATGCCTAATTATATCATATATCGATAGTTTATATGTCAAGTATTAATCATGCGGCTCGCGCCCCTGCGCAATTCTAAACCGGTCACTCGCCGTCCAGGCAACGCGCGAATAGTTCGACGGCGGTCTTCAACTGAGCCACCGACAGTCCCGCGTATCCGACCAGCAGTCCCGGCCTGGCCGGCAGCGCGCGGTAGTAGGGGTGAATGGGATGCAGGCCGAGGCCGACCGTTTTGGCGCGGTCGATAAATGCGCTGAGCCGGTCGTACCCGAGATGGCGAAACCAAATGACGAAATGCATCCCCGCCACGTGCGGACCGATTTCGATGTGCGTACCCGCGAGAGGCTGCAGAGCTTCGATGATCGCGCGTCGGCGATCAATCAGCTCCGTGACGGACTTGCGCAGATGCTTCTCGTATTGCCGGCTGTGGATCAGGGTGGCAAGGGCTGCCTGCTCCACCGCTGGGGAGCCAAGATCATCGAGCAGCTTCGCCTTGTACAAAGCTTCGCGCAGTGCGGACGGACAGACGATGTAGCCCAGCCGTAAGGATGGAAACAGTGTCTTGGAAAAGCTGCCCACATACAGTACGCGGTCGGCGAGATCCAGCGAGCGCAGCGCCGGCAATGGCCGCCCGCCCGCATGGAACTCCGTGTCGTAGTCATCCTCAAAAATCCAGCTGCCCGTGCGAGCGGCCCATCGCAATAACTCCAGGCGCCGGTTCAGCGTCATGACAACGCCGGATGGGAACTGATGCGAGGGGGTGACGAACACGAGCCGCGTGGGACGCAGCGGCAATTCCCCAACGACAAGGCCCTCAGCATCCGTGCGGCCGCTTTTCACGCGCGCACCGTGCGCGAGCAAACTGTGCAGGGCAAGCTGATAGTGCGGGTCTTCCACGATCACGCGGTCGCCCGGATCCACGAGCACCCGTTCCACCAGTGTGAGCGCCTGCTGCGTGCCTGCAACGATTAGAACATCCGAGGCATTGCACAGCACGCCGCGCCGCCGCGCCAGGTAGTCCGCGATCGCGCGGCGCAAAGGCAGATACCCTCCCGCGGCCGGATAGGTCGGCCCGGCCCGCAGCGCCGCCGCCGCCAACTTGCGTCGCCACGAGTGGAAAAGGCCGGGATCAATCAGCGGCTCGCCATACAGCAAGTTGTATCTCGGCCGGCCGCTCACATGGGCGCCGGCGAGTGTCACGGGCGGCAGCGATCGGACGCGAGTGGCGTAGCGCGAAACCGGAACAACCCGGGTCTTGAGAGGCGGCCGTGTCGCGGGACTTACTTTGGCCACGCGCGTACCCGAGCCTCCCCGGGCGATGGCGAGTTCCTCTGCGCAAAGCAGTTCATAGGCTTGAAGCACCGTTTTTCGGGCAACACCCATTGCGATTGCCAAGGCGCGGGTGGAGGGCAACTTGCTGCCCGCGGCCATGTGTCCCTCGAGGATCTCCAGCTTTATTGCCCTGGCGATTTGCTCGTAGAGGGCTCCCTTCTTGTCGAGCGTGAGATACATGCCGGGTGGTACCCTCGGGACGGCCGCGAACGCAACATCGATGGTACCATGTGCCTCGAGGCCATCGTTTCGCCTGCGGGCGAAGTATGTTGGATGAATCGAACGGCCACCGAAGGGCGGACACGCAACCCAGTCCGCGCCTAAGCGATGGCTTCGGTCCAGGCGATGCAGTCCGCTAGGCGGTGCCCCCGAGGTGTGAAATGGCACGCTCGAGATGTGCACCATTATCATCAGCCAGCGCCGCCTCGCGCAGCGCGCGCAACCGGGCAGCACTGTGTGGGTCGTTGACCAGACCCGGTGCGAGCGAGGAAATCTGGCTGAATGATGTCCAGCCGCGCTCATGTGTGTCGCCGTAGCCTTTGATCAGGGTCTGGCACTCCGCGAGTTCCACGGCCAGTTCATAGTTTCGGGGGGCAATCTCCGCAATCTGCTTCAGCCACGCTTCGAGCCGGGCGTTCTCGATTTGGTAACGCAGGCTGCCGCGTCTGAACCGCCTGAGAGCGGCGATGCTGCGCAGCATCGCGAAACCGCTGACGCTCGTCGTCGCGATGCGGCGACCGGTGGTGAGTCGCACCAGCATGCGGTGCGCTCGCGCAGATGTCAGCAACCGGCGGCCCAATCCCGCCGGCAGCGTGCCGCAGATTTCCTCCACCCGCGGCTTCACGAATTCCCGCACCTCGACGAGGTCCTTGATGCCGGCTTTCACCTCGCGCCGAATGCGCTCAGCGCGGCCGCGCCGCGTCTTGATCTGCGCCACACGCATCACGTCCTCGAAGCTCATCCACAAGGCCAGCGCGCGCGCGGTGGCGGCCGTCAATCTGGCATCATGCGTCGGCGAGGCGTCGAGCGCCGCGACGCGCTCCATTCGATCCAAAAACAACCCGGCATAGGCGTCGTCTTGGTAATCGGACAGCCGGGCCGCGGCCATGCCCAACAACTCATGCAGTGCGGCGGGGAATCGATTTTCAATCCGGGAGCGGAGTGCCGTCGAAAGCACGCCAAGCGTGTAGTCCGGCGAATCGAGCGTGCCGCGATGGTCGGGCCAGGCCGCCGCGGTCAGCGGCTTCGCGGCTGCTGCAATCACCGCCAGCCGGCCTGCCTCGAACGCCGCCAGGCTGGCATCGACGCCGATGCCGGATTCCTTGATCGCGTGATGGTATTCCTCGATCCCCCAGGGCAACACGCCAGCGCCTGCAATGCTGCCGAGGATGACGGCGCTGATGCGGCCGCCAGCGCCGTCCGCCACCTTGACCATGTCGAAGCCGAGAAGCTTTGCGGCCGCCGCCGATGCGATCTCGAACAATTCCCGCGAACTCGCCCGGCCCTCGCCCAGCGCGATCTTTTCACCGATGGTGTAGTCGCGATGGGTGGAGGCGATGAGCGTGGTGCGATCCTTGGTGACCAGGCCGCGATTGATGGCTCGACCGGCCTCCATCCACTCGGATGCCACCACGACGTCCACATCGCCGGGATTCGGCATCAGCGCCATGATGGGTTCCCGGCCCGCAGGGGCATCGCTCCGCGGAAAGAATTCCAAGTAGTAAATCGTCGCGCCGGTGCGCTGTGCGACGCCGGGCACCGATGTTGCCTGCACAAAGTAGCCCGCGCGCCGGGCAGCCATGACGAGCCAGTCGGTCACGACTCCGCCGCCCTGGCCGCCCAGGGCTGCAATCGTCAATGTGATGGGCCGCGAGCGCCTCAAGCCAGTATGCGAATGACGGCGGAACGCAGCCGTGCCTTGAACCGGTCCCACGCCGTCGGATTCACGATGACGTCGGCCCGATAGAATGACGGGCACAGCACCGCAGCGTGCGCCACTTCGCCGCAAACCCCGCAACCCACGCAGCTGTTGTCGACATACGCGACCGGATCGCGCCGCAGGGGATCCGGATTCGTTTTGAGCGTGAGCGAAGGACAGCCGGACAGACGAATGCAGGAATGATCGCCGGTGCAGACATCGGAATCGATCCCGAAGCGCTCCCGCACGACGCGCTCGCCATCGCCGATCAACTTCTTGATCGCCGGGGCGATGCGCCGTTGGCGATTCAATTGACACTCGCCTTCCGCAATGACGATTTTGGGACCCGTGAATTTGGTGAGCAGCGCCTCGCGCAGCACCTCCATCGTCTGCTTCATGTCATAGGTGCGAATCGTGCGCACCCATTCAACGCCGACGCCGCGCACCGCCGTCTCGATGCGGTTTCTCGCGCGCCGACCCTTGATCTCGGCCGATGATGACGGGATGTATTGCCCCCCGGTCGCAGCCGAGTAGCCGTTATCCACGATGATGGTCACGCCGTCATGCCGATTGAAGACGGCGTTGCCGATACCGCTGGTCAGGCCGTTGTGCCAGAAACCGCCGTCGCCCATCATGGATAGCGCGCGCCGCGGGTTGGGCACGTTGAAGGATGCGCCGCCGGCAGCACCCAAGCCGTAGCCCATGATGGTACCGCCCAGATCGAACGGCGGCAGGGTGGAAAAGGAATGGCAGCCGATATCCGCGCTGACTTGCATCGGACCCATTTCGCGTGCCAGCAATTTCATGGATGCAAACAGCGGCCGTTCGGGACAGCCGGTGCACAGTCCCGAGGGGCGCATCGGCACGTTGCGCGCCAGCATGCCCGCCGGCAGCAGGGGAATGTCCGCGCTCGGCAAACGCCCGAATTCCGATAAGAATTTGCGCAGGCCCGCGATGACCACTGCCCCGGTATATTCGCCCGCCATGGGCAGCGGCCCTTTGCCGATGATGCGCGTCTGCACGTCCGCTTGACGGAGAAACAAATTGGCGGCCTGCTCGATGAACTCGGGCTGACCTTCCTCTATGATCAGTACGGCCTTCTTGCCCTGCGCGAAGCGCGTGAATTCGTCCGGCACGAGCGGATATGTCACGTTCAAGACGTACAACGGAATCTTGGATTCTCCGAACACGTCTGCCAACCCTAGGCGCTCGAGCGCGCGCAGGACGGTGTTGTACAAGCCGCCTTGCAGCACGATGCCGACGTCGCAGGCGTCGTTCTGCCCGAGAAATTCATTGAGCTTGCGTTCCTTGATGAACTTGACCGCCGCGGGCCAGCGTTGCTCGATTTTTGCCCGCTCTTGAGCATAGGTCGACGGCGGCAGAATGATCCGGTCGAATGCGCGGACCGGATTATTCATCGCCTGCTGCAGAGTGAAAGGCGGGCGGCGATTGTCTTTGGCGCGAAATTGGCCGACCACATGACAGGCGCGGATTCGCAGCATCAGCATCACCGGCGTGTTGCTTGCCTCGGAAAGCTCGAAGCCTTGTTCCACCGCTTGAACGATGCAGGGCAAATTCGGCCGCGGGTCCAGCAACCACATCTGTGATTTCATGGCGAAGGCATGCGTGCGCTCCTGCATGATGCTCGCGCCTTCGCCGTAGTCCTCGCCGAGCACGATCAGCGCGCCGCCAATCACCCCTGCGGAAGCGAGATTGGAAAGCGCGTCGGACGCAACGTTGGTGCCGACAGTGGACTTCCAGGTCACTGCGCCGCGAATTGGATAGTTGACCGATGCGGCAAGCATGGCCGCCGCCGTGGCTTCGCTTGCGGAGGATTCGAAGCGGACGCCAAGTTCGCCCAAGATCACGCTCGCGTCGGACAGCACGTCCATGAGATGCGAAATCGGCGCACCCTGATAGCCGCCCACATACCCGACGCCGGATTGCAGCAGCGCCTTGGTCACAGCGAGAATCCCTTCGCCTTCGAACTCGGCGCCTGCATTCAGGCGCAGCGACTGCACTTCTTTGGCGAATGAACGCTCAGCCATGCTGCAAGCTCAGAAAAAAACCAGTATACATCCGCGCGGCGGCTGCTTAAGTTTACGGTTGCAGCCGGGTCGATTCCCATGCGAGACCCGGATTTGCGCGCGAGGCCGTCAGCGGCCGCGTGAAGCGCGCACGGTCGTGAATCCGGTATTCCCCTTCGACCCACAATTCAATGGCATCAACATAGAGGCGATATCCGCCCCAATGCGGGGGCCTCGGCACCTGAGTGGAGATGCTCTCAGGTTCCTCGGATCCGGGGCCCGCATAGGGGATCCCGAAGCGGCGCGCCTCATTTGCCACCGCTTCGCCCAAGGCTTTGCGGGATTCCACCGGTTGGCTTTGCTGGCTGGCCCAGGCGCCCAGCTGCTTCTGCCAAACCCGGGTGCGGAAATAGGCATCGTTTTCTGCATCGGAAAGCAATTCCACCTGGCCCTCGGCGCGAACCTGGCGGTGCAGATGATCCCAGTGAAATACGACCGCGGCGCGCGGGTTGGCGGCAAGCTCGGCGCCCTTGCGTGACCGATAGTTGGTATAGAAGAGTAAATATCCCTGCTGCGCTGCGATTTCCTTACAGAGCACCACCCGGGCGGATGGCTGGCCACGGCCGTCCACGGTCGCCAGGATCATGGAGTTCGGATTGGGCTGGGCGGCGTCGCGCTGCGCCTGAGCCAGCCACTGGGCTGCCAATTCGAGCGGATTCACCGGCAGGGGGTCAGGCAGGGTTTCGGTCCAAAATGTCTTTTTGCTGCTGCCCATAAGACAATGGTAGCCGTGCCGATGGAATCTTAGGGGCTTTCTTTATTATGAATCTGGACGAACTGCGAACGGCACTCACTGACCTTGACGGTCAATTGCTGGAATTGGTGGCGCGGCGCCAGGCTTTGAGCGAGCAAGTCGCGGCCGTCAAGCGTGCCACCGGGCGGGCGACGCGGGACTTCGGCCGCGAGCGGGAGGTCATTTTGCGGGGCCGCAACACCGCCGAGCGGCTGAAAATCTCGCCTGATCTGGCCGAGTCGCTGCTGCGGCAACTGATCCAATCATCGCTGGCGACGCAGGAGCAGGCCCGCGTGGCGGCTCAAGCGCACGGCAGCGGCAAACGCGCACTGGTGATCGGCGGCCACGGCAAGATGGGCGGCTGGTTCGCCGAGTTTCTCGCCTCCCAGGGGTTTCGAGTCGCCATTGCCGACCCGCAGGGCGCCTCGGCGGGCTTCGACCGGGTGGCCGATTGGCAGACCGACCCATTGGATTTCGACCTCATCGTGCTGGCCACTCCGCTGTCCGCGACCGCGGAATTGCTGCAGGTGCTGGCGCGGCGCCGGCCGCGCGGGCTGGTATTCGATTTGGGCTCGCTGAAAACGCCGCTGCGCGCGGGGCTCGAAGCGCTGGTCAAAGCCGGTTGCCGCGTGACCTCGGTGCATCCCATGTTCGGGCCCGACACCGAGCTGCTGTCCGGCCGGCACGTGATTTTCATCGATTTGGGAGACAAGGAGGCGCTGGCGCAGGCGCAGGAATTGTTCGCGCCGACCATGGCTGAGCGGGTCGTGATGGATCTGGACGAGCACGACCGCTTGATCGCCTATGTTCTGGGGCTGTCGCACGCGCTCAATATCGCCTTCTTCACCGCCCTGGCCGATAGCGGCGAGGCCGCGCCGCGCCTGGCGCGGCTGTCGAGCACGACCTTCGATTCACAGCTGGAAGTGGCGAGCCGCGTCGCCGCCGAGAGCCCGGAGCTTTATTTCGAGATTCAAAGTTCGAATGATTACGGCAACGAGTCGCTGCTCGCGCTGCAAAAGGCGGTTGAACGGTTGGTGACGACGGTGAAGACCAAGAATGCGCAGGAGTTCACGGCAATCATGAGCCGTGGCAGAGCCTACTTGGATGTGCGCGCGGCTGCGCGGGCGGTTTGAGGGAATGCGGCATGCCTGAGCTGACCGACACGGATAGGGAAATCGAAGACCTGAGGAAGCGTCTGGTGGAAATGACGGCCGAGGCTTCCAACAATGAGACCATCCTGAAGCGCACGCAGGCGCGCGAGCTGACGCTGCTGCGCGCCGACATCACTGTCGCAACTGCTGCACGCCATGGTGGGCGGCTTGCGCGAATCCTATGCTCTCGATGCGGTCAGCGTGGTGCTGCTCGATCCGCAGCACGAAGTGCGGCATCTGTTGGTTGCGGGCGGCGAACGCCCGGAAGAGTTCAAGCAGATTTTCTTCGTCGATTCGCTGGTCGGACTGGCACCGCAACTCGCCGTGCTGCACAAGCCATGGCTCGGGCCGTACGTGGGCGCCGACCATCACCTGCTGTTTCCGGGCATCTTGAATCTAAAGAGCGCCGCACTCGTGCCGCTGCCGCGCAAAGACCGCGCGACCGGCGCATTGTGCTTCGGCAGCCGCGATGCCAGCCGCTTCACGCGCCATCACGGCACGGATTTTCTCGCGCATTTGGGCGCGGTCGCGGCCGTGTGCATCGAAAACGCCGTGAACCGCGCGCGCTTGCTGCGCGCCGGCATCACCGACTTCCTGACCGGCTGGCACAACCGGCGCTACTTGCAGCAGCGCCTGAAAGAAGAACTGGCGCGCGCGCAGCGGCGCTCCGGGACCATCGCCTGCCTGATGATCGACATCGATCGATTCAAGGGCATCAACGATGGCTATGGGCACCTGGCGGGCGACAATGCGCTCAAAGAGGTTGCGCATCGCATCGAGGCGCAAATTCGCAGCATGGATACCGCCGCGCGCTTCGGCGGCGATGAGCTCGCCATTCTGCTGCCCGAAGCAACAGCCACCGATGCCGCCATACTGGCCGAGCGCATTCGCGAGGTCATTGCCGCCATGCCCTTTGCGCTGAACTCGCAAATTTCGCGCAGCCTGACCGTGTCGGTGGGCGTTGCGGCGGTCTCGCCCGGGCGCGACGAAGCGGATCTCAAGGCGGTTGCCGACCGCTTGATAGCCGACGCCGACGCAGCGCTATATCGCGCCAAGGCGATGGGCAGAAATCGCGTCCAAGTCGGAGCCGGGTGAGCATGTCGCTGCAGCCCGCCTCCGACACCATCGACAAGGACGGATTTCGTGCCAACGTGGGCATCGTTTTGACGCGCGGCACGGATGAGGTGTTCCTGGGCGGACGCGTCGGCGGCCGTGGATGGCAATTTCCGCAGGGCGGAGTCAATCGCGGTGAACCGGTCGAGGACGCACTGTATCGCGAGCTTCGGGAAGAAATCGGCCTGGAGCGCCAGGACGTGGAGATGCTGGCAGCAACGCAAGGCTGGCTGCGCTATCGCCTGCCTCGCCAGTACGTGCGCGATCGCTGCATCGGTCAGAAGCAGCGCTGGTATTTGCTCAAGCTCGTCGGCGATGAATCAAAACTGCGTTTCGACCTGACCAATCAGCCGGAATTCGACCGCTGGCGCTGGACCGATTTCTGGACGCCGGTGCGCGAGGTGGTGTACTTCAAACGGCGGGTTTACGTGCGCGCGCTGCATGACCTGGGCAGGCACCTGTTTCCCGACGGCCTGCCGCCCTATCCGGACTGGTGGCCGGAAATCCAGGCGGCCTCCAACTCCTGAAGGATGAGGTCGCATCACCCCGCTGATATCGCCGCCACTCATAGTTGCGCGAAGCGCCTAACCAGGCTTGACCACCGCGAGAATGACGATGACGATCAACAGCAGCGAGGGTAATTCGTTGAAGGCTCGAAACCACTTGGAGCTGCGCGTGTTGCGCTGCCCGGCAAAATCCCGCATCAGCTTGTAGCAGTACGCATGATAGGCAATCACCAATGCCACGAACAGCAGTTTGACCCTGAGCCATGTCATTTGCAGGTACGCCGGGGACTCGATCAGCATCAGAAGCGCCAAAAAAAATGCTGACCGCGGCGCCGATGGTCATGATGGCGAACAGGCGCCGCTCCATGATCACAAAGCGCTGCGTGCTGATCGAATCCGCCGCTTGCGCGTGGTAGACATAGAGCCGCGGCAAATAGAACAGGCCGGCGAACCAGGTGACCACGGCGATGATGTGAAATGCCTTGAGCCAGAGCATGGCATGAGAATAGATGATAACTGGAGCGCTGTCTTAGGGGTCGGGGCTTCGTATAATGGCTTTAAGCTTCCATAGGAGCGGTGTAGAGACAAATGGCTGAGTCTTTCAGCAAACTGGTGGTCCGGCCGCATGCGCCCAAGCGTCTGGCGGCACTGTGGACGGTCGGCGTCCTCCTCGCCGGGACCATCCTCTACTCGGCGTTCGAATTGGGCCGCTACGATGCGGGCTTTCGAGTGGTCGACTCGGTTCGCGGCGCCTTGTCGGCGAGCCGCCGCATTCGCGCGCTCGAGTCGGAAAACGAGAATCAACGCCGCCAGCTCGAGGCGGCAGAAACCGCCAGGCGCGTGGATCGCGAAGGCTATGCGCAGGTGGAACGAAGTCTCGGCGACATGCAGAGTCAGATCGCCCGGCTCAACCAGGATTTGTCGTTCTACCGCGGGCTGGTGCAGCCCGAGTCGCTCATCCATGTGAAAGTGCAGCAGATGCAAATCGTGCCGGACGGACCCAGCGGTCAGTATCACTTGAAGTTCGTGCTGATGCAGACCGGCAAGCCGGACAAAGAAGTCACGGGCAACGCGGCGGTTACGCTCGACGGATTGCTGGGCGGCAAGCCTCTGAGTTTAAGCTACGCGCAAGTCTCGCCTAACCATCGCGTCAGCCTGGCATACTCCTTCAAGTACTTTCAGGAGTACAACGAGCCCATCGAATTGCCGGCGGGTTTTGAGCCGACGCGCGTGGGTGTCGAGATTCACAGCGGCAGGGATGCCAATCATAGTTTCCGGCAGGCCTTCGTCTGGAAGGCGCAAGGAATGTCGGTGGAAACGGAAGCGAACGGCGATATCCCGGGCAAAGGTGAAGCAGATGTTCAAACCGAAACCGAATAAGAAATCCGAAATAGACACGCTGATCGGCGCGAAGACCCGGATCAACGGCGATGTCGAGTTCGTCGGCGGTTTTCATCTCGACGGCCACATCAACGGCAATGTGAGAGGCGAAGCGGGAGGCGCCCTGTCGGTGAGCGAACAGGGTTGCATCGAGGGCTCGGTGATCGTCACCAACATTGTGCTGAATGGCCTCGTGAAAGGCGATATCGAGGCCGGCGATCGGGTCGAAATGGGTCCGAAAGCGCGCGTTCTCGGCAGTGTTCAGTACACGACCATTGAAACCGCCGTGGGCGCCCAAATTAATGGGAAATTAATCCATCGAACCAAGGCGGAGCCCGGGTCGGGCGATTCGGCCTCCGCGTCCGCGAACGCAGTTCGCAAAGAGGGTTCATAACTTTGATTGACTCGAGACCGACCTGTAGAATGCACCCATGAGCACCCTTTCTGAATCGACTGTGTCCGCCGATCTCACACCGCAGATGCCGGACGTGCTGATCTTTACCGATGCTGCGGCGGGCAAGGTGGGCGAGCTGATCCGCGAAGAGGCGAATCCCAACCTGAAATTGCGCGTATTCGTGTCGGGCGGCGGCTGCTCCGGTTTTCAGTACGGATTCACTTTCGACGAGAAAATCGAGGACGGCGACTTCTGCGTCGAAAAAGGCGGCGTCCAACTGCTGGTTGATCCGATGAGCGCGCAGTACTTGATGGGCGCGGAGATCGACTACAAAGAGGATCTGCAGGGCGCCCAGTTCGTGATTCGCAACCCCAACGCGAAAACCACCTGCGGCTGCGGATCTTCATTCGCGGCTTAGGTCGAGCGAGTAGATGAGCGGCGGCAAGGCCGTGCCCGACGTGCTCGCCGCCGTCGACCTAGGTTCCAACAGCTTCCATATGGTCGTCGCGCGCTACTCGCACGGCCAGCTCGTCATCCTCGATCGACTGCGCGAAATGGTGCGCCTGGCCGCGGGCATGGGCGACAGCGGCCGCCTCGACGACACCGCGACCGATCGTGCATTGCGATGCCTGGAAAGATTCGGGCAGCGTCTGCGCGCGATGCGCGCGGACAGCGTGCGCGTGGTGGGCACGAATGCCTTGCGCCGCGCCAAACGCAAGCGCTGGTTCCTGGAACACGCCCGCGCGGCGCTCGGCCATCCGATTGAAATCATCTCCGGGCTGGAAGAGGCGCGGCTGATTTACTCCGGCGTTGCACACACCAGCCCAATGAACCCGGACAAGCGCTTGGTCATTGATATCGGCGGCGGCTCGACCGAAATCGTCATCGGCGAGGGCTTCGATCCGCTGCTGCTTGAAAGCCTGTCGGTGGGATGCGTGGGCTTGAGCGCCAACTTTTTCGACGACGGCAGAATCTCAGCCAAGCGCCTGGAGCGGGCGCGCACCGCGGTCAGGCTCGAGCTCGAACCGGTGCAAGAAGCCTTTCGAAAAATGGGGTGGCTGCAGGTATTCGGCAGCTCCGGCACGGTGCGGGTCATCAGCGACGTGCTGCACCGCCTGAACCCGGATTCGCCGCACGTCACGCTCGATAACTTGAACGCCCTCGCGGAGCGCGTCATCGCCGCCGGCCATGTGGACGAACTCGACTTGGCCGATGTCGACGCGGAGCGCGCACCGGTATTTCCCGCAGGACTCGCGATACTGTTGGAAGTGGTCGAGAACTTCGGCATCGATCGCGTGCGCGTCGCCGAAGGCGCGATGCGCGAAGGTTTGCTCTACGACCTGATGGGGCGCTTTACCAACGAGGATGCGCGTGTTCGCAGCGTGCGCGCCATGGAAAAACGCTACCACATCGACGAGATGCAGGCGGACCGGGTCGAGGCCACCGCACTCGGCCTGCTCGAACAAGTCGAAAGCGATTGGGGGCTTGAAGACCCCCTGGCGGAATCCGTGCTGCGCTGGGCGGCGCGGCTGCACGAAACGGGCCTCGATATCGCCCACTCCAAGTATCACCGCCACAGCGCCTACCTGCTCGAGCATGCCGACATGCCGGGATTTCCCCGCGAAGAACAGTTGCTGCTCGCGGCGCTGGTGGGGGGGCACCGGCGGCAGTTGTCGGTCGCCTCGCTCGAGGACCTGCTGCCGCCCTGGGATCGGCTGGCGGAGTTTTTGATCGTGATCCTGCGCCTCGCGGTTCTCCTGCACCGCGGGCGGAGTCCGCAGCCGCTGCCGGATGTGCGGCTAACGGTCAAAAGCCGCAACATCACGCTCGAATTGCCGCAGCGCTGGATCAAGGAACACCCGCTCACGCTCGAGGATCTCGAGCAAGAACGCGCCTATCTGAAAGAGGCCGGATTTCGGCTGAGCATCGTCTAGGCCGCGGCAGGGACTAGCCCTCTGTCAGGGCCACCCGCTCGTCGTAGAGACTCATCAAGCGGACCTGGGCGGAGATTTTCTTCTCGCCCGTGGCGCGCGAATAATGCCCGTCGGTATCGAGCTCCCACGCCTGCATATCGTCTTCCAAGTACAGTTTCAAATCTTCAGCGACTCGCGCGCTCAAGTCCGGCGATTCGATCGGAAAGGCGATCTCGATACGCCGGAACAGATTGCGATCCATCCAATCGGCGCTGCCGCAATAGACTTCGCGTGCTCCCGCATTCTCAAAATAATAGACGCGCGAATGTTCAAGGAAGCGGCCGACGATGGAACGCACCCTGATCCGATCGGAAACGCCGCGCACGCCGGGCTTGAGGCAGCACACGCCGCGCACGATGAGGTCGATCTCGACGCCGGCACGCGAGGCGCGGTACAGCGCTTGAATGACGGTCGGCTCGGTCAATGCGTTGAGCTTCGCTATGATATGTGCCGGCCTGCCGGCGCGCGCGTGCTCGGCCTCGCGGTCGATTTTCGCCAATAGCGCCTGGTGCAGGCTGAACGGGGCATGCAGCAATTTGCGCAGTATCGGCACCTGGGTGAGGCCGGTAAGCTGCAGGAAGATCTCGTGAATGTCCTCGCCGATGGCTTCATCGGCGGTCATGAGGCCGTAGTCGGTGTAGAGCCGCGCAGTTTTGGTGTGGTAGTTGCCGGTGCCCAGGTGGCAGTAGCGGCGCAGGCCCTTTTCCTCGCGCCGCACGACCATGACCAGTTTCGCATGCGTCTTGAAACCGAAAACTCCGTACATGACGTGCGCGCCGGCTTCCTGCAGCTTGGTGGCCAGTTCGATATTCGCCTCTTCATCGAAACGCGCCCGCAGCTCGATGATCACCGTGACGTCCTTGCCCGCCGCGGCGGCTTCGACCAACGCGGCGACAATGGCCGAGTCGTCGCCCACCCGATACAGGGTTTGTTTGATCGCCAGCACCTGCGGATCATTCGCCGCCTGCCTGATGAAATCCGTCACCGGTCCGAAACCCTGGAAGGGGTGATGCAGCAGCACATCCCCGGCACGCAGGGTGGAAAACGGATCGCCGCCCGCCTTCAGCCGGTCCGGGATGCTGGGCGTGAAGGCTGAATATTTCAATTCGGCGCGATCCACCAGATCATACAGCGCCATCAGTCGATTCATGTTTACCGGCCCGGAAACCTTGTACAGATCGTCCGAGGTGAGTGCGAATTGTTCCAGCAGGTAGGCGAGAATCTCCTCGGGACAATCGTGCGCGGTTTCAAGCCGCACGGCATCGCCGTAGCGCCGCGACGCCAATTCGCCCTCGACCGCGCGCAGCAGGTCGTCGACTTCTTCCTGCTCGACGAACAGGTCGCTGTTGCGAGTGACGCGAAATTGATAGCAGCCGCGCATTTGCATGCCCGCAAACAGCGTGGATACAAACGCCTCGACGATCGTTCCCAAGAAAACGAAATTGCGGCTGCCTAGTTCATCGGGCAGGCGGATCAGGCGCGGCAGCGAGCGCGGCGCCTGCACCACGGCGAGGCCGCTGTTGCGTCCGAAGCCATCTTCGCCTTCGACCACGATCGCGAAATTCAAGCTCTTGTTGAGAATTTTTGGAAAGGGACGCGCCGGATCGAGCGCCAGCGGGCTCAATACCGGCTCCACCTCGCGCGTGAAATAATCCTTGATCCAGGCCGCCTGCGCCGGCGTCCAGGTTTCCGGTTCGACGAAGATGATGTTGTGCTTCGCCAGCTCCGGCATGAGCACATCGTTCAAGACCTCGTATTGCTCGTCGACCAGCCGCACGGCGTGCAGCCGAATAGCCTTCAACTGCTCCGGCACCGACAGGCCGTCGGGGCCCGCCTGCACCGCGCCGGCTTCCAACAGCTCCTTGAGGCTGGCAACGCGAATCTCGAAAAATTCATCGAGAATGGCGCAGGAGATGCACAAGAATCGGACCCGCTCGAGAACTGGAATGCTGCCATCCTTGGCCTGATCCAGCACGCGCTGATTGAATTCCAGAAACGACAGCTCGCGGTTGAAATACAGCTGCGGAACTTGTAGGTCGGTGTCGTTCATGTTTTCAAGCGTAGCGGTATACGCCGCCCAAGACTCGCGCGCCCTTGGCGCCGGTGACGCTGCCCGAACTCGAAGTCAGGCCCGCGAGCGTGCGCATGGCAAACCACGCGAAGGCGATCGCTTCGACATAGTCCGGATCCAGCCCCAGCGCCGTGGTGCTGGCGACGCGGTGCGGAGCAATCAACGCGGCGATGGCATTGAGCAATCCTAGGTTGTGCGCTCCGCCGCCGCAAACGTAGAGCGCCGCACCGGGCGCATATTGGCGCACCGCGGCGGCGAGAGTGCAAGCGGTGAACTGCTGCAGGGTGGCCTGAACGTCGCGCGGCGGACGCGAAAACAACCCGAGCTTGTTTTCAAGCCACGGCAGATTGAACAGCTCGCGCCCGGTGCTCTTTGGCGGCGGCAACCGCAGGTACGGCTCGTCCAGCAACTCGTGCAGCAGCGTTTCATCCACCCGGCCGGTCGCCGCCCAGGCTCCCGCGGCATCGAAATCCTTGCCTTGATGCTGCGCAATCCAGGCATCGAGCAGGCGGTTGGCCGGGCCGGTGTCAAAGCCGGTGACGCTGCTGCCCTGGGTCAGAATGGTGATATTGGCTATGCCGCCGAGATTGGCAATGACGCGGTCTTCGTCATCGCTGCGAAAGACCTGATCATGAAACACCGGCAGCAGCGGTGCGCCCTGACCGCCCGCCGCCACGTCGCGCCGGCGGAAATCCGCGACCACCGAGACGCCGGTCGTCTCGGCCAGCGTATTCGGATCGCCGATCTGCCAGGTAAAGGGCACCCTCAAATCCGGCCGGTGGCGCAGCGTTTGTCCGTGACTGCCGATGGCGGCGACCTGGTGCGTGCTGATCCCAGCGGTTCGCATCAGCGCCTGCGCCGCCTGAGCGAATGCCATCCCCAGTTCCACGTCGATCTGTCCAATTTCATCCAGTGCAACGCGGTCAGCTCCATCGATGAGCGCGGAGATGCGGCGCTTGAGCTTAGGCTCAAATGGTGTGGCGCTGGTGGCAATGATGCGGAGCGGCGCGACATCAAAATCGACCAGGGCGGCGTCGATGGCGTCCATGCTGGTTCCCGAAATCAAACCGAGGTAAATCCCCATTGCGCCCTGGGTCAATTGACGCTGGTTTTGGAGCGCGGGTCGGCAGCCGGCAGCGGAGCGGGCGGGGGCGCGACAGCCGGCGCCGCGCCGGTCGAGGGTGCCGCGCCGGTCGAGGGCGTCGCGGCGGTCGAGGACGCAACGGCTGCAACTGCTGCGGCGGGCTGCGGCGGCGACAGACTGCTGAGAAGCGGCGCGGCCATGTCGCGAAACCTTTGCAAATCCTGCGCGCGCAGCGGCTCGGCTCCCGGCAGCTGCACCGTTTGCGGATTTCGATGCACCCCGCCCATCAGATATTCATAGTGCAAGTGCGGACCCGTGGCGAGTCCGGTCATGCCCACATAGCCGATGACATCGCCTTGTTGCACGCGCGTGCCCACGTGGATGTTGCGGGCGAATCGGGAGAGGTGCCCATAGAGTGTTGAGACGTTGGCGCCGTGGGTGAGAACGATGGCATTGCCATAGCCGCCGCGCTGGCCTGCGAAACTGACGTGGCCGTCACCGGCGGCGTGCACCGGCGTGCCGATGGGGGCCGCGTAGTCGGTGCCCATGTGTCCTCGAATCAGGTTCAAGATCGGGTGATGGCGATGCGGGTTGAACGCCGAACTCACCCGGGTGAATTCGAGCGGGGCGCGCAGGAACGCCTTGCGCATCGCCAGGCCGGCCGGCGTGTAGTAGCCGGCGTGGCCGTTATCGTCGACAAAACGCACGGCGCGATACACCTTGCCATTGTTCACGAACTCGGCCGCCAGCACTTCGCCGTCACGCAGATATTTTCCGTCCTGGAAGATTTGCTCATAGACGGCGGTGAATCGGTCGCCTTCGCGGATATCGAGCACGAAGTCGATGTCCCAGGCAAAGACATTGGCAAGCTTCAAGGCCACGGTGTCGGAGATGTCGGCCGCACCCGCAGCCTGAAACAGCGATGAATCGATGGTTGCCCTGGCGGTGCGCACGCGGACTTCCACCGGATTGTCGATCATCTTCGCCTCGAAGCCGCTGTCCTGGCGCACGACGTCCAGGGTCTGCGTTTCGCTCACCTTGCGGGTGAGCTCCTTGATGTCGCCGTCGGTATGCGTGAGCTTGATCGAATCGCCCGGCTTCAAGAAGTCCAGGCTCTGCCGGATGCCGGGCAGGTTGCGGATCGCCGCCAGGTCGGATTTGTTGAGCGCCATGCGGCGAAAAATCGCGTCGAGCGTATCGTTTCTGCCCACCACCACTTCGATGATGGACGCGACGCTGGCCTGTTGCGCGACCAAGGGCGGCGTTGCGACTTCAGCGGCCGACGTTGGCGCGGGCGCACTGGCTGTGGGTAACGAAGGGGGCGCGGCGGTGATCGGCGCAGGGAGGCTGGAACGCCAGATTTGAAATGCCACCGCGGTCAGGACGCAACAAGCCGTGGCGCACGCTGCTAATATCTTGATTCGCGAAGAATTTTTCCAGGTTCCGAGAATGTTGAGTGGCACCGGCAATCCTTACGAGAGGACCTCGTAGGCTAGCCGCCGCTCCCCGTGGGGTCAATCATTGATCTTCGGCAACCGCGGCTCGGTGCGAGCCGGTCAATTCTCCCCCGTTGTAATGAACCGTTCATCTTGCCTCGCTACAAGGAGGCAAGTTTTCATTTTCGACCATTCAAGGGGAGTAGACGATGCGTAGATCCATCACGGCATTCGCAGCAGGACTGGTTACGGCGGTATCGGTCTTGAGTTCCGCTTATGCAAACAACGATGATAATCACCGTGGGTCAAGCGCAACGTCAACGCCGATCAAGCATCTGGTGGTGATATTCCAGGAAAACGTCTCGTTTGATCATTATTTCGGCACCTATCCGCACGCGGCCAACCCCGTCGGCGAACCGCGATTCGAGGCCAGGCCTGGGACGCCGACAGTGAACGGATTGTGGGGCACGCTGCTCACCAACAATCCGAATGCCACTAATCCTGTCAACGGTGTCGGTGCGACCAATCCTTTTCGTCTCGGTCACGGTCAGGCGGCCACGAATGATCAAGACCATGACTACACGCCCGAGCAGCTGGCGTTCGACCACGGCCTGATGGACGCCTTCCCCGCGTCGGTGGGTACGGCAGGTCCGCCGCCGACCGGCACGCCCATCTTGGCGACCACGGGTCTGACCATGGGGTACTACGACGGCAACACCGTCACCGCCCTGTGGAATTACGCCCAGCATTTTGCGATGAGCGATAACTCGTATGAGACGAACTTCGGGCCCTCGACGCCGGGCGCGATCAATCTGATCGCCGGTCAGACCAATGGACTCACCAGCAACATGAGCCCGGGCGGCGCCACGATTCCGGACGGCAACGGCGGTCTTTCACTGATCAGCGACGCGGATCCTCTCGGTGATGTCTGCTCCACCACGACGGGCGAGCTGGTGCAGTTCAAGGGCAAGAACGTCGGTGACTTGCTGAACACAGCCGGTGTGAGTTGGGGATTCTTCGAGGGAGGCTTCGATTTGACCGTGGTGAATGCGGATGGCTCGACCGGCTGCAAGCGCACCACAACGTCGAAAATCACCAATACCAAGAAGGCCGACTACATCCCGCACCATCAGCCGTTCCAGTACTACACCTCCACCGCGAATCCCACGCATGCGCGGCCGAAATCAGTGCACTTGATCGGCACGAGCAGCGATGGCGCCAATCATCAATATGATTCGCACGATTTCTTCGATGCGGTGAACGCGGGCAATTTCCCCGCGGTGGTTTTCTTGAAGGCGCCGGGCTTTCAGGACGGTCATGCAGGCTATTCGGATCCCCTGGATGAGCAGACCTTCATCGTCAACACCATCAACTTCTTGCAGAAGCAGCGCGATTGGGAGTCGACCGCGGTGGTGATTGCTTATGACGATTCGGACGGCTGGTATGACCACGCGCTCGGTCAAATCGTCAATCAATCGGCGACCGATGCGGACGCGTTAAGCGGACCTGGCGTCTGCGGCAGCGGCGTCGGTGCATTGCCCGGTGTCAACCCCGCCACGCAGCATGCACAAGGCCGCTGCGGCTACGGTCCGCGCTTGCCGTTGCTCGTCATCTCGCCTTGGGCGCGCGGCAATTTCGTGGATCACACCATGACCGACCAATCCTCGATCCTGCGTTTCGTCGAGGACAACTGGCTGCGCCGCACCCGCATCGGAGCCGGCTCGTTCGATACCATCGCCAATCCGATCGACAACATGTTCGACTTCGATCGCAACGAGAACAGCGACCGGCGCCTGTTCCTCGATCCGAGCACGGGCGAGGTGCAAGGCGGTTACGGCTGGTAATCGTTCATCATTGACAGCGTGACCAGCCGCCGTCGCTTCATGCAACGCTCCGCACTGGCAGCCGCCGGCGCCCTTGCGCGCCGCGCGTTTCCGCATGCCATGCCGAGCGCGGCGCCGCCGGCGGTGCCGAATCTCGATCCCAATACGCTGGCGCGTTTTGTCGATCCCCTGCCGCTTCCCGTGATGGCGCGACCGCTCGGCACGCGGCCGGATCCGAGGCGGCAGGGCGAACAGGTGCGGCACTACCGGGTGGCGATGCGCGCGATTTCCAGCAAGCTGCATCGCGATCTGCCGGCCACCGGATTGTGGTCCTACGGCGGATCGGTTCCCGGCGTGATGTTCGACACGCGCAGCGGCGAGGGCCTCACGGTGGAGTGGGCCAACGAGCTGCCGGCGAGACATTTTCTGCCCATCGATCACACGCTGCATGGGGCCGAAAAGGGCGTGCCGGAAGTTCGCGGCGTGGTGCACTTGCACGGTGGCAAGACGCCGCCGGAAAGCGACGGTTATCCGGAGGACTGGTATGTGCCCGGACAGTCGCGAGAGTTTCACTATCCGAACAGCCAGGAACCCGCGCTGCTCTGGTATCACGACCACGCGATGGGCATCAATCGGCTCAACATCTATGCCGGATTGTTCGGCCTGCATGTCATACGCGACAAGCTCGAAGACGGCCTGCGTCTGCCCGGCGGCAAATACGAAATACCGCTCGTGTTATTCGATCGCGATGTGCGCCGCGATGGGCAGCTCAGCTATCCGATGTCGGCCGATCCTGAGCGTCCGTGGGTGCCGGAGTGTTTCGGCGAGACGCAGTTGGTCAACGGCAAAATATTTCCCTTTCTGGAGGTGGATCCGCGCAAGTATCGATTCCGGATTCTCAATGCCGCGAACGGACGCTTCTATCGATTGTCTTTGAGCGTAGGCGCGGAAATTTATCAGGTCGGTACCGATCAGGGCCTCTTGCCGGCACCGCTCAAGGTGACGAATCTACAACTCGCCCCCGGCGAGCGCGCCGACATCGTGGTCGATTTCGCGGATCATCGCGGCGCCAAGCTCTTGCTGCAAAGCGATTCCTTCGTGCTGATGCAGTTCAAAGTAGGGACCGCGAAAGTGTCCGATCCGAGTGCATTGCCGGCAAGTTTGCGCGCAGTGCCGCGAATTCCAGAGTCCTCGGCCGTGCAAACGCGGCGGCTCACATTGGATGAAGCACTCAACAATGTGGCTGAGTCCACGGGGATGTTGCTCAACAACACGCCCTGGCACATGCCCATCACAGAGCGGCCGGTGCTGGGCACGACGGAAATTTGGGAGTTCGTGAATCTCACCGACGATGTGCACCCAATTCACCTTCACATGGTCAAATTTCAAATTCTGGATCGGCGCCGCTTCGATGCCTTTCAATACATGACCGCGCAGACCCTGCGCTTCGTGGGCCCGGCGGTCGCCGCCGATGCGAATGAGTCGGGTTGGAAGGATACGGTGCGCGTCAATCCCAAGACCGTGACCCGTATCATCGTGCCCTTCGTGGGCTTTGCAGGGCGCTTCGTCTGGCACTGCCATATCCTCGAGCATGAGGACAACGAAATGATGCGGCCGTACGAAATACTGGCGTCCGCAACCGGCTGACCAAGCCCACCGCGCCGGCGCCTTGAGTTCAGGCCCTGCGAATCAAAGCGTGGCGCTTTTTCCCGACCGCGAGGCGCGCGGTACCGCTGGAATCCAAATCGGCATCG
>CAVSVK010000014.1:230000-375468 GCA_963731465.1 uncultured Gammaproteobacteria bacterium
GAGGTTTGCTGGAGGTATCAGAAGTGCGAATGCTGACATGAGTAACGTTAATGCGGGTGAAAAACCCGCACGCCGAAAACCCAAGGTTTCCTGAGCTATGTTAATCAGCTGAGGGTGAGTCGGATCCTAAGGCGAGACCGAAAGGTGTAGTCGATGGAAAGCAGGTTAATATTCCTGCACCGAGCATTACTGCGATGGGGTGACGGAGAAGGCTAAACAATCCGGCGTTGGTTGCCGGTTCAAGGTTGTAGGGGGAGATTCCAGGTAAATCCGGAGTCTCATTCAACCCCAAGAACTGAGTACTAGGTTTCTTCGGAAACCGAAGTTGTCTACGCCACGCTTCCAGGAAAAGCCTCTAAGCTTCAGGTAATGATCGTCCGTACCGCAAACCGACACTGGTGGGTGAGAGGAAAACTCTAAGGCGCTTGAGAGAACTCGGGTTAAGGAACTCTGCAATTTGACACCGTAACTTCGGGAGAAGGTGTGCCTTTGTTTGTGATGGGATTTACTCCCTGAGCGGATAGAGGTCTCAGATAATCGGGGGCTGCGACTGTTTACCAAAAACACAGGACTCTGCGAACACGAAAGTGGATGTATAGGGTCTGACGCCTGCCCGGTGCCGGAAGGTTAATTGATGGGGTCAGCCGCAAGGCGAAGCTCTTGATCGAAGCCCCGGTAAACGGCGGCCGTAACTATAGGCATGTTGGTAAACGATAGAGTCGAGTCGACGATGTAGAGTTCGTAGGGTAAGTAATTGGGACAACTTCATAAGTTGTAGTTACGTAAATAAACTTGGCCATATGCTGGAAAAACCGAGCATCCACAGGTACTCATCGTTCGAATCTGAACGGTAGTGAAAATCCTCGTGGTGCGGTCAATCAGCAGGAAAGGCCTGACGCAAGTCAGGAATCCTCAGAGACTTAACGCCAGGCTTCAAAGGACCTCCTTTGAAGATGATAAAGTCCGATCTGCATGGCGACGTGCAGGAAAAATTCTACGGAGAGTTTTTCGCGAGAGGTGCGATGGCGCGTCGCTCGTAACATGATGAACGGTTGAAATAAGTGGATCATTACGCAAGTAATGGAAGAAGCTACCTCTTAGCGGCCGTTCTAAAATTTGGCTATATGCTGGAACAGCTGAGTATCTGTCGGTACCGAGTGGCGGAGCCACAAGGTGAAAATCCGTACAGTGCAGCAAATCAGCAGGAAAGCCTTTCAATTCACGAGAAGAAATGTTGGTTCCTGGCGGGCTTGATCGAAGGCGAAGGCAGTCTTTGCATATCGATCAAGAAGCACGAGCCGTTGAAGCTTGGTTACCTGGTACAACCTGAATTTTTTATCTACCAGCATCAAGTGAGACGCGGACTGCTAGAACTCGCACAGGAAGTGTTTGGTACCGGAGGCATTCGACCTAAACAAGGAAACGAAGACGTATTGGTCTACTCGATCATCAGTCGTCGGATCATTGTCGAGCGGGTGATTCCTTTCTTCGAACGCTACATGGCCTTTTCACACAAGGTGCTTGATTTCCAACTTTTTCGTGACATCGTGATGGCGATGGAGCAGAAACGTCATCGCGATCCCCAAGGGCTGGTCAAGATCGTTGAATCTGCCTACCAGATGAACATGGCAGGCAAGCAGCGAAGACGACCAATCGGGGAGATAGTTGAAAGAATCCTCAGAGACTACACGCCAAACCCACTCTCCCTTGAGTGGTGAAGATATAGTCCGATCTTGATGGCGACATCAAGCTAACAAAAATGCCTAAGGTAGCGAAATTCCTTGTCGGGTAAGTAACATTGCCCAGGGTAGTGGCGACACTATTCCGATGACCGGCTCAAATCGGTGGAACCCTAACGACGCTTGTACAGGTGCGTCGAGGGCAATACCGAGGGTAAGATTCGAGACCAGCGTGAAGACGCCGCCTCGTTTCCCCGTAACGACTTGAGGGTTGAGATCCTCAGATGGGCTAGACAGCTAGTCCATAAAACGCCGGCCCTGACTTTTGAGAAAAGCGATGAGACCACATCAATCATCGTAGTCAGGTGAACGTATAGTCTATGCCGCGAGTAATCGTGGAAATCATGAAGTTCCGACCTGCACGAATGGCGTAACGCTGGCCCCACTGTCTCGACCCGAGACTCAGTGAACTTGAAATCGCTGTGAAGATGCGGCGTAGCTGCGGAAAGACGGAAAGACCCCGTGAACCTTTACTATAGCTTTACACTGAACTTTGAATTTGTTTGTGTAGGATAGCTGGGAGCCTACGAAGTGGGGACGCTAGTCTTCATGGAGGCAACCTTGAAATACCAGCCTGACAACTTCGCAGTTCTAACCTTGGCCCATTATCTGGGTTGGGGACAGTGTATGGTGGGTAGTTTGACTGGGGCGGTCTCCTCCCAAAGAGTAACGGAGGAGTGCAAAGGTACCCTCAGCGCGGTCGGTCATCGCGCATAGAGTGCAATCGCATAAGGGTGCTTAACTGCGAGACGGACATGTCGAGCAGGTACGAAAGTAGGTGATAGTGATCCGGTGGTTCTGTATGGAAGGGCCATCGCTCAACGGATAAAAGGTACTCCGGGGATAACAGGCTTATTCCTCCCAAGAGTCCACATCGACGGAGGAGTTTGGCACCTCGATGTCGGCTCATCACATCCTGGGGCTGTAGCAGGTCCCAAGGGTATGGCTGTTCGCCATTTAAAGTGGTACGCGAGCTGGGTTCAGAACGTCGTGAGACAGTTCGGTCCCTATCTTCCGTAGCCGTTGGAGATTTGAGGGTGAGTTGCTCCTAGTACGAGAGGACCGGAGTGAACGTATCTCTGGTGTTCCGGTTGTCACGCCAGTGGCACTGCCGGGTAGCTATATACGGACGGGATAACCGCTGAAAGCATCTAAGCGGGAAGCCCCCCCCAAGATTAGATCTCCCTAGACCTTTAAGGTCTCTAAAGGGCCGTCGAAGACTACGACGTTGATAGGCTGGGTGTGTACGCGCAGTAATGCGTTTAGCTAACCAGTACTAATTGCCCGTGAGGCTTGACCATATAACACCCAAGCGATTTGCCTAACGTCGAATCGTGTATGGGACAATCAATTGACTTGAATGCGACAAATCCTGGATAACTTCTGGGGTCGAAACAAATTGTACGAATTAGTGATGGGGGCTAGACATGACTAGCCCCCATTGCGACCGGTTTGCCTGGCGGCCATAGCGAGTGGGAACCACCCGATCCCTTTTCGAACTCGGAAGTGAAAACGCTCTGCGCCGATGCTAGTGTCGACTTTGTCGATGTGAAAGTAGGTCACTGCCAGGCTCTTAATTTGATGAAAATGAAACCCTCACCGACGCAAGTTGGTGGGGGTTTTTTCGTTTCCCTCATTGTCATTTGGGCCGTTATTGCCAATGAAATACCGAGCGTTTACCCTGTAGGACAACAACAACGTCACGGCTTGCCCGTTGCAAAGGGCGAACGAAGGCTGGAACCAGATGGGCGATATCACGGCACTTCTGCGCAAAGCTCGGGACGAGAACGATTCTTCTGCCATCGACCTCATTGTCGGCGCTCTGTATCCGGATTTGCACCGCATGGCACAGGCGCAACTCGCGAAAAATCACACCATCACCCTGCTCGACACGACCTCCATGGTCCATGAGGCCTACGAGCGATTGCGCGGCGCCGCGCGAATCGAGGCGGACTGTCGCGGACAGTTCATGGCATACGCCTCGCAGGTGATGCGCTCCGTAATCGTCGATTTTGTCCGCAAGCGCCGCGCAGAACGCCGCGGCGGTGGAGCTGTTCACGTTACCTTGTCGACCGATCTGCTGGACGGCGGCGGCGGGAGCGACGAGGACATCGAGCGCGTGAACGACGCGCTGGGGGAGTTGGCGAGCGTCGATCAACGCTTGAAACAAGTCGTCGAAATGCGCTACTTCGGCGGCTTCGCCGAGGAGGAAATCGGGGAAGCGCTGGGCGTCAGCGAGCGCACCGTGCGCCGCGACTGGGAACGGGCGAAGTTGCTGCTGCAAGTCGCCATCCGGCGCTAGCCGGCCATCCCGTGTCCGGTTACCGAGAGCGTTGACGTCTCCTGTCTTGATCTGAGCACAACGGGGCCCGAAATGATCACTGTCGTTGCCGAGCTCTCCCCCAAAGACTGGCTGCGCTTGAACGGACTGCTGGCGCAGGCCCTGGAGTTGACACCGGCAGACCAACGGCGGTGGCTGCAGACGCTGCCGAGGGACCAGGGCGATCTGTTGCCCGTGCTCGAACGGTTGCTGCAATCCGCGATTTCCGGGGAACCGGGCGACAGCGCCGACCCCATTCCGGCGCTGCAAGTATTTGACGATCAACGTCACCGACATCAAAACCAGCCCGGCGACTACATCGGTCCGTATCGATTGCTGCATGAATTGGGACGCGGCGGCATGGCGACGGTGTGGCGGGCGGATCGCACGGACGGCAGAATCGAGCGCCAAGTCGCGCTCAAGATTCCCAACGCCGAATGGACCGATCGAGGGCTTGCGGATCGGATTCGCCGCGAGTGCGCCGTGCTTGCCAGCCTCAATCACCCCAATGTGGCGCAGCTCTACGATGCGGGCTGGTCGGAATCGGGGCTTCCCTTTCTCGCCATGGAGGTCGTCGACGGACAGCCCATCGACCGTTTTTGCAGCGAACGCAATCTCAGCGCGCGCCTGCGCGTGCGTCTGTTCGTGGAAGTGTTGCGCGCCGTTGCCTATGCCCATGCCCGTCTGGTGGTGCACCGGGATTTGAAGCCGGCCAATGTGCTGGTGACCGGCGAGGGACGGGTCAAGCTGCTTGACTTTGGGATCGCCAAGGTCTTGAGCGACACCGCGAGTGCCGCCGGCGAATCGGACCTCACGCGCTCGGCCGGCAGGCCGATCACTCTGGCCTACGCGGCACCCGAACAGGTGCTGGGCCAACCGGTAACCACCGCGACCGATATTTACGCGCTCGGCGTCATGCTGTTTGAATTGCTGTGCGGACAACGGCCCTTCCCGCAGCAAACCGAAACCCGATCGGCGATCGAAGAGGTGATGGCACGCGGCGAGCCGCCGCGGCCCAGCAGCTTGGCCGCGGACAAAGCGTCGATGCGCGCACTGCGCGGCGACCTCGATGTCATCATCTGCAAGGCGCTGCAAAAAAATCCGGACGAACGCTTCGAAACCGCGGCGGCGTTCGCGGATGACCTGGAGCGTTATCTTGACGGCCGGCCGATACGCGCGCAGCGCGGCAGCGCGTGGTATCGGCTACGCCGCTTCATTCTGCGAAATAAGTTAGCGCTTGGCGCCACCGCGGCGGTCACCGCTGCCGTGTTCGGGGGACTGACCACTGCGCTCTGGCAGACGACACGCGCGGGACGAGAGGCGCAAAATTCCGCGGCAATCGGCAACTTTGTGCTTTCCGTGATCCAACAGGCCGATCCGGATGCCAGTCAACAGACCAAGCAGTCCGACCTCGCGTTGCTGCGCACGGTGGAAGAGCGCATCGACCGGCAATTGTCGGCACGTCCCGATCTGCGCTTTCCACTGCATTTGGCGGTGGCGACTTCCTACCGCAACCGCGGCGAAGTGAATGAGGCTGGGGACATCTTGCGCAAGGCGCTGCGCGATGCGGCGGAGGCACATCAACTCAAGGAACTCGATGTGCTGCGGGCAAGGGTGTTGCTGGGCGAGGTATCGAGCGATGACAAGGAACGGGCGCAGATGCTCGACCCGGCGATCCCTGCCCTGCGACGACTCGGCCGGCCCGCCGCTGCGGTGCTGGTCGATGCGCTGTTGGCGCATTCGCCGAGTACCATCTTGAAGGATCCCGGCGCGGACAAAGACTTGCGCGAGGCGCTTAAGGTCGCGACGACCGAACTCGGACTGAGTGACGAGCAAACGCTCAAGGCGGCCAATCAGCTTGCCACCGCACTGGGCCCCGGCGTGCAGAGCCGCAACGAGGAGGCCGGCGCGATCCTCGAGCCGGTGATCCGGGCCGTGCGGGCTGCGGGAATTTTGCCGGCGAGCAACCCCATCTTGCTGCACGCGCTCTCAACCTACGGTTCGATACTGTGTTCCACCGGTCGCGCGGCCGAAGGCGTACCGATTCTGGAGCAGACGGTACAAGTGGCCATCGACCAGCACCATGATGGCCAACAGCTGCGCTCGGCGCTCCTATACTTGGCGCGCGGACAGCGCTATGCGGGGCAGATCGATGACGCGATCGCCACTTTTGCATCGGTCTATGCCTTGCTGGCCAGCCGCGAACCCTTTGGCAGTCGGCTGCGTTATTACTATGGCGGAGATGTCTCTTACAACCTGATGCAGGCGCGCAGACCGTTGGAGGCCGAACCGTTCATCGAAGAAGCGCAAGCCTTCCGCAACGCGCTGTCCGCGGCAGAAAAGACCCTGGCGGGGGAAGCGGATTTCCAGATTGGTTTCCGACGGCTCGGCACCCTATTGCGGCTCGGCGAATACGCGGCGGCACGAAAAGTCGGCGAAGGATTGTTGCAAAAATCGCGCGACGACAAGGCTCCGTACTACGGGTACGTCGCCAATATTTTCATGGGCGACGTTTACCTCGCCACCAATGATCCCGAGGACGCGGAAGCGGCTGCACGGGCGGGGTTGGAGTACGCTTTGCAGCAGGGTGGCGCCACGAATGACCTGGCGCTGCACTACGGCGCCTTGTCGCGCATCGAGCTGGCGCGCGGCGACGCGGCTCAGGCGTTGGCCGTCACCGACCCGGAGCGCAATCAACCCTCGCCCTCCGCGGCTGTTGATCCGGATGGCGCGGACTTCAATCTCGCGCGAGGCCGCGCGATGCTCGCCTTGGGCCGCGCCGCCGACGCGCGCCGGCCCTTGGCCACGGCGCAGTCGTTTTGGTCGACATTCGCGCCGGACAGCAACGCGGCGCAAGTCGCAACCTACTGGTATGCGAAGGCGCTGTCGGTCAACGGCGAGGCGGAGGCCGCGCAACGACTGCGGCCCTCCGAGCGAGCGCCTTTGGATTACCCGCCGCCCGACCTACCGAGGTTGCGCGCGGATCGAAGCAAGTCCCCCCAAGCGCGCATCGCCGCGGTCTTGCACAAGTATCCCCTGCGTCGCGAAATTGCCGCCCTCATCGCGCAAGGCGCGGCACCCAACAAATAAATAATTGCTGAGCGATCCCTTCGCCCGTGCGGCCGTGTCCGGTTTGAACACGCTACCGCGTCTTCTTGAGTAACAGGCGAATTTCCAAACGTGTCTTGAGCACACAGGGGGATTGTCAATGCGTGGTCAATTATTCCGGCTGCCGGCGGCGGCCGCGGCGCTCATTCTCGCGGCCTGCTCCGGGGGCAATTCAAGTTCACCCAGCCCGACACCGCCGCCGCCACCTCCGCGCGGCCACGACCATGATCAGTGGGGCCGTGGTCGACGCCGAAGTGATCAACGCCACGGTTACGGCCTATGAAGTCTCGAGCGACGGCGTTGTCGGCGTCGCCGGCGTCGTTGGTCCTGGCGGTTGCGTGCCGGCGACTCCAGGCCCCTGCGCCACGGCCACGACCGACGCCCAGGGCAATTACACCGTCGACCTGGGCAGCTACAGCGGTCCGGTGTTGCTGCAAAGCACCGGCGGTACCTACACCGACACGGTGACCGGCCAGACCGTCCCCATCCCAAGTGGAGTCGTGTTGTCGTCCTTCGTGCCGGCGGCAGCGCCGGGATCGACCACGATCACCGCGCAAATCTCAGGGCTGACGACCATGTCGGCGAATTTGGCCCTGGCAAATATGGGGCGGCCGCTAGAGCTCGACGCCTCGACGGCGCACACCGACGCCGATTCCGCGGTCGGCAGTTTCTTCGGCGTGGCGAGCGCGGAGCTCACCAGCTTTGTGGATTTGACCAACCCTAACTGCGCCACCGCCGGGGTCAACCAGGCCAATTTCGATGCATCCCTCATTCTCGCCGGCATCGAACAGGTCGCGGCGCAATTCGGCGTGAATGCCATCGACCTGACCAATGCCCTGGTTGCGGACTTCAGTTCCAACAACGGCGTTTTCACGGGCTTTCTCGCCGGTGGCGCGCTCATCACCGTCGGCAATACGCAGATCACGCTGCAGCAGATCGAGGGCAACAGCCTGGGGATGACGCTGCTCGCGTCGATCCAGACCTTTGTCGCCTCGGCCAAGAACGCCTGCAAAGCGACGCTGTCGGCGACAGCAACGGCGGCCCTCACTGCGCAGAACGTTGCGTCCATTACTTCCTGCGCGGCCGCGTACTGGTGCTACAAAGCCGCCGCCATATACACAGGTCCCACCGGAATTAGCTTGTCGATGTTCATCTCCGCTAACTCCTGCCCGAACGATCAATTGGCATCGACGGCGCACGTGCTCACTGTGGGGAATACCGTCCCCTCGGGCGGCTCGCCGGGGACCGTTACCAGCGCCCCCCTGACATTCATTTTCACGGCACCCCAGTACAACAGTGGCGGTTATGCGGGGGCGACGCCTTACAACTACAACGACACGTGCGGGACGAACGGCGCGACCTTCAGCCAGGGGAAGGGGGGCACGCCGGCCAACTGCACATTTGCCCCCGCGACAGTGCTGTTTCTTCCCGACGATTCCGGCGGAACTCACAACACCTCACCGACCCCGGTGATCATCAATTGTTCTGCAGTCGTGCAAACGTTCACCGTCGGCGGCCCGGTGTCGGGTCTTCCCGCCGGGACCACCCTGGCCATCGCGGATACCATCAACGGCGACTCCACCACGGTCAGCGCCAACGGTTCGTATACCTTGGCGGCGCAACTCGGCATCGGCGCGCCCTATAACATCACGGCGACTCCCTCGAATAGCGCGGTGACCTGCGCGGTGTCCAACGGCAGCGGCAGCATCGGTTCGGGCAACGCGAACGTCCCCATCGCCTGCAGTGGTGGCAGCGGCGGCGGCATTCCGCCGGTACCGCTCAGCAATCCGAACGGCCTGCTGTGGCAGACTCCCTATCTGTTCGTGGCGAATTCCGGCGGCGCCAATGGCGGTCAGGTACTGGTGTATTCCGAACAGCTCGGCTCGCAGAATCTGGTCAGCGGCCTGACGCTGGTGGCGAGCATCACGCAGGGCATCAACACCCCGTCGCGTCTAGCCGTCGATGCCAACAATCAGCTGTACGTCGCCAATATCGGCAACAATACCGTCACGGTCTATAACATCAGCGCGAGCAACGTCGCCGCCAATACGATTGCGCAGATCACCGCCGATACGATCAGCAGCGGCATCTCGCGGCCGCTCGGCATCGCGGTCGATTCTTCGGGCTTGGTGTATGTCGCCAACAACTCGCAGAATTCCATCTCGATCTTCCAGCCGGCTAGCGGCGGCGGTTTTTCACAGGTAGGCAGCGCGCTCACATCCGATGGGGTGCCCAATGCTTTCCTCGCCCCGGGTGCGCTCTTCTTCGATGCGCGCGACGATGTGCTGTTGGTGGGTGTCGGGCCGGGCTCCGGACCCAACGAGGTACTGACCTACACACCGCCGTTGACTTCGACCTCGCGGCCGTTATTTGTTCTGAGCAACAGCAATTGTTCGACCGGTCCCAGCGGTCCTACGGGCTTTGCCTATTATCCCCTGGGGCAGGCGCAGGTTTCGATCTCCAACTATTACAATTCGAGCGTCCAGGTGTACGGCATTGTCGACTTGATTGGTCGCGGCAGCGGCGGCGCCTGCCCGCCGCCGGAGTTCAGTTCGCTCAACGGCATCAGCCCGCTGTCGCAGATCGCGCAGCCGGAGGGCGTTGCCGTGGACGGCTTCGGCAATGTGTTCGTCGCGAACTCGAGTTCCAATACCGTGACGGCGTACACGCCGGGAACGGGCATCAGCGCCACGCCGGTGTACACGCAGCACTGACGGTAGGGTCATAGCGAGGGCGGGGTGGGCCGCCCGGGGAGCCGACACGGGCGGCTCCCTGCATTTTGGGATGGATTGATGCAGGACGATGTGACCGATGGCGTGCACGCCACGATCGAGCAGGGTATCGCGGATCCGCATCGAATTTGCATCGTGGGCGCGTTACACAGGACGTCGATTAGATCCGCCGCATATCCACTCCGACTTTGATCGGCGCGCTCTCCGGCATGACATTCTGCGCAATCAGGCCGACGATCACGCCGCCGATCATGTACCACGCCGGCGCAAGCGGATTGCCGGTCAGGCGCGTGAGCCACGCGACGATGAATTGCGCCGATCCGCCGAAAATGGAGATCGACAGCGCATAGATAATGCCGAATGCGGCCGAACGCACCCGATGCGGAAGAGATTCGTTGACCGCAATCAGCGACGCGGAAGCGGAGAGCGTCGAGGCGCAGGCCAGCACCGCGCAGGCGACATAGAGCGCGAGGCTGGTGCGCTCGCGTTCGAGCAGCATGAAGCAAGGGAACACGGCGAGCGCCAGGCAGATCCATGGGATGATCATCACGCGCTTGCGCCCGACCTTGTCCGAAAGCCAGCCGCCCAACGGATCGCAGACGACGCCGCAGAGACCGACAACGGCGGTCGCGCCGAAGGCGATTCTCGCCGGCATGCCGAGAGTGGAGTTGGCGTACGTGGTCATATAGTTGAGCAGGTAGCTCGTGGTCGTTCCGGAGGCGAGCAACGCCAGCCCGGCCGCGGCGACACGGAAGTAGCTGCGCACCGCGGGGATTTCGTGCGGATCATCCAGCGGCTGCAAGGTTTCGCCGAGCGTCCGGCGCAGCAACAAGCCGAACGGAATGATGACCGCGCCGGCCAGCAGCGCGATGCGCCAGCCCCAGCTGTTAAGCGCCGCCGGCTCCAACGCGCTTGCCAGGCCCACGCCGACGAGGCCCGCGACCATCACGGCCACATCGGCGCTGGTCGCCTGCAGTGAAATGTAGAACCCGCGGCGCAAGGGCGGTGCGGCCTCCATCAAGAACGCCGTGCTCGGGCCGATTTCGCCGCCGAGCGCGAAGCCCTGGATCAGGCGGAAGCAAATCGCCAGGATGGGCGCGGCGATGCCGATGGACGCGTAGGTGGGTATCAGCGGCAGGCCTGTCACACCGATGCCAATCAAGGTGAACGAGGCGATCATGGCCGGTTTGCGGCCAATGCGGTCGCCGAGGCGTCCCAATACGAAGGCGCCGAGCGGCCGTGTCAGGAACCCGGCGCCAAACGTGGCGAGAGATGCCAGCAAGCTGGTGCCGGGAGTATCGGAAGGGAAGAACGCGCGGCCAATTTGAGCAGCGAAAAACGCATAAGTGACGAAATCATAGAACTCGATGGCATTGCCGAGGGCGACTGCGACCACGTGTCGAGCCGGCAATCCTGTCGCTGCGGTGATGCTGATTTGATTCTCGGCGCGGCCTGGGTGCGGCACTATGGCGCGAGTAACAGCCTTTTAACAGGGGGAGTCGCCGGGATTGCCGGAAAGCCTGCGAGCCGGCGGCTCAGTTCAAACGTCTCTACAATGCTTTGCCGCTGAACTGCGGCCCCGAAGGCCGCAATTCAGCATTCAACCCTGGCGCGACCTAGAATTTGGCAGTGAACGCCACGAACAGCTGGCGGCCGAATTGGTCATAGGCATCGTAAGTATTGGCTCCGCCACCCGCCACGATGTTGTTGTCGATGATCGGCGGATCCTTATCCAGGACATTATTCGCGCCGGCCCGCAACTGCAGGATCCTGTTGACCTGCCAGGTGGCCTCGAGGTCCAAATAGCTGAAGGACGGGACCTTCGCATTAAAATTGTCGTAAACGCCGTTCGGCGAGGAGTCATGCAGCGTTGGATCATTGGTGTTGTTGTCTTGCGAGACCCCGCCGATAAAGCGCCAGGTGGCGGATGCGGAGACTCCCCAGGGTGTTTGCCAGGTCGAACGAAAAATATGGTGCCAGCGAGGATTGATGGTCTGACAGGTAAAGCCGAAGAGTCCCGCACAGTCATAGGTGTGCGCCCCGACGTACGGTGTTGACTCGTCATGCTGCAAATAAGAGCCGTTCATCTCAAACGCCAGATCGCCAAAGCCCGGCGGCAAATCCAGCCGGTAGTTGAGTTGCACATCGACGCCGCTCACCAACGCCGCACCGATGTTGACATCGGTCTGGACGAAATACCCTCCGGAAGCGATGCTTGCGCCCGTCAATCCGCCGGTATTGAATGAGCGCACGATCTGGCTGCAGTAGAGCGGATTCCCCGTGTTCGCGCAGTTAGACAGGATCACGGCAGCCGGCAGGGTCGAGATCTCGCCCTTCACCGCGATATGAAAGTAATCGATGCTGCCGGTGAATTGTGGAATCTGCCGCGGCGCGAAGTTGAGGCCCACCGTATAGGTCTCAGCCTGTTCGGGTTTGAGATCCGGGTTGCCGCCCGCCAATTGGGATAGCTGCCCAGCCGCACCCTGCGGCACTGAGCCGCTGTTGTATTGTGCGGCAGTCACACCCGTGCGCTGGCACTGGAGCAGCGTGTATGTGATGGGCGGGGCGCAGGGGTCGTTGCCGAACTGAATACCTCCGACGAGCTGCGGGTTGTAGAGCTCGACGACGCTCGGCGCGCGAATGGCCTTGTCATACGAGACGCGCAACCGGTAATTCTCGATCGGCGAGTATTGCACTTCAAACTTGTAGGTATTGGTGATAGTCGAGGGGGTAGCAGCGTACGAATAATCGGAGTGCCGAAATCCGGTGTCGAACAACAGCTCTTTGGCGAACGGCTTGTCTTGCACGAGCGGCGCGCGAAGCTCGGCAAACTCCTCGGCCACTGAGATGCTGTTGTCTATGGGCACCGCCGCGCTGCCGAATCCGGACAACAGGCCGCTCTGCTCGGCGGAGTCCGGCTGAAAGGATTCGTGATCGTTGCGGTGCTCGAACCCGACGTCAATGCCGACACCGTCAGTTGCGAGCGGCGAGGTGATTCCGTAGTCGCCGAGCTTGCCGGTTACTTCGGCATGAAGCGTGCGCAGCGTCGAGGTTCCCTGACCGGTACCGGTCAGGTACAGGTAGTTGAGCTGCTGCTGCGTAACGCCGCCGTCGGCGAAGATATTGTACGGAACGCAAGGCGGTCCGCTCACGCAAGTCGGGGCGGCCGCGGTGCCGGTCACCTGCAGGGCGTTACCGATGGCCTGGAAACTCTGGTACTTTTGATTGGAGTTGAAAAACGTCGTGTAATAGTACTGACCATAGACGTCATAACTCCACGCGTTCGCGAAGTCGCCCTTGATTCCGAAAACCGGCCGGTAATTCATGTGCTCGTAGTCTGAAATGCGTCCGCCGCCCTCGATGTTGCGGCGCCCGATGCGCACGTTCACGCAGTTCGGCGACATGACAGGACCACCCGGCGTTTGCGTAAATGTGCATCCGACATCGGGGGCTGCGTTCGCGGCGGCAATCTGCGCCGGGGTGCAAAGTATGGATTGCTCCTGCGCGCTCAACAAAGGATTGTTGCAATTAACATTGTAATTTCCCGTCTGCGGGTCGAGCGGATTCAAATCTTTGAATAGGGCCGAGGGCGCGACCTGTTGATGCGTCTTGTCGTCCATGAAGTAAAACTCGGCGTACGGTTGGAAGTAATCAGCGATTTGGTCGTGTGCCAGGAACGCGGCGTTGTAACGATCGTCCTCGCGCGACAGGTAGATATACGGCTGTGAATTAAACGCTGCCGGCGGCGTTGTGGCGACCGAGCCCAGGGGGACGAAACCTGTCCCGAAGACACTATAAGCTGTTCCCTTATTGGGTCCGCTCTCCGGTGAAAAGGAATTTGAATTCGAAGACCCGCCGCAGGCCACGCCGTTGATATGGCCGCTGGTCGCGTCAAACGTCGGATTCAGCTGGCAACTTCCAAAATCGCGGTTGCTGCTCGCAACCGGATCTTGGTGCCGGTAGCTCAAGAAGGCGGTGATATTGCCCTTGCCGTCGGCAAAATTCGTTCCCATGAGCATGTCAAAATTGCGCTGGCGTCCGTCCTCAATGGTGCCGGTCGGCGGGGTAATCCCAAACTGTCTTGCCAGGTTCTGCACGAAGGTGTCGCTGTTGTCGTGCTGGAACTCCGCCAGCTGCCCGTTTATTTGAAAACCTTCGAAGTTTTTCTTCATGATGAAGTTGACGACGCCCGCGATGGCGTCGGAGCCGTACGCCGCGGACGCGCCGCCGGTGACCACTTCGACCCGTTCGACCAAGCCTGCCGGGATTTGATCGAGGTCCGGAGCGGGCTGTTGGATGAAGGTATACGGAGAGCCTTGACCCAGGCGGCGGCCGTCCACGAGAACCAAGGTGCGATTCGGGCCCAGTCCGCGCAAATCCGCGGTCGCCACGCCGCCCGCGGTGGTCAATCCGGTGGTGGTGTTGCCCAGATCCTGACTCAGTGAGTTATTGAAATTCTGCGGCAGCTGCATCAAGAGATCACTCACATCGCTCTTGCCGGATACTTCGATGTACTTCGACGACAGGACGGCGATCGGACTGGTGCTGACCTCATTCGGAGCGGCAATGCGCGATCCGGTAACGACGATCTCTGTGAGAGCGGTATCGGGTTGCGCAGTTGCGACCGGAGCTTGCTGCGCGAGGGCGGGCAGACCGGTGAGAGCAATCGCCGCTGCGGCGAGCAACCGCCGCCATCCAGAGCGGCTGTTTAGCGAGGCCGCGGCTCCGATCGAGCGATGACCAACGGCCCCTTCCCATCCAAATAGTAGTCCAAGCGCCATTTCGTACTCCCCAAAAGGGTGTTTTCTGCCCCTTGATGTGCAGCGGGAGAATCGAACCCGACTCCCGTTGCACCCCGGCAACGGCGCTTGAAGTCCGGGCTCAGCCTCCCAGTCGTAGGCATGGAAAAATACGCGTCGCTCGCCGCTGTGTTCACAAAAATGGGATGAGCCGCTTCTGCCTTGAGACAAGGCGACCGGTTACGTGATGAACTTTTTCCGGAAAGTGAGAAGCCAACCGAAGACTTGGGCGATGCGCCGTCTGTTTACGCCGTCGCCGCAGCGCCTGTGGCTCTCGAGCGCCAACTACGCACGCCCGCGATTGCAGGGGGGCCCCGCGACGTCACCTGCAACTCTTTGTCGATTGACGGCATGCTTGATGTATACAAGCCTCTCGATTTGCGCCGCATCGGGTGGGCCATGGACATGCAAAGCGTTCGATCCGATTTAACACGCCCTTTCGCCCGGGCATGCTTGGCGATTTTGGGCGTTGTTTCGATTTCCATCTGCGCGATCGACGCGCGAGCGGCAACGGTCGAGGCGCAGCAAGCGATTCTCAAAGAGCGGGTTCAAACGTTTGTCCGCGAGATCACGCGAAACACGGGGTTCTCGGATGATGAATCCCCGACGCGTTGGAATACGCCGATTTGCTTTCTGGCAGCGGGATGGGGACCTGAAGATCGATCCTCAGTGCTGTCGCGCTTGGCACAGATCAGTGCCGCCGCCGGAGCGCCCCTGGCCGGAAAGGCATGCACGCCCAATTTCGTGGTGATCGCAACCGCTGAACCCGATCAAGTCATAGAAGCATGGTCTGCGAAAAACAAGCGTCTCTTCGGCAATGCCTCGCCGTTGCAAATTCGCCATTTTCGCGATTCGACGAGGGTGAGCCCGGTGCGCATCTGGCGGAACATAGACATCGGTCGCATCGCCACGACCCGCTTCGGTCATTTCGTCCCGAGCAACAGCCATGCGGATCCTTCGCCGTTCGCTGGTAACTCGCCACTCGGGCTCCTTTCAGTGTTCGAAATCATTGACGCCCGTCGCACGGCAGGCATGGATCTGCGTCAGCTTACCGATTACGTCGCCATGCTGGGATTGTCGAACATCGATATCGATGTGGATGTCGGCGACGCCCCGTCGATTTTGCAGTTGTTCTCGCCCGCGAGGAATCCGGCCCTGGGCTTGAGCGATTGGGACAGCGCGTTCCTCATGGCGCTATACCAAACCGATCAGAGTTCTCGAAGCCAGCGATTTGAGATCGCGCAGAGAGTGGCGGAAGCCGTGACGCCTTAATCCCTTCGCCGTCTGCTCACCCAGGGCTCGGCCTGTGCTCGGAGGGGGAATCCAGGGTCCACGTCACCGTGCGGCTGCGAACGATACCGGCTCGCGCGCTGCCTCGTAAGTGAGGGACTCGCCAGAATAGTTGGCTCCCGCGCCGCACCAGGTGTCCGCGCACATGGTGAAGCCGCGGACCGCGACGAGGACAGCCTGCCAGGCTCTCGCCCGCGGCGGATCTGTATTCAGGCAACAGCGGAGAGGAGACTTCGATGTGATCCAGGAGCCGCGTCTTCCCCGACTTCATTCGCGCTTGGTTCAATCTTTCCAGCATGAGTGATCGACGTGGCAGTCGTGGGCGAGTTGCCAGGAGCAAGAGGAACGCCAAGATCACCGGTATGTCGATCGCAATGGTGCCGAGCGCGTGCCGCGCGATGGAGTCGGCCTGACTGGCCGATAATTGCGCCTGTTCATAATAGCTCTGCCAAGAGCGCTCGTAGCGGAAACGGAAGCAACGCCGCAAGATATCAGCATTGCCGGCGGCGCGATCAAAGACACTGATTGCCGAACCATTGCAGCCATCCGGAGCGGCCGGATCCCCGCCCACCTCGGTATCGAAATCAAAGTAAGCTTCCATGCTGCTCGCGAGCACATCCAAATCATTGTCGCCATTGGCCCAAAAGCTCCTGATCAATCCGCGCCGGCCCCGCGCGGATGCTTGAATCAAAGCACCACGCCTTCCTGCAATTTGCGCGTGCTGTGCACGGAATCCGTAGCGGTTGAGTTCCTTGATCCACGGCGCTTCGCACCATTCAATCCATACGCGCTCCGCCGGTATGTGCAACAGATCCGCACAGGCGAGGGTGCGCGCTCCCTTTGAATAGGCCAACGCGGTGCAAAGGCCCACCAAGTCATCGGTCAGGCTGTAACGAGTTGGGCAGGCGACGAGTGCGCTGGAGAAGTCCGCCGCGCCAGTCAGTCGCAGTTGTCGTTTGGTGATGGTATTTTCGACAATGAAAGGCGTTCGACATTGTGCGATTTGGTCGGCGAGCCTCATGAGAAAGACAATTACATAGTTGTCCGCGCATCGATGATTTTTGGGACGACGCGCTCCCTGGCGGGGAGCAACGTCAAGATTTAAGACGTGGCCCGACCGCGCATCGACCTGCGGTGAGCGAGTTACCTGTTCAGACGTCGGATCCGACCCGACAATGATGCCAGGGCAACAAGCGCACGATCGTCTCGCGGTATGTCTTGCTGGAATGCAAGCAAGCTCCGGAAGACAGCGTGAAGGCCAGTGTTCCATGACCGGTGGGTTCCGCAAATTGGACTGCGCGGATATTCAATAGAATCGAACGATCGATCCGTACGAAACCAAAGTCGGCCAAATCAGCCGCCAAGCGTTTTATCGAGTCGCGGCTGATGTATTCGGTATCGCCCACACGAATGGTCACATAATTGCCATCGGCTTCCACGTAGTCGATTGTTTCGACATCGAGGGGATACAGCCGGTGTTGTCTCTCACCGACCAGCAACTTCGGACGCCTGCGCAAGAGACGCAGAATCTGGCGGATCAATCGACCTTCGGCCGCCTGGCCAATGCCACAGCGCTGCCGAACTCGTCCTATCGCATGATCGAAGCGATCCGCGCTGACCGGCTTGACCAGATGATCCACCGCCCCTTCAGCAATTGCGCGCTCGGCGTATTCGGGTTGGTGGGAGGTCGTGATGCCAAGCGGACCCATTGCGTTTCCGGTCAGACGCAGGACATCAAATCCGGACATATCGGGCAACGCCAGGTCGAGAAGCATCACATCCGGCGCCAGGTCCTCGACAGCATCAATGGCGGCGCCGCCCGAGCCGACTTCCCCAACGATGTGCAAATCGCTTGTCTGATGGCACAACTGCATGAACGCACTGCGCGCCGCCGGCTCCTTGTCGACAATAAGGAGTCTCAAGGGGCCCGGCCGCGGCAAAGCGCCTATTTCTTGTCCAACCATGAATACCTAGAGCGCTTTGCAGCTATATTTGGGTATCACTGCTCCTTTGGGGCCTGAACGGTGTTCTTGAGTAATGGACCAAACAGGAACACCACGCACGAAATCCGCGGCCAAGACAATCAGTTTCATTGCCATCGGGCTGACCGCGATCGTTCTGACTGCCGTAACGGCGTTCTTTGGAGCCATGCGGCTTCACTTCCACATTTCGGCGCCGAAACCAAACTATCCAGCCGCCGTCAGCTCGCTCGATGCGCAGCGCCAGGACATTCGCTATTTCCGCGAGCTTCTCGCAATGGACCGCTCATTTGCGCCGGCGAGCCGCGCTGAGGCCAACCGAAGAATCGACGCGCTCGAGGCAAGCGGCACGGTACTCGATGGACCTCACATTCGCGTGCGGCTGATGCAAATTGATGCCTTGGCCGACAACGGCCACTCCCGGGTTGAGAATGTACCCGGCGCCGCGCCAATGGAGCTTCCGGTACGCGTGGTGGCCTTTTCTGACGGGCTATATGTCATGCGCGCGACGGACAGCAACGCGGATCTCTTGGGTGGCCGAGTGACGGCAGTCGACGGCCAATCGATTGACGCCGTCATGAGCAAACTCGAGCAGCTGCGCGGCGGCACGGCCAGCTGGCGGCGCCTGCATGCCTCGCAGTATCTGACGCAGCAGGACTTGTTGTTCGGCATCGATGTCGCGCCTGGCATGCAACACTCGGATTGGAGCGTCGAGACTCCCGCCGGCGCAACGATCACGAGGAGGCTGGACGCCTTCCCCACGCCTGCCGGCGAGCCGACGGTCCCGGCGGAACGTTGGTTGTCGAACGAGCCCCTGGCGGGCATGCCGGCAATATGGCGCGCACTCGAACCCGACCGTGCCTTGCCAATTTCGTGGAGTGACTTTGACGAGCCTTTTCGGAGTGTCCGCCTTCCGGAAACCTGCACTGATTTGGTGCAGCTCAAATCCAATGTCGACGAAGGCGGCCGCAGCATCAAGGATTTTTTGTCGAATGCCGAGAAGCAGCTGCGTCGTGAACACCCTTGCAATGTGATTTTCGATTTGCGCTATGACGGCGGCGGCGACTACTTGAACACTCATCACTTCGCGCGGGAACTGCCGACCCTGATCCCACAGGCAGGGCGGGTCATCGTGCTCACAGGACCTGCGACATTTTCGGCCGGTATTTCCACCGCGGTGTTCGTCAAAAATGCGGGTGAGGAGCGGGTCACGATCGTCGGCGAGCCGGTGGGCGATCGCTTGCAGTTCTATTCGGAAGGAGGCCAGGCCTGCCTGCCCCATTACCCCCTGTGCGTCGTCTATCAGACCGGCAAGCATGATTATCAGCATCCCTGCACGGATTGGACGGTGTGTTTTTGGCTGAACTACTTCTTTGAACTGCGGGTCAAGTCGCTCGACCCGGACTACGTGGTGCCGTTGAGCTTCAAGGACTGGCGCGCGGGCGTCGACCCGGCGCTCGATCGGGCCATGAGCTTGGCGGCGCCAGGGGCGGCCCGGCAGTAATGGGCTGTCGCAGCCGCAACCTCAAAAGCCCTCAACTGCATCCGACCGAGCCGATGGCACGAATGACTCACCGGGAACGGGCGACGATGTCGTGACACCTAATCCCATGAGCAGCCGTTAAACACGCGCCATGCGCGAACTTGGAGAATTCGATGAAAACCATACTGATGAGCACCGTGGCCCTTCTCACCTTGGGTGCCGGCCTCGCCTGCGCCCAGGGCGCCGGACCCTCTGACCCGCAAATTGCCGCAATCGTCGTCACCGCGAACCAGGTGGACATCGATGCCGGCAAACTCGCGCTGTCCAAATCCCATTCGAAAGACGTCAAGGAATTCGCGCAGCGAATGATCACGGATCATACCGGCGTCAATAAATCCGCCACGGAACTCGTGACGAAGCTTCACGTAACCCCGGAGCCCAATCCCACCAGCCAGAGCCTGCAGAAAGGCGGCGACGACAATCTGGCCGCGTTGAAGAAGCTCTCCGGCCACGCCTTTGACAAGGCTTATGTCGATCACGAAGTTGCCTATCACGAGGCGGTGCTGCAAGCGGTTGACAAGACGTTGATTCCAAGCGCACAGAATGCCGAGCTTAAAGCTCTGTTGGTGAAAGTGCGGCCTGCATTCGTCGCGCATCTGGACCATGCCAAGCACCTGCAGCAGGAACTCAGCAAGGCCGGCGGTTAGGCTGGTCGTGGGTCGGGGCATGCGCAGTCATTTGCTGGCGACAATCATCGCGTCGGCCCTGATCTCTGCTGCGGGTGCAGCACAGCAGGGGACGCGGCACACCGTCACGATTGACGGGGTGCAGTTCAGTCCGGCCGAACTGACCGTGCATCCAGGCGACCGGATCGTGTGGGTGAACAAGGATCCGTTTCCCCACACGGCCACTGCGGCCAACAAGCAGTTCGATTCGGGCAGCATTGCCGTAAACGGTTCTTGGAGTTACACCGTGACCAAGAAGGGCGAAATTGAGTACAGCTGCACTTTCCATCCCACGATGAAGGCTAAGATCAAAGTGCAATGAATGCAGATCTCACAGCCTCGCTGCAGCCGGCGGAAGATGATCTGACCCTCGCGCGTCGAGTGGCGGGGGGAGATCGCGGCGTTTTTGCGACGCTGATGCGCCGCTATAATCGACGTCTCTATCGGCTGGCGCGCGCCTACCTGCGCGATGACGCCGAGGCGAAGGACGCGCTGCAGGATGCTTACTTGAGCGCCTATCGTTCGATCGGGCAATATCGGGGCGACGCGGCGCTGGCCACCTGGTTTTCCCGGCTCGTTCTCAATGCATGCGCCGCCCGCAAGCGCCGTTCGACACGCCGTGAAAACATCATTCCGCTCGTGAATTTCCATCACCATATGCACGAAATCGCCGAAATCCCCGACTCCGGTCATGAACCCGACAATTTGCTTGCCCGCACGCAGATTCGCAGCGTGTTGGAGCAAAAGGTCAGCGAACTACCGGAAATCTTTCGCGTGGTGTTTGTGCTGCGATCGGTCGAGGAAATGAGCGTGGAGGAAATCGCGGAATCGCTTTGCATCCCGCAAGAAACGGTGCGCAGCCGGCACTTTCGCGCCAAGGGGATGCTGCGTGAAGCGCTCGCCAAGGAAATCGACCTTGCCGAGGGTGAAATCTATGAGTTCGGCGGACTTCATTGCGATGAGATCGTAGCCAGCGTTCTATCAAAGCTGGAGGATGCCGATCCGGCCGCGGCGTGCCCGACTTCACCGGACCTAGCGCCCAAATAGTTCGCTGAATTCCCCGTCAAGAGATCAACATGCTGCTTTGCAGCAGTCCATGCCTGTGAGTCATTTCGATCCAGGGCATACCCATTTACCGAAGGAAAGCGCTCTAATCATCCAGGGGAATACTCGGCCTTGGGGGTGGGGATTGGGCGTACCTGACAATCGCAGCTTCGTCGCGGGCATTGCGGCGCGGTATGGACCCCGCCTGCGCCGCTTTTTGTCGTTGCGGCTGCGCAATGCGGCGGATGTCCCCGATCTCGCCCAAGAGGTGTTCTTGAGACTGTTGCGCGTCGATGGCTACGAAAGCATTCGCAGTCCGGAGGCCTATCTTTTTACGATCGCGAGCCATGTGATTCATCAATACGCCGTGCGCCGCTCTGCTGAGCCGGTGTCGGTGGACGTCGCGGAGGTCTTTTCGGAGCTCAGAACCCCCGCGAGCGACGATCCATCCGACCAAGTCGCTCAGGCGCAACGGCTCGATGAGCTCGAGCACATGCTGGGACATTTGCCCGCGCGTGTTGCGACGGCGCTGGTTTTGCATCGTGTCGCAGGTTACTCAGTGCAGGAGGTTGCAGATGAATTGGGCGTATCCCGTGAAACCACCAAGAAATATCTTGCCCGCGCCGTCGAACATTGCCGAAATCTTCGCGCCAACCAAAACGCCATGAAACCATGAAAGTGGCAGTTTCGAACGGCAGAACCCATCCGGCGGTCATCGCCGAAGCGGCGGCCTGGTTCATAGAATTCCGAGCCGGCGATGTGGACGGCGATGCGCGCGTGCGCTTCATCGAGTGGTTGCGCCGCTCGCCCGAACACATTCACGCCTACCTCGAGATATCGGGCGTCTGGGCGGATCTGCCTGCCGCGGATCCGGAAGGGAAAATCGATATTGCGGCGCTGATCGAGCGGGCGCGCAGCGCGCCGGACGTGATTGCGCTGCCCGCGGACCGGCCGCGCTCGAGTACAACAGCCGTGACAGCTGCGAATCCCGGCGCCGTATGGCGCTCGCGCCGCGCAGCCTTGGCGCTGGCGGCCGTTGTGCTGCTTGCAGTCGCGACCGTGGTTTTCCTCGATCTCGGCAAATTCAACGGTGTCTATACGACTGGAATCGGCGAGCAGCGGACCGTGCAACTCCTCGATGGGTCGACGGTCGAACTCAACGCGCGTTCCACAATTCAGGTTCATCTCACGGCGGAGCAACGCGACGTGACACTGCTGGAAGGTCAGGCCCTGTTTCGCGTTGCGAAAGACAAGCAACGGCCATTCGTGGTGCGCGCCGGCGATGCACAGGTACGTGCGGTCGGAACCGAATTCGACGTTTACAAGAAGCAGACTGCGACCGTCGTCACCGTTGTGGAAGGGCGCGTTGAAACCTACGACGATCTAGACGGTCCAGGAACGGCTGCGGTCGTTCTGTCCGCGGGCGAACAACTCACGGTCCTGCCGCACGTCGTGACCAAGCCAACCCGCACGGACACGGCCGTTGCCACCGCGTGGGTGCAAAAGCGCCTGATATTCGAGGAAACGCCGCTCAGCGATGTGGCCGAGGAGTTCAATCGCTACAATCGGCGCCCTTTGACCATCGATGACGGTGAATTGGGAAGTCTCAAGATCAGCGGCGTCTACTCTTCGACGGATCCCGCATCGCTCATCAATTTCTTGCGCAGCCAGAACTCGATTCAAGTAGTCGAAACGGAGAAGCAAGTGCGCGTCTTGCGCCGCGCGGCGCGCTGACATACCCATTTTCTATGTGACAACGCTCTACTCCAATCGGGATCGGCGGCTGCATTGGCTGGCCGCCATCGAAGGCCCCGCGAGAGGCGCGTGGGCGCTAATGCGTATGGCTGTTGTCGCCGCCGTGGTCTGCATTGCCAGCGTCGGTCCGGCGCTCGCGAATAGCGCGAGCGCATCCCTGCGTGAGCCGACGCATATCGCCGCGCAGGACTTGGGTCCCGCACTCAAACAACTGGGCTTGAGCCGCGGATTGCAGGTCCTGTATTTGTCCAACACCGTACGCGACATACGCACCGACGGTGCGAACGGAAACATGACGGCAAATGAAGCTTTGCAACAGCTGTTGTCGGGTACCGGGTTGACCTACCGCTATCTTGACGATAATACCGTCACCGTCATCCCGATCTTTACTTCCTTGATCAACGAAGGGGCCGGGGTTTCACGGCAAGGGCAGTCTGGCAGCGCAATCTCCGCAGCGCCCGGGACAAAAGGCGCTGCTGAAAATAGGATCTTGCTGGCGCAGGCGCCCCCGACTCCGGCGTCGCTGGCGGCGACCGCTGCGGCGGACCCGGGGCCTCTGCAAGAAATCATCGTCACGGGATCGCGGATCGCCTCTCCGAATGAAGTGAGCACGAGCCCGATTCAGGTGGTCTCCTCGAAATCCATTCAGGTATCGGGGAAAACCGACATCAGCGACATCATCACCCAGCTGCCGCAAAATTATAACAACGATCTGGGGCAGGATCTGGGCAACGGCACCTCCGGATTGGCGACAGCCGGCGGCGTCGCAACGGCGGACCTGCGCGGCCTCGGGCCGGCACGCACGCTGGTGCTCATCGACGGCCGGCGTCTCGGCGTGGGTTCGCCGAACACCGCCATCGCACAGCCGGCGCCCGATCTCGATCAAATTCCAGGCGGGTTGGTCGAGCGCGTCGAAGTCGTCACCGGCGGCGCGTCGGCCGCCTACGGATCAGATGCGATCGCCGGCGTGGTGAACTTCATCATGAAGAAGGATTTCCAAGGCTTTCAGTTGGACGGGCAAGTCGGCGAGAACTGGCACGAGAACCACGACAAGATGGTACAGAACCTGGTGGAGCAATTTGGCGGCACGCCGCCAACAGGCACGACCCAGGACGGCCGGAACAAGGCCTTCGACCTGCTCATGGGCACGAACTTCGCGGACGGCAAGGGCAACATCACCGCTTTCTTAAGTTACCGGCATGCCGAGCCGGTCGCCAGCAGCCGACGTGATTTCGGCGCCTGCCAGCTGGATCCGGTTCAGGATGCCGGCAAAAACGTCACCGGCCTGGCGTGCGGCGGCTCCTCCAATTCGAACTGGTTTGAACCGGCATCCGGAACCAATAAGGGAACCGTCTACAGCGTCTCGGGATCGAGTTTCGTTCCTAACGGCGGCGTTGCGACGACGCCGCCCGCGTCTTACAACTCTCAGCCGTTCATTTTCATGACGCGCGAGGATGATCGCTACAACGCCGCGTTCATGGCGCACGAAGATATCTACGATTGGTTCCGGCCCTATACCGAATTCTTTTTCATGGATGACAAGACGCACGAGCAGGTGGCGCCGGCGGCCTTGTTCAAGGACAGCAATCCGCTCGATCCGACCGGCGCGGGCGACTACTACGTCAACTGCAGCAATCCCCTGCTGAGCCCACAGCAGCAAGGAATCCTGTGCACGCCGGCGCAGATCGCCGCGGACACCGCGAACCCAGGCGCCGCCACCGCGCAAGTGCGGATCGGCCGGCGCAACATCGAGGGCGGCGATCGTTTCATCGATTTCGAGCACACGAATTATCGTGCGGTCTTCGGCAGCAAAGGCAGCTTCGCGGAAGCCTGGAGTTATGACCTGTATGGTCAGTACTTCTACACGGCGTTTTTTGACTCCAACCAAAAGTACTTGAGCTACGAGAGCATTACCAATGCCCTGCTGGTGACGGGAACCGCGGCCAATCCGACCTGCATCAGCGGCAGCAACCGAGGCTGCGTTCCATACAATATTTTTAAAGATGGCGGCGTCACGCAGGCGGCCCTCAATTACCTGTATTTGCTCGGCACGGCGACGGGATCCGCGACCTTGCGCACGCTGCATGCCGATGTGACCGGAAAGCTCGGTGACTACGGCATTACTTCGCCGCTCGCGACCGAGGGCATCGGCGTGAACGTCGGGTTCGAACATCGCAACGATCACGAGTTGCTGCAGCCGGATTCCGCCGAGGAGAGCCAGCTCTTGTCGGGCTTCGGCAGCGCGGTGGCGCCGATCGATGCCGGCCTCTCGGTAGCGGAGGAATTCATCGAACTGCGCGCACCGCTCATTCAGGATAAGGCGGCCGCCAAAGAACTGTTGTTCGATTCCGGCTACCGCCGTTCCGACTATTCGACCGCCGGGGTGACGAATACCTACAAGTTCGAGGTTCAATACGCGCCGATTGCGGATTACCGCTTTCGTGCCTCTTATGACCGCGCGATCCGCGCGCCCAGCGTCGCCGAGCTGTTCACGCCGCCGATCGTCGGACTGACCACGGTGGTCCCCGACCCGTGCGCGCCGCCCATCAGCTTCACGCTGGTTCAGTGCGCGCGCACCGGCGTAACAGCCGCCCAGTACAGCGGCGGCTCCATCCCGCAGGGTACGGCCAATCAGCTGTCGCAGGAAACCAGCGGCAATCCAGCCCTCAAACCGGAGCAGGCCGACACCTATACCATCGGCCTGAATTTTGCCCCGAGCCAGATTGCGCATCTCACCGGCAGCATCGACTACTTCCACATTCAGGTGAAGGACGAAATCGGGGTGATTCCATACCTGGTCGTGCTTTCCGATTGCGCCAACACAGGCGATCCAACCTTTTGCAGCCAAATCGTGCGCTCACCGAGCACGGGCAGTTTGACCGGCAACAGCATCGCATCCGGCGGCTATGTCATTCAAAAGAACTACAACCTGGGAACCGCGATCAATAGCGGTGTCGATACCCAGTTGAACTACAAGCTTGATCTGCCGCCGGGATTTGGCGAGGTATCGTTTGCGCTCAATGGCGCGTACCTGCTGCACAATGAGACTACGCCGTTGCCGGGGGCGCCGACTTATGACTGCGCCGGCTTGTTCGGCGCCACCTGCCAGACGATCAATCCGCGCTGGCACCATCTGTTCCGCAGCACCTGGGACACCCCGTGGGACGTGTCCGCTTCGCTGACCTGGCGCTACGTCGGATCGGTCTCGCAGGACAACAACAGCAACGATTCCACGCTGCATTTCGCGACGTTCGGCGGCCACGACTTTGTCAATGCCGCCATCCCGTCGTATAGCTACATCGATCTGGAGGCGACTTGGAACGTGAACAAGAGTCTGCAGATCCGCGCGGGCGCCAACAACATTCTGGACAAGGATCCGCCCCTGGTTGATTCGGGAATCGTCGCCGGCGGTGCCGCGAATACCTACAGCATCTACGACCTGTTCGGCCGTCAGCTGTTCGTGGCATTCACGGCCAAGTTCTAAGGTCGTTGCAATCTTCAGTGCGCGGCGATGACGGCCGCCGCACCGGCCATCATGGTGGCGCTGGTGCGATTGGCGATTTTTACCGCCTTGCGGCTGGTGAGCAGGCGGCGCGCGCGCACCGCGAGAAGCGCCCAGGTCAGGTCAACCGACATCAGCACGAGGAGCGTCACACCGGTAAGCTCGATCCAGGCAGCCTTGCCGACGTGATCCAAATCGACGATGGTTGGCAGCAGCGCCAGATAGAACACCATGATCTTCGGATTTCCCAGTGTCACCGCGAGTCCGGCGCCGAACAGGCGCCACGGCGCCCGGCCCGATGGCAGCTCGTCCTTTGCGACCTGAGTCGGCGCAAACCACATTTTCCACGCGAGATACAGCAAATACGCAACGCCGATAAACTTTATCGCGACGAACACCAGCCCCAGCGTGCGCGCCACGACCGCGAGACCCGCCACGGCGCAGGTGAGCCAGAGCGCTTCACCGAGCCACATGGCTGCCAAAAACGGCAGCACGTCGCGAAATCCCCGACTGAGAACCCGCGCCACCAGCGCCGCAACGCTGGGTCCCGGTGATCCGGCGGCGACGGCCAGCGCCAGGGCGAACACCAGTAGATTCGAAATCGTCATGGGTTCTTTTTCACTTCGCCACGGGCAGATCGACATAGCTTGCAGCGTCGGGTTTATGAAACACGCGCTGCGTGGCCTTGACGAAATCCGCGGGTCTGGCAAAGAAAATGTTCGGCACGAATGTTTGCGGGTTGCGATCGTAAAGCGGAAACCAGCTCGACTGAACCTGGACCATGAGGCGATGTCCGGGCAAAAAAACATGATCGGCGTTGGGCAGCTTGAGTGTATAGCTCAAGACCTTGCCGGCGGGAATGGCAGACGGCTTTGCCGGATCGTCGCGGTAGCGGCCGCGCATGATATCCATGGCGATGGGCAATTCATAACTCCCCATCTCCACGTCTCCCGGAACCTCGTCCGGGTAGACATCGATGAGCTTCACCACCCAGTCGACGTCGGTTCCGCTGGTCGAGGCGAACAGGTGCGCCACCGGTTGACCTGCGATGCGCAACGGCGCCGTCAAGACCTCCGAGGTGTAGGTCAGCACATCGGTGCGATCCGCCGCGAAGCGCTGATCATCGACCAGCCATCGCCGCCAGGTTGAATCAGGTGCGTAAGTTGGGCGGATGGGGCGTGGCCGATAAGTGACCGGCTTTGCCGGATCCGAAACGTATTCATCAAACGCAGCGCCGGTTGAGGGCTTGTCGAAGGTCAATTTGGCGCCGGCTGCCAGATACAGTGGTTCCGACTTGAAGGGACAGCCGCTGGCGCAGGACTGAGGCCACTGATCGTAGCGACGCCAAACGTTGGCGCCGGTCTCAAATGCAGTGACCGTCGCGATATCCGCCTTCGGCGCGCCGTCTTTCAGATGAGCGTCAAAGAAGGGCCGCAATACGTGCAACCGAAACCACTGGCCCGTGTCGCCGTCGAATTTGATCGCGCCCAGGGAAGAGCCGTCGCCGTTGCCGCCGCCATGGCGCCACGGCCCGATCACCAGATAGGAATTATCGCGCCCGGCTCCGGATTGCGAGCGCGTCGCGGCAAAGGCGGCCGTGGCGCCGTAAATGTCCTCCTGGTCCCACTGGCTGTGCACATACAGCGTCGGTACGGTCAGCGGCCGCGCAGCGAGGATCTTGTCCACCGCCTGCTCGCTCCAATATTGATCGTAGGCGGGGTGCTGGGTGAGCCGTTGCCAAAACGGCAATTGATCCATGCCCATCTCCTTCCCCAGCGCGCCGGCGGAACCGATGTCCAGCCACGTGTCATAAGCGTCGTAGCGGGGCGCGATCCATTTGTCCTCCGAGGACTTGTCCGCGGTTTGCGCAAAAATGTAGTCCGCATAGGTCTGGCGCAGCGCGCCGTTGTGAAACCAGTCATCGCCCTTCCAGGTATCGACCATCGGATTGAACGGCGCGGCTGCCTTCAATGCCGGATGCGGATTGACCAGGCTCATCAGCACCGTGAAACCGTCATAGCTCGTGCCCATGGTGCCGACTTTGCCGTTGGACTCCGGCACGTTTTTGACCAGCCAGTCGATCGTATCGTAGGCGTCGGTCGAATGATCCACCGGCGTGTGATTCAAATCGCCCGACAGCGGCCGATTCATCACATAGTCGCCTTCGGATTTGTATTTTCCACGCACGTCCTGGGCGACGATGATGTAGCCGGCCTCGGCAAGCTCGCCGTAGCTCAAGGGCAGAATCAGCGCGCGCCGCGGACTGTCTGCGCTGCTGGTGAATTTGCCGGCGTTGTACGGCGTGCGATCGAGAATCATGGGCGCATGCGATGCACCTTTGGGAATGATGATGACGGTGTGAAGCTTCACGCCATCGCGCATCGGAATCATGACGTCGCGCTTGATGTAGTCGTCGGCTGCAGTCGGGATCTGGAAGTTCGCCGGGATGTCGCCGGCGGCCGGCGGGATGGGCGCGGGATTTGCGCGGGTTGCGGGACCGGCACTCAGCAACAACGCGGCGGCAATCGCGCCAAAGAGCATGGGGACGTTTTTTGAACGCATGATGTTTTTCCAGCTGTGCAACGTTAGAGACCAGGTTCGGCGCAGGCCCGGCGAACCGCCGGCAAGGCGAATGTTATGTGAAGTGAGGCTGACCGGCATCCTTAGTGGGAATTTCTCCGCGCGGATCTTAACCCCTTTTCTCGCCCCGCATCGATTCAGGTGGGAGCAGCAACAGCGGAGATCGACATGAAATGCATCGGAATTGGAGTCTTACTGATCGGCCTGGGGGCACTTGGCGTAAGAACAGACGCGCACGCGGCCGGCCGGCTCGCGGATGTGCAAATCATCGACCGCGAGACCGGCAGCGTGCTGCCCATGTATCGAAGCCGCGGAGAATATTGGGTCGCCGGCAGGCCGGGGGCCCGCTATTCCATCATGATTCGAAATCAGCGCGGCGAGCGCCTGCTCGCGGTGACCGCCGTGGACGGCATCAATGTGATCAGCGGCGAAACGGGTGCCTGGGGTCAAGGCGGCTATGTGTTCGGTCCGGGCGAGAGCTACGAGATCGCCGGCTGGCGCAAGAGCGATGCGGAAATTGCCGCCTTCAATTTTACCGCGGCAAGCAATTCCTACGCTGAACGAACCGGCCGCCCGGCCAATGTCGGTGTCATCGGCGTCGCCTTGTTTCTGGAACGTCCCGCACGCGTTCCAGGGTATGAGGCATTCGATCGGCGATCCGAGCAGCCGGGCTACGCCCAAAATCGAATTGAAAGCGGCGCGGACACTGCCGCGCGCGCTGCACCGCCGAGCGCCAGCGCAGAGGCGCCTGCCGCACGGAAGTCGGAAGCGGACAAAGCCTATGCATCGAATACGGCGCCGGCACAACGACTCGGCACCGGGCACGGCGCACGCGAGAGTTCTTACGTGCAGAACACCACGTTTGACCGCCTGTCGAGCACTCCGAACGAACTCATCAGGATTCGCTACGATAGCTATGAAAATTTGGTGGCAATGGGCGTTGTGCCCACTCGTCCCGCATGGCAACGCCCCAACCCCTTTCCGGATTCGCCCCTGCAGAGGTATGTACCGGACCCGCCGGGCGGCTGATAATGGGGTGAATGGACCTGGCGCACGAGACTGATGAGAATTTGATGCTGCGCTTCGGACGCGGTGAGGCCGCCGCGTTCGAATTCCTATACCGGCGGCACGAGTTGAAGGTATTTCGTTTTCTTCACCGCACTGTGAAAAATGAAGCCACCGCCAATGATCTGATGCAGGAGGTCTGGTTTGCCGTCGTACGCGGCGCGGCAAATTACCAACCGACCGCAAAATTCACGACGTGGCTGTTCACCATCGCGCATAACCGCACAGTCGACATGATTCGCGCGAGCCATCGGCTGCAAAGCCTCGATGCCGTGGACGGTGCGGATCCAGAGGCTGCAAGTCCGCTGGAACTGCTCGCCGATTCGGCGAAACTCGAGCCGCCGGCGCAGGTCCAATCCCAAGACGAGGCCGCGGCATTGTTGGGCGCCGTCGCGCAGTTGCCTGCCGAGCAACGCTCTGCATTTCTGCTGCAGGCGGAGGGCGATCTCAGCGTGAATGAAATCGCGGACGCCACCGGGGCCAGCTTCGAGACGGTCAAGAGCCGGCTGCGCTACGCCCGGGCCAAACTGCGGCAGCTGCTGTGGGAATACGCATGACTCCGAATGACAACATTCAAGACGAGGAATTGCTCGCTCGCTACCGGCGCGCCGGCGCGGATGCGCCCGGTCCCAGCGATGCCGTGCGCGCGGCGATTCTTGCCGAGAGCCGCCGCGCCGCCGCGGGACTTGCAAAGCGGGAAGCGCGGCTCCCCATCGATATGTCGCGCCCTGCGGCTAACGATCCGCGCTGGAAAATCACGGCTTTCGGCACGGTGGGTGCCGCGCTGCTTGCGGCACTTCTTTTTGCTCCGCACTACTTGGAAAACGCTCCGCCCGCGCAGGTAAACACGGTGTCGCCCGCGCCCGCGTCGTCGGCAACGCAGGCTCAGGCCAAGGCCGAGGCGCCGAAGTTGGAGGGGGTGAAACCGTATGCCGCGCCATCCAATGCGGCTCCCGCCCGGCAGTCGCCCGGTGAATCAGATTCACTGCAGGACGTCGTGGTGACCGGGGCGAAGCAGAGGAGTTCGAAATCGGCGGGTGCGCCGGCGCCCCAATTTGCGGCCCCCGCTCCCGCCGCGCCCAGCGTTGCGCAGAATTACGCCCCTGTGTCGCCTTCCGCGCCGGCACGCTCCAAGTTGTCCGAGCCAGCCGCGCGAGCCGCGGAAAGCGGTGCGCGCTCCATGAGCGCCGATCGCGCCGACCGCGCGGCTCTCGCGGAGAGCGCGCTCAAGCCGGCGACACTGGAATCAGCGGTCGCGCAGGGCAATGTGGCGCAGGCCGCCTCGCTGCTCGATCAAGGAGCGGTGATCGATGCTCGAGATGCGGCGGGCCGCACGCCGCTGATGCTTGCCGTGACCGAAGGTAAGCTCGAGATTGTGCGCCTGCTGCTGGCGCGAGGCGCCGATCCCAATGCCGCCGACGGAGCGGGCCACACGCCGTTGCAGCAGGCAACGAAAAGAAACCTGCCGGATGTCGCCGCGTTGCTGGAGCAGGCAGGAGCCCGCTAGGCTCTGCGGCGCCGGTCAGACTTTCAGGCGCTGCCCACGGAGCGTATTCGCGCCTGCGATTGCAACGCCCACCAGGTTTCCGCCTGAGTGCTGAGCCCCGCGAGATCGAGTCCGGCTCTGACAAGGCAGGTCTCGCGCGTGCCGTGTTCGATGAACCGGTCCGGTATTCCAATGTGCAGCGTGGGCAGCTGCAACCCGGCCGCCGCGAGCAACTCGCTCACTCCTGTTCCGGCGCCGCCGATGATGGCATTCTCCTCGATGGTGATGAGCGCGCGATGGCGCGCGGCCATCGAGACAACCATTTTTTCATCGAGTGGCTTCACGAAGCGCATGTTCACGAGCGTTGCGTCCAGGCGCTCCGCGATTTTTTGCGCCGAGTCGACCAGGGCGCCGAATGCGAGAATCGCCAAACCGCTGCGGCCTTCGCGGCGCAGCTGTGCGACACCCACCGGCAGCGCCGTCATCTCGGCGACCGCCGGCACGCCGGGTCCGGTGCCGCGCGGGTAGCGAATGACCGACGGCGAATTCAAGGTGGTTCCGGTGTACAGCATCTGGCGGCACTCGTTCTCGTCCGCCGGCGCCATGACCACCATGTTGGGAATGCAGCGCAGGAACGACAGGTCGTAGCTGCCCTGATGCGTGGCGCCGTCGCTGCCGACCAGCCCGGCGCGATCGACGGCAAAAACCACCGGCAGGTTCTGCAGGGCGACGTCGTGGATGAGCTGATCGTACGCACGCTGCAAGAAAGTTGAATAAATTGCGACAACCGGCTTCAGGCCTTCCACCGCCATGCCGGCCGCCAAAGTCACGGCGTGCTGCTCGGCGATCGCAACGTCAAAGTAGCGCGACGGAAATCGCTTGGAATATTCGACCAAGCCCGAGCCTTCGCGCATGGCGGGCGTGATGCCGACGATGGCGGGGTCGCGATCCGCCATGTCGCACAGCCACTTGCCGAATATCTGAGAGTATGTCGGACCGCTGCTGGCTTCCTTGAAGATCATGCCGCTCGCGGGGTCGAAAGGACCCGGACCGTGCCACTTGATCGGGTCCGCCTCCGCCGGTGCATAACCCTTGCCCTTGCGCGTCACCACATGCAGGAACTGCGGACCGCGCAGCTTTCGCAGATTGCGCAGGGTATTGACCAGCGCTTTGACATCGTGCCCGTCGATGGGTCCGATGTAATTGAATCCCATTTCCTCGAACAAGGTTCCCGGGAGCACCATGCCTTTCAAATGTTCCTCGGAACGCCGTGCGAGTTCCCAAACGGTCGGCATTTGCCGCAACACCTTCTTGCCGCTCTCGCGCAGGTGGGAATACATGCGGCCTGAAAGCGCGCGCGCCAGGTAGTTCGACAGCGCGCCGACGTTTTCCGAGATCGACATATCGTTGTCGTTGAGCACGATCAACAGGTCCGCGGGCAGCGAGCCGGCGTGATTCAATGCTTCGAACGCCATGCCCGCGGTGAGCGCGCCGTCGCCGATGATCGCCACGACCTTGCGGTCCTCGCCGCGTTGCGCAGCCGCGACGGCCATGCCCAACGCTGCGCTGATCGAGGTGCTGGAGTGGCCAACTCCGAATGTGTCGTATTCACTCTCGCTGCGTGTTGGAAAAGGCGCGAGCCCGGCGTCCTGTTTGATGGTGTGCAGCTTCTCGCGGCGCCCGGTCAGTACCTTGTGCGGATAGGCTTGATGCCCTACGTCCCAAACGAGCCGATCATCGGGGGTGTTGAACACATAATGCAGGGCGATTGTAAGTTCTACCGTGCCCAATCCCGCGGCAAAGTGACCCCCGCGGGTGGCAACGCTGTGAATCAGGAATTGGCGCAATTCCTGCGCCAGATCGGTCAATTTCGCCGCCGGCAGCTTGCGTAGATCCGCGGGCGAGGCGACGGTTTCGAGCAGCGGATAGCTGGCGGGAGGTACGTCCATATCGCAGCAGTTTATACTGCGCGCCCCTCACGGTGGCAATGGACTGCGGGGAATGTTGCGGATTTACACCAGCTCCAACCGGCTGAGATGATGCTATTTTTGCGGGTTTCCGAGATACTGCCAGCATGGATTCCGTCAGTTCCGATGAGGTCTACCAGGATCAGATTCTGCCGCATGTTTCGCGCACATTTGCGCTGACCATCCCGCAACTGCCGCCTGCGTTGAGCATTCCCGTGACCAGTGCATATCTGCTGTGCAGAATTGCCGACACCATAGAGGATGAACCCGCGCTGGCGGCGCCCGAAACACTGGCCTTCCTGCAGCGTTTCAGCGCCGCGGTCGGCGGAAGCGGCGAACCTGAGGCTTTGGCGCGCGATCTGGTGCATCGTCTCTCGGACCGTACCCTGCCGACAGAACGCGATCTGGTGAGCAACATGGACCGCGTCATCCGGGTAACCGCCAGCCTTAGGCCCGCCCAACACGCCGCCATCAAGCGCTGTGTGGAGCTCATGTGCTACGGCATGCCGCGCTTCCAATTCAATGCCAGCGTCAAAGGGCTGCCCGGTTCGAGCGATTTGGACGACTATTGTTATTATGTGGCGGGAGTCGTGGGCGAGATGCTCACGGAGCTGTTCTGCGACTATTCAGGCGAGATCGCCCACCGCCGGACCAGCCTGAGCGCGCTGGCTGCCTCGTTTGCCCAAGGCCTGCAGATGACGAATATCCTCAAAGATGTCTGGGAGGACCGCAGCCGTGGCGCCTGTTGGCTCCCGCAAGAGGTCTTTTCCCGGCACGGTGTCGATCTTGCGGATGTTTCCAGCGGCTGCGATGACCCGCGCTTCAAGGCAGGGATTCTCGAATTGGTGGCCGTGGCGCATGCGCACTTGCGTAATGCGCTGGATTACACATTGTTAATTCCGGGCAAAGAGAAGGGCATCCGCCGGTTCTGTTTATGGGCGATTGGCCTCGCCGTCCTGACCTTGCGTAAAATTGCGTTCAATCCCGGCTTTAGCGCCGGCGCGCAAGTCAAGGTAACGAGAACCGCCGTCAGCATGACCATGCTCATGACCAACACCTTCATCGGCAGCGATTGGATGCTGAGGCGTCTTTTCGCCCGCGCGGCGCACGGCTTGCCGCTTGCCCGGCTTCCCGAGCCGCGATGGCCGCGAGCCACGCCGGTCTTGCCCGAACACGACGCTGGGCGCGAACAAGAACACGCTCTGCGGCGCTACGGGAGTTCCGGGTCGTGAATCGAAGCGCGCCGAAAACCACTCCGCTTCCGGCGGAGCTGCCGGACGCGCGCAGCGACATCGTCCCGCTCACTCTGAAGCGGGTAGCGGATTCCTCGCCGCTGGACCGGGCCATCGCGGAAGCTCGCGATGCGCTCATCGCGCAACAAAATGCTCAGGGCTACTGGTTATACGAGCTCGAGGCGGATTGCACCATTCCTGCGGAGTACATCATGATGATGCACTTCCTGGATGAGATCGACGCGCCGCTGCAGGCGAAGCTCGCCAATCACCTGCGGGCGCGGCAGGCCGAGCACGGCGGCTGGCCGCTGTATCACAACGGCGAACTGGATCTGAGCTGCACCGTCAAGGCCTACTACGCCTTGAAACTCGCGGGCGACGGCGTGCGTGCGCCGCATATGCTGAAAGCGCGCACCGCAATTTTGCAGAGGGGAGGCGCTGCCAAGGCCAATGTGTTCACGCGAATAGCCCTGGCGCTGTTCGGCGAGCTGCCCTGGCGCGGCGTGCCTTACATTCCGGTCGAAATCATGTTGCTGCCGAAATGGTTTCCATTTCACATCGACAAAGTCTCTTATTGGTCGCGCACCGTGATGGTTCCCTTGTTCATCCTGTGCACGCGCAAGCCGAAGGCGAAGAATCCGCGCAACCTCGGCATCCGTGAGCTTTTCACGACCCCGCCCGAAAAGGAACGGCACTACTTCAGGCGGGCCGGAATGCTGGCGAAGGCATTTCTGGTGTTCGACCACGTCGGCCGCATGATCGATCCCCTGGTCCCCAAAGGCATGCGCGAGCGGGCGACGCGGCGCGCCGAGAAATGGTTCGTCGAGAGATTGAATGGCGAGGACGGTCTCGGCGCCATCTTTCCGGCGATGGTCAACGCACTGGAAGCGATGGCGATCCTGGGTTATCCGGCGGACGATCCGCGGCGTGTCACGGCAAAGCGCGCCCTGCAAAAGCTTCTGGTGGTGGGTCCGTCAAGCGCCTATTGCCAGCCTTGCGTGTCGCCGATTTGGGATACTGCGCTGGCTGCGCTTGCCATGCAGGAAGCGGGCGATGAAGTCTCGCGCAGCTCATCGATCCGCGCGCTCGATTGGCTTAAGACCAAACAGTTGCTCGATGAGCCCGGCGATTGGCGCGTCCGGCGTCCGCATCTGGCCGGCGGCGGATGGGCGTTTCAATTCGCGAATGACTTCTACCCGGATCTCGACGATACCGCCGTGGTGGCCTGGGCCATGCACCAGGCGCGCGATGCATCGCGCTACGCTGAAAGCGTGCGCCGCGCCCTCAATTGGCTGGTGGGAATGCAAAGCCGCGACGGCGGATTTGCGGCGTTCGACGCGGACAATACCTGCTACTACCTGAACAAGATTCCATTCGCCGATCACGGCGCGCTCTGGATCCGCCCACCAGCGATGTGACTGCGCGGGTGGTTACCGTTCTCGCACGCATCGGCAGGACGCAGGATAAGCCCGCGCTTGCGCGTGCGATCGCTTATTTGCGCAAACAGCAGGAAGACGACGGGTCATGGTTCGGCCGTTGGGGAACGAACTATATCTACGGCACCTGGTCCGTGTTGATGTCGTTGGCGCAGGCGCACATTGGGCCGGACGACCCCATGGTGAAGCGCGCCGTCGAATGGCTCAAGCAAAAGCAAAATGCGGACGGCGGCTGGGGCGAAAGCAACGACAGTTATGCGCTGCAAGCGCGCCCGGCGGAGGATTTCGGCAGCACGCCGTACCACAGCGCCTGGGCGTTATTGGGACTGCTGTCGGCCGGCGAGGCAGGATCGGATGCGGCGCGGCGCGGCGCGGATTACCTGCTGCACACCCGGCAAGCCGATGATCTTTGGGATCATCCCAGCTATACGGCGCCGGGCTTCCCACGCGTGTTTTATCTGCGCTACCACGGCTATTCGGCTTATTTCCCGCTGTGGGCGCTGGCGGCCTACCGAAATCTGACCCGGCGCGGAATCGCTCATTGAGCCCAAGGTCCCGTCATTGAACGCAGTGGGCGTCGTCGCGGCGCTCGCATCAGAAGCGCGTGCTCTCGGCCCCTCGATGCCGCGCGGCGGAGACCCACCCTTAAGTGAACTCGCCCAGCTGGGCGAGGGATCGTTGCTGGCCTTGAGCGGCATCGGCCGTGCCGCCGCCACAACGGCCGCGCAGGCGCTGGTTGATGCCGGCGTTGCGGCGCTCATGAGCTTCGGCATGGCCGGCGGCCTCGATCCTAAGCTTGTGCCCGGGAGCGTCATCATTCCGTGTGAATTGCTCTCCAGCGACGGTGAGCGCTACGTAGCCTGCCGTGCATGGCGCGAACAGGTGGCCGCCGCTGTCGGCCCGGTGTGCGTGCTGCTGGCTGAGGGCAATCTGCTGAGCAGCGCTCATGCGCTCGAGACACCGGCGGACAAAGCCGCGGCGTATCGCAATACCGGCGCGGTCGCCGTCGACATGGAGAGCGCAGCCGTGGCGCGAGTCGCCGCCCGTCACAAGCTTCCGTTCATCGCGGTGCGCGTCATCGTTGATACCGCAGCGGACGCGCTGCCGCGCGCGGTTGTCGCGGCGAGCAGGGCCGGGCGCGTGCAATTCGCGCGCTTGATCGGCGGTCTGATGCTGGCGCCGCGCGAGATCGCCGATATGGTCCGGCTCGCGCAGCGCTATCGAATTGCGATGCATTCATTGCGTGCCATCGGCGCGCATCTCGCATGAAGGCGCTGGTCACGGGGGCGACGGGATTCGTCGGCGCAGCGGTCGCCAGGGCGCTGCTGCGCGCAGGATGGCAGGTCCGAGTCCTGGCGCGCCGCGGCTCGGATCGGCGCAATTTGCAAACTCTCGAAGTCGAAGTGTCCGAAGGCGATCTCACCGACATGGAGTCGCTGCAGCGCGCCGCACAGGGCTGCGATGGATTGTTCCATGTCGCGGCGGACTATCGATTGGGCGTACGCCGACCTGCGGAGTTATATCGAACCAATGTTGAAGGCACACGCAACGCTTTGAGTGCGGCGCACCGCGCAGGTGTACGGCGAATCGTCTATACGAGCAGCGTCGCGACCATCGGCATTCCCACCGACGGCACGCCGGGCGATGAACTGAGCGCAAATTCGCTCGAGAACATGATTGGTCACTATAAGCGCTCGAAATATCTCGCCGAAGAGGCAGCACTCGAAGCGGCGCGCGGCGGAATATCCGTGGTCATCGTCAGTCCCTCCACTCCGGTGGGCCCCGGCGACCTGAAGCCCACGCCGACCGGCCAACTGGTGCTCGATGCCGCCGCCGGCCGAATGCCCGCGTACGTTGATACCGGATTGAACATCGTGCACGTCGATGATGTGGCCGCCGGGCATCTGCTGGCCTATGAGCGCGGCAAATCCGGCGAGCGCTACATTTTGGGCGGGCAGGACATGGCGTTGCGGGAAATCCTCGAAGTCATCGCCCGCCTCACAGGACGGCCTGCTCCGCGCGTGCGGCTGCCGTACGGGGTGGTTCTGCCGATCGCCTATTTGGCCGAAGGGTACGCGCGGCTCTCCGGCCGCAGCGGCCGCATCACTCTGGAAGGCGTGCGCATGTCGCGCAAGAAAATGTTCTTTTCGAGCGCCAAGGCGGTGCGTGAATTGGGCTATCGATGGCGTCCCCCGGTGCAGGCGTTCGAGGATGCGATTCGTTGGTTTCGCGACAATGAGTTGCTGAGGTAGAGGTTCGCATGAGCAACGTTGCCGCCGATTCAGAGGCGCTGATTCTGGTCGATGAGGCCGACCGCAGCCTCGGATTTTTGAGCAAGGCCTTGTGCCACGAGGGCCGAGGCGTCCTGCATCGCGCCTTTTCGCTGCTGATTTTCAATGAGCGCGGGGAGCTGCTGATACAGCAGCGCGCCGCATCCAAACGGCTGTGGCCGATGTATTGGTCCAACAGTTGCTGCAGTCACCCGCGCGGCGATGAATCGCTGGAGGCCGCCACGCAGCGGCGTTTGCATGAAGAACTCGGGATTCGCTGCCCGTTGCAATTCTTGTTCAAGTTCCAGTACCAGGCGCAATTCGACGCCACCGGCGCGGAAAACGAGCTGTGCTCGGTGTATATAGGACGCTGCCGCGAACCGATTAAGGTTAATTCCGACGAAATTGTCGACTGGCGTTGGATCAGCCCGGAGGCCCTGCAAAGGGAATTTGCCGATCATGGCGCTGGAACCTTCACCCCCTGGTTCATGCTGGAATGGGCCCGAATCTGGCGCGACCACCGGCAGGCGGTGCTGGTAATATAGGCATATGGCTATTCCAATGCTGCAAATGTACAAGGTTGCCCGCTATATCGCCGGGCGTAAGCTCGCCGGCGACAAGCGCTATCCGCTGGTTCTCATGCTGGAACCCCTGTTCCAATGCAATCTGGCCTGCTCCGGTTGCGGCAAAATCGACTATCCGAAGGAGATCCTGCAGAAGCGGGTCGGGGTCGAGGATGCCCTGCGTGCCGTCGATGAGTGCGGCGCGCCGATTGTCTCGATCCCGGGCGGCGAACCTTTGATTCACAAGGAAATGCCGCAGATCGTCGCCGGCATCGTTGCGCGACGGAAATTCGTCTACCTTTGCACCAACGCCATCCTGCTTTCCAAGCACATCGACGACTACCAGCCTTCGACCTATTTGACCTTTTCGATCCATCTCGACGGCAACAAGGAGCGTCATGATGAATCTGTGTGCCAGGAGGGGGTGTTCGAAAAGGCCGTTGCCGCCATCAAATTGGCGCGCGACAAGGGTTTTCGCGTCACCGTGAATTGCACCTTGTTCAATGGTGAAGATCCGGACGACGTGGCCGAGTTCTTCGATACCGCGATGGCGTTGGGCGTCGAAGGCATCACAGTCTCTCCGGGATACAGCTATCACCACGCGCCGCGCCAGGATGTGTTTCTGGGCCGCAACGCCAGCAAGCAGCTGTTCCGCAACATCTTCAGCCGCAGCCGTCGGCCGTCCGGCAAACCGGCGTGGTCGTTCAATCACTCGGCCCTGTTCCTGGATTTTCTCGCCGGCAACCAAACCTATCAGTGCACGCCGTGGAGCAATCCAACCTATAACGTGTTCGGTTGGCAGAAACCGTGCTACCTGTTGTCCGACGAAGGCTATGCCCCGACCTACAAGGCCCTCATCGAGGAGACCGAGTGGGAGAAATATGGCGTCGGCAAAAATCCGCGATGCGACAACTGCATGGCGCATTGCGGATTTGAAGGAACCGCGGTCAACGACGCCTTCAGCAATCCCGTCAAGGCGCTCTTGACCTCGTTGCGCGGACCACGCGTGGCAGGCCCGATGGCGCCCGAGCTGCCGTTCGAATACAGCGACGGCGGCGCACGCTACGCTGCAGTCACCGCCATTCCGCTGAGCGACATCAAGCGCGTGAGCCGGGGTCCGTGAACGACTCCGCTGATCGGCGCATCCTCAAAGTGGATGCGGACGATTTCGGCACCCAGCTCGAAACGTGGCGGCTGCGCATGGAAGGCGCATTGGCGGCGCGGCTTCCCGAAGCCGAGGCGGTGCCGTCGCGGCTGCACGAGGCGATGCGCTACAGCGTTCTCGGCGGCGGCAAGCGCATCCGGCCCGCTTTGGTGTTTGCCACCGCCCGGGCGGTGGGGCTTGCGGAGGATGACGTCGAGGCCGCGGCGTGCGCAATCGAATTGGTGCACGTGTACTCACTCGTGCATGATGATTTACCCGCCATGGATGACGACGATCTGCGTCGCGGCCGCCCCACCTGTCACAAAGCCTACGACGAGGCGACGGCGCTGCTGGTGGGCGATGCTCTGCAGCCGCTGGCATTTCAGCTGCTGGCGCGAGATCCGAAATTGCCGGCGTCTCCCGCCATCCGTCTGCGTCTGATCGATATGCTGGCGCAAGCCATCGGCACATCGGGAATGGCCGGCGGCCAGGCAATCGATCTGGCAGTGCAGGGCAGGCGGCTCGACATCAGCCAGGTCGAGGACATGCACGCCCGCAAGACCGGCGCCGTCATTCGCGCCAGCGTTCTCATGGCGGCCGAATGCGCGCCACCGCTGGATTCGGATCTCTACGGCGCGCTTTCACGGTTTGCAAATGCCGTCGGCCTCGCATTTCAAATCCAGGACGATTTGCTGGATGTCACGGGCGATGCATCGATGCTGGGCAAGGCCACAGGCGCCGACAGCGAACGCGCAAAACCGACCCATCCTGCGATCATCGGCATCTTTGCATCTCAACAGCGTGTCAGGCTCCTGCACAATCAAGCCATCCACGCACTCGCGCCCTTTGGCGGCCGCGCTGAAGATCTGCGCTCCCTGGCCCACTGGCTGCTGTCGCGACAGTACTGACCGCCCATATTTCGTGCGTGCCCTGCTTGCAGCCGGCTTTTGGATCTGCCTCGGAACCATAGGCGGGACGCAGAGCTTTGCCGCCGACACGGCGGTCAGGATTCGAGCGCTGGCACCCGCGGATGTTCCGCCCACGCCGCAGGCGGTCGCAAGCGGGTCGCTCGATGAGCGCCTGCAGCCGTTCTCGAAGGCGCCGGGCCACAATAGCTGGCGCGACTATTGGCTGAAGCTCATTCCGCATGAACCCGCAGGCATCGAGGGCACGCCGGTGCTCATCATGAACGCCACGCGCGGCCTGCAGGCGGAACTCATGGCGTACCGCGACGGCAAAGTGGTAGCGCTGATCCGCGCCGGGGACCTGCCGGCATTCCTGGGTGCGCGCGACATGGTGTTCATCCTGCCGGAGGGCGTGCCGCCGACTCAGCCGTTGTACGCGCACCTCGCCTCGAGCAGCAGCGAACCGCAATATCTCAGCGTTTCCCAGGGTGAGCTGCAAAGCACGCTGGCACTCGGCGCAGAACGGGCCCGCATGATTGCGCTGACCTTTGGCGCGCTCCTGGCGGTATCGCTTGCGGCGCTCCTGATCTGGTTCGTCCTCAAGGATCCGCTTTTCATCTTGTATGCAACGATGTTCAGTCTGCAGGCGCTGTACGTGGCCTATCTTTCAGGACAGGGCTTCAGCTGGCCCTGGCTTTCCTTCGCCGTGCCGCTCGACTCCTTCGCCTGGAATGTGCCGGTGGGATTGAGCGGCGCCGTCGCCTGTCTGTTCACGCGCGAAATTGCGGACCTCAAGCATTTCTCGCCCCGTGTCTACGCGATATTCGGCTGGTTTGCCGTGGCCTTCGTCATCATCACGGCCGCCAACGTCGCCAAGTTCATCGGCCTGCTGCCGCTCGTCAATATCGTCGGCAACATCATGTTCGTCATCGCGGCTGTGTTCACGGTGGTCGTCTGCCTGCTGGCGTGGCGGCGCGGCAATCGCGCCGCGGGCTGGTTCCTGATCGCCTGGGCGTTGCTGGAGGGATTTACGATAGCGGCCGCGCTGCGCTTCCTGATGACCTCTTCCGTGAATTCGGACTCGCTCGACTATTACGGGCTGCCGTTGTCCATGGTGGCTGCTTCCATCTTGGTAGCGCTGGGCGTTGCGGATCGGTTGCGCGCGCAACGCGTGGCGCTGTCCGAAGCGGAGCGGCGCGCGCAGACCGACCCTCTGACCGGCGTGCTGAATCGCCGATCCCTGATCGAGCGGCTCGATGCCGCCTGCGCCCGAGCCAAGGCGCGCGGCCTGCCGATTGCGCTGCTGTTCATCGACCTCGATCACTTCAAGCAGATCAACGACACCTTCGGGCACCCGGCGGGCGATGCCTGCCTGCGCGCCATCATCGAGCCGATTCATGCGGAACTGCGCCAATCCGATGTCATTGGCCGCTACGGCGGCGAAGAGTTTGTGGTGATATTGAGCAGCGCGGATGCGGCCGCTGCCACGCCGATTGCGCAGCGCATCGTGGAGCGCGTCGCCGACGTGCGCGTGCCCGGGTTCGGCAACCCCATCAGCGTGACCTGCAGCATCGGCATTGCCGCGAGCGACACGCTCGGCATCTGGGGCGAACCGCTGCTGGCGCAGGCCGACGCGGCCGTCTATGTTGCAAAACGATCGGGACGCAACCAGATTCATCTCGCCCCGCCGGTGCCCGGCTAATTCCCTCAATCTGTCCTACAGGATCTGACATACGTCGCGCATCGGCGACGCTTATCATTGGCCGCAATTGGGCCTAAGCTGGGCGTTCAACATATTCACTGCGATACGTCCGAAATCGCGAGGGGATGTTACTGGTGCAACGCAGCGCGTTCAGTCACGCCAGACTCATGCGCGAATCGACACACCGCATTGAAAGCGCCTTGCGCAGCGACGATGCCAAGGAGCATCTGGTCGCGCAGCGCATCCTCGCCACGCCCGGGGCGTGGAATGCGTGGGAACTCGAGCATTCGGGCTTGATGCGGCAAGTCGCCGACTTTGTCGTGTTGCGCAATCAAGCCGTGGCCTTGAGGCACGCCGCCCTGCGCCTGATTCACGGCAAGGCGCTGTTTGAATACCTGAAGAAGCACAACGTCCGCGGCAACGCGCGCGCCCGGATACTGGCGCACTTCCATCGCACCCTGATGTATGAGCACGCGGTCGTCGCCGAACACACCGTCTATGTGCGAAAAACGGCGAGCTATCTGTGTGCGAGTCATCTTGGCACCGACCTGGTCCGCGACCCCGCGTTTTTGGATCCGATGACGCAGTACGAGACTCTATTCACGGAGTATTTCGAACTTTATTGCTCGACCCTGATGCCGAGCGAAGACCCGAATTCCGAAGCGGAACCGGCGTTGCTGCCGCTGCTCAAGCTTCAGCTCAATGAATGGCGCTGGGTCATCTTGAATCCCAAGCAGGCGCTGCCGCATTTGCAGCGCGAATCCGAACTGCGCCGCCCGGCCGGCGACACACAGAAACTGCGGCTGCTCAAGTTTCCGAAGTCCGGCAAGTAGGCGTCGGGCTCGAAACCAAGCCTCCGCCGGCGCTAGCCCAATGCCGCCCTGCGATCCTTCACCGGCGGCGGAGTCCACTGGTAGATCCACGTTTCCGTCAGCGGCCGGCCGTCGATGCGCAGGTACATACGCAGGTCGATGGCGTCGTTGCTGTCGTCCGCGGGCTTGAGATCGAACAGCACCCGATAGCCCTTGAGTTCCTCGACATAGTGGGCGGTCACGTGCTCCGTCGTGCTGCCGTGCGTGGTGCTGATCACGGCTTCGACGTTGGAGTCCCTCGGCAGCGCGCCGAGTTCGCCTCCGGCGAAGTCGACCGCGAAATGCCAGGAGTAGTACTGGCGTTTCTGCCCCACGGTGCCGCCGATACCGGTTCGGGTCGCAAGGGTTTGCGCCAACGGCGATGAATACGGCATGTGCGTGCCCCAGTACAGCCGGTAGCCGAACAGCATCTCCTGGCCGGCCTTGGTTTTTTCAGCCGGATTCCAAAATGCCACGATATTGTCCGAGGTTTCATCAGCGGTCGGAATTTCAAACAGCTGCACGGCGCCCTTGCCCCAGCCGCCGTGACCGCCGGGTTTGGGCTCGACCCACAGGCTCGGCCGCCGATCGTAGTAGACGCCGTCATCCTGGTAGTGATCCCAGTCGCGGTCACGTTGCAGCAGACCGAAGCCGCGGGGATTTTCATCGAAGTAGGAATTCAAATGATTTTGGGCGGGATTGGTCAGGGGCCGCCAAATCCACTCACCGGCGCCGGTCCACATCGACAAGCCGTCCGAGTCGTGAATCTCGGGACGCCAATCGTTTGCGGCGCGCCGGTCGTTCTCGCCGTAGAAAAACATGCTGGTGAGCGGTGCGATACCCAGCCGGTCGATGGCCTTGCGCGGATACAAGGCCGAATCGATGTCCATGGTCAGCGTGCCGCCAGGTGCGATGACGAAGCGCAGGGCTCCGGCAATGCTGGGCGAGTCCATCAGCGCATACATCGTCAGGGCTCCCGAGCCCTTCGCCGGCCGCTCGAACCAAAACGCCGTGAAACGCGGGAATTCCTCAGGCCGGGGGTAGGCGGTGTCCACGGCGAGCGCGCGCGCCGACAGTCCATACTGCCGCGTATCGCCGCCGACGGCGCGAAAATAGGCGGCTCCGAGAAATGCGGTGACATCGTCCTTCCAGTCCGTGATGAACTGGATGCGAAATCCCGCAAAGCCGGCGTGATCGCGCATCACCGCGGGGTCGATGCCCGCCTTGTCGAACTCAAACATCGAAGGGTCGTAGAGAATTTCGCGCGCCTGGCCCTCATTTACTTCATAGAGATGCACGGCTTGGGCAAAGCTGCGCCCAACATGGAAAAATTGCAGGCGGAAGGGCAGCCCCGCATTGCCCCAGAGCGCGTGATCGCTGCGAAATCGTAGCGACTGATACTGATCGTAGCTCAAGGCGGCCATGCTGGGCGGCAGCACGTCCTTCGAAGTCTGATAGGCGCTGCCGGCCAGATATCGCGCCTGACCCTTGAGCCAGGCGTAGTCAAAAGGCTTTACCGGGCCGGAGCCTGAGGCAGCGGCGGGCTGAGGCCCTGCGGGCTGCGGCGCCTTAGGCTCAGGCGGCGCGGCCGCATCGGCCAAGTCGGCGCCGGCCAGTTGTCCGGCGGCCAAAGCAATCGCAGTTCTTAAGATTTCGCGTCGACGAACCATGAGTTTGGAATCCTAGATCGAGAACGTGGGTTGAACGGAATCAGGGAGCAAAGCCAGTTGATTGAGGAAACGCGCGTCCGCGGCAACCTCGACGCGTTCGATCGGCGTCAGCCATTGCAGGGCTTCGTCCAGCGATCGTGCATCCATCAATTTTTGTTCCGCGGTGAAGGCGTGCGGATCCGGCTGGCCGCGCGGATCAGCCGGGCGGGGGAGATTGCCGCCGATGTGCGCGAGGCGCGCCTCGCGGTGCCGCGCCAGGAACCGCAAGCCTTCCGTTGGCAGCGGCTCGCTGGCTGCCGCCAATTCCTCGCGGCGCAGAACCAATGCCGGCGTTTCCACCTCCTCCGGAGTGCGCAGCAGCGCGAGCCTCGATAGGAACCGGCCCAATGTCTCGCTGCCGCTGATCTGCGACAGCGGCACCGAGAGAAACAGGCCGAGAAGCGCCGGCGAGACCCAGGCAAGCAAGGGGGGCGAGATGAAGTACACGATCACCGCGGTGACGCAGCTCAACAGCATGTGCCGCCGATGAAAGCGCCAGGCGTCGATCCAACTGGTGTGGCCGGCGTCGCGACGCTGCGGCTTCCAGCCCGAATCGCGCCCCATGAACACCTCGAAGACATGGCGGCACTGCACGATCATCAGGATCGGCGCATACAGCGCCGAGAGAATCGTTTCGAGCAGAAAGCTCGCCGTGATGCCGATGACGCCGCCGGCGCCGCGGCGCAGCCGGCGCGACAACAAGGCGCGAATCAGCCCGAGCATTTTTGGAATCAGCAGCACCACCATGCTGAACCAGAACAGGGCCATCATGAGCGCCACGTCGAATCGCGGCCAGGTCGGGAACAGCTGAAAATCGTGGCTGAAATATTCCGGCCGGATCAGGCGCGACTGAATCGCCAGTGCGAAGCCGATGCCGATCATCACCAGCCACATGGGCGAGGACAGATAACTCATGATGCCCACGCCCAGATGCATGCGGCTGATGAACCTCAAACCCGCGCTGCCGATGATTTTCATGTGCTGCAGGTTGCCTTGCGCCCAGCGCCGGTCGCGAACCGCAATGTCGATCAGCGTGGGCGGCGATTCTTCCCAGGAGCCGCCGCAATCGGTGGCCATGCGCACCTTCCAGCCGCCGCGGCGCATGAGGGCGGCTTCGACGAAATCATGGGAGAGTACGAAACCGCCAAAGGGCTTGCGGCCCTTGAGTTTTGGCAGCCCGCAATATTGCGCGAATGCCGGCACGCGAATGATGGCGTTGTGGCCCCAGTAATTGCCGCTGTCGCCCGACCAGGCGGACAGCCCGCGCGCGATGACCGGACCGTAGACGCAGGCCGCGAATTGCTGCAGGCGGGCAAACAGAGTCCGCGCGCCGATCAGCTGCGGTGCGGTTTGCAAAATTCCGAGCTTCGGATCCGCTTGCATCGACTGCACCAGCCGCGTGAGCGTGGGCGCATCGATGAGGCTGTCGGCATCGAGCACGATCATATGATCGTAGCGCCCGCCCCAGCGGCTCACGAAGTCCTCCAGATTGCCGGACTTGCGCGCCACGTTGATCCACCGGCGCCGATACCAAACCGGCATGATGGAGTGCAGCGCGGCGCGCAGCCCGGCCACCTTCAGAGTTTCGCGAATCCAGGCATCGGCATCGGTCGAGTCGGAGAGCATCACGATCTCGAATCCACGATGCGCATCGATGCGCTGCAGCGCCTCGGCCATCGCCTGCAGCGCCGCCGCGGTGCGCGTCGGATCTTCGTTGTAGATGGGCATCACCAGCGCCGTCAGCGAAGCGCCACCGGGCGCCGGCGCGGCAGGATCGCGCCGTTTCGAGGCGCCCGCCAACACCGATCCGGCGGAAAACGCAATCCAGCCGAGGGAGACGGCGAAGAAAAATATCATCGTACCCTGCAAGAGCGTCATGCTGGCGAAACGTACGACCTGCAGCATCTGATAGATGCCGTACGTGGTCACGCCCAAGGTCACGGCAATCAGGATGAAACGCGCATACAAGACCTCGAGAGGAATGAGATGCCGCGCGGTGCGCCAGGATTTGTAGCGCAAATCCTGCGGCGCCATGGCTAGAGGCGCCTCCGGCGGCATGCCGCCCGGATTGTCCGTCTCGAGTGCGGCGCCGGTGCTTAGCTGGAGGTCCATCGGTATAGCCAGGTTTCGGAAACAGGCGTGTCGCCGCGCATGACCCGCAGGCGCATCTCGATCACATCGGCATCCTTTGGATCGATTTCAAAGCTGGCGCGCAGGCCGTGCATCTCTCCATTCGATACCAGCGCGGAATTGGAAATCGCGCCTGCGGAGGCGCTCAAATCCAGGCGCAGGCCATCGAGCTTTTCGCCGGCGCCCACAATGTCCAGCAAAAATACGCGGCGCTTGCGGTCGATGCTCGCCCCGGAGCGCGTCGCGATGACCTTGCCCAGGCCTTTGGGCAGCGGGGGTTCGGCGCACCAGCTGAGGGTATAGGCATATTGGGCGGGATGCCCCGGCAGCAGCGCTGCCGCCGGGCGCCAGAAAGCCACGATATTGTCGTTGGTTTCGCGGCCCGACGGAATCTCCACCAGTTCAACGGCGCCCGAACCCCAGTCGCCCTTCGGAGTGATCCAGGCGCTGGGGCGGCGTTCATACTGCGCGTCGAAATCCTCAAAATCACTTTGCTGCCGCGATCTTTGCACGAGCCCGAAGCCTTCCGGCACCTGCGTGGTGAAGCTCGAGACCTGCAGCTTGAGCGGATTCGCCAGCGGCCGGAACAAATGCTCGCCCGATTTGGTCGTGATTTGCAGACCGTCAGAATCGTGTACTTCCGGCCGATAGTCGTCCAGATGGCCGCGATTGGTCTCGTCGAACAGAAACATCGACGTCAGCGGCGCGATTCCGACCACGCGCATTTCGGCACGCGGAAACAGCGTGAATTCCACGTCGGTCAGAGTCTCCACACCCGGTTGCGCCGTCATCTTGTAGGCGCCGGTCGCGGACTTGCTCTCCAACAATGCGTAGATGACGATGGCGTTCGCCTTCGGACCCGGCCGCTCAATCCAAAAATGCGTGAACACCGGAAACTCTTCACCGCTCGGCTCGCCGGTGTCGATGGCAAGACCGCGCGCCGACAGCCCGTACAACAGATTTTTGGCGACTGCACGGAAGTAGCTTGCGCCCTGGAACACCAAAAATTCATCCCAGACCTTGTTCGAGTTGATGCGGCTGCGAACGCGGAAACCCGACAGCGGCACCGATACTCTGCCGAGCTGGGCGGGCGGGGTCCCGGTCATCTGGAACATTGCCGGCGAGGCCACCACATCCTTGGCGAGCCCGTCCTCTACAGTCGATATCGTGACCGTCGGCAGGTTGGGCGCCGCGCGCAGCAGTTCGAGCCGAAACGGCAATTTTTCGGCGCGCCAGATGCCGGCGTCGGGATTGAAATGCATGCTGCGATACTGTTCCGGGCTCAATTTATCCAGCGCGGAAGGCACGGAGTTGCGCGGCGGCGCATAAGGCGCCGCCGCGCGGCGCTTGGCATCCTCGAGCAAAGTATCGAAGCTGAAAGGATAGGTCGCCGCCGGTTTCGCAGGCGGCTTTGCCGGGGGCACAGCCCGCGGCTTGGCGGGCGCGGCAGCGTTGGCGGCGTCCGCCAGCAGTGCAATCGCGAGCGTCAGCACCCCCAATGATCTTGCAATCCCTGCCCGCAAAGCGTTCCCCCAAAAATAGCTAGTATAGTGCCTTGCCTATGTCGGTCGCAGATCACCCTGGCCGGGAACCACAGAGCGCCGGGGCCGTGCTTATGGTGCGGCCTGCGAGATTCGGCTGCAATCCGCAAACGGCACCCAGCAATGCTTTTCAAGCAAGTCCCACAGCTCTTGCCGGAAAAGACCTACAGGATGCGGCGTTACAGGAGTTCCACGCGCTGGCGGACGGCCTGGAGCGCGCCGGCGTGGAAGTGCTGATTGCCCCCGATAACGAGCAGCCTGCCAAGCCGGATGCCGTATTCCCAAATAATTGGGTCAGCTTCCACCACGACGGCACCGTGACGCTGTATCCGATGCTGGCGCCGAACCGGCGCTCCGAACGCCGCGACGAAATTCTCGAACAAGTCGTGCGCCAGGGGGGATTCCGTGTTTCGCGCACCGTGGATCTCACCCATCGAGAGGCGGAAAACAAATTTCTCGAAGGCACCGGCAGCGTCGTTCTAGATCGAGTTCACCGAATCGCCTACGCGTGCTCATCGCCGCGGACGGATTTGGACGTGCTCGGCGAGTTCGCGCAGCAGCTGGACTATGAACTCATGACGTTCGATGCCGTGGATGCCGGCGGCGCCGCGGTTTATCACACCAACGTTTTGATGACGATCGGCAGCGGATTTGCGGTCGTTTGCAGCGAGTCGATTCGGGGCAGCGCGCACCGTGCGGCGGTGCTGTCCAAGCTGCGCTCAACCGGCCATGAGATCATCGAGGTCAGCCTCGCGCAAATGGCGCAATTCGCCGCCAACGTTTTGGAACTGGCAACGCCCAAGGGCAATCTCATCGCCTTGTCGAGCACGGCGCTGCGCTGCTTAGGCCGGGACCAGCGCCGCGCCCTGGAGTCTCATGCCAACTTGAGTCCCGCCGAAATTCCGACCATTGAACACATCGGCGGCGGCGGCGTGCGCTGCATGCTGGCGGAGATTCACCTGCCGAAGCGCGGAACACTTAAGAAGGCTCCTGGGTCATAATCGTCCGATGCTGGAACTCGGGGTAAAAATCCTCATCGCCTATCTGCTCGGGACGCTGCTGGGCAGCTTGATCCTCGGCCGGCTGCGCGGCGTCGATATTCGCAGCATGGGCAGCGGCAACGCCGGCGCGACCAACGCCATGCGCACCCAGGGCAGGCCGTTCGGATTCCTCGTGCTGCTGATTGATATCCTCAAGGGCGTCATCGCGGTGTGGTGGCTGCCGTCCGCCGCCTTGCCCGGAATCGACATCGATGCCGGCGTGTCGCGCGAGTGGCTCAGCATGGCATGTGGATTCGCGGTGATCGTGGGACATGTCTATCCGGTGTGGTTCGACTTCCGCGGCGGGAAGGGTGCGGCGACCGTGATCGGCGTCGTCGCCGCGATGGAAATGCGCCTGCTGTTGCCGCTGCTGCTGAGCTGGATCATCGTGTTGCTTCTGTTCGGCTATGTGGGTCTTGCCACGATGCTGTCGACCATCGTGCTCGCGGCGGCCGTGCTGGTGCTCGAGCCGGACAACGTTCCACTCTGCACATTTTGTGCGCTGATCGCCGCCTTTGTAGTCTTTACCCATCGCAGCAACATCGCGCGCATGCGTGCCGGAAAAGAAAATCGCGTGCGCCGTCTATGGCTGTTTCGATCGCGAGCGGCCTAGGAGGCTGTCTGACGCACCCGCGACTGCTTGTGCTGCTGGCGGACGGCGAGGTGCACTCCGGCGAATCGTTGGCGGCGCAACTGCGCCAAACCCGCGCCGCGGTGTGGAAAGGCGTTCAACGGCTGCGTGCCGCCGGCATCGAGGTAGAGGCCCTGGCGCGGCGCGGCTACCGCCTGTCAAGGCCGGCGGAGCTGCTCGATACGGGGCGAATTTGCGCCGAACTGGCTGATGATCGCAAGCCACACGTGCACAACCTGGAATTGTTGTTCGAGGTCGAATCGACCAACACCCGTCTCTTGAGCAGCGCGCCGCCGCCATCGAGCACGGCGGATGTCTGCATTGCTGAGCTGCAACACGCCGGTCGCGGGCGACTGGGCCGGCGCTGGGTCGCGCCTTTTGGCGGGGGCATCGCCATGTCCCTGGGCTGGACCTGCAGCGATGTGGTACGTACCTTGCCGGCACTGAGTTTGGGGGTCGGCGTGGCCGTGTCCAGGGCCTTGACGCGCGCCGGCGCCTCAGGGATTACGCTTAAGTGGCCGAACGATATCTGGTTCCAAGACCGCAAGCTCGGCGGCGTGCTGATTGAATTACGCGCCGAGGCAGGGGGGGCTGCGCACGTGGTGATTGGAGTCGGCGTCAATGTGACGCTGCCCGCCGAGGTTCGCCGTGAAATCGAGACCGGTGGTGCGTCGGTTGCCGCTGTGGCGGATGCCTGCAAGGAACCCGCTTCGCGCAATAGGGTGGCAGGGGCCATATTGGATGAACTTTTGAGTATGCTGCTGCAGTACGAGCGTTTTGGCTTTGCCGCGTTTCGCGATGCTTGGGTTGCTCTCGACGGCTTGAACGGCCGCGCCGCACAAGTCCTGGTTGGGGACAACGCGGTATCGGGTATCGCTCGCGGTGTGGATGCTGACGGAGCGTTGTTGCTCGAAACAAAGGACCGCATGCAGCGCTTCGTTTCCGGCGAGGCGAGTTTGCGCTTGATTCATGGGTGACGCTTGACGCTATTGAAGACTCTTGTCGTGTGCTTGGTGCTGGCCAACGTCTGCTATTTTCTGTGGGAGCACGGCATCGCCAAAACCCCCGAAGCCGTCGTGGCGCCATCGACCCCGGCGACACTGAAGCTGGCCTCCGAAAGCGAGGGAGTGACGCGCGCCGATTCGAGCAGCAATGCGCCTGCGCCGCGCGCCGCGGCCAATGCGCCCGCGGCATCGGACGGCGCCCGGGATGGCGGCAGTTCCGGTCTTTTGACCAACGTGAGGCGTTGCATCAGTGTCGGGCCATTTCGCGACGTGTCGGAAGCGGCACACGCGGCTTCGACCCTGCGCGGCGGCGGATACGATCCTCGCCAGCGCGTCGCGGACGGCGAGGTGTGGGCAGGTGTCTGGGTGTACTTGCCGCTGCCGGCCGTGCGCTCGGTGGCCGAACAGACGTTGGCCAAGCTCAAGGCCGGCGGGATCGACGATGCCCTGGAAATGCCGGGACCGAACGAAGGTTCTGTGATCTCCCTGGGCCTGTACAGCGAACCGAAGCGGGCTCAGGCGCGGGTTGCTCAGGCACAGGCATTGGGATTCAATCCCGGGATCGCCGATCGCAAACGCACCGGCAACGTTTACTGGATCGATATCGACTTGAAGCCCACCGACAGTTTGCTGAACCCGTCCGACCTCCAGGGCGAATCCGGCCGCATCGTTCGCCTCGAGGTCAAGGGGTGCCCGTCGGCGGGCCAGACATGAACGCCCGCACCGCAGTGCTGCGCGTCACCGGCGTCATCGGCGCCATCATCGGCTATGGTTGCCTTGCGGCGTTTCTTTATCTCGTCGGCATGCAACTGCACGGCTGGTTTCGCCAGGGAGAATGGACGCACATCGGCATGGGCGACGGCATCAAAGTCGGCCTGATGCGCTGCTGCGTCAAGGATGAGGCCGCCGGACATTTCGCCGCCTTTCTGCAGTGGTGGGACTCGCCGGTGAGTTGGCTGGGTTTGCACAAGGTATTCGAGGTGATTCCGATGTCGCTGGCCTTGTTCGCGGTGAGCATCGCGGGCAACAGCCTGTTTATCTATTGCCGGGATCGACTGCGCCCGCGCTGATCCTCTAAACAGCCGCCGCCTCGCTACGCTTTTTGAGACCCTGGGACTCGGTGGTCATATAGCGCTCGATCAGGCCGCCGTACAGCCGCGAGATCAGCGGCGCGATGAAGCCCGACAGCTCGAAGGACAGCGCCACGCGGCTGCCCGCGCCCTGCGGTTCGATCAAATGCCCGGCCGTCATGCAAAGGCCCGGCGAGCATGTGGTCCACGTGAAATTACGAGCATCCTCGAGCTGCGTGACCTGCCAAACGGCGGGACGCAGCTTGGGCTGGCGAACGTTGGCGCGGCGATGTCCACCGTCACGCGGATGGTTGTCGGTCGCATTGTCCTAGTGCTCCATGGGACCAGAGGGCTTGCGGACCCTGTAAGTTACACCGTTTGCATCTGCGGGCGCAGCGCCGCGCACCGCCGGCGGCGGTTCTCCCTCCCAAGCATGGGCGACGCTGCCTGCAGGCGGCTGATACCAACCCGGATCGCGGTAGTCTCCGTGCGCGAGGTCCGCGCGAATTTTCACCACGGTGAACATGCCGCCCATCTCAATATCGCCATACCGGCCCGCGCCGGTCATCATCGGCAGAGTATTGGCCGGCAACGGCATGTTCATCTGCATGCCGCTGCATGCCGCTCATCTCACGGGTCATATTCATGTAACCCGGCACCAGGGCGGCGATTTGCGGCGCCAGGTCGCTCTGTTCGACGCCGAGAGTATTCGGCACGACATGGCTCATGGCATTCATGGTGTGGTGGCTCTTGTGGCAGTGGAAGGCCCAGTCGCCGGGCGCGGCCGCGGTGAACTCGATCGCGCGCATTTGGCCGACCGCGATGTCGGTCGTCACTTCGGGCCAGCGCGACCCGGGCGGCGTCCAGCCGCCGTCGGTGCCCACCACGACGAACTCATGCCCGTGCAGATGAATGGGGTGATTCGTCATGGTCAGGTTGCCGACACGAATTCTGACGCGCTCGCCGAGGCGTGCCACCATCGGCGCGGTGCCGGGAAACGCGCGGCTGTTGAAGGTCCATAAATTGAAGTCGAGCATGGTGCTGACCTTGGGCGTGTAGCTGCCGGGACTGATGTCGTAGGCGTTCAACAGGAACACGTAGTCGCGGTCGACCGGCATGAAACCGGCCTCTTTCGGGTGCGTCACCCAAAATCCCATCATGCCCATGGCCATCTGCGTGGTCTCGTCGGCGTGCGGGTGGTACATGAATGTTCCGGCACGCTGCGCGGCGAATTCATATACATAGGTCTGTCCCGGCTTGATCGACGGCTGATTCAATCCGACCACACCGTCCATGCCGTTGGGCAGGCGCTGACCGTGCCAGTGAATGCTGGTGGCCTCCGCCAGCCGATTGGTGACGAAAATGCGCACGCGGTCGCCCTCGACGACTTCGATGGTGGGGCCCGGCGACTGGCCGTTGTAACCCCAGAGGTAGGCTTTCATGCCCGGCGCGATTTCGCGCACGACCGGTTCCGCGACCAGGTGAAATTCCTTGACGTTATTGCGCATTCGCCACGGCAGCGACCAACCGTTCAACGTGGCCACGGCGCGATACGGTCTGCCGTTGGGCGGGGTCAGCGGCGGCTGCATAGCCGGCGAGTCCGTGGACACGATCTCCGGGAGCGCGGCCAGCGCCGCTTTCCCCACTGCGCCGGCCGCAACAGCAAGCCCGGCACTTTTGAAAAATCTTCGTCGTGAAAGCATGATGGTTCCTTAGGGCCGCAACGTCGCGGCATCCCCGACCAGTGCCGCGTCGAGTTGCGATTTGGCGATCCAGAAATCGCGCACGCGTTGAATGTATTCATCGAAGCCCGCCGCCTGTTCGCCCGCACCGGACAATAATTCGAAAATGCCGATCTGCGCAGCGTTGTAGCGCAGCAGATTTTCCCGTGCGACGGCCTTGCGCAGCGGCAGCGCCTCGTCGCGCTGCTGCCTGGCCAGCTCGAACGCCGTGCGATAGCCGGCATAAGCCAGTCGGATCTGCGAGCGCGCCTCGACAGCGGCCTGCGTGAAGCGATCGACCGCCTGCGCGTAGATGGCGGCAGATTTTTTGACGCGCGCCGAGCCGTTATCGAATATCGGGACTTCCAGTGTGACCGCATAGCCGCGTTCGTAGGGAGCATCGCGCGAGCCCTGCTGCACACGCGTCGCGCCGACATCGAGCACATTGACAAAGCGGGTGCTGCGGGTGAGTTTGAGGGTATGCTGCAATTCATCCATGCGCATTCTCATCAGCTGCAGGTCGAGCCGATTCTGCAGCAGCGCGCTCTCGACGTCCGGAAGTGTCTCGAGGCTTGCCGGCAAGCTCGGCAACGTGGGCGCGAGCTGCAAGTTCACGGCACCGGAGTTTTCCCCGGTCAGCCCCATGAGGCTGGTCAGTCTTTCGCGCGCGGCCTGCCCGGCCAGCTCCGCGCGGCTGAAGTCCTGTGCGGCTGTGATATAGACATCTTGCTCGCGAGCCTGTTCCAGCCGGTTCCAATTGCCTGCGGCCACCATTCTTTGCGCCAGGGCCGCGCTGGTTTCAGCCGCAGAGCGGACCTGATTCTTATGGCCACGGGACTCACCTGCGGCGACCGCCGCGTAGTAAGCCTCGCGAGTGTCCTTGGCAAGCTGCGCGATGCGCAGCACCGCGAGCTGCTGCGTCTGCGCGAAGCGCTGCCTTTCGATGTCGCGTGCATACGGCATGGTCAACAGGGAAAGCACGTTGAAGCTCAAGGTCTCCTCGATGTCGTACTGACCCGCGATGGACGCGTGGCGCAGATCGAAGCGGGGGTTGGAAAGGCGGCCCGCCTGGACCAGCTCGGCCTCGGAGATTCCCAACTCTTCGAACGCCGCCTGCAGCGCGCGATTGTTGAGCAGTGCGATTTGCACGGCATCTTCCGCCGACAAGGGACGCGCCAGAAGCGCGGCTACCTGGGCGTCGGTCCTCGCTCGTTCCTGCGCGGTGCGCGGCCATTGGACATCGCCTGCCACATGCCGGCGCGCGCCGTCCGCAACGGCATCAAAGCCGCCGTCCCGGGTGAAGCCGGCGCAGCCGCCGCTGCCGAGCACGGCCAGCGTCATCAACAGAAGAAATGCGCATCGCATATCGTCCTCCTCTCGACTTGGGCGAAATCGGCGGCGCTACGGCGCCGCGAATCAGCTTCAGACTAGACGTGGAGGGCGATCGAGGCGGTCGAGGGTGCCCTGCGGAGGCGGCCGGAGCGATGACAGGGAGACTTGAGCATTCGCCGAGGGCGGCGCAGTCCAGCGAAACGGCATCAAGGCAATCGCCGCAGCACAGCATGTACCGCAATGATGGTGCTGCTCGGCGCCGCCCTGCGCCTTCGCCGGGTCGTTGGCGCAGTGGTGGTGCACGGCGGCCGTGCCGGCATGAGCGCCGCAACCCCACACCGCGGCGAAGCTCTGCAGCGGCACAATGAGGGCCAGCAGCAGCACGAGCGTCGCAGAGGGAGTCCGGAGGAATGCCATAACGCCCAAAACATAGCACCAGAAGCGCCAAATTACACGTGAACTGCGTCCATGCCTGGGCGCTGTTGGCGCTACACTGCCGCTCCAAATTCTAGAATGTCGAGGTTTGACATGCGTGTGCTTCAAGTCCTGGGCGCGATATTGATCCTCGGCGGGCTGTTCGTACTGCTCAAATCGCCCTCCTATTCGAGCGAGAAGAGCGTGCTCAAGATCGGCGACGTGGAAGCCAAGGTTTCTCAGCAACACGCGATCCCGCCCTGGGTGGGCGGCGCGGCCGTCGTGGCCGGTGTGGTGCTCATCGTGGTCGGCGCACGCAAGCCCTAGCTACGCAGTGCTTTCAGCGAGGTAAGCGATTTCTGACAGCCGCTCTTCAGCGGCGCCGTACAGCATATCGCAGTCATTGCGAGCAGTATTAACCAATGCAGTGCACGTACCGGCGGCGCGGCCTGATGGGCCTGGCAGTTTCGGCGCTCATTCTCGGCACCGCGACGCTGGCCCGGGCGGCGGATTCGCAGCTTCCCGCCCTCAATTCCCCGGCCAGCGGTGAACATCACCCGGGAAAAATGCTGTGGGCCGATCTCATCACGCCCGATCTTGGAGCGGCCGAGAAATTTTATGGCGCCTTGTTCGGTTGGACCTTCCAGCGCATCCGCGTAGGCGACGTCAACTATTCGGTGGTGATGCAGGGCGGTCGGCCGATTGGCGGAATCGTTGAAAAGACGATTCCGTCGGGTCAGCACCGGCAGCCGGCGTGGCTGACTTTTCTGGCCACCAATGACATCGATGCCGGCAGGCGCCTTGCCGTCTCGCACGGGGCGAAAGTTCTGTCGGACCTCAAGAGCTATCCGATGCGCGGCCGCCAATGCGTGCTGGCGGATCCTGAGGGCGCTGTCTTTGCGCTGCTTGCATCGAGCAGCGGCGACACGCCGGATTATCTGCCGCCGATCGGCGATTGGATCTGGAGTTCCCTGCACGCCAGAGATGCGGGGGCGGAAGCCGCGTTCTATCAAGATCTGCTGGGCTACGATGTATTCGATCTGCCGAGCGAAGACGGGCTGGAACATCTAATCCTGTCGAGCGATGACTTCGCCCGCGCCAGTGCGAATGATCTGGCGCGGGGTACGGCGCGCCGCCGCTCTCACTGGCTCAACTTCGTGCGCGTCGACAATGCGGCGGAAACCGTCGACAAAGTCAGAGCCATGGGCGGCCGCGTTTTGGTGCAGCCGCGCGTCGACCGCCACGGCGGCATGCTCGCGGTGGTGGCGGATCCCGCCGGCGCGCCGTTCGGCGTGATGGAGTGGAGCGATGGCGACAGCAAGGCGGAGCCGAGATGAAAACCCTGCGCAGCCGGCTGATGGCAAGCGGTCTGGTGGCAATGACGGCGATGATGCTGAGCGCCTGCGCGGTCACCGGCGTCGGCGTTGAGGGCAGCGTTGGCTACGACGCCGGTTACTACGCACCTTATGGCTATGATTACGGCGATTGGGGCATCGGTTATGTGGTGGGACCTTCGCGATGCTGCGAGCACCGCGACGAGCACCATCGTTCCGATCGCGGGCGCGTCGGACACAGGCCGGCTTATCGCCCCGCGCCGGCCGGGCGAGCGGCGCCGTCCATTCCCAGGCGATCAAGAACACACTGATTTTAAGGCGCGAGCGCTGGTGTAGTATCGGCAAAATTCATAACGAAATGCCGGGGACCCATTGCTCGACTCGAATCTTGCGCCCGATGCGAAGGCTGCGCGCCGCATTCTTCTGGCGAGCATGGTGGGGACCACCATCGAGTTTTATGATTTCTATATCTATGCCACCGCCGCGATACTGGTGTTTCCGCGCCTGTTTTTTCCAAAAGGCGATCCGGCAGTCGCGACACTGCAATCGCTGGCGACCTTTGCGCTAGCCTTCGTTGCGCGGCCGATCGGAGCCGCAATTTTCGGGCACTTTGGCGATCGCGTCGGCCGCAAAACCACCCTGGTCACGGCACTCATGACCATGGGCATCTCGACCATCTGCATCGGACTGCTGCCGACCTACGCCTCCGCGGGCGTTTATGCGGCGCTGCTTCTGGCGCTTTGCCGCATTGGGCAGGGAATCGGCTTGGGCGGAGAATGGGGCGGGGCGGTGCTGCTCGCGACGGAAAATGCACCGGCGGGCAAACACGGTTGGTACGGCATGTTTCCGCAGCTCGGCGCGCCGCTCGGTCTCGTCATTTCAATCGCCGCTTTTCTGCTCATGAGCAATCAGTTGTCCGAGGCGCAGCTATTCAGCTGGGGATGGCGCGTGCCGTTCCTCGCCAGCACCGTGCTCGTGGCGGTGGGCCTCTACATCCGTCTGCAGCTGGTCGAAACACCGGCCTTCAAGCGCAGCATCGCCCAAGGCGAACGCGTGCGGCTGCCGTTCAATGTGGTGTTCTCGAAATTTCCACTGCAGCTTTTTTTGGGAACCCTGGCGTCGGCCAGCACGTTCCTGGTGTTTTATCTCGCGAACATCTTCGCGCTCGGCTGGGCCACGAATTCGCTCGGATTCCCGCGGCAGCAATTCTTGATCATGCAAATGCTGGCCGCGGTGTTCTTCGGGCTGACGATACCGGTGGCAGGCTCGCTGGCGGACCGAATCGGCGGCCGGCGGATGCTCATCATCGCCACGCTGCTGATCATCGCCTACGGGTTCGGGTTCAGCCCCTTGTTCAGTGCGCATCAGACGGCTGCCGTTTTTGTGTTCTTGGCGTTGGGATTCGGCTTGAGCGGCCTTTCCTACGGGCCGCTGGGGAGCGCCCTGGCAACGCTGTTCCCGACCCCGGTCCGCTATACCGGCACCTCGCTGGCCTTTAATTTCGCCGGAATCCTGGGCGCTTCGCTCGCGGCGCCCCTCGCGACTTATCTGGCGATTCACTATGGACTGGCTTTTGTCGGGTATTATTTGTCGACGGCCGGGCTCATCACGCTTATTGCTCTGATATTCATCAAGGGTGAGAAAAAATGATCCAACTCAATCTTTGCCTTACCGCGGCGGCGCTGTCCGCAGCGTTGCTGTTCGCCGGCCCGCACGCGCGGGCCGCCGATGCCTATGACGCGGCGCTCACGCACGCGGGCCGACCCGCGGCGGACTCCGCGCGCGACGCGCTCGATCACCCTGCGGAGATGCTGCGCCTCGCGGGCATCAAGCCCGGAATGAAGGTTGCCGATGTCCTCGCGGGAGACGGCTATTACAGCGAGTTGCTGAGTTATGCGGTGGGTCCCGCCGGTCATGTGTATCTGATCAACAATCCGGCTTTCGACCATTGGAGCCAGCCGGCATTGAAGGAGCGGATGGGCGGCGGCCGACTGGCCAATGTGACGCAGCAGACAGTCGATCTTAACGACATGAAATTGCCGCCTGCGAGCTTGGACGCGGTTCTTCTGGTCAAGGTGTATCACGACATGTACTGGGTCGATACCAGCCCCAAAAGCATCTGGCCGAAGATCGACGTCGGCTCCGTTCTCGATCAACTGTCCCGCTCTCTCAAGCCCGGCGGTGTTTTATTGTTGATCGATCATTCGGCCAAGACGGGCACGGGAAAATCCGATGCAGGGAAGTTGCATCGCATTGAAGAGGCGTTTGCCGTTCAGGATTTTACCGCCCATGGCTTCAAGGTGATCGCCAAAAGCGATTTGTTGCGCAGACCGGATGATTCGCGCGAGCTGATCAGCTACAAGGGGCCGGCGCTCGGCAAGACAGACCGATTCGTCCTGTTATTTCGCAAGGGCGGTTGAAATTCAGGCCACTGAGCCCAGCCAGCGCTGCATGCTGCCTGCGTCCATGGCGCCGGTTCGACGGGCGATTTCTTTACCGGACCGAAACACGATCATGGTGGGAATGGCGCGGATGTTGAAGCGCCCGGCCGGAGCCGGCTCATCCTGCGTGTTGAGCTTCGCAAAGCGCAGCTTGGGCTCCATCAGGCGTGCGGTTGCTTCATAAAAGGGCGCCATGGCGATGCACGGTCCGCACCAAGGCGCCCAAAAATCCACCACCAGCGGCAGATCGCCCCGGCTCAGGTGCTTGTCGAAATTCGCCTCGGTCAATTCAACCGGCTTGCCCTCGAACAATGGCGAATGGCACTTGGGACAACGGGGAGCATCCTTAAGCCGATCGCTCGGCAAGCCGACGACGGTGTCGCAATGTCCGCAAACCACTTGAGTGCGCTCGCTCATGGGTGAGCCTATTTTGGCTGGGCAACCAAAATTATAAAGCTGTCGGGCACGACGGTCGCGCGTGCTCGCGGCTGTTCATCGCTTGCCGCAGGCGGCGGACCGAATTGCGCGGCGGCCAGATAGATTTTGTGGGTGGCCGGATCGAGCGCCATGCTGCGGGCGCTTACCTGGGTCGTGACGGTCGCGACGACCCGGTATTCATCGGGAGAATCTTGGTGAATCACGGTGAGCGTGCCGTCGATGCCGTTGGAGCTGAACACCAGACCCAGTTCCGGATCATAGACCGCGCCGTCGGATCCCCGGCCGATCACGACCTGGGCGATCGCCTTGCCCGACACCGAGTCGGTTACCGCCATGACCTGGTTTGCGCATACCGAGAAAAGTCGATGATTCGTGACGTCGAAGGCGATGGCGGTCGGTCCGGCACATTCCTTCAGCAGCCATTTGGCCTTCACCATCAGGGACTTGGCGTCGATCATCACGAGCCTTCCGGGCGCCGTGTTGATATTGACGTAAACATGCCCTGCATCGTCCGTGGCCATGGATTCCGGCGCTCCAGGCAGCGGCACGGTGGCGACGACCTGGAGAGTGCCGGCGTCGAGCACGGACAGATTCGCGCTTTCCCGATTGGCGGTGAAAATATGATTTTGCTGCGGCTCGTAAAGAATGGCGCCGGGCGAGGTGCCTGAAATGGGCACCTCATAAGCCACACGCAAGGTATCGAGTTCAAATACCGAGACGGAATTGGAGCGGCCATTGCTGGTAAAACCGCGCTTCAGCGAAGGCGCGAAGGCCACCGCGTGCACGCCGGCGGTGCGCGGAATATTGCCGGTCAACTTGCCGCTGACGGTTTCAATCACATCGACATGGTCGTCCCGGGTCACGAACAAGCGGCCGCCGCTGGCCTCCAACGCCAAGGTGTCCCAGGGGTTGTTTCCGCCGATCCGCCAGGATTTCGCCACTTTGTAGTCGGCGGCAGGAATCGGTGAAGTCTGCGCGCGCGCGAGCGTCGCGGACAGAAGCGACGCGCACGCAAAAAGCATGGGGAATTTCCGCATGGGCAGCCTGGAGGAAACGGATAACGGCTAGTTTACGCATGGATGGCGATAGATGAAATCGTGCGTGAACGCAAGTGTAATTTCTACCACGGGGACGCGGCTGCGCTTCCCAATCGCGAACCGTTATCGTTTAGGCTACCCCTTGGACGCAATAACATTTCCGCATCTCCCATTACACAAACAACACTTCACAAAGGACGTGGCCCCACCGATGATGCGCGCAGATTCTTAGCGTGTCGGGTATCAGGGAGACTCGGGATGTTCATTCGATTAATGGCCGCCGCTGCAGGCGCCGGGGCCATTTTCATCGCTGCCGGCGCCTTGGCGAACGACAGCGGCGCTCTGGAGGAGATCGTGGTGACCGCGCAGCGGCGCGTGGAGTCGGCACAAAACGTGGGTATCGCCATGTCGGTGCTCTCGGGTCAAAGCTTGGCCCAAAAGTCCATCAGCTATGTCAACGATCTGCAGAATGCGGTCCCCAGCCTGCAGGTGGAGCCGGCGTTCGGCAGCAGCCAACCGCAGTTTCGTCTGCGAGGCGTGGGGTTCATCGACTACACCTCGAATAACACTTCGCCGGTTGGCGTGAGCCTCGACGGCGTCGCGTTCGCCCTGCCCATCCAAACCCAGGGGCAGCTGTTCGACATCGATCGCGTTGAGGTTTTACGCGGTCCCCAGGGCACCTTGTATGGCCGCAACACCACCGGCGGCGAGATCAATTTCATCAGCAACCGGCCCACCGCGGAGCCGCACGCGGGGTTCTCGCTGGAGTACGGCTCGCACAATGAACTCAATGCGCAAGGGTTCGTGTCCGGCGGCATTGCCGATGGGCTGATGGGCAGGCTCGCTGTGGCAACGGAACAGGGCGGCGCATGGCAGCGCAATCGAATCACCGGACAGACGCTCGGAGACAGGGACAAAATCGCGGTCCGCGGCCAACTGCAGTGGGATCCTTCGGCAGCCGTCGATTTCCGGCTCGCCGTTCACGGAGCGCAGGATAAATCCGATGAACAGGGCCTTTACTTGCTCCAGCCCTATACGCCGCGCGGCAGTATTACGGCCATTCCCGCCGATACGTCGCGATATGCCACCGGCTGGGAGCTCAATCCGACCTTCGCCAAACTGATCGGCATCGGCGCGAATTCGAAGCCCGGTCTCGACAACAGCAACGATGGACTCGATCTCACCGCCAATATCGATTTCGGCGGCATCAAGCTCACCGCTATAACCGCTTACAACAAGCTCATCCGCCGCGAATATGCGGACTGGGACGCGACGCAATTCGACGACTCGGACGAGTACCTCAACAGCGATCTTGACGTGTTCTCCCAAGAGCTGCGCCTGGCCGCCAACAACGGGTCTTTCGGCTGGGTGGCCGGTCTCTTCTATTCCAACGAAGATCTACGCGAAAATTTCTATTCCGACCTCACCGACCGGCTTGGCGGCATTGCGGTGACGACTTACGAGCAGGTCGCCAATTCGCTGGGGGTCTTCGCGCAGGGCAACTATCAATTCACCGACACCTTGAAGGCGACGCTCGGAGTGCGCGAGGATCACGAGAGCCGCGAACTGATCGGGCTCAACACGGCGTTTCTGCCCGGGCCGCCCTCACTGACCGGCGGCGCCCTGGGCGGATCGATCACATCGAACCTGCCTTCCGGAAAGGCGGAGCTGGACTACAAACCGGTCCTCAGCACGCTGCTCTATGCAAGCATCAGCCGCGGCGTCAAGTCGGGCGGTTTCACGGCGCACAACACCGTGACTGCGCCATCGGCGGATCCGTTTCAACCGGAAAAACTCACCGCCTATGAGATCGGCGTGAAATCAGACGTCACCGGCACGCTTCGAGTGAACACATCCGTGTATTACTATCGCTACCGGGATCAGCAGATCCTGGGCAAGGTCTTCGATGCCACGTCGCAGTCCTTCATCGGCCGATTCGTCAATGCCAATTCGCGCATCAGCGGCGGCGAAATGGACCTGGAATGGCGGCCGTTGCCGGGGATTTCAATTTCCCAATACGCCGGATTCGCCGAAGGCTACTACACCAGCAAGCTGTTGGACGTCCCCTTGGACCAAACGCAACCGCCGGTCGATTACAACGGCCGGCCGGAAAGCTTCCCCAAGTGGAGCTATGGCGGCGACCTCAGTTATTCGTGGACCGTGGGCCACTTTACCGTGACCGCCGAGTCCAATTACAGCTTTCACGACACGTACAGCCAGTTCTTTCTGCTCGGCAGCAACGATTTCACCATTCCGAAATACTGGCTGGCGAATGCCAATCTGTCGCTCGCGCCGGCATCCGGCGCGCCCTGGACGGCGAGTTTGTGGGGCCGAAATATTTTCGATAGATCGTACGATCTGACCCGAAATTTCTTCCTGCCGAGCAGCGAAGTTGCCGCGGCCGGCGAACCGACTACCGTCGGCATTCGATTGACCTACAAGTACTAGGAACTCCATCAAAGTCATGCGCAGAATTCTCGGGTTTCTTTTGGGGCTTCTCGTCCTGGTCCTCATCGGCGCCTGGCTCAAGCTGCGCGGACCTGATATTCCCTTTGAAACGCTGGAGGCGAAATACGCCCAGGCGGATTCGCACTTCGTCGATCTGCCCGGCGGTTATCATGTGCACTACCGCGAGGACGGCGATCCGAACGCACCTTTGCTGGTGCTGCTGCACGGGTTCGCGGACTCCTTCACGACTTGGGACGGCTGGGTTCGGGAACTCAAGCCGCAGTTCCACATCATCAGCCTGGATTTCCCCGGTCACGGCTTGACGCGCGCGCCGGCAGGCAGCTCCATTGGCGGCGAACACTTGGCGGACTTTGTGGATGCCGTCGCCGCAAAACTGGCGTTGCCGAAGTTTGCGGTCGCGGGCAACTCCATGGGGGGCGGCGCGGCGTGGCAACTGGCGGTGCGGCATCCGGATCGGGTCAACGCGCTGATTCTGGTCGATGCCGCCGGCTTTGCGAACGACAAGCCGGGCAATCCGCCCCTGGCATTCAAAATCCTCCGCTACCGCCTCGGCCGCATGGTGCTGAGCAAAATCGACAATCGGCCCCTGATCGAACAGGGTCTGAAGGGCGATGTCTACGACAAAGGGCTGATCACACCGTTCATCGTGGATCGCTTCGCCGAGTTTCAGCGCGCGCCCGGTCACCGCGAAATTCTGATGAGCGTCAATATGGGCGCGGGGGCGGCCCCGACGGCGCAACTGCTCTCGGCCATCAAGGTCCCCACCTTGATTTTGTGGGGAGAGAGCGACCCGCTCATCGAGCCCAATGCGGCGAAAAAATTTGCGGCGGCGATCAGCGGGTCGAAATTGATCACGTATCCCGAAGTCGGACACCTGCCGCAACTCGAGATTCCGCAGCGCTCCGCGGCCGATGTCGCCGCCTTTTTGAAGGCCAATCAAGCCGCCGCGGCGCCTTAAGCCTGCCGCATCAGGCCGCGCCCCAAGCTCCGGTTGATCCCAAGCTCCAGTATCATCCCAGGGATGATGCGAGATTATCTGGGCAATCCGATCACCGGCACGAGCGCCGGCACGCTGCGCGGCATCGATGAATTCATCGAGGGCTATCTAGCCTATGAAACCCGCGCCGAACGCATTTTGGCCGCCGCCGCCGCCGACCCCGAATCCTGCATGGCGAATGTATACGCGGCAATGCTGTGGATGCTGCTGGAGGCACCGGAGGGCGCCGCGCGCGCGGCGCGGTATCTGACGCACGCCGAAATCGCGGCACCGCACGCGACGCGCCGCGAACAGCTCAACACCGCCATGTTGCGCGCGTGGGTCGACGATGACCTCGAGCGGGGCATCCGCTTGTGCGATCGAGTGTCGGATGAATTTCCGCGGGATCTCGCCATCGTCAAGACGCATCAGTATTTCGAATTCAATCGCGGCAATTCTCCGGAAATGCTGCGCATCGCATTGAAGGTCGGCCCCGCGAACGCCGATGTTCCCTACGTCTACGGCATGAAGGCGTTCGGCTACGAACAATGTCACCTCCTCGATGAGGCTGAGTCTGAGGCGCGCTCGGCGCTCGCGATGCGCCGCAAGGAGCCGTGGGCGCAGCACGCCCTCGCGCATGTATTCTTGACGCGCGGCCGCATGGACGAAGGTGCGCAATTCCTGGAAGACGCCGCCGACACCTGGTCCGGACTCAACTCCTTCATGCTCACGCACCTGTGGTGGCACCTGGCGCTGTTCTATTTGAGCCAGGGCCGCGAGAGCGAAGCGCTGCAGGCGTATGACGAGCATTGCTGGGGCGTCGCAAAGAATTATTCCCAGGACCAGGCAGGCGCCGTTTCCCTGCTCGCCCGCTTCGAGATCGCCGGCATCGATGTCGGATCGCGCTGGCACGATCTTGGCGATCATCTGCGGGCGCGCGCGGAGGACACGATTCAGCCGTTTCTGTCGCTGCAATACCTGTACGGGCTGGCGCGAGCGCGGCTTCCCGAAGCCACGACATTGCTGGAATCGGTGCGAGAATACGCCGCGCGCGCTCCCGCGTTTACGCGCACGGTGTGGCGGGAAGTGGCGCTGCCGGGCTGCGAAGGCTTGTATGCTTACGCCCATGGCGAATTCGAGCGCGCCTGGCATCATTTGAGCGTTGCGGTGCCGCGAATGGCGGAAGCCGGCGGCAGCCACGCGCAGCGCGATCTGTTCGAGCAAGTATTGCTGGACGCGGCGCGGAGGAGCGGCCGATTGTCCTTGGCGCAGCAAATGCTGGAACAGCGGCGCACGGCAGATCCTTGCGGCGTGCCGCTCAATACGGCGCTCGGCAGCGTGTATGAACAACTCGGCTTGCGTGCCCTGGCTGAACAGGCGCGAAGCCGCGCCGCGCTTACGCGCGCCCGACATCCCCCGAGGGAGCCATGACTTCCGGCGCAGCGGACATTCTGCTCAAGCTGATTGACGCACGCCGCGAGGAATTGGTTGAGCTGGCGCGGGCATTGATCCGCTTTCCGACCATCAATCCGCCCGGCGAAGCCTATCAACCCTGCGCCGAGTTCCTTGGCCGGCGCCTGAGCGGGCATGGATTCGCCGTCAACTATGTGCGGGCGGCCGGCACGCCCGGCGATAGCGAGCGCTACCCGCGCATCAATGTCATTGCGCGGCGCGAAGGCGGTGCTGCCGGACCGAGTGTGCATTTCAACAGCCATATCGATGTGGTGCAGGTCGGCGCCGGCTGGACCCTGGATCCCTTCGCCGCGGCGGTCCGCGACGGCAAAATCTACGGCAGAGGGGCCTGCGACATGAAGGGCGGACTCGCCGCGTCCATCATCGCGGTCGAAGCCCTCGTCGACTCGGGCATCAAGTTGCCGGGGACACTCGAGATTTCGGGAACGGTCGACGAGGAGTCCGGCGGCTTCGGCGGCGTTCACTATCTGGCGCAGCGCGGTTGGTTTTCCCCACCCCGCGTCGATCATGTGATCATTCCCGAACCCTTGAACGTCGACCGCGTTTGCATCGGTCACCGCGGGGTATGGTGGGCGGAGATAGAAACTCACGGCCGCATGGCGCATGGCTCCATGCCTTTTCTGGGCGATTGCGCGGTGCGCCACATGAACGCCTTCATCGATCGCCTGGAGCGGGAGCTATATCCGAAGCTTGCGGCACGGCACTCCGACATGCCCGTGGTTCCCTCCGGCGCGCGGCATGCCACGCTGAACATCAATTCGATTCACGGCGGTCAGGCGGAGGCATCCGGTTATCCGGCGCCCTGTGTGCCGGACTCGTGCCGCATGGTGATCGACCGCCGCATGATCATCGAGGAGAACATCAACAACGTCAAAGGCGAGGTGCGCGCGCTGCTGGAGCAACTCGTCGCGGAGCGCGAGGGTTTCAGCTATGAGCTTCGCGATATTTTCGAGGTGCAGCCCACCATGGCCGATCGCAACGGACCGGTCGCGCGCAGCACGGCTGCCGCGGTTCGGCGCGTGCTCGGACGCGACGCAGAATTTGTCTGTTCACCGGGCACCTACGATCAGAAGCACATCGATCGCATCGGCAAGCTGCGCGACTGTATCGCCTACGGCCCGGGAATTCTCGACCTGGCGCACCAGCCGGATGAATACGTGCTCATCGACGACATGCTGAATTCCGCAAAAGTCATGGCGCTGTCCGCCCACGCCTTGCTGGTCGGAGGCGCATGATCTTGGCCCGGCGTCGACCTTGACGCACCCCGTGTTTTCCGCGCTCGCTGTGCTTGCTGCCGTGCTGCTCGCGGCATTTCCGGCCGTGGGCGCGCAGCGCATGATCATCGGCACGCAGCTCGAGCCGCCGATTCTCGACCCCACCGCCAATCCGGCCGCCGCGATATCCGAGGTGCTCTACGGCAATGTGTATGAGGGCCTGGTGCAATTCGGCGCGGACGGTTCGGTGCTGCCGCGGCTCGCGCTTTCATGGGAAGTTTCGAGCGACGGCCTCGCCTACGTTTTTCATTTGAAGAGCGGCGTGCGATTTCAGGATGGCAGCGACTTTGACGCCGCGGCTGCGAAATATTCCCTGGAGCGCATCCTGGCGCCGGATTCGGCAAATCCGCAAAGAGCGCGCCTGCGGGCAATTCGCGCAGTCGAGGTGGTCGATCCATTGACATTGAGGGTGCTGTTAAGCCGCCGCTCGGGCGGACTGCTGCAATCCCTGGCGTTCGGTTCGGCGGTGATGGTGTCGCGCGCATCGGCCATGAACAATGCGCTGCGGCCGATCGGCACGGGTCCGTTTCGATTCCTGCGATGGAGGCGCGGCGACTCCATCACCCTGGAGCGCAATCCCGACTACCAAGGGCCGCCCGCGCCCCTCAGCCAGGTCACCTTCAAATTCATCACGGATCCGAGCGCGGCTTTCGCCGCGTTGATGGCGGGCGATATCGATGCGTTTGCCAACTATCCGGCGCCGGAGAGTTTTTCGCAATTCGCGGTCGACCGCCGCTTCAAAGTCTTCACCGGGACCACCGAGATGGAGACGGTGCTCGGGCTCAACGAGCGTGTGGCGCCGCTCGGCAACGTGCTGGTGCGCCGCGCGATTTCTTACGCCTTGGATCGCCGCGCCATCATCGATGGCGCGATGTTCGGCTACGGCACGCCGATCGGCAGTCATTTTCCGCCGCACAATCCTGCCTACATCGATTTGACGGGCCTGTACCCGCACGATGCCGCCAAGGCCAGGCAATTATTGAGCCAGGCCGGATATCCCCGCGGCTTCTCCATGACGCTGAAGCTGCCGCCGCCGAGCTATGCACGGCGCAGCGGCGAGATCGTTGCCGCGCAGTTGGCGCAGGTGGGGATCCACCTGAACATTGAGAATCTCGAATGGGCGCAGTGGCTCGATCAGGTCTACACCCGCCATGACTTCGACATGAGCATCGTGGGGCATGCCGAACCGCTGGACTACGACATTTATGCGCGCGATGACTATTACTTCGGCTATTCGAATCCCGAATTCAAAGCCCTGATCGCCGCGTTGGACGATACCGTGGATGCCGCCGCGCGCAAGGAGCTGCTGCAGCAGATTCAGCGCAAGCTCGCCGTCGATGCCGTCAACGGGTTCCTGTTCCAATACCCGCGCCTGGATATCTGGAATGCGCACGCGCACGGCATCGGCTTCGACAATGTGCTCGGCGTGGTGGATGTCTCGCATGCTCATTTTGACGATGCCGCACCGGTGATTCATGACGATGAACTGGCCGCAGCGGCGGCAACCCGCCTGCCTTCGTTGCGGATCGCCGGCAGCGTGTTTCTGGCGGCAATTCTGGTCTCGATGATCTTGAGCGCGCGGCGCTTCGGCGGCGCGTATCTCGCCGGGCGCGCAGCCGTGCTGCTGGCGACGCTGCTCGCGGCGACCGCCGTCGTGTTTGTCATTGTTCAGGTCGTGCCCGGAGATCCGGTGCGCTACATGATGGGGCTGCAGGCCGATCCTGACAGCGTTGCGGCCATGCGCCACCAGCTTGGACTGGACGCAGCTCTCTGGCAGCGTTATGGCTCATGGCTCGGCGGGTTGCTGCATGCGGATTTCGGCATGAGCTACACCTATCGCGTTCCGGTCGGCGCATTGCTCGCCGAGCGCCTGCAAGTGTCGTTGCCGCTGGCCGTGTACGCCTTGCTGCTCTCGACGGCGGTGGCTTTTCCCAGCGCCCTGTACGCCGCGGCGAGGAGAGGGCGTCTCGGCGACTCGGTCGTCAACGGCATCACGCAATTGGGGCTGGCGCTGCCAAATTTCTGGCTGGGCATGCTGCTGGTGCTGGTCTTTGCGATCGCGCTTCGCTGGGTCTCCGCCGGCGGATTTCCCGGCTGGGAGGCGGGATTCTGGACCGCTCTTAAGGCTCTGACCCTTCCTGCCATCGCGCTCGCCATGCCGCAGGCCGCAATCCTCGCGCGAGTTTTGCGCGGCGCGCTCATCGACGCGCTGCAGGAGGACTACATCCGCAGCGCGCGCGCCAAGGGGTTGAGCGAGCGGCGCGTGCTGCTGCGCCATGCGCTGCCCAACGCAATGGTGCCGGTGCTGACCATCCTCGGCATGCAATTTTCCTTTCTGCTCGCCGGCGGCGTGATCATCGAAAACGTATTCTTTCTGCCGGGCTTGGGCCGGCTGGTATTTCAAGCCATCGTGCAGCGCGACCTGATCGTGGTGCAGAGCGTGGTGGTGGTGCTGGTGTTTGCGGTGGTAATGGTGACCTTTCTGGTCGATCTGGGCTACGTGCTGATGAATCCGCAATTGCGGGCGCGCGCGGCATGATCCCTGCCACGCGCAACTCGAGCCTCGTGGCCGGCGCCGTCATCACCGCTGCGTTCGTCGTCGTGGCGGCGGTCGCGCAGTTCTGGACGCCGTACGATCCGCGCATTCTGTCGATTGCCGACAAGCTGCGGCCGCCGAGCGCGCAGCACTGGTTCGGCACCGATCAGCTGGGCCGCGACGTTTTGTCGATGATCATGCAGGGGGCGCAAACCTCGGTCGGCGTGGCGCTGCTGTCGGTGATCATCGGCATGTGCGTCGGTGTGCCGCTCGGGCTGCTGAGCGCGGCACGACGCGGTGCGACCGATGAAATCGTGATGCGCGGCAACGATTTGATATTCGCCTTTCCGGCCCTGTTGATGGCAATCCTCATTACGGCCGTATTCGGTCCCGGAGCCGTCAATGCCATCATCGCCATCGGTATTTTCAACATACCGGTGTTCGCGCGCGTGACACGCGCGGGCGCCATCCAGCAATGGACCCGGGATTACACCCTGGCGGCGCGCGCCGCCGGCAAAGATCCGCTGCGAATTTCGTGGGAGCATATTCTGCCCAACCTGCTCGGCCTGTTGGTCGTGCAAGGCACCATTCAATTTTCGTTGGGCGTCATCGCGGAGGCCGGCCTGTCGTACGTGGGATTGAGCGCGCAGCCGCCGGTTCAAAGCTGGGGCCGCATGCTCAACGAGGCGCAAACCCTCACCGCGCTGGCGCCCTACCTGGCGCTTTTCCCCGGAATCGCCGTGCTGCTGTTCGTACTGGGACTGAACCTGCTCGGCGAAGGACTGCGCCGCGCCGGCGCTGCGCATGAGCAATAGTCCCGGGCAGCTTCTGGAAGTGATGGACCTGAGCGTCGCCATCGGTGCGGCACGCGTTCTCAAAAATGTGTCGCTTGAAGTGCGCGCCGGCGAAATCCTGGGCCTGGTCGGCGCGTCAGGGTCGGGCAAGTCGATGACGGCGCTTGGCATCATGCGGCTGCTGCCGCCGACCGCCACCTGCACCGGGATCACGCGTCTGAACGGCGAAACCTTGAGCTCAAAATCGGAAACCCAGATGCGGGCGATCCGCGGGCGCGACATCGGCATGGTGTTTCAAGAGCCCATGAGCGCGCTGAATCCGCTGATGCGGATCGGCGACCAGGTGGCGGAGACCGTGCGCGCGCACCGTGAGACAAGCGACAGGGCGGCGCAAAGCATGGCGCGCGAAACGCTGGACCTCGTGGGATTGCAAGGAGAGCAGGGCGCGCTCGACCGGCTGCCGTATGAATTGTCCGGCGGCCAGCGTCAGCGCGTGGCGATTGCCATGGCAATGGTTCTGTCGCCGCAGTTCCTCATCGCCGATGAACCCACGACGGCATTGGACGTCATCGCGCAAGCGCAGGTGCTGCTGCTGTTGCGAAGTTTGGTCCGCTCCCGAAACATGGGAATGATTCTGGTGACGCACGATCTTGCGGTGATTGCGCAGCTCGCCGACCGGGTCGCGGTGATGCATCTGGGCGAGATCGTCGAACAGGCCCCGGCGGCGGAAATTTTGCGCCGACCGCGCAATGCCAATTCGGCGGCACTGTTGGCGGCCTCCGAGCTGCAGCCGAAGCGCGCCAAGATGGCGGATGACAGCATGCCTGCCGTATTGGAGGTGCGCGGCATCGTGCGCGAATATCCGCGCAGGCGAACCTCGCTGTGGCATCGCCCCATCCCGTTGCGCGCGGTCGACGGAGTCTCTATATCGGTGCATGCCGGCGAAACCGTGGGCCTGGTGGGCGAGTCGGGATCCGGCAAGTCCAGCTTGCTAAGAGCCATCCTCGCGCTCGAACGCCCCCAGGCGGGCGAGGTGTCGTTGCTCGGCGAGGCGCTGTCAACCGCGGCCGGCGCAACATTGAGGCGCCTGCGGCGCTCCATCCAGGTGGTTTTTCAAGATCCCTATGGTAGTTTTGATCCAAGGTGGACCGTGGAGCGGCTGATCGGCGAGCCGTTCTTTTTGTTGAACCCACCCCCCTCGAAGGCGGAGCGGCGGCGCAAGGTGGCCATGGTTTTGGAGCAGGTGGGACTGACGGCGGCCGATGCGCAACGTCCGCCGCGTGAATTCTCGGGCGGCGAGCGCCAGCGGATTGCGATTGCCCGAGCGCTGATCACTGAACCCGCCGTGATCGCTTTCGATGAGGCCGTCTCGGCGCTCGATGTATTGATCCGCGCGCAGATTCTCGCGCTGCTCGCGGATCTCGCCGAGCGTCTCGAGGTGGCATTTCTTTTCGTGTCGCATGATCTACAGGTCATCAGGGCAATTGCCGATCGTGTTTATGTGATGCAGCACGGGCGAATCGTCGAGGAGGGAACGGCGGCTGCAGTGTTCGAGTCACCGCGTCACGCATACACCCAGGCATTGCTTGCGGCGAGTCCCAAGCTGTGACCGCACCGCGCCTTGCCGCTGCAAAAATAATTCTATTCAATCGGCGCGCGCGCGCCGGCCTCAAGACGAGCGCCGTGCTGCTGAGTCTTGCACTGCTGGTCGCCCTTGCCCGGGTGGAGGAGGCGGCCGTCCCGACGCTCACATGGTGGCGTTTGCACGGTCTGCTCTGCGCCGGCCTGGCCGCGGTCGCAAGCGCGGTAATGATTGCGCGGCGGCGGGCGCTGAAGCGCGCCGAATTCGCGCGCTCCTGGTTGGCGGCGGTTCCGGTCAGCGCATCGACCGCGCGCTGGGAGTCCTTGCTCATCGAAACATTCCCCGCGATCGCCGCCATCGGGCTGCTCACGATCGCAGCCATCGCGTACACACTGATGTTGTTATTTGCGAGGAGCTCCGAGATGTTCGCGCCTTTGGCGCTGTGGGCGTATCTTTGCAGCGGAATTGCGCTCGGCGTGATCGGCAGCTTTCTCGTGCCGCAACCGAAACCGCAGGATCTGCCGCCGGGGTCCCGCTATGTTCCCCATCCGAAATTGCGAGGCGGCGCGCAACTTCGCCCCTCTTTGAGCTCGCTCGGCAGCTGGCCGGTTCGCCAGGCGTTCGCCTGGGCGCAGCCGAAGATCGTCTCGCGCGCCATCATTCCAATCCTCATCATGATGCCCCTGGGTACGACGGCGGATGCTGCGATGGTGGCGATTGCCCTGTTCGGAATGGTCTGCGTGCTCCTGCTGATCTGCTCGGCCGTCATCTCGGCCAGCCGCATCGCCCGGCGCTGGCTGGCGCCCCTGCCGGTGCGGCCGGGCGAGGTGATCCGCACATTCCTGCTGCCCGCCTGTGCCGTGGTGATCGGCGCCAGCGCACTCGAGGGGCTGCTGCTGTTGGCATTCAATGTTTCGTATCGTACTGCGGCCGAGGTGGGCGCCTGCACGGCAGTGCTGGGCTGCCTTAGCTTGAGCGGCGGCCTGGCTTGGAACTGGAGGATCCGCCGTGCCTAGCCCCATCCTTGAGATCACGGGTCTGCGTGCCGGTTATGGGCAGCGCATCGTGCTTGAAGATGTTTCGATCGCGCTGACGGCGGGCGAATGGTTTGTGCTGCTGGGTCCCAACGGCTGTGGAAAGACCACGTTGCTCGATTGCGTGGTCAGCCGCCTGGCTCCCTCGGGGGGCGAGATTTGCATCGCCGGACATTCGCTTCGCCTTGCCTCTTTCGCGGCCAAACGGCAGCTTGGGTACGGCTGTGCGCCCGATGTCTTGCCGGCGCTGCTGACGGCACGTCAGTGCTTGGAAGTGCATGCCGCCGCCAAGGGACTCAGCGCGCTCGGCGATGATTTGCTGAACCTGGCCGACGAGTTGCGCTTCACCGCCTACCTCGAGGCATTTGTCGATACGCTTTCGCTCGGCACGCGTCAAAAACTGGCGGTGCTCCTGGCCTTGGTGGGCGATCCTCTGCTGATCGTTCTCGATGAAGCGTTCAACGGCCTTGACCCGGCGAGCGCTCTGATTCTCAAGCGGCACCTGCGAGGCCGGATTGAACGGCGCGGCGGTGCGTTGCTCCTTGCCACGCATTCATTGGACATTGTCGAACACTATGCGGACCGCGCCGCGGTATTGATCGACGGCAAGCTCAAACATGTGTGGCCGAAGGACGAATTGCAGCGGCTGCGCAACATGCACGGCGATTTTGAAGCGGCGCTGGCCGCGGCGATCGGCGAGTCCTAGGAGACAGGCCCCGAACGGCCGGAATCCTCGAGAAGGGACCAAGCCAGCAGCGCCGCCTTTTTTTGATCTGCGCCCCAGGGAGGCCCCTGCCCCTGTCCGAGTTGATTGACGGTTCCGAGTATTCGGTCGACCGGACGGCGCAGGCACTTGACCGCGTGCGCTTCCAGACCCTTGGCCGGGATTCGGCAAACGTGCAGCCGGCATTGTTCCGCGGCGACAAACAGCGCGTTTCTAAAGTGATTGCCGTCCGCCGCATGAATGAAAGCATGCGAGGCGAGAATCGCCGGCAACGAAACCTGCTTGCGGCTCGATGAGTCGAGGATGCCGACCGATTTTGGGACGAAGCCGCGTTCTTTCAATTGTTCGAACTGGGCGCGAATGGCATCGTGCGCGAGGCGGGTCGCGACCGCCATGTAGCCGTCCAGGCGGCCGGTGGCTTCCTCAACGCACAAGAACTCGACCGCATGGTACGGCTGCTTGGATTCGGGATCGTGAGCGTCGACCAGTTGAAGGCGTGATCGAGCCAATAATTGCGGGGCAGCCGCGCTGCCGCCCAGCACGATCATGGCTGCCCAACCGGAGTGCGGAGAGAAGCCAATTGCCGCAGTTTCAATTGCCGCCGATTGCGATGCCATGGATTCGCCTCAGGGTCGTTCGGCCGAGTACACCGCCCGGGCGATGGCGCGAGCCAGGCAGTCCGCGGCGGCAGATCCGATGCGTCCAATCTGCGCAGCACGCAACAGGCTCGCGTCGAGCGCGCACTCTGCGCTGGCCAGAGCGAATACGGTGTCGCCGTCGAAAGGAGTGTGTGCCGGACGCACGGCGCGCGCAATCCCATCCTGAGCCATCATGGAAACCCGCTTGCATTCCGCCGAGCTCAAGTCGGCGTTGCACGCCACCACGGCGATCGTGGTGTTGGCGCCCGGCCGCAGGCGGCCTATGCCTAACAAGCGTGCTTCGTCGGGTGCCGGATCGCTCAAGTCCATCGCGCCGGCCGGGGGCCCGCTGCCGCCGAACTCTTTCTGCAGTTCAAAAGGCCAGGCCCAGTAGGTCTTGCCGTCGGGCATCAAAACCGATCCGACCGAGTTGACGGCCACCAGTGCACCGACCATCAACCCCCCTTCACAGTCGAGCGAGGCGGAGCCGATGCCGCCTTTGCGCATTCCCGCCAGGGCGCCGCGCCCTGCACCGCAGGATCCCAGGGCGAAATCGCCTTTTGCGGCACCGCAGGCGCGCAGCCCCAAGTCGCGGTAGGGTGGCGACAGTCCCCAATTCTTGTCGCCTCCATTGCTCAGGTCGTGCAAGACGGCGCAGGGAACAATGGGAATGGCCGGCGACCCCGCGCGCAATTGCAGGCCGATGCCCCGCGCCGACAAGGCCGCGGCGACGCCATCCGCCGCACCCAGACCAAACACTGAACCCCCGGCGAGCACCACCGCGTGAGCGCGTCCCACCAGATTTTCCGGCGCGAGCGCTTCCGTTTCGCGCGTCCCGGGGCCGCCGCCGCGCACATCCACGGCCGCCGCCCACCCGGTCTCGCACAACAAGGCCGTGACGCCGCTCCGGACCGCTTCATCGGTGGCGTGGCCGACCTTGAGGCCCACGACATCGGTGATGAGATTTTTAGATCCCGGGCGAAACACAGACAGATTCCTAGCGTGGTTGAGCCGCGATGACAGCCAACCCCTGCAACACCAGGTCCGGCACGATCTCGCCGTGCGCGCGCATCGTTCCTGCAATCATGTTGGCATCGCCTCCCGTAATGAACAGTTTCGGCACGGTGCCGGTGCTTTGTTCGATAACCTCGCAGGCATGATCCGCCATTCCGGCCAGCGCGAACACGGCGCCACGGGACACAGCGGCGATGGTGTTATTCGCCAGCACGCCGGCAAGGGAGGGCGTGCTGTTGGAGGCGGCCTTGGCGATGTCGCTGGTGTTGTTCATCAGCTCTTCACGCATCATGTGTATGCCGGGCGCGATCAGGCCGCCAAGGTGTTGGCCATGGGAATCCACGGCATCGACCTTGACGGCGGTACCCGCGTCCACCACGCATAGTGCGCCGTGAGCCCGGGTCCACGCACCGATCAGTCCCAGCCAACGGTCGGCGCCGAGGAGCGAGGGATCAAGATAGCCGCTGGTCAGTCCGTCAAATTCGCGCGCTGCGGTGATGAACTCGATTTGGACGCGAAATACTTTCTTCGTCAGCTTCGCGAGCGTTTTTGCCATAACGGGCCCGGCGACGTTCGAGACCAATACACGGCTGGGTCTTTGACCCGATTCGAACAGGGTGGTCCATATGCCCGGCTTGGCGTCGCGATGAACCACGGCCTGCTGATCGGACAGTCCGGTACTGGTGAGCCAGGCCCATTTGAGGCGCGTATTGCCGACATCGATGACCAGAATCATTCGTAATTTTTTACCTTAAGTGTCGTCGGACACGCCGGAGCGCGCAGGATAGCATCGTCGACGGGACCTTGGGTTCCAGCGGGAATCTTGGCCGGTTAGCCGCTAAACTCAAGACCGGGATGACGCCAGTGAGGACCTATGCCCGATTTGAAGCAGGCGATCAGGGACGTGCCGGATTTCCCGCGCGCAGGAATCCTGTTCCGTGATATTGCGCCGCTGTTACGCGACCATTTCGAGGCCACGGTGGATGCGCTGGATGCGCTGCTGAGCGCTCAAGAATGGCGCGAGGTTGACGCGTTGGCGGGAATTGAATCGCGCGGATTTATTCTGGGCGCGGCGCTCGCGCATCGCCGGCGTAAGGGATTTGTGCTGGTGCGCAAGCAGGGCAAGTTGCCGCCGCCGGTGGTCGATGTGGCCTACGATCTTGAGTACGGCTCGGGGGTCCTGGAGATGCAAAAAGGCCGCGGCCACGTGGTGCTCGTCGATGACGTCTTGGCGACCGGCGGCACCATGAGAGCCGCCGCCGATCTGTGCGATCGCGCGGGCTATCAACTGAAGGGCCTCCTGGCCTTGATCGATCTGCGCATAGTCCAGGACTTCTCCTGGCGGAATTTGCGGCTGCGCGCATCCATTACATATTAAATGCGCCGCCATGTCTGAATTGCCGCGCACCCTCGTGGTCATGGCGCTGCGCGTCGAGTCCTCGGGTGTGTTCGAGGCCGCCGGCGTGCCGGTGCTGTATTGCGGCGTGGGTAAGGTAAACGCGGCGATTGCGCTCACCAAGGAGTTGTCGCGTTATGCCCATCATCGAGAGGAGATGCCGTTGGTCGTGAATTTTGGTTCCGCGGGCAGCCGCTGCTTTGCCTCAGGTACCCTGGTGGCGTGTCAAGAATTTGTACAGCGCGACATGGATGTCAGGGGCCTCGGCTTCGCGCTCGGCGTGACGCCATACGATGAAGCGCCTTCAGCGCTGACATTCGAACCGGTATTCACCCACCTGCCCGCAGCGGTCTGCGGCAGCGGCGACTCTTTCGCAACCGCGGACATCGAAGTGGACTGCGCGGTGATCGACATGGAGGCATACGCGTTGGCCAAGGTTTGCCGGCACGAAAATGCAAGATTTGCCTGCGTAAAATACGTGACCGACGGTGCGGATCACGCGGCGGCCGATGATTGGCAGCGCAACGTGCATGCGGCCGCCGAGGAATTTTTGCAATTGTTTCGGGGTCTATTAAATTCGGGTGTTCCATGAAGTACTGCCTGCCGTTGTCCTGGATATGGCTGCTCATCTGCTCGGGGGCCGCGGTCGCGGGCGCGGCAGCGGACGGTCCGGCCTATGCGCCGATGCTTCTGCTCATATCGGTCGACGGCATGAAGCCGGAGGCCGTGATCGATGCACAGAATCACGGTCTCAAGGTGCCAAACCTGCGGGCCTTCATGGCGGACGGCGCCTACGCCTCGGGCGTTCGCGGCGTGCTGCCGACGCTGACCTATCCCAGCCACACCACTTTATTGACGGGCGCCTCTCCGGCCGCCCACGGCATATTCGACAATACGACCTTCGATCCCAAGCTGCGCAATCAACGGGGTTGGTACTGGTATGCCGAAGACATCAAGGTGCCGACGCTTTGGGATGCCGCCGCCGCGGCAAACATCGAGACGGCCAATGTCTATTGGCCGGTGAGCGTCGGCGCGAGGATCACCTACAATTTGCCGCAGATCTGGCGCGCCGGCACCGACGATGATCTCAAATTGCAGCGCGCCCTGAGCACCCCGGGACTGGAGCAGGACCTGTCAGCCGCCCTCGGCCGCTATCCGGGGGGAATGGAGGAAACAGTCGCGGACGATGAGATCCGCGCGCGCTTCGCGACTCGTTTGCTGGAAAACAAACACCCCGGACTCTTCACCGTATATTTGACCGGGTTGGACACCGAAGAGCACGCCTCCGGCCCGTTTAGCACGAAATCGAACCAAACACTGGAGCGCCTGGATGCCGTGGTCGGATCGCTGCGGGCGGCCGCCGAAAGAGCGGCGCCGGGACGCGCGACCGTGTGCGTGGTGTCCGACCATGGATTTGCCGCGATCGAACACGACGTGAATCTCTACGCGGCTTTTCTCGAGGCGGGATTCTTCAGCGTTGACAAGGACCACAACGTGACGGATTGGAAGGCCATGCTCTGGCCCGCCGGCGGCAGCGCCGCAGTGATGCTCGCCGATCCGAAGGATGAGAAGCTTCGAGCCCGCGTGAAGGACCTGCTCGACAAGCTTGCGAGCGAGCCGGCCAACGGGATCGACCGTATCTGGTCGCGGGAGGAAGTGCGTCAGGGCCGCGGCTTCCCGAATGCCGCGTTCCTGGTTTCGCTCAAGATCGGTTATGAAATGGCCTACAGCCTTTCAATGCCGCTCATCACCAAGCCCGGCAATCTTGGCATGCATGGCTATGTTCCGGAGCGCCCGGAAATGCGCTCCTCCTTCTTCATCGTCGGTCCGCACGTCCTCAAGGCCAAATCCTTGGGGGAAATCGACATGCGTCAAATAGCGCCGACCCTGGCCGAGGTTCTGCACCTGCATCTCGCGGGCGCTGAAATGGGGCCGGTGTCGCTGCAGTGACAGGCCGCAAGTGCCCTTTCAGCAGACGGTGCAGATTTGTTTTGCAGGTTGTTCAACTGGCGGAGCAAGCGACTCCCTGTTGAACTCGACCAGGGCTTTTCGGAGTTGCTCGCGCTCGGTGAAAGTGGCCGTCCAATAGCGGTCGTGGCAGTTGCTGTGGAGGCGCAGATCCTTCCCGGTGAGCAAGCCATTGGCGACCACCGCGATGGGCATTTCCGAATCGGACTTAAGCGCGCAGTCGGGGCAGGTGACAGAAAATTTGAGGGCAGGTTCCGGCATTCATTTCTCTTAGGTCGTTGCCCGGAAGATTATCGAGCGGAATCGACATTTGATAGTTGTCGCGATTCAGAGTCAGCGTTTAATTTGTTCGTGCAGCCGCTGCGTAGTCGGCGGCGCATTTCAGGGCTTCAGTGTTGCCGCGATCCTGCGTACTTCGTCCGGTGTGTGCTCGCCCGCCAGCGGCGTTCCCGGCATTAAATATTTGCCCATGTCGGGCCCGCCGACGACGACAGGTTCGAATCCTGTCTCCCGGACGAGCTGCGAAGCGATTTCAATGGCCTGCTTGTCGCCTGCGATCGGCAGGCCGATCTTCCCCGGATCTTCGTGCGCGCTGGCCATGTGTGCTGCGGGTACGGCATTGAATGCCCGAACGACGTGCGCGCCCGACAACAAATGCGCGTCGAAGAGTCCGGCGCCTTCTTCGCGCGCCTGACCGGCAATCTCACCGTCGCGTTGCGGGAAAGGATTGCTGGCATTGATGATGATCTTTCCCTTGAGTGAATCGCCGAGATTTTTCATGAGCTCGGGGAAAGCGCTGTAGGGAACCGCGAACAGGACTACCTGTCCGAACGCAGCGGCCTCCTGCGGCGTGCCCGCGTGCGCATTTGCGCCCACCTCGGCGGCGAGCTTCTTGTCGTTGTCGAGATTGCGCGAGGAGAACATCACCTCATGACCGGACCTGGCCCAAACGCCGCCAAGCGCGCTTCCCACATGGCCCGAGCCGATGATGCCGATCTTCACCTTGTTATTGTCGGCTGCATTGACGATGCTTGCGATCGGCAGGACGCCGAGGGCGGCAGCCACACCGATCAGAAGCAAATCCCTGCGACCAAGGCCTGCAGTGCCGTGCATTTTCATGTGAATCTCCAGTTTCGAGCTGCTATGAAACGTCGGTCATTTGCCTGAAAAGAATGACGCGGGCCTTTTCCCAATCGCGCTGCACGGTCTTCTTCGATGTGCCGCGCTGGGCGGCGATATCCTCAAAGGTATAACCGCAGAAATATTTCAGATCCACCACCTCCGCGAGCCGCGCATCATGGGTCGCGAGTTCGTCCAGCGCGTCGGAAAGGCGGGTGAGCGAGGCTTCGTCGCCGTCAGGCGCGCCCAGCTCGGTCGGCAGTTGCGTGATGTGGAAGGCGGCGCCCCGCTTCAGCGCCCGCCGCTCCCGCACCAGATCAATGATCAGGCCGCGCATGACTCTGGCGGCATAGCCGATGAATCGCTCGCGATCGGGAAATACCGCATCTTTACCCGACATGTCGAGGTAGGCTTCGTGAAGCAATGTGGTCGGGCTGATGGAGGCGCCGGCACTGCGGCGCAGCTGCCGCTCGGCAAGCTGCCGCAAATCGCCGTACAAGGCGGCAAACCGCAAGCCGTTGGGCGTGTCGGTGTTGACTGGATACTCGGGCGGTGCGGGCGACTCCTCCGAACTCATCCCTCTTCTCCTAAGGTTCCATCACAGAGGATGCCGAAACGGGCCCGCGCTGGCAAATGGCGTGCGCCCGACATTTTACAGTTGCCCCGTGCCGCGCGCTGAGCGGCGCCCCTCCTGCCTTGATTCCAACCCGCCCGCCTGGCGGACACAATTGTTCGAACAGTCTACGCGGATCACCCCGTGTTGCTTAGCAACGCTTCGGGGGCGCATCATTTTCGGTTCGGGCGGCTTTTCTTTCGGGTACCAGGAGTGATTCATGTCGATATCGAGCGGTGCAGTGGCCATAAACCCAGTCGCGCAGGAAGACCCTGCCGCGCTGGCATTCCTGTACGAACACCCGCAGTGGTTCGCGGCGATATTCGCGGAATTGGAGCGGCGCAAGGTAGCCTTCGAGAAGATTTTCATACCCGATCATTTTTATGAAGTGGGCCCGCAGAAGCCGAGCTTCAAAGTGTTGTTCAACCGCATGAGTCCGTCGGCGAACAGCCGCCGGCATGGGTCGGGGATCTTTCACACCCTGGCTTATCTCGAGCATCTGCAACTCCAAGGCGTGCGCGTCATCAACGGCGCCAAGGCATTTCGCTATGAAATATCCAAGGCGGCCCAGGCTTCATTGTTGAAGTCGCTGGGACTGCGGTTCCTGCCCTCGCGCATCATCCACTCGCCTTCCCAGGCGGTCGCCGCGGCGGAGGGATTGCGCTATCCGGTCATCGTCAAGGCCAATACCGGCGGCAGCGGCAAGGGGATCACGCGCTTCAACGCCAAGGCTGAATTGGCCGCGGCGGTTGCCGCGGGACAATTGGAGCTGGGCAACGACAGCGTTGCGCTCGTGCAGGAATTCATCCCCGCGCGCGGCGGCTTCATCACCCGGGTCGAGACCTTGGGCGGGAAGTATCTCTACGCCATCAAGGTGCACCTGACCGGCGAGACATTTGACCTGTGCCCGGCCGATATCTGCCAGACTTCCAGCGGACAGAGCCTGGAAAACGCCTGCGTGGTCGAAGCCTCGAAGGCCGGTCTCAAGGTCGAAGGCTATGAGGCGCCGGCCAAGGTGGCGTCGGACATCGAGCGTATCGTGCGCGCCGCCGGCATCGACGTCGGGGGCATCGAGTACATTGTGGATGACCGCGACGGCAATATTTATTACTACGACATCAATGCGCTGTCGAATTTCGTGGCGGACGCGCCGCGTGTGATCGGTTTCAACCCGGTCGAGAATCTCGCCGACTATCTGCAGGACGAGGTGCGCCGTGCCGGGTAAACAAGGAATTCGCTACGGTTACTGGATGCCTGTGTTCGGCGGCTGGTTGCGCAATGTCGATGATGAGCGCATGCAAGCCACCTGGGAGTACACCAGCAAGCTCGCGCGACGCAGCGAGGAAATTGGTTTCGACCTGTCGCTGATCGCAGAGCTCAATATGAACGACATCAAGGGTATCGACGCGCCCAGCCTCGATGCCTGGTCCACCTCGGCGGCGCTTGCCGCCGTGACGAAGAAATTGGAGCTCATGGTGGCGGTACGGCCGACATTTCATTTGCCGGCGCTTTTCGCCAAGCAGGCCGCGAACATCGATCACATCAGCAACGGCCGTCTCGCGCTCAACGTGGTCTCCTCGTGGTGGGAGCAGGAGGCAAAAATGTACGGCGTGAGCTTCGAGCGGCACGATGATCGCTACGGGCGTACCTCGGAATGGCTCGATGTCGTCAACGGCGCTTGGTCTCAGCCGAGCTTTAACCACTCCGGGAAGTACTATCAGACCGAGAACACCGTGCTCGAACCGAAACCGGTGCGCTCGCCGCGCCCGCCGATCTATGCCGGCGGCGAATCGGAGGCCGCGAAGAATCTGATCGCGCAAAAGTGCGATGCCTACGTCATGCACGGCGATTCGCCCGAGCATGTGGCGGGCAAGATTGCCGACATGAGCGCGCGTCGTGAAAAGTTCGGCTTGGGAAGGATGCAATTCGGCGTTGCCGGATATGCGTTCACCCGGAAATCCGACGGCGAGGTCGCCAAGGAGATCGAGCGAATCACCGACGTCAAGCAGAACGCCAAGGGCTACGCGAATTACCAGCAATGGCTGCAGGGCACGCAGCTCGAACAAAAAATGTCGATTCAAGAATACTCCGTGTCGAACCGCGGCCTGCGCTCGGGACTCGTGGGCACGCCTGCCCAAGTGCAGGACCAGATCGGCAAGTTCGAAGAGGTGGGCGTCGATCTGCTGTTGCTGCAGTTCAGCCCGCAATTGGAAGAAATGGAAATATTCAGCGACAGCGTCATCAAGGGGTCCGGCTGAGTCTTGCGCGTGGCCGCGGGCGTGGCGCCGCAATACCTTAAGCGGCCGCTGGCGGTGCGCTGCGGCGCGTTTGGCGACATGGTGCTGATGACGGCGCTGATTCGGGTGCTTCACGCGGAATTTGGCGCACCCGTCGATATCCTGACCTCAGGGCCCTGGAGCGAACCGCTGCTGCGCGGCCAGCCGGGCGTGGGGGAGATCTACAGCGTGCGCAGCCGTAAGACTCCCTACTGGATCAGCATCGATCAGCAGCGGGTGGTGCGGCAACTACGGGCGCGCGGTGCGGGGCCGGCTTGGTTCTGCGACGGCGATGCGGCGGCGAGACCCATTCTGGAGCGCGCCGGCGTCCCAAGCCAGTGCATCGTTGATGTCAAGGATCACCCCTTATTGTCGGACGAACATGCCACGCAACAATGGCGGCGCCTGGCGCAGATCATGCCGGCAACCGTAACGGCTCCTTACGCCAACATCGATGCCGTGCTCCCCGGATGCTATCTGGAGGTGACGCAGGTTCAACGTGCGCAGCTCGCCGCCTGGCTGAAGACTCGCGCTTTGGCGGATCAACCTTTGATTCTCCTGCAGATCGGCAATAAGCGCACGATGCGGCGCGGCCCGCGCCGCCTCGCCGTCAACAACAAGCATTGGCCCAATGAACGCTGGGCGGAGGTGCTGCGCTTTCTGCGGCAACGGCATCCCAGGCACGCTTTGGTGCTGCTGGGCACCGGTCCCGAATTTCAGCTCAATCAGGAACTCGCTTCGCTGGCGGGGATCGGCGGACTGCACAACGTCGCCGATGACCTGCCGATTTCGCGTCTCGTGTCGCTTTTGGATCGGGCCGCCGGCCTCGTGACCGTGGACTCAGGTCCGGCGCATGCCGCAGCCGCGGTCGGCTGTCCACAGGTCGTGCTGTTCGGCAAGGCATCGCCGTCCCTGTACAAGCCATGGGGCGTCGCAGGAGCCGACGTGCAGCTTCTGACGGGCCAAATTGACGGCGCGCCCAACATGCTGGGCATCGAGGCGAGCAGCGTAATGGCGGCGTGGTCCGCGCTCAGGCTGCGCGGCCACTAGGAGCCTGTCTGAGTATTCAGCGTGAGCCGCGTTGGCAGCGCGAGGGAGCGGCGTTCAAGAAGCTTAGGGCGGGGTCGCCGCAGGCGCGCGCAGCATGTCCTGCGTCACGAGCACGACGCCGCGTTTGGTGATGAAAAAACGCTGCGCGTCCACCGCGTGATCCAGTCCGATTTGCAAACCGTCCGGAATCACGCAGCCCTCGTCGAGGATGCAGCGCATGATCTTGCAATGCCGGCCGACGGTCACTCCCGGCAACAGCACAGAACTCTCAACCACGCTGGCTTCCTCGATGCGCACATCGCTCGAGAGCAGCGATTGCCTGACGTAGGCGCCCGAGATGATGCAGCCGCCGGCAACCATCGAGTTTACCGCCATGCCGCGCCTGCCGTCGTCGTCGAGGACGAATTTCGCCGGCGGCTGCTGTGACTGGTAGGTCCAGATCGGCCACTGATGATCGTAGATGTTCAGTTCAGGATTCAACGACACCAGTTCCATGTTAGCCTCGTACAAGGCATCGACGTTGCCCACATCGCGCCAATAATTCTGCGCGCGGGTTTCGACATCGTGGAACGGGTAGGCGAAAACCCGCATGCGCGCGATTGCGGGAGGAATGATGTTGCGGCCGAAATCATGACTGGTCGTTTCGCTGGCCGCGTCCTCGGTCAGCAGCTTCTCGAGGCGATCCATGGCAATGACATAAATCCCCATGGAGGCGCGCGCAAACTTTTCGTGGCCGATGATCGGGTCGGGATTCTGCGGCTTCTCGGCGAATTTGAGCACCCGGTTGGTATCATCGGTGGTCATGATGCCGAATTCATTGGCGCGCTCGATGGGCACGTCCACCACGCCCACGGTGATATCCGCCTCGCAGTTTTCGTGGTAGGCGATCATCGGGCCGTAGTCCATTTTGTAAATATGATCGCCCGCCAGGATCAAAACGTGCGTGGGATGATGCGAACGAATGAACTCCAAATTTTGATACACCGAGTCCGCGGTGCCGCGATACCAGTGCTGGCCGATCTGCTGTTGCGCGGGAATCAACTCCACGAATTCACCGAGCTCGCCGCGCAGATAGCTCCAGCCGCGCTGAATGTGCTGGATCAAGGATTGGGATTTGTACTGAGTCAACACCGCAATTTGACGGATGCCGGAATTGACGCAATTCGACAGCACGAAATCGATGATGCGGAACTTTCCGCCGAAGGGTGTGGCCGGTTTGCAGCGATGTTGCGTGAGAGCCTTGAGGCGCTCGCCGCGTCCCCCCGCCATGATTACCGCGAGCGTGCCGCTGGTCAGACGGGAGACGTAGCGTCCGGTTTTGTTGCGGGCAGCGTGTCGCATTAAGCGAAGCCTGACACACTCAGAAGGCGCCTGCACCAGGTTTCGGCGCCGTTTGTTAGACTGCGTTTCGTGATGCCGTTGAAGCTGTGCATAGTGAGTTCGGAGATCGTGCCGTACGCGAAAACCGGCGGCTTGGCGGATGTCGCCGGTGCGTTGGTGGGCAACCTGGGCGCCCTGGGGCACACGGTTCGCGCCTTCATGCCGCTGTACTCCGTCGTGCGCGACAACTACCCCTCATTGATGCCGGTGCGCGGCGCCCAGAATCTGGCGCTCATCATCGGCGATACCGAATATCGGTTTTCGCTCAAGACCGCAAGCTACCCGAACAGCGACATCCCAATGTATTTCATTGATTGTCCGGCGCTGTTTGATCGCGCCGGCTTGTATACCAGCGATCCCGATGAGCATCGCCGATTTTTGCTGCTGACCCGCGCGACGCTCGAGAGCTGCCGGCGCCTGGGGTTCGGCCCGGATATATTTCATTGCAATGACTGGCACACGGCATTCCTGCCGCTGTACTTAAAGACGCTGTATCGCGGCGACGCGCTGTTGGCGCGCGCCAGATCGCTCCTGACCATTCATAACATAGGTTATCAGGGCATCATTCCCGGCAGCGTTGCCGCGGATCTCGACCTGGGCGCGGCCCGGTCCATGCTGAATCAGGATGACATGGCTCGCGGCGTCATCAATCCGCTCAAAACAGGCATTGCTCACGCGGACGGCGTCAGCACGGTCAGTCCGACCTATGCGCGCGAAATTTGTGATACGCCGCTTGGCATGGGGATGCAAGGCGCCTTGCGCGAGCGCGCGGATCGCGTGACGGGAATCCTGAATGGCGTGGACTACCAGGAATGGGATCCGCGCCACGATCCGCACCTGAGCGCGCATTTTGCGCCGCAGGATTTGCGCGGCAAGCTCATCAACAAGGAAATGCTGATTGCGACGCTGCAGTTGAAGCTGTCGACGGCGCAGCCCCTGATCGGCATGGTGACACGGCTCGCCGAGCAGAAGGGGATCGATCTATTGTTCGATTCTCTCCCGGAGCTGCTGCAGGCGCGCGATTTCGGCCTGGCCGTGCTCGGCAGCGGGGATGCGAAATATGCCGATTTCTTCGCCGGCCTCGCGCAGCGCTTTCCCGACCGCGTGAGTTACCGCTCGGGATTCGACGAGCCGCTTGCGCATTTGATTGAAGCCGGCAGCGACATTTTCCTGATGCCCTCGCGCTATGAACCGTGCGGCCTGAACCAACTGTACAGCTTGCGTTACGGCACCATTCCCATTGTGCGCAATACCGGAGGGCTCGCGGATTCGGTGCAGCATTTCGATCCCAGCACCGGGCGGGGCACCGGCTGCGTGTTCAACGACTACGACGCACCGGCCGTGCGCTGGGCGATCAACACCGTACTCGACTGGTACGCCGATCCGCGCAGCTGGTTGCCGGTGATGCAAAATGCCATGGCCAAGGACTTCTCCTGGACCAAGCAGATCAAGGAATACGATTCCCTGTACCGCCGCCTGGCTGACGCCTGAGCCCGAGCAACGCGTAGCGCCGCCCGTGGGGCACAGAATAAATGTCGACCAACCGCAGATTTGCGGCCTCGATCCAAGCCGGCAAGGCGGCTTCCTCCGGTCTCGCGCGCCACGGCAACACCGGCGGCGATTGCTTCGCAAGCTGCACCAGGAAAAGACCGTCGGGCGCCGCAGCCGCCGCGGCTCGCACGCGTTCAACGCCGCTGCCATCCAACGGCCCCGGAATCCTGTCGACCGAAGTGCGCGCGTACATGTCGATGACGGCCCGGGTCGTCTCGTCGGGTGCGAGCAGAATCAGCGGTCGTCCGGCGGTCCTAAGCTCGACGGCACGGCCGATGGCGGCCAGGTCCTGCCAACGGTCCACCAGCCTGTAAACCTGCGAAGCGGGTCCTACGAGCAGCGCGCAATAGGCGAGGAGCAGTGCCCATTGACAATAGACGGCGTGCTCGCCGGCGGCGGCCCATGCGCGGAGCGAAAAAAACGCCGCGGCGAGCAATCCTAAGCTGGAAACGGCGACAAAGATCCCGTGCCGCGGAATGGCGCTCCAGGAATCCGCGCCGACCAGCGTCAACGCCCCGGCAAATACGGCAACGCCGAGCAGCAGCAGCGCTGCCGTGGCGCGCAGCGCCCGCACGTCCCAAGGGTCCGGACGCGGCAAGATCTCGCGCGCCCACCATGCGATCAGCAGCGCAATTCCGGGCAGCGCGGGGGCGAGGTAAACATTCCGCGCGGTGGCGGCCAAGGACAGCACGACCAGAGCCGGCACCGAGGCCGCAATGGCGAAGCGCACGGCGCGGTCCTCATGCCGCAAAGCCTGGCGCTGCCGCCAGGCGCGCCGCGCCGCCGCCACGGCCAGCAACGTCCACGGGAATAGATACAGGGGCAGTTCGATCAGGTATTTGCCCGGCGAATTGCGATGCGCCGCCGCGTACTGCAAATCGGGCGGGGCGTCGACCGCCGTGAAGCGGCCGACCAAATTGTTCCAGAAGAATATTTTCAGGTGCTGCATTCCGTCGGCGCCGCGGTACACGAACCAGACCCAGGCGAGAATGATCGCGGCTTGAATCAGCAGCCCGGCGTACAACTCCCAGCGAAGCAGCTCGCGCCAGCGCCTCTCCCAGATGCTCAAGGTCAGAATGGCCAGGGCCGGCGCCATCCAGGCGACCGCGCTCTTGGACAGAAATCCGAATGCCAATGCGGCGTGCATCAAGAGATAGCCGCGCAGGCGCTCCTTGCCGGACTCGGCGTAGAAGCCGATGTAGGCGCCGAGCAATGCAACCGAAACACTTGCCAGCAGCGGCGCGTCGGTGGCCAGCCAGATGGCGACTTGGTATGCCAGCAGGAAGGTGCTGATGGCCGCCGCTCCCACCCAGCCGGCGAATCGCCCGGTGCTGCGCGAGGCCAGCAAGCCGACGCCGAGCGCGCTGATCAATGCATAGAGCAAATTCGGCAGCCGCGCGCTCCATGCCTGCTCGCCCAACAGTCGGACGGGCACGGCCGCCAGCCAATAAGTCAAAGGTGGTTTCTCACAGAAGGGCTCGCCCGCCAGCAGAGGCACGGCTTTGTCCGCCTGCCAGCTCATGCGCCAGGCGATGTCCGCCTCGCGCGGCTCATCCGGGGTCCAATAGCCGCGGCCGAACATGCCGACGCACCATGCCGACAGCACTGCAAGCCCGAGCCAGGCAGTCATCGCAGCAGGTTTTTTCGAAAGTCCGAAGCGCATTGGCCGACTATACTTTACGCGAGCCCTTAGCTTACGATGACACGTTGCCTCCCTTCAAAGTAGGCGCTCCGTTAGATTCAGGGTGGCTCGTGATCCAAGAGTTCTGTGATTGGCTGTCGAGGACGAATGTCAGCGTCGCGTTTCAGTCGGCAAACTGGTTTGTTCCCACCGTGCAGACCGTCCACATCATCTCCATCGCAATTCTCCTGACTTCCGTTTACGTCGTGAGTTTCCGGCTCATCGGCTTTACAAGGGGGGCGCAGCCGCTGTCGGTGCTGATCGCCAAAGCGACGCCCTGGGTCTGGACAACCCTTTGCGTGCTGCTGGGCACGGGCATTCTCCTCACCATCACGGAGCCGGCGCGCGAGCTGCTCAACTGGGTTTTTCGCCTGAAAATGCTGATGGTTGTCGCGCTTGCCGCAATTCTGCTGGTTGTGCAGGTTCGCATGCGCCGAAGTCCCACGTATTGGACCGAATCGCCGGCGCGGCGCCTCGCCGCGCGCGCCATCGGCGTTGCGGCCGTGATCATCGGCGCAGGCATCGTGACCGCCGGGCGCTGGATCGCCTATGTCTAACCGGGACGCGACGCGCTAATTCCATGCCTTTGCAACAAGCGCTGACAAAGCTGCAAAATCTCAGCTTTCCAACCCAGATTCGCGAGTCTGACTGGCTGTTTCCGACCATCGAGACCGTCCATGTATTCGCGCTGGTGCTGGTCGTCGGCAGCATCATGACCGTCGATCTGCGCCTGCTGGGATTGACGAACAAGGATCGCCCATTCAGTCAGGTCGCTTCCGAAATGCTGCCCTGGACGTGGGTCGCCTTCGTGGTTGCCGCGTTTGCCGGCATGATGATGTTTTCATCGAAGGCGCTGACTTACTACGTCAACATTCCATTTCGATTGAAAATGATCTGCCTGCTGCTGGCCGGCATCAACATGGTGATGTTTCACTGGTTGGGTACGCGCCGCCTCGAAGCCTGGGATCGCGGCGCACCTCCCCGCGCAGCCCGATTTGCAGGCGGCGCCTCGTTGCTGTTGTGGACCATGATTGTCGCGGCGGGGCGCTGGATCGGATTCACGACTTAGGATCTTGAGTCAGGCGGCGGTAGCCGAGGTAAGCCCCGGTCAGGCAGAGCAGCGTCACCCCCGACATCAAAAACAGCATGATCAAATCCCACTGCGGCCGGGTTCTCAAGCCCGCGCTAAAGTCCAGGCGGTGCAAGCCCTGGTGCAACCAGCGGTAGGCGCGGCTCGCTGCGTCCAATTTTGCAACCAGCATGCCGGATACGGCATCAAAGTAGTAGCGCGTACCGGATTCCAGGATCAATCGATACACCGGCAGCACAACGGGTTCATGATGGCTGAAAAAATAGCTGTCCTCCTGCGTCAGGAGCCGCAGCGCGAGCGGCGTCGCGACCCGGCCGACGGCATGCGCCAGGAAATCCAAATCGGCGGCGCTCAAGGGTGCCGGCGCGCCGCGCTCGTCCAGGCGGAGACGCTGACCGCCCGAGCCGCCGGCGATGAAATACAGCCTGCCGTTGAGCGGCGCCGCTTGCACAGAAACGGCAGCCGGATGCGCGCCCGCGAGATTCTGTAGCGCCGCGGCGAGGCTTTGCACGGAAAATTGCGGCGTACCCTCGATTGCCGCGCTTTCGGCCTGCGCACCGACGCCCTGCAGAGCGCCCCAGGGGTTCATCGACAACAGCCCACTGAGCACCCAGGTCAGCGCCAAGACGCCGAATGCCAGTCCCGCAATGTGGTGCCACAACTTGAATCCGACGTAGGGCGACCAGCGCCCCGCGGGCCGTGCGGCGAACTGGCGAATGCCAAGATAGATGCCGACGCCGGCGAGAAAGCAGCCGAGCAACGAAACAAGAATCACCACCTTGCTCCAAATTGCCGGATGGCGCCGCAGTTCGGTGAAGTAAAGCCAATGCGGTACGGCGCCCAGCCAGTTCCAGAACCGCTCATTGGCGGTGGTCATCTGCACCGCGCGGCCGCTGCGGCTGGAGACGTACACTTCGGTGCCCGCCGCGTCCGCCAATCTGAAGTGATACAGCGGACGTGCTGAATTGAAATCCCCCGCGACGGTCCACTGGTCGCGGTCGATCAAGCCGCGCAGATGGGGCGCCGCCTGCGAATCGCCCAATGCATAATGTTTGGCAACCGCGGCCGCTTGATCCGCAGCAATGACTTCGGCAGGGGAGCCGGTGGAGAGATCGAGCGCGCGCACCTCCTCGCCTGAGAACAGGACCGGCTTGCCGCCCAACATCTCGATCTCGATGCGTTCAAGGCGCAGGTCGGCGCGCCGCGCGTCTGCAATCCTGCAGCAGTCATGCCACTCGATCGGCTGCAAGTGCTCGAGACGAACGGATTCTCGCAACGCAGGGTAACTCACGTACATCATGACGATGCCTGACAGGCACCACATCACCATTAATGCACCGGCGGCAATTCCCAAATAGCGATGCAGCAGCAAGATCAGGCGAGCCATGATGCCTATATACCATGCAGCTGAGTTGCGCCCGATAGCCTGGCGGGCCTGCGCTATGATTGAGTGATGCGCTTTCTCATCGTCCTGATCATGGCGTCATTGTTGGTGGCGGCCGTTTTTGCGGCAGATCGCTATGCCGCGCGGCAACTATTGCGCGCCGACCCGGATGCCGTGCCGGCCGATGCGCTGTTGCTGCGTTTCGCCGTCAGCCGCGGCGGACCGCTGTTCGTAGCGCGTTGTGCCGTTTGTCACGGCGCTTCAGGTTCCGGCGATCCTACCCGCGGCGTCCCGAACCTCACCGATGATGACTGGCTTTACGGCTCCGGCCGGCCGGCGGAGATCGAAAAGGTGATTGACTACGGGATCCGTTCGCGCAATCCAAAGGCATGGAATCTCGCCATCATGCCCGCCTATGCGCGGCCGCAGCCGAACCCCGCCGACAAAAATATCCGACCCTTGACACCGGGCGAAATCGACGATGCGATCGAATTTCTCATGCGCCGGCAGGGCCGCAAGGCGGATGCGGCCGCCGCCGCGCGCGGCGCCGGCCTTTTCACGGGTCACGGCGGCTGCTACGACTGCCACTCAATCGATGCGAAGGGCGACTCGGCCATTGGCGCGCCGAATCTCAGCGATGCCATTACCCTTTACGGGGACGGCAGCCGCGAGGCACTGCACATGTCCATCGCCTACGGCCGCCAAGGCGTGTGCCCCGCGTGGGTCAATCGGGCCAGCGCCGCGAGCATCCGCGAGCTGGCACTGTATGTCTATTCAATTTCACACCGCGGTGCGCTTCAAAATGGCTATTGATCAAAAACCCGCGCGCGCGCCCTGGCGCGATCCGTCGCAAATCAGCAATGTGCGATCCTTTGCGCTGATGGCGGCAGGCGTGCTGATCGGTCTGGTATTGGCCGGGTACTCGCTCTTCACCGCCCGCAGCGCTTCCACCCTGATTGTACCGGCCGAAGATGTTGCTCTCGTGAATCAGCAGCCGGTATCACGCGCCGACTATCTCGCTCTGCTGCAGACTCTGTACGGGGTCGACTTGAGCCATGCGACCCGCGAGCAACGCCGCAAAGTTCTGGATGACATGATCCGCGAAGAGCTGTTCGTGCAACGTGGCAAGGAGCTGGACGTTGCGGCGACCGATCCCGATGTGCGCAGCGCGCTGGTGAATGCCGTCGAGTTGGAGATTGCCGAGAATGCGATCACCTCGCAGCCGAGCGAGGCGGCCTTGCACCAGTTCTTCGAGGATCATGAGGAGCGCTATGTCAGCGAAGGGGTCATGCGCGTCAGGGATCTGGTTTTCCCGGCCGCCGCGCTGCGGGAATTGCCGGCTGAACCGGAAGAGCGCAAGAGGATGATCAGCGACGCCGCCGCGCTGGCGCGGCTCGATGGCCGCGACTCGGGCAAAACCAAGGGCGAAGAATTTTATTTTGCCGCGAAAATTCATCTTGGCGATGAGCTGTTCGCTGCGGCCCGGGAATTGACGGACGGCTCTGTTTCGAAGCCGATCCAGATGGCCGACGGAATACACGTTCTTGACATGGAACATAACAGGCATCCGGTGCCCTTCGGCTTCGCTGCCGCGCGCGCCCAAGTTTTGAGCGACTATCGCAACCAGGCGGTCGACAAGCTTAAATTGAGCGGTGAATCATTTCTCCGCAAGCGCGCGAATGTGTTGATCGCGGACGATTTGCGTTGAAGCCGGGCGCGATTCTCCTGTTGATTTGCGGCGCCTGCGCCGTCGCGCCCGCCGTGGCCCATGTGCGCAGCCAGTCCCATTCGGTTTGGGAAATCAACGGACGCATGGTCGATGTGGTCGTCACGATACCGGACATCGAGGCGAAACGGCTGGGGAGCGATGCAATTCCCGCGACGCCGGAACGCCTGCGGGACTATTTGACGCAAAAGACCTACGCCCTCGCGGACGGCAAGCGCTGTGCATTGGTTCCCCCTGTGGAGATTTTGTCGGCGCTTGCCGGGTTTAGTAAATTCGACTTCACCTTCAAGTGCGCCACGGCGGCAAATCTGCAAATTCACTCCGGCGCCTTTTTCGATCTGGTCTCGAGCCACACCAATTTCGCGCAGGTGCAAAACGCGGCGAGCGGAGAATTCACCGAACAGCTCATAACCAACGAGCACCAAACGATCGACGTGACGGGAGGCGAGGGCAACCGTCTCAAGAATGCCAGCTTTTTCGAGTTCATCCGCATGGGGATGATGCATATTTTCACCGGCGTCGACCACATGTCGTTCCTTCTGGGGCTGGTGCTGATCTCGCGCCGCCTGCGCGATCTGGTGTTCGTGGTGACCGGTTTCACCATCGGACACAGCTTGACGCTGGCGCTGGCGGTGACCGGCATCTTGAGACCGCACGCCGAATACATCGACGCACTGGTCGCTCTCACGATTGCATTGATCGGTGCGGAGAACATCGTGGTTCAAACCCGGCGGCCCAAAATGGTGGCGTTGGGCGTCGGCGCCAGTCTGTGCCTGATGGCCTTGTTTCAGACACTGGGATTCGGCGGCCTGCCGAGCCTGCTGTTGCTCGGCGCGGGGCTGTTTACCGCGAACTACCTGTTGATATCGGGCAACATACGCGACGCCGGCCGGTTGAGGATTCTGGTCACCTTGGTGTTCGGTCTGATCCATGGCTTTGGCTTTGCGGCTGATCTGCTGGAGTTGCAGCTGCCGACCCAACGCCTGGCAGAATTGCTGGTGGGTTTCAATCTGGGAGTCGAAGTGGGTCAGTTAGCCCTGGTGGTCGGCGCGACATTGCTGGTGCTGGGATTGAAGCGCATGCAGCTGGCATTGCCGCGGCCCGTCGTCGTCGATGTAGCCTCGGCATTTCTCGTGGCGCTCGGAGTGTTCTGGTTTGTCAGCAGAAGTTACGCCTGATGCGCCGGGATTGGACAATCAGCGCGGTGCTCCTGCTGCTGCTCACCGCCGCCTTCGTGATTTCGCTGCTGGCGGGCCGCGTCTGGCTGCCGGTCGGGGAGGTTTGGGATGGCTTGTGGTCGAAGGAAGCCAATCTCGCCGCGACCATTGTCACGCAGCTGCGCCTGCCGCGGGCAGTGCTCGCTCTCGAAGTCGGCGGCGCCTTGGGACTGGCGGGTGCCGTTCTGCAGGGGGTGACGCGCAACCCTCTCGCGGAGCCCGGACTGCTGGGGGTCTCGGCTGGGGCTGCACTCGGCGCCGTCATTGCGGTTTACTTCGGATTCGCGGCGCATTTCGCGAGCCTGGCGCCCCTGCTCGGTTTGATCGGCGCACTGCTCGCGAGCTCTTTGACCTTTGCCCTGGGCCGCGGCGGCGGAACCATCACCTTGGTGCTCGCCGGCGCTGCCGTGTCCGCACTCGCGGCCGCGGGAATCGCGCTCGCGCTCGATCTCGCTCCCAGCCCGTATGCGGCGTATGAAATCATGACCTGGCTCCTAGGATCGCTCGCGGACCGCAGTTGGAACGATGTATTGCTCGTGACCCCGTTCATCCTGGTGGGTTGCGCTATGCTGTTGTTCACCGCCCGCGCAGTGGATGCTCTGACGCTGGGTGAAGCGCAAGCCATGAGCCTGGGAGTCAATCTGCGCCGGCTGTATTTTTTGGCGGTGTTCGGCACGGCTTTGGCGATTGGCGCGGCCACGGCGGTGACCGGTGTTGTCGGGTTCATCGGCCTGATCGCGCCGCACCTGGTGCGGCCGCTGCTCGGCCATCAACCCAGCCGCATTTTGTTGCCGGCCGCGTTGTGCGGAGCGCTGCTGCTGCTGTTCGCGGATATCGCGACGCGCCTGATTCACGTCGGACCGGAACTGAAGCTTGGCGTGCTGACAAGCTTGATTGGAACGCCCTTTTTCTTTTGGCTGGTCGTGCGGCTGCGCAAGACGGCGCCATAAAACGCGAAGGAGAATTTTTGTGACTGAACACGTTTTGGTGGAGAAGTCCGACAAGCTGTTGGTTCTGACGCTCAACCGTCCCGACAAGAAGAACGCACTGACCCGGGCCATGTATCGGACCCTGGCGAGCGAAATCAGCGCTGCAGACAACGATCCGAAGATTCGCTGCATATTGATCAAGGCCCACGGCGACATGTTCACCGCGGGAAATGACCTCGCTGATTTTGCGGCGGTCGGCAATTCGGCCGGGGCGCCGAAACCGGAGGATGCCAATCCGCTGCTTCCTGCGCTCGCGAAGGCGCGAACTCCGATCGTTGCAGCCGTCAATGGCCGTGCAGTCGGCGTCGGCGTGACCATGCTTCTGCATTGCGACATGGTTTATCTTGCAGAGGACGCCGCGCTCATCGCCCCGTTTGTCAATCTTGCGCTGGTGCCCGAGGCCGGCTCGAGCCTGTTGATGCCGCTGCGCATCGGGCATGCCCGCGCATTTGAGATGTTCGTACTTGGTGAACCGGTGAATGCGGAAAAGGCGGTGAATTGGGGGATCGCGAATCGAGCCGTGCCGGCCGCCGAGCTGCACGCCGTCGCCCGCGCAACTGCGGTTGCGATTGCGGCGCGCGCGCCCGCGTCGGTCGTTGCGACCAAGGCGCTGATGCGCGACGAAGCGGTTTTACTGGCGCGCATGGGCCAGGAATCGGGCCACTTCCTCCGGCAGCTCAAATCCGCGGAGTTCAAGGAAGCATTCACGGCATTTTCCGAACGCCGGGCGCCGGACTTCGGCAAGTTCGGATGAACCTCGATCGGCACAAGCTTTCATGAGCGTCCTCGACGCGGCAGGGATCTGTGTTCGACGCGGCTCGCGCGCCATTCTCGATGAGGTTTCGTTGCATGCCGAGTCGGGCGATTTTGTTGCCGTCATCGGTGCGAACGGCGCCGGGAAGTCGACCTTGCTGTCGGTACTGGCAGGATTGCTCCGGCCGGATACCGGCAGCATCCTGCTGGATGGAATCTCCATTCGCGCGCTCTCCGGCATGCAGTTGGCACAGCGCCGCGCTTATCTGCCGCAGAATCCTCGCTGCGAATGGCCCATCTCGGTCGAGCGGCTGGTCGCGCTGGGATTGACGCCCATCCTGCCGGCACTCGGCGGTTTGCCCGCCAGTTTCGGTCCGACGATCACCCGGGCATTGCAGGCGTGCGATCTGCTCGGTCACCGTGAACAACCCGCAACCACTCTCTCAGGCGGTGAACTTGCCCGTGCCATGCTTGCCCGCGCATTGGTTGCAGATCCCGACGTCTTGATCGTCGATGAGCCCATTGCCGGCCTCGATCCAAAGCACGCGCTCGATACTGCGCGCCGCCTGCAGCTGCTGGCGCAAAACGGCAAATTGGTGATCGCCTCCGTTCATGACCTGACCCTTGCCGGCCGCTTTGCCAGCCGCATCTTCGCGCTGTCGAATGGCCGCGTGGCGGGCGACGGAGCCACGCAGGCCACCTTGACGCCCGACTTGATACGCTCGGCTTTCGAGGTGGAGGCCTGCGTTTCCGGAACGCCCGGCAGCGTCTACGTGGACTACGTGCTGCCGCGGTGAATCGGGCGGGGCTAGGGCGGCCCGGTGAGAGTGGTGAAAGCCGCCGTGGTCAACAGAATCACCGCACCGACGCTCATTTCCGCCAGCAGCGAGCGTCGAAACTTGAGCATCGCCCGCGGGTCGCCCTGCAAAAGCCTGGGAGTCAAGGCGAGTTTATTCCATGCGGCAAGACCTAGCAGAGCGGCCACCGCCAGCAGTTTGACGGCCATCATTCTTCCGTAATCGCTGCCCCAGAATTGCGCGGCATTGCCGATCAACATGAGCAGCAGGCTCGCGCCGGCCGCTATCAGCAGGGCGACGACCCTCAATGCCAATTTCCCAAAGCGCGAGGCCGCCGCGGCGATTTGCGGCTGATGCGCGCCGCTCGCGATGATCAACAAAGGCGTCAACGCCCCCAGCCAAAACGCCGCGCACAAGAGATGCAGACAGAGCAGCAGGCTCGGCGCGGTGTTCGGCGCCATCCCATGAATGTGTCCCACCCAGGCAAATGAGGTGGATGCGACGATGGCGCCCAGAATCGCGGGCGCTCGAAACACGGGGTTTTTCGACAGGCCAAATAGAATCAGAGCAAGTCCGACGATGCGTGCGCCGCCCGCCCGGCCCTCTCCCGCCCCCAGGATCATGCCTGCAAAGGTACGGTTGAACATGCCTGCAACGTCGCCGCTCATCGAACCGGCCAGCAGCAGGACCCGCAAAACGCCGGCCGCCGCCGCCGCCGCGACCAGGATGGCGATAACGCGGCGGATCAGGCCGCGCTGCTCATCGCGCAGCAGCGTGCCGCAATAGAGAGAAAAAAATACCGCGCCGGCGGCGCCGAACGTCGCCGCATAGGTGACCGCCTTCGCGAGCACCGTCGCGACGTCCCAGCCGCTGATCTCCATTTCACGCGGCGATCGAAAATACGAACGAACCCTTTGTGACGTGACCATCATCCGCCGCCACGGCCGCCCACTGCACGCTGTAATTACCCGGCGACAATGCCGGCAGCGTCAGCGTGAATGTCTTGCCCGCCTTGGCGTTCTTGTCGAGCGGGACCGGAACGTCCTTGCCGTCGCGGACCAGTTTCAGCACCGCAAGCTGCGCCGCTTCGCTGAAATTGAGCGTCAGTGTTTTCGGCGCCTCCGTCAGGCGCGCATTGGCCGCGGGCGACGAGCTTTGCAGTTTTGCGTGCGCCAGACACGGGCCGGCCGCGATCAACCCGTACAAGGCAAATGCCAAAAAGCTGTTTTTAAGCATAAATTAAGGCTCCCGTGTGTCTCAGCAGATCTTAGGCAATATACTCGCAGGAATGATTCTATATGGCTATGGCTTGAGTTCGGCTTCGTACCGGGTACGGATAGCCCTGGGCCTGAAGAATTTGCAATACGCCTCGGTCATCAAGAACCTGCGTTCCGGCGAGCACCGCCTGTCGGAGTTTCTGCAGATCAACGTGCAAGGCTTCGTTCCTGCGCTCAAGCTCGACGATGGCGCCGTGCTGACGCAATCGGTGGCCATCATCGAATACCTGGACGAGCTGCATCCGAATCCGCCGCTTCTGCCGGCGGAGCCGCTGGCCCGGGCGCGGGTCCGCGCGCTCACGCAGGTGATTACGAGCGATATCCACCCGCTCAACAATCTGCGCGTGCTGCGCTATCTGGAAGAGAAACTGATTTTGGACAAGGCCACCCGCGATGCGTGGTACCGGCACTGGGTCGGCGTTGGATTTGATGCCTTGGAACGATGGTTGGTTCGAGACGCAGCGACCGGGCGGTTCTGCCACGGGAATTCCCCGACGATGGCGGATGTGTGCCTGGTCCCGCAGGTGTTCAACGCCCGGCGCTTCTCGGTCGACATGAATTCCTTTCCGCGGATTCTGTCCATCGATGCGGCGTGCAGGGAACTGCCCGCTTTTCAAGCGGCGGCGCCGGAGACGCCCGCTCAGACCTAGAAAGAATAGCGCAGAAACAGCAATCGGCTGCCCTGACGCACATCGGACAACCGCCCCCATAAGGGATCGCGCGGCGCAAATGTTTTGCCCATCACCAAGCTCATGCGCGCATCGCCAATTTCTCTACCTGAGAGCTGGGGCGCAAGCGACAGAAATTGTTCATCGACGAGGCGTTCCTTGTAAAACGTGGCCAGCAGCCGCGGCCCGCCTTCGACCAGGATGCGCCGGCCCGCGCCGACTGTCGCCAGGGTTTGCAAAATTTCGGCGGCGGAAATTTCTCCGGAGTTCCGCCGGAGCGCGTGGATCCGGACTGCACCGGGCACCTTGTGCCTGCACAAGCGCTTCGCACCGCTCGCGGTCGTAATGATCATCGCCGCGACCTTCCCGGAGGTGAACACAGGCAGGCCGAGGTTGACCGATCCCGCCGCGCTCACGATCACATTTAAAGCTGCGTGCGGTTTGTCCATCGCTTTGGCTAGCCGGCGATACTCATCTCCCAATTCAGGACAGATTGCCTGCGGGGTCCAGAGGTGCTGCGGATCCGCCGCCAGTGTTCCGGAACCGACGATAACCGCATCGGCCACGGCGCGCAGCAGGCCCATCACCATGCGATCCTGGCCGCTAAAGCCGCTGATATCGCCACCGCCGCTATGCCCTTTCACCTGCAGTGAAACGACGCCATCCAGGGTGCTCACGAAATTACTGAAGACAAGCGCACCGGAGCGCGGCACGGCCAGTCGAAATGCGCCGTACAGGCGGGACAATTTCGGCGGCAGCGGCAGCGCGCCGCCGCGCTTCGTTTCCACCAGCGTGCGCAGCGCTGCGAAGGGTGGTGCGCGCCGCTTGTTGCCGAGCATTGAATGTCCTCGCCGTATTCTTGAATTCGGGTAGTCCCCGTCCTACGCGCAGCGGTCGTCGATACTGCGCCCTGTAGCTGTTATCGTAACAACAATGCGAATGACGCTGCGCGCCGGCCTAAGATTGATTCCATTCGCATTGGTTTTGAGCGCCGCCGCCGCCCTCGCTGCGGAGCCCGGGCCGCCGCAATCGCCGCCGGCTTCCGGCGCCGTGATCGGTCTCGCCGATTCCGCGGGACTTCGCGCCACGGTATTCGGTACGCCGCCGCAGGACATGGCATCGTTGCCGGCAAAAGTGCCGCTCTCGGAAATCAACGCGGAGTTGCCGTGGCGCCTGCCGGTGCCGAAAATTCTCTGGTTCGACGCCAAGCTGCGCGTGTGGCTTTCTGCACAGGACAAGCCGGCGCCGCTGGTCATCGTCATTTCCGGCACGGGAAGCGACGGCAATACCCAGACCATGTCGGTGCTGCGCGCGGCGCTGTACGGCGCGGGCTACCACGTGCTGACCATGCCGTCTCCCACCTTTCCGGGATTCATCGTCTCCTCGTCCAGCACCGGCGTCGCGGGCGATTTGATGGCCGACGGAAAAGACTTGTACGCCGCCATGCAAGAAATCATCGCGCACCTGCCGCGCAAGATTCGAATTACCGACATCGACGTCGTGGGCTACAGCCTGGGAGGCGCGAATGCGGCGATCGTCAAGTCGATCGATGCGGCCGAGCACAAGCTCAAGATCCACCGGGTGGTCATGATCAATCCGCCGGTGAGCCTGTTCTCTTCGGTTGGGCGCCTTGACCGGCTTTTCGCGGCGACGATCGGTCCGGACGAACGGGGCGTGGAGCTGCTTTATCGCAGGCTTTATGCGCGGATCGCGAATCTGTATCGAGCTTCGGACCGCCTCGAGCTGGACAAGGACTTTCTGCTCGGCGCCGCGGCAGCCACGCTCAAGACCGATGCGGATTTTTCCGCCGCGATTGCGCTGACCTTTCGCCTGCAGCTGGTCGATATGTTCTTTGTGGGCGATTTGTACGCCAAGACCGGGGTGATCACCGACCCCGAGCATCCGCCGAGAATGGGCGATTCTCTCGAGGATATCCAGCGTGATCTGCGCGCAAAACCCTTTGCCGATTATTTTACGCGGGTGTTTGCGCCTTACTACTTGAAGCGCCGGCCGGAGGCGACCAGCGCCTCGCTGATTGCGTCGAATCGTCTCGACATCATCGGCGACGCCCTGCGCGAGGACGGCGATTATTATGCGCAGACCACGCGCAACGACTTGATCCTCAACAACCGCGAGTTCGCGTGGCTTAAGGACACGCTCGGCTCCAGAATCGTCGTCTATGATGACGGCGGCCATCTCGGCGAAGTCGGGGACCGGCAGCAAGTCGCCGACATGCTCGACATGCTGTCGGGCGGCTGGCCGCGGAGTGCACCGTGAAGGCGGCGGTGCTGGTCATGCTCGCACTGCTCGGAGGCTGCGCCTCTCAGGTCGTTTCCATCCGAACGGTTCCCGACCAAACGCCGGCGTCCGATAATGCTGCGGCAGCCGCGAATGGGGCGGCGTTTGCCGATGCGGTCGCGGCCGAATCGGCCGCCGGGCCGGCACAGGAACGGTCCGCTGCGCCGCCGTTGGTGACGCCGGCCGACGCGCCGCCCATGTACACCTATGATCCTTGGGAGCGCCTGAACCGATTCACATACCGGTTCAACGCACGTTTCGACCAGGCCATTTTCCTGCCGGTGGCGGACACTTACCGGCGCGCTCCGCGGCCGATCCGCGCGGGCATCCATAACTTTTTCGGCAACATCGCCGAGATCGACAGTGTCATCAACTACGCGCTGCAGTGGCGGCTCAAATATGGGCTGCGCAGCCTGACGCGCCTGGCCATCAACAGCACCATCGGCATCGGCGGCCTGTTCGATGTCGCCACCAAACTCAAATTGCCCGGGGCCCCCACCGGATTTGCAACGACGCTGGCGAAGTGGGGCATGCATCCGGGGCCCTATCTGGTAATCCCGCTGTTGGGGCCCTCGACGCTGCGTGACGGCGTCGGTTTTCTTGCCGACTATGGCGCGGAATACGGCATCAATGTCGCGGGATTTTATCGCGGCGGCATTTCGTGGGGCTTGGGGACGGTCAATGCCGTCGATCAGCGCGCCAACATCAACTTTCGCTACTATTCGAGCGGCTCACCTTTTGAGTACGAGACGATTCGCTTTTTGTATGTGCGCCGGCGCCTGATCGAAGACGAAGGATTGCATGCCAAGGAGCCGGTCAAAAAGGCGCCGGCCGAGGTTCCCGCCGGCAAGTGAACCGGACACTTCCCTTCTCGCCGCCGGAGATTCAGACTACCTTCGATCGAATTTCAGTCCGCACAAGGGAGTGGTTTTGTGAAAAGCCCGCTAATGCTGCCGTGTTCAATTCTCGTCGCTTTTTTAGCACTCTGCGGCTGTCAGAAAAGCGAGGTGACGGCCGTGCCTGCGTCGGCTGCACCGGCACCGCCGTCGCCACCCTTTCAAATCATGGCCAGCATCCAGGAACTCATGGATGCGATCGTCGATCCATCGGCGGATGCGCTTTGGGATTCGGTCAGCATAACCACGACCGCGAAAGGAACCGTCTTTCGCCAGCCGCATTCCGACGAAGAATGGCAGGAGGCGAGACGCCATGCCGTCGCACTGATCGAAGGAACCAATTTACTCATCATGGATGGCCGCAAGCTCGTGGCGCCCGGCAGTCCGGTGCTCGACCAGGGCACGTCAGGAGTGCTCAGCGCCGAAGCGGGCCAAAAGCTCTTCGATGAAAAGCACGCGACCTTCGTGCAATTTGCGCGTGCACTGCGCGAGACCGGGACGAAAATGCTCACGGCCATCGACAAGAAGGATCCGACCGGCATGATGAATGCGGGCGCGGCAATGGACGGCGTGTGCGAGAGCTGTCATTTGACCTTCTGGTACCCCAACCAGGTCATACCGCCTTTGCCGGCGGATTTTGGCGTCATGAAGGGGATACCCCATCCGAAGCGGATTCCGTTAAGCCCGGGATGAGCCGACGCGCCGGATGAGTGAAAGCTCAGCGGCCGCCGGCGACATCGAGTATTGCGCCGGTGGTATAAGAGGCGCCGTCATCCAGCAGCCAGACAATCGCTTCCGCGACTTCCTCGGGACGCCCTGCGCGGCCCATCGGCGTGGCGGCACCGATCCGTTGCGCGCGGTCGGGCTGCCCGCCGCTGGCATGAATGTCGGTTTCGATGAGACCCGGACGCACCGCGTTCACGCGCACCCCTTGTTGCGCCAGTTCCTTGGCCAGGCCGATCGTCAAGGTGTCGATGGCGGCTTTTGACCCCGCGTAGTCGACATATTCGAAGGGTGAGCCCAACCGGCTCGCCGCCGATGAAACCAGGACGATTGCGCCGCCGCCGCCGCCCCGATCCTTTGACAGGCGGCGAGCGCTCTCCCGCGCGCATAGATAGGCGCCATAGACGTTGACCTCGAACGTGCGGCTGAGCCGAGCACTGTCCATGTCCGCCAGCGGCAGCGACGGCGCGACGATGCCGGCGTTGATCACCACGCCGTCAAGCCGGCCAAGCCTCGTTTCGGCCTCGCCGAACATCGAAACGACATCCGCTTCCACCGCGACGTTGCCTTGCAGGGCGATCGCCCGGCCGCCGACGGCGCGAACTTCGCGCAACGCTTCCTCGGCAGCGGACTGGTTGCTCAAATAATTGAGCGCGATGCTCCAACCCTTGCGCGCGCATTTGAGCGCCGTGGCGCGGCCGATGCCGCGCGTGCCGCCGGTAACAAGAATCGTTTTCATCGGTATCTCTGCCTGGTTTATCGAGTGTAATATTATGCCGTGGGAGTGACACGCATCGAGCATGTACAATTGGCAATGCCTGCCGGCGGGGAAGATCTGGCCAGGAATTTCTACGGGTACATCCTGGGAATCAACGAAACGCCGAAACCGCCCCATCTTGCGAAGCGCGGTGGATGCTGGTTTGAAGGCGATGATCTTAAGATCCATTTGGGTGTCGAGGCCGACTTCCGGCCGGCGCGTAAAGCCCACCTGGCCTTGTTGGTTACCGGCTTGTCCTTGCTTCAGGAAAAACTCCAGACATGGGGCTACACCCCGAAGCAAGACGAGCCTCTCGAGGGCTATCACCGGATCTATGTCGATGATCCGTTCGGCAACCGCATCGAGCTGATGGAACTCAAGCCGATCTGAATCCATGTGTCGAGTCGGCTGAAAGCCAATCGGCCCTGCTAGCTGTCATTTGACTTACAACGGCGCGCGGTGAGGAACGCATCGCAATGCTCACATCTGCCTGACTGCGCCGAGCGTTCGCCTGTGGCACTGTTCCTCCCGATGGTGAGTGCGCAAAATTTGGAGCGTCGTCATGGTCAAAATACTCAAGGCGGTTCTCGGCCAGGTTGCGCGCGTAAAGCCCGTGCAGAGGACCTCAATCGCCAATCTGAAGCGGGCGAACCACACGGGCGATTTCCGCGCGGTCGAGATCGCGCCATGCCTCATGTGCTGCAAGGCGGCAATCCAGGCGACGGGGAGGCTCTATTTGCTGCGCGAGGCGCCGCGCCTGCCGTTGATGGGCTGCACGCTGCCGACGAATTGTTCGTGCAAGTTCCGCAAAAATAGCGATCGCCGGGACAGCGATCGGCGCCTGTTTGGCGCGACAGAAACAAACCGCTGGTTTGCAGGCCACGAAAGCCGCCAGAATGCCGGTCGGCGGTCGGCGGAAACCTAAGCGATCCCGCGCTCCTCGAGAAATTCGCCGAGAATTTTTGCGGTGTGGCTCTTCTCCGGCCTGCGCGCGACGCTTTCCGGCGGCCCCTGCGCCACGACCCGTCCGCCGCCGGCGCCGCCTTCCGGCCCCAGGTCGACGATCCAGTCCGCTTCCGCCATGACGTCGAGATTGTGTTCAATCACCACCAAGGTATTGCCGGTGTCGACGAGCCGATGCAATACCCGCAGCAGCTTTTCCACGTCCGCCATGTGCAGCCCCACCGTGGGTTCATCGAGCACATAAAGGGTGTGTTGACCTTCGCGGCGCGCAATGTCCTGACCGAGCTCGTCGGTGCGCACCTTGGTCAGTTCGGTGACCAGCTTGATGCGCTGGCTCTCTCCGCCCGACAACGTCGGACTGGGCTGGCCGAGACTCAGATAGCCCAGGCCGACCTCGGCGAGCAGGCGGAGCGGATGATGAACGCTGCGCTGCGCGGCGAAGAACGGCAGCGCATCCTCGACGCTCAGCGCCAGTACTTCGCCGATATTCCTGCCCTTGAACAGTATGCTCAGGGTTTCCGGGTTGAAGCGTTTGCCGCCGCAAACATCGCAGAGCACCTGCACATCCGGCAAGAAGCTCATTTCGATGCGCTGCATGCCCTGGCCTTCGCAAGCTTCGCAGCGGCCGCCGGCGGTGTTGAAGGAAAAGCGGCTGGCTGTGTATCCGCGCATGCGCGCTTCCGTTGTGTCGGCGTAGAGGCGGCGAATCGCATCCCAGAATCCGATGTAGGTCGCAGGGCAGGAGCGCGGCGTCTTGCCGATGGGAGTTTGATCGACCTCGAGCACCCGGCTGATGGACTGCCATCCCGTGATGGCATCGCAACCTTGAGGCTGTACTTTCGTTTCGCGCGCGCGCCCGGCGCGGCCCGGGCGCGCCAACAGGCGCTGCAAATTGCCGAGCAGCACATCGCGTGCCAGGGACGATTTCCCCGATCCCGACACGCCGGTTATCACGGTGAGGCGTCCGCGCGGAATTCGCGCATTGATGTGGCGAAGGTTATGCAGGTTGGCGCCGAGAATTTCGATCGCGGGCGCTTCGCGGTCGATCGGGCGCCGGCGGGATCGGGAATGCAGCAGCGGTGTCGCCAGGCAGCGCCCCGTTGCCGAATTGCCGAGCTGCGCCAGCTCGGTTGCGGTGCCCTGGGCAACCAAGCGCCCCCCGCGCGTTCCCGCGCCGGGACCGAGATCGATCACATGATCGGCGCGGCGGATCGTGCCCTCGTCGTGCTCCACAACGACCAGCGTATTCCCCTTGGCGCGCAGCCGATCCAGGGTATCGAGCAGCGTGACATTATCGCGCGGGTGCAAACCGATGGTCGGTTCGTCCAGAACGTAGCACACGCCTTGCAGATTCGATCCCAACTGCGCCGCCAGGCGAATGCGCTGCGCCTCGCCGCCGGACAAGGTCGGCGCGGCGCGATTCAATTGCAAATACCCCAGGCCGACATCGCACAGGAAGGTGGTGCGGGCCGCGAGTTCCGCCAGCAGATCGCGCGCGATGTCGCGTTCGCGGCCGGCCAATTTCAATTTGGCGATGTGTGCGGAGAATTCCTGCACCGGCAGGCCGCTGAGCGCGGCGATGGACTGGCCGCGAAACAGCACATGCAGCGCAACAGGGTTCAGGCGCCGCCCGGCGCATTGCGGGCAGGCCTCGAGCGGTGCGTCCGGATCTTCCCGCCACACAGATTCCTCGCCGCTTTGCTCGGCGTCGAATTGCGGCAACTGCAATCCGGTGCCGAAGCAGCCCTTGCACCAGCCGTGTTTTGAATTGAATGAAAACAGGCGCGGGTCGAGCTCCGGGAAGCCGGTGCCGCAATTGGGACAGGCGCGCTTGGTCGAGAAAACGCCGGCCTCGGAATCCGCTTCGGATTCGGTTCGCACGTGCACGACGCCGTGCCCGTGCTGCAACGCCACTTCCAACTGTTCTCGAAGCGCGCCCTCATCGGAAGCGCTGATCTTGAGGTTCGCCACCGGCAGCTCGATGTTGTGCTCGATGAAGCGGTCGAGCCGCGGCCACTTCTTGGTCTCGATCAAGCGGCCGTCCACTCGCAGGTGCGTGAAGCCCTTGCCGCGCGCCCACTTGGCCAGAGCGGTGTACAGGCCCTTGCGCGCGACGATCAACGGCGCCAGCAAGCTGACACGCTTGCCGCGATACTCGGTGAGAAGGCGCGCCGCGATGGCATCGGCGCGCTGGGGTTCAATGCGGGTATTGCACGCCGGGCAGTATTGCACTCCGAGCTTGACGAACAGCAGCCGCAGAAAGTGATAGATCTCGGTGAGCGTCGCCACCGTGCTCTTGTGTCCGCCGCGGCTGGTGCGTTGCTCGATTGCCACCGTGGGCGGGATGCCGAAAATGGCGTCCACGTCGGGGCGCGAAGCGGGCTGCACGAACTGCCGCGCGTAAGCGTTCAAGGATTCGAGATAGCGGCGCTGGCCCTCGGCAAACAAAATATCAAATGCAAGGGTGCTCTTGCCGCTGCCGGAGACGCCGGTGATGACCGTGAACTTGTTCAATCCCAAGTTCACGTCAACGTTCTTGAGGTTGTGCTCGCGGGCGCCGCGAATCTCGATGGCCGAGGGCCGTGCCCGGTGCGCCGCCGGATTGGCATAGAGCGATGTTTCTGCGTCGCGTACCGCCGCACCGGCTTGCCCTTCTTCGATGAGTGCACGCCCGGTATGCGAGGCCGGCAGTCTGGCGATCTCTGCCGGCGTACCGGTTCCCACGATGCGCCCGCCGCCCTCGCCGCCCTCTTGCCCCAAGTCGATGACCCAATCGGCCGCGCGGACTACGTCGAGATTGTGCTCGATGATGAGCAGCGAGTGTCCCGCATCGATGAGCCGTCGAAACGCGCGCAATAGTTTCGCGACATCGTCGAAATGCAGGCCGGTCGTCGGCTCGTCGAACAAGAACAGGGAGCCGCGGGGCGCGCCATCGTCGCCGGCGGCGCGCGCGCCTTGCTTGGACGGCTGTGAGCGGGCGGCGCTGTCCGCCAAATGCCCGGCCAGCTTGAGGCGCTGCGCCTCGCCTCCGGAGAGCGTGGGGACGGGCTGACCCAGCCGCAAATAGTCGAGTCCCACCTCGGCGAGCGGCGCGAGCCGCAGGCTAATTTCCTGATCCGCCGCAAAAAACGTCAGCGCCTCCGAGACCGTCAGATCCAGCACATCGGCAATGCTCATGGCGGCAAAATCGCCGCGAGACAATTTGACGTCGAGCACTTCGGCCCGGTAGCGCCGGCCGTTGCAATCGGGACAGCGCAGATACACGTCTGAAAGGAATTGCATTTCGACGTGCTCGAAACCATTGCCGCCGCATGCCGGGCAGCGACCATTGCCGGCATTGAAGCTGAATGTTCCCGCGGTGTACTTGCGCTCGCGCGCTTCGGGCTGCTTGGCAAATAACGCGCGCACGGCGTCGAACGCGCCGACGTAGCTCGCCGGATTCGACCGCGTGGTGCGGCCGATGCGGCTCTGATCCACCATCACCACTTCCTCGATCAACTCTGCGCCCTGCAAGGCGCGGTGCAGGCCCGGGTTCTCCGTGGGCTTGCCCTTGGCGCGCAACAGCGCCGGAAACAGCACGTCATGCACCAGCGTGGATTTGCCCGAGCCGCTCACGCCGGTCACGCAAACCAGGCGCCCGAGCGGAATCGTGACGTCGATGTTCTTGAGATTGTGCTCGCGGGCACCCTCGAGCCGCAGGGAGCCGCGCTGCGCCGCGGATCCGCGCGGCGTGAGCGGCTCGATCTTCACGCGCTTGCGCCGGAATAAGTAATCGGCAGTCAGCGATCCTTGCGCGCCGTACAGTTGGGACAGCGGGCCGTAGAACACAATTTCGCCGCCGTGTTCTCCGGGGCCGGGTCCGATATCAAGCACCCGATCCGCCGCCTGTATCACCTTCGGGTCGTGCTCAACCACGACCAAGGTATTGCCTGCGTCGCGCAGCCGGTGCATGACGCCGACAATGCGGTCGACATCGCGCGGGTGCAGTCCAATGGAAGGTTCATCGAGCACGAACAGGGTGTTGACCAGCGAGGTGCCGAGCGCCGTGGTGAGGTTGATCCGCTGCACCTCGCCGCCGGACAGAGTGCGCGACTGGCGGTCGAGATTCAGATACCCCAGGCCCACGTCGGTCAGATATTTGAGACGGGCGCAAATTTCACGCAGCAAAAGCTCCGTGGCTTCACGTTGCGACGCGGGTAATTCGAGGCCGGAAAAGAAATCGCGGCTCGCGTCGATCGGCAGCAGCATCAATTCGCGGATATTCATGCCCGGCTTGCCGACCCGCCAGAGCAATGCTTCAGGCTTGAGACGCGCCCCGCCGCATGCGCCGCATTCGGTATAGGAGCGGTAACGCGACAACAGCACCCGGATGTGCATTTTGTACGCTTTGGTTTCCAGCCATGCGAAGAAACGCCGCACGCCGTACCACACGTTCTTGGTCCATTCGCCTTCGCCCTCGATCACCCAGGCGCGTTGTGCATCGGTCAGGTCGCGCCACGCAGTATCGACCGGGATGCCGCGCTTGCGCGCGAAACGCATGAGGTCGGTCTGGCATTCCTTGTAGGATTCGGTCTGCCAGGGTTTGACGGCGCCTTCGCGCAGGCTCAACGCACTGTCGGGAATCACCAAGCCGTAATCGACGCCGATGCTGCGGCCGAAGCCGCGGCAGGTATCGCAAGCGCCGATCGGTGAATTGAAGCTGAAGCTGCTGGGAGTGGGATCCTTGTATTGAATATCGCAATCCGCGCAATGCAGCCCGGTCGAGAAGCGCCACGGCGCCGCAGCTTTGCCGGCCGCAGCAGCCGATTCCGCATAAACATCGATGCGCCCCTGGCCCACTTTAAGCGCGGCTTCAATTGCGTCCGCCGCGCGCGCGCCGTCGACGGCAGACCAGCGAAAGCGATCCTGAATCACCTGCAGCGTGTCGCCGCGCTTCGCATGAATTCGCGTGTACCCTTGCGCGGCCAACAATCCCTGGATTTCAGCCTCGGTAAAATTCTTCGGGATGGGCACCGGAAAAGTCAGCAGCAGTTTTGGATCGCCGTGAGCGTGCGCCAATTTGCCCAGGTGCTGTTGCACGCTGGCGGCCGTGTCGCGCCGCACCGCTTTCCCGCAGCCCCGGCAATGCAGCACCGCGGCACGGGCGAACAACAATTTCAAATGATCGTTCAGTTCCGTCATGGTGCCGACAGTGGAGCGCGAGGTGCGCACCGGGTTGGTCTGGTCGATGGCGATCGATGGCGGGATGCCTTCGATTCGGTCCACCTGCGGCTTGTCCATGCGATCGAGGAATTGGCGCGCGTAGGGAGAGAAGGTTTCTACGTAGCGGCGCTGGCCCTCGGCATACAGCGTATCGAACACCAGCGAGGACTTTCCGGATCCGCTGACGCCGGTAACGACGATCAGCTCGTTGAGGGGCAGGTCCAGATCAAGATTTTTGAGATTGTTCTGGCGGGCACCGCGGATGCGGATGGCATCCGAGCGGGGAGGATCGAAGGGTGGCATGCCTGCAAGTTTACAGGATGTGTCAAGCCCGGCCTGGCGTCGCTAAATCAACGCCCCGCGAACTGCTCCATCATGAGACCGGTGCCGCCGCGCGTGACGTGCGCAACGATTGCGGTGCGCCGATGAATTTTCGTAACCAAACCCAAGTTAATCGCGAAGGCCAGCTGCACTTGTTGTCCTTTGCGCAGACCGAGATTTTCCGTCTCGACAAAGACACCGTTGGCGCTCAAGTTCTTGGCTTTGCAGATTCGGCTTTTGCGGCCGGACATGACCACGTACACAGTTGTGCGCGCGCGGTGGCGGGTGTGCAATCGACGCTCCATCCGTACGACTCTTCCGTTGAATTGTTCTTAGGAATGCCATTATGCACATCGCCATGGCGATAGCGAAGGGGTGGATGCGAAGCGCTCTGGTAAAGTTAAGCCGCCCTGCCGATAAGTCAAATCCGCCGCAATGCGGTCAAAGCAGAGGCTAGGCGACGTCTTTTCGCCGGATCGCGAGCTGCTCGGGAGCTTCGATCCCCATTTTGACCCGCCGGCCGGTTCCGCCGAGCAGCGTGATCTGAATCGGGCCATTGGCAAATAATTGAGCCATCGTCATATTGGCGTCAGCGCCGTCCGCGGGTTGTATGACGATCGATTCATCGGCTCGGCGGCTGAGTACTAGCATAGGTTAGGCTCGGGCGAGGGCGCGGAGCGCCTTGGCGAAGGTCTTGCCTTGCGGGTCATAAGTGACAGAGGGTCCGCCGCGCACGATGTCGATCAATTGGCGGATTTGGTGGCGGCGCACATGGATGATGTGGCCGTTTACTTCGTTGGCGGTGCGACAGCCGGCCATGAGCTCCATCAGCTTGCGCCAGCGCTCAACCACGGTTGCCGCAATCCCCGGACTGGTCGGACTGCCGCACAGCATACGGCGTTCCTGATCCAGCTTTTCTATGGCTTCCAGAATACGAATTTTCTCGGCGGCGTTTGCTTCGACTGCGGCCGGAGAATCCCCGGTCAGAGCGGTTTTCTCCGCGGCCAGCGTGGCAGCCAACACACGCGCAAGCTCGATCTCGCGATCCAGTAAATCCTCGAGACGGCGGCGGGCATCGGGAATCATGGGTTACTTCAGGCCGCGCTCGTACTTCAACATCTTGCCCGCGATCCGGCCCGCGTCGATCTTGTAAGATCCCGAGCCGATGGCCTGCTTCAGGGCGGCCACTTTGTCTGCATTCACCACCGGGGTCTTGGCAACGGCTTCTTCGATCTTTTGCAGGGAGCGCGCGGAGTCGGTCAGCGTGACATGATCCGTAGGCGGTGCCGCTGCGGCCGCCGCGGATCCTTCGCCCTGCGACTTGTCAGCTACAACACCGCTGCCGCTCGAACCCGTAGGCTTCGCAACCGGCTCGGCTGTTGAGATTCCACTGATTTTGTCACTCACCGAAGTCTCCTGGGGGCAAACGACGTGCCCATGCATTGTTATCGTCAGGGTTTGGCTGAACTTTAACGAATTCGGCCCTTTCCACACCCGCCACCCTCGTTATCGGCTGTGACGCAAATCACTAAAGGGGCTATTGCAAAATAATTTCCACGACCTGTGCGGAACGGGCAATTCCTTCGACGATCTTGCCAGATGACAGATTCTGGACCTTAACCCTCTGATTCATCAGGCCATCGCTCAAGGCACGTCCTGCCATGCGCACGCTGATCCCCCCGGCATCGGCCAGCAGCGTCACGGATTGACCCCTCTCTACCACCTTCGCGGCGGCGAGCAGCTGATTGGTGATATATGCGCCCCCGGCGATCGGCCGGCTGGCGGTAAGGCCAACCGCGATGGCCGGATCGTCCAAGAACCCCAGCGGCAGTTCCGAGATGTCGTGTTCCTCGACCTTGAGGTCGGTGGCTTTGATCACGGTCCCCGCAACAATGGCATGCGCCGCGACGGCAACGGGCGAGGTGCCGACAATCCTGACCGGCACGTAGAGGTGCCAGGGCTTTGGATCCTGGCAGCGCAGTTCGATGGTCACTCGATCTTTCATGTGCTGCGGCGAGGCGAGCACCGGACTGATCGGCCGGCTGCACTTCTCGAATTGCAGATGCGGTTCGATCGGACCGACCAGAAAGCGCTGCCGCTCGGTGAGCTTCGGAAACTGCAATGCGGCCTCTGATTTGGCCAGGGCCGAGAGCGCAGCGATGTCCTGCGGATTGGAAATCTCCGCGCCCGCCAGCAGCGGCGCGAGTATCAGGGCGGCGAGGGCGCAGCGGCTCGACGTACCGCGACGAAATTTTGGCGGAATTCGCATAGGTATCACTCAATAAGCAAGCGTCGTGCCATTTGCGGCGCCGAGGGAGCGGTGCGGCAGGCGCACCGCCGCTCAGGAAGCCGTGAGGCGGCAAAATCTTGCCGCCGGCTGCCGGTTAGGGACGCCGAATCCTCCGCCCCGGGCCCCGCCGACGAGGGAAGGCAGCCTTTGATTGCCCCGGGCGCGCGCTTTGGCGGTTGGCACACCTCTTGCTACTGCTAGCCCAACAGGAGTCAATCGCATGTTCGAGAACGTTTTTGGAATCCATGAGCAGGCGCTGCTGCTGCAGGGGCAGCGCGTCGGAATATTGGCGACCAATCTCGCCAACGCCGACACGCCGAATTACAAGGCGCGCGACATTGATTTCAGCGCGGTCTTGGCGCACAGCGACGCGGCGCCTCTGCCGCTCCAGGTCACCGACGGCGCCCACATCATGCTGAATGACTCGTCGACGCCCTCCGCCGACTTGATGTACCGCAATCCCTATCAAGCCTCGCTCGACGGCAACACGGTGGAAATGCCGGTTGAGCAGGCGGCATTCGCGGAAAACAACGTGCGCTATCAGGCGAGCCTGGGATTCATCAATTTGAAGATCGCGGAGCTGACGCTGGCCATCAACGGCCAGTAGAAGCTCTCAGGAGAGAACATGTCTTTGTTCAATGTATTCAATACCGCCGGCAGTGCGCTGAATGCCGAAACCATCCGCCTCAATACGACGGCGAGCAATCTGGCAAACGCCGAGAGCGTCAATGGCGATCCCAGCAAGATCTACCGCGCGCGCCATCCGGTGTTTCAAACCATGATGGACAACTCCGCCGCCAATTTCGACCAGGAGAATGCCGGCGTCGGCGTCAGGGTTCTCGGGGTGGTGGAGAGCACCGCGCCGCCGCTGATGCGATATCAGCCGGACAATCCCGCTGCAAACAAGGACGGCTATGTCTTCAGCTCGAACGTCAATTCGATCGAGGAGATGACCAACATGATCTCGGCGAACCGCACCTTTGCCACCAACGTTGAAGCGATCAACACGGCCCGGGATCTTCTGCTCAAAACGATTTCCATGGGCCACTAGGCGAGAAGGTAAGCAGCAATGTTAATAAACGGAACACACGCCACCAACCCGCCCGCAGGTAGCGGGACCGGCACGGGCGCAACCGGCGGCACCGGCGGCACCGGCACCGGCACGGGCTCCGCCTCCGCGACCAGCGGCACGACGTTGGGCGGCACGGACTTTCTTACGCTCATGCTGGCGCAATTGAAAAACCAGGACCCCACCAGTCCGGTGGACAGCAATACCTTCTTGAGCCAGCTGGCGCAGCTGAGCGAAGTGCAGGGCATCACATCGCTCAACACCTCCTTCAGCACGCTGTCGAGCTCGCTGTCCTCGAGCCAGGCGCTGCAGGCCTCGTCGCTCCTGGGCCATCAGGCGCTGGTCAACAGCAGCACCGCGAATCTGGCAGCCGGTGCGCCCGTGACGGGCGCCGTCAATGTTCCGCAGACCACCTCGCAAGTGGTGCTCAATATCAGCGACGCCAGCGGCGCGCTGGTGAGTCAAATCAATCTTGGCGCGCAATCCGCAGGACTTACGAGCTTTTCCTGGAACGGCGCCATGAGCAGCGGTTCGCAGGCGCCGCCAGGAACGTACACGCTCACCGCGCAATACGCGGGAGCCACATCCGGCGGCACCGGCGGCGACCACGCTGGTCAACGGAACGGTGGAAAGCGTCAGCATGGGCGCGGGATCAACGGGACTGACTCTGAACGTGGCGGGGATCGGCAGCGTGCCGTTCAGCAGCGTTCAGCAGATCTCCAACTAATTCATTGAGGAGTAAATCATGGCTTCTTTCGACATAGCGCTATCGGGATTGACCGCGGCGAGTTCCGATCTGGACGTAACCGCGAACAACGTCGCGAACGCGGACACGGTCGGCTTCAAGGAATCTCGCGCCGAGTTCGCCGATGTATTCGCCGCCGGCGCCGTGAATCTCAACACCTCCGCCGTCGGCGAAGGCGTGCGCCTCTCGACGACTGCGCAGCAGTTCACCCAGGGCAACATCAGCACTTCGGGATCGAATCTTGATCTCGCGATCAGCGGTGACGGTTTCTTCACCCTGCAGGATCCCAGCAACGGCATTGTGTACACCCGCAACGGGCAGTTCTCCGAAGATAAGAACGGCAACGTCGTGACCGCCACCGGCCAGGCGCTGCAGGTTTATCCGCCGACCTCCACCGGCGGATTCAACACCGGCGCGCTGACCGACTTGAATTTGCAGACCGCACAAAGCACGCCGCTGGCCACCACCGCGGGAACGGTGATTCTTGAATCTGCCGGCAGGCTCGACGCCGCCGACCGGCGGAGCGTTCAATCCGACCAATCCGGCCACTTACAACCAATCCACGTCGACCACGGTGTACGACTCACTGGGAAATGTCGTTCCCGGCGACGTTTTTCTTCACGCAGACGGCCACGCCCGGCTTGTGGAACGTCAACATGACGGTCAACGGAACCTTGCTGCCGGCACGACCAACACGCTGCAATTTTCCAATACCGGTGCGGTCACGGCGCCGGCGGGCGGGGCGCTGGACTTTCCCCGGCTTCACGCCGCCCGACGGCGCGGCGCCGATGAGACATGACCTTCAATTTCGGGCAGAGCACGCAGTTCGGCGGCGGCTTCGGCGTGACGTCGATTATTCAGAACGGCTTCGCGACCGGCCAATTGAGCACCGTTTCGATCGACCCCACCGGCGTCGTCTCGGCGGTCTATACCAACGGCCGCTCGACGCAGCTCGGACAGCTGGCATTGGCGAATTTCCCGGACCCGCAGGGCTTGAAGCAGTTGGGCGATACCAACTGGGCCGAGACCTTCACCTCGGGCACGCACATCTCCGGCACGGCAGGATCGGCGGGATTCGGCTCCATCCAATCGGGCGCGCTCGAGGCCTCGAACGTGGACCTGACCACGCGAGCTGGTGAACATGATCACCGCGCAGCGCGCCTTCCAGGCCAACGCGCAGGTGATCACCACCGCGAATCAGCTCTCCCAAACCGTCATTAACATCACGCATCTAATCATGGATAGAGGACTTTATGTGGCGATGACCGGCGCGAAGCAAATCATGCAAGCGCAGGCCGTGAACAATCACAACATCGCCAACATCAGCACCATCGGATTTCGGGCGGACTCCGTCAGCTTCGACAGCGAGCCGATCTACGGACCGGGCTATGCCACACGCGTCAACGCCGTGGCCGGCGATGCCGGCACGGATTTCTCCGCCGGCACCATGGAAAGCACCGGCCGCGATCTCGACATCGCCGTGAACGGCAATGGGTTCATCGCGGTTCGCGGCAGCGACGGCCAGGAAGCCTACACGCGCGCCGGCGATCTGCGCGTCTCTCCGGTGGGCGCCGTCACCACGGCCAGCGGCTTGCCGGTCCTGACCGAGAGCGGGCCGCTGGTGATTCCGCCGTCGACGAATGTGAGCATCGGCAGCGACGGCACGGTGTCGGTGGTGCCGCAGGGCTCCGCGCCGTTCGCGGTCACGCAGGTCGATCGCATCAAGCTGGTCAATCCGCCGACCGCCGACTCTGCAAAAAGGCGACGACGGCTTGCTGCGCCTCAAGAGCCGGCGGCAAGGCGAAGACCGACGATACGGTGTCGGTCACCCCCGGCATGCTCGAGTCCAGCAATGTCAACGCCGCGCAGTCGCTGATCAGCATGATCGAGCTGCAGCGCCTGTACGAATTTCAGATCAAGAGCATCAACTCAACCGACACGAATGAACAAAGTGCCGAACGCATGATGTTGACCTCGTAACGCGAAAGGATAAATCCGATGAATCTTGCATTATGGGCCGCCAAAACCGGTCTCGACGCGCAAAACACCCGCATGGCGGTGATCGCCAACAATCTGGCGAACACCAATACCACCGGGTTCAAGGCGGGCCGGGCCGCGTTCCAGGATTTGATGTACCAGAACATCCGTCAGGTCGGCGCGCAGAGCACGCAGAACACGCAGCTCTCCACCGGACTGACACTCGGCACCGGCGTGCGCATCGTCGCCACCGAGAAGGACTACACCCAGGGCAGCGTGCTGCAGACCAACGGCTCCTTGGACATGTCCGTGAACGGGCGCGGATTCCTGCAGATCACCATGCCCGACGGCACCATCGCCTACACGCGCGACGGCTCCTTCTCGCTCGACAACCAGGGCAACGTGGTCACCGCCAGCGGCTATCCGCTGCAGCCGGCCATCAACATTCCCGCCGGCACGCAGACGGTCACCATCGGCAACGACGGCGTCGTGACGGTGACCTCCGCCACCAATACCAAGGGAACACAGGTGGGCCAGATTCAATTGGCGGACTTCATCAATGAGGAAGGCTTGCAGCCCACGGGCAATAACTTGCTGGTGGAATCCGCGGCCAGCGGTTCGCCGCAGGTCGGCACCGCGGGCACCAACGGCTTGGGCACGCTGACCCAGGGCGCGCTCGAGACCTCGAACGTGAACTCGGTGACGGAGCTGGTCTCGATGATCGAGTGTCAGCGCTCCTACGAGATGAATTCCAAGGCGATCAGCACCACTGATCAGATGCTGCAATTCCTGACGACCAACCTGTCATGATCCGGCCACTCATCATTCTGGCGTGCTGCGTCGCGTCTCGGCGTGCGGTCTCCTTCCGCATAAACCGCCGAAGCCGGATCCGGTGGTCGCGCGGGTGCTGCCGCCGCCGACGCCGCGCACCGATGGCGCCATTTATCAGCAGGGGCAGCAAATCGAACTGTTCGCCGATCTGAAGGCGCGCCGCGTCGGCGATGTCCTGACGATTCGGCTGACCGAAACCACCAGCGCCAGCAAGAGCGCTGTGACGAAGACCGCGAAGACCACGGCCGTCAACAATACCGGTCCGACAGTTCTGGGCAGAACCATTACGGCATCGGGCGTGCCGATTTTCACCACGACCCTGGCGGGCGCGGATAGCTTTGACGGCGAAGGCTCCAGCACGCAGGCCAATAGCCTGGCGGGCAGCTTGACCGTCACGGTGATGGAGGTGCAGTCGAACGGCAATCTGGTCGTGCAGGGCGACAAGACGCTGAAGCTCAATCAAGGCGATGAATTCGTGCATGTCTCCGGAGTCGTGCGCCGTGCGGACATTTCCACCGACAACACCGTGACCTCAGACAAAGTCGCAGACGCGCACATCAGCTACTCCGGCAAGGGCGTCATCAACAGCTCCAACAGCATGGGCTGGCTGGCCCGCTTCTTCAATTCCGTGTTCGCACCGTACTGATCATGCGACTCATCAAGGTCAGCCTGCTCGCGCTGTTCGCAATGATCTGTCCGCCGCAGGCGAGGGCGGAGCGCATCAAGGATATGGCGCAGGTGCAGGGCGTTCGCACCAATCAACTCGTGGGTTACGGGCTGGTGGTGGGTTTGGATAGCACCGGCGATCAAACCAGCCAGGCGCCCTTTACCGTGCAGTCGCTCAATAACATGCTGGCGCAACTCGGCATCACGGTGCCGGCCAATGTCACGCCGCAACTCAAGAATGTTGCGGCGGTGGCGGTGCACGCGGTGCTGCCGCCCTTCGTCAAGCCGGGGCAGACCATCGACATTACCGTCAATTCGATCGCGAATGCGAAGAGTCTTCGCGGCGGCTCGCTGCTGGTCACGCCGCTGCACGGACTCGACGGGCAGATCTATGCGATTGCGCAGGGGAATCTCATCGTCAGCGGCTTCGGCGTGGAGGGTGCCGACGGATCCAAGCTCACCGTGAACGTGCCGAGTTCGGGCCGCATTCCGAACGGCGCGACTGTCGAGCGCGCGGTGCCCTCACAAATCGCGCAGGGCGATTCGGTCACGTTCAATCTGAACGATCCCGACTTCACGACGGCGACCCGCTTGGTCGCGAGCGTCAATAAGGGCATGGGCGACGGCATCGCCTCAATCATGGACGGCGGTTCCATCCGTGTCAGGGCGCCGATCGATATCACGCAGCGCGTGGCGTTTCTGTCCATGGTTGAGAATCTGGAAGTGGAACCCGGCACCGCGGCCGCCAAGGTGATCATCAATTCGCGCACCGGCACGGTGGTGATCAGCAGTCATGTCGTCGTGACGCCCGCCGCCGTGTCGCATGGCTCGCTGTCGGTGACCATCAAAGAGGAGCAGACAGTCAGCCAGCCCAATCCGCTCTCCAAGCTGGGACAAACCGTGGTCCTCAACAATTCGACCATCAAGGTGGATCAAGGATCGAATCGCATGTTCTTGTTCAAGCCCGGCGTCGAATTGGAACAAATTGTGCGCGCCGTAAACGATGTCGGCGCCGCGCCCGGCGATCTGGTCGCCATTTTGGAGGCCCTGCGGGAGGCCGGCGCGCTGCAGGCGGAATTGGTGGTCATTTAAATGACGACGCTCATGCCCATCGCCATGATGCCCCCGGCCGCCGACGCGCCCAACGATCTATCGGCGGCGACGACCTACACGGACGTCAATGCCTTGGCGGCGCTGAAGCGGGATCCCAATTCACCGCAGGCCTTGAGCGCAGTCGCTCAGCAAGTCGAGGCCCTGTTTCTGCAAATGATGCTGAAGAGCATGCGCGATGCGACCGCCGCCGAAGAAACCGACAGCAATGAGATGGGCATGTACCAGGACATGTTCGACAAGCAGGTCGCGCTGAACATCAGCCAGCATGCCGATTTAGGGATTGGGCGCCTGCTCAAGCGGCAATTGGCGGGCAAGCCTGCGACCACGGTTGAATTGAGTTCGGGAGAGACGGCGCCGGCCGCGCCCGCGGCCGGAGCGCCCACGGCGGCGATCGCGCACTCGCCGGCTGAGTTCGTGAATCGCACGATGCCCTCCATTCAACGCGCGGCGAGCGCACTGGGCGTCGATCCCGCCGGCAATGCTGGCGCAGGCCGCGCTCGAAACGGGGTGGGGCCAGCGCATGCCGCGCGCCGCCGACGGCACCTCCAGCCACAACCTGTTTGGCATCAAGGCGGGCGATGAGTGGTCCGGGGCCCGCGCGACCGCCGATAGCATGGAAGTGATCAACGGTGTCGCGACGCCGCGGCGCACGACCTTTCGCGCCTACGCTTCAGTCGAGGAAAGCGTCAACGATTTCGCCAATTTGCTGAAAAACTCGCCGCGCTATAAGGATGTGATTGCCGCGGGCGGCAATGCCGGCGCCTACATCGCCGCCATGGGCAAGTCCGGCTACGCCACAGATCCGGAATATGGCAATAAGTTAAATCAAATCCTCGGCAGCGAAACCCTGCAGTCGGCCTTGGCCGCCCGCGTCGCAGCATTATAGAAAGCTCTCCTGATGCCGATACGGGGCATCAAGACCGGAGAAGAAACGTGTCAGATGTGTTTGGAATCAGTGTCTCGGCGCTGCAGGCATTTCAGCAGGCGATCAACGTCACCAGCAACAACGTGGCGAACGCCAGCACGCCCGGCTATGACCGCGAAACGGTCAACCTGACCGAAGCAATACCGCAGTCCGACGGCGCCGCGACCATTGGTGCCGGCGTGGTGGTCTCCGGAATCAACCGTGCCTTCAGCCAGGCCGCCGCGAATCAACTGAACAGCTCGCAGAGCAGTTTGGGCCAGCTCAACGCGCTGCAGAATTACAGCAGTCAGATCGACAACCTGTTCGGGACCACCATCGGCGGTCTGAGCACGGCGCTGCAAGGCTTTTACGGCGCGTTCTCCGATGTGGCCAACAATCCGACCTCCACCGCGTCGCGGCAGGCGCTGCTCGGCCAGGCACAGAGCGTTGCCAGCAGCTTTCAAAACGCGAGCGGCGAGCTCAATTCGTTGAACACGGATGTCAATTCGCGCATCACCGCCGACGTGACGCAGATCAATTCCATCGCGAAGGCGATCTCCACCCTGAACAATCAGATCGTGACCGGGACCGCGCAGGACGGCGGCCAACAGCCCAACGAGCTCCTCGACCAGCGCGATCAACTGGTATCCAATTTGTCGCAGCTGGTGGGCATCAGCACGACCACCGATCCGAACGGCGCCTTGAACGTGTTCGTCGGCAACGGCCAGCCCCTGGTGCTGCAAGGTCAGGTCACTTCGCTGACGACGATCGCCAATCAATTCAACGCGACGCAGCTGGAAATCAGCACCTCCGCCACCAGCGCGGTCATCAGCAACAACATCACCTCGGGCGACCTTGGGGGGTTGTTGGCGGCGCGCACCCAGGTCATCAATCCGGCCTTGAATCAACTCGGGCAGATCGCGACGGCTCTGTCGCAGACGGTCAACTCGCAGCAGGCGCAGGGCATGGACCTGAGCGGCAATTTGGGCGCGCCCATATTTTCGGTGGGCGCACCGCTCGCCACCGGTTCCTCGCACAATACCGATGCGGTAACGGCAAGCGTAACGGTCAATGCGAACGGCCTGGGCGCGTTGACGGCGAATGACTACGTTCTGTCCTTTGTCGGCGGCACGCCCAAGTTGACCAACACCGCCGACGGCACCAGCGTGACGCCCGCGGGAGCCGGCACGGTCGCCAGCCCCTACACGGCCGCGGGCATTTCCATCGTGCTCTCGGGAGTTCCGGCGAACGGCGATCAATTTCTGGTTCAGCCCACCGCGACGGCGGCGGGCAAACTGCAAGTGGTGCTCAGCAATCCTGCGCAGATTGCCGCCGCCGGTGCGGTCAAGACCGCCGCGGCGAGCACGAACACCGGCGCGTCCATCATCAGTTCGGGCACGGTGCTCGATCCGACCAATCCGAATTTGCTCACGCCCGTCACCATCGCCTTCACCAGCCCGACCACTTACACCATCAACGGCGCCGGGCCCAACGCCTACACCAGCGGCGCCAACATCGCCGCCAACGGCTGGCAGGTGCAGATCAGCGGGGCGCCGGCCGCCGGCGATACCTTTACCGTGACCAGCAATGCCGGGGGCACGGGCGACAACCGCAATGCGCTCACTGCCGCGAACGCGCAAAACGTCGGTGTGCTGCAAAACGGCACCACCAGCATCACCGGCGGCGTGAGCGCCTTGATCACCGGCTTGGGCAGCCAGGCACAACAAATCAATACGGCTCAAACCGCGCAATCTGCAGTCAATGCTCAAGCGCTTACCAGCGTGCAGTCGACGAGCGGCGTGAACCTGGATGAAGAGGCGGCAAGCCTCCTGCAGTGGCAACAGGCCTATCAGGCGGCTGCGCAAGCCCTGACCATCGGCAACAGCCTGTTCACCACCTTGATCGATTCAGTGAACGGCACGTTCACTTAAGGAGACTTAAGATGCGCGTGACACAAAGCCTCGATCGAACGCAGTTTCTGGCGGCGATCAATTTGCTGGAATCCGGCATCAATCAGACGTCAAATGCGATGTCGAGCGGCTTGAGCTTCACCACCGCCTCGCAGAATCCGACGGCCGCGGGAAGCGTGAACAATTACAATCAGACGCTGGCGCAAAGCCAACAGTACGGCACCAATGCGACCAGTGCGCAGACGAACTTGAACACCGAGGACAATGCCGTGTCGCAGGTGCAGACGCAGCTGCAGGCGCTGCGCAATCTGGCCCTCGAAGCCAACAGCGGAGTTCTGAGCAACTCCAACTTGAGCGCCATCGCGACGCAGGCGGTGCAGATTCAGAACAGCTTGCTGGCGCTGGCCAACACCACCAACGGCAACGGCGAATATATTTTCGGCGGCTTCGCCGCGCAGACGCAGCCTTTCACGCTGAGTCCCGCCGGTGCGACCTATAACGGCGACCAGGGTCAGCGGCAGGTGCAGATTGCGGCGGGCCAGACGGTGGCAGATGGCGATAACGGCGACACCGTTTTCAATCAAATCAAAACCGGCAACGGCACGTTCACGGTGTCCGCGGCGGCCGGCAATACCGGATCCGGCGTCGTGGGCGCGACCACCGTGTCGAACCCGGCCGCGTATGACGGCGGCACCTACGCGATCAGTTTTGCAGCGGGCGGCGCCTATCAGGTGACCGAAGGCGCGACGGTGGTGACAACGGGTACCTACACCGACGGCGGCACGATTGCGTTCAACGGCGTGCAGGTGACCTTGAGCGGGACGCCGGCCGCGGGCGATTCATTCAGTTTGGCGCCGAGCGCCAAGCAAAGCATGTTCACGACGGTGCAGAACCTGGTCAACGCGCTGCAAACCGGCATTACCTCGCCGAGCTCCTCGGCCGCATTCAACAATTCGATCAACGGCGCGATCAACAATATCGATCAGGCGCTGAACCAAACTTCGAATGTGCGCGCCACCATCGGCGGACGGCTGAACTCCATCACCACGCAGCAGTCGGTCGCGACCAGTCAACAAACTCAATTGAAGCAGTCCATCACCAATCTGCAGGGGCTGGACTACGCCAGCGCGATTACCAGCCTTGATCAGCAAAACACCACGTTGAGCGCGGCGCTGCAGGCCTTCACGCTGACGCAAGGCCTGTCGCTGTTCAAATTTCTGTAGCGCGTCGAGGCGCAGCTAGTGGTGATGGCCGCCCGCGCCGTGCACGTGGCCGTGTTCCAACTCTTCTGTCGTCGCATCGCGCACGCCCACGACCTGCACGTCGAAATGCAGGGTCTTGTCAGCCAGCGGATGATTGCCGTCGAGCGTCACCATGTCGCCCATCACGCCGGTAACCGTGAAAAGACGCATGCCGTCTTCGGTTCGCGCCTGAAATTGCATGCCTTTCCGCACTTCGCCGGATCCTTGCAACGTGCGCTTCGGTACGCGTTGAATCAATCCAGGTTCATGCTTGCCGTAGCCGTCCTCGGGGCTCACTGATACGGCGACCTGGCTGCCGTCCGCTTTACCCTCGAGCGCCTTCTCCAACCCGGAAACCAGGTTGCCGTGCCCCTGAATATAGGCAAGCGGTTCGCCGCCGGCGGAACTATCGATCACGGCTCCGGCATCGTCCTTGAGCGTGTAGTGAATCAAAACGACTTTGTCTGCAGAAATTTCCACGGTGTCTCCGAGAAGGGGTATGCACCCAAGTTACAACATCAATGAATCGAGTCTACCAAGCGCGCTTCAAGATCATAGTCGCCCGCGGCGGTGATCTGCACGTCGACCAGGGAACCCACGCTCAATGCACCGCCGGCGCCGCGCACGCCCGCTATGCGGACCGTACCGTCGATCTCCGGCGCGTCGCTGGCGGAGCGCGCGATCGCGACATCGCCGTCGCGATCGATGCTGTCGATCAGCACGGGCATTTTGCGGCCGATTTTCTGCGCAAGACGCTTGGCGCTGATTTCGGCCGCGAGCTCCATAAAACGCGCGCGGCGCTCCGCCTTGAGTTGCGGCGGCACCGCGATTTCCTTCAGTGCGTTGGCCGCCGCACCCTCGACCGGCGAGTATTCAAAGCAGCCGACGCGATCAAGCTGCGCCACGCGCAACCAGGCGAGGAGCTCTTCGAAGTCCGCGTCGGTTTCACCGGGGAAGCCCACGATAAAGGTGCTGCGAATGGTGATGTCGGGGACGACGCGCCGCCACGCGGCGATGCGCGCCAGGGTGTTTTCCGCCGCGGCGGGACGCTTCATCAATTTCAGGATGCGGGCGCTGGCATGCTGGAAGGGAATGTCCAAATAGGGCAGTACCTTGCCCTGCGCCATGAGCTCGATCACCTGCATCGACGTGAGGGTAGGGATACACATAGTGCAGCCGAATCCAGACGCCCAATTCGCCGAGCGCTTCAGCCAGGTCGTAAAAGCGCGCCCGGCGCTGCACGTCGCGCCAGGGTTGCGCGGCATATTTCAAATCGACGCCGTAGGCGCTGGTGTCTTGCGAGATCACCAGGATTTCTTTCACACCGGCGCGCGCCAATTGCTCGGCTTCGCGCAGCACTTCGCCGACCGGCCTGCTGACCAGGTCGCCGCGCATCGAGGGAATGATGCAGAAACTGCAGCGATGGTTGCAGCCCTCGGAGATCTTTAAGTAGGCATAGTGACGCGGAGTCAATTTGATGCCCTGTTCCGGGACCAGATCGACAAAGGGCTCGTGTTTCGGCGGCAGGTATTGATGCACCGCAGCGACCACTTCCTCGTAGCGCTGCGGGCCGGTTATCTTGAGCACCTGCGGATGCCTATCGAGAATTTTCTGCGGCTGGGCGCCCAGGCAACCGGTGACGATCACCTTGCCGTTCTCGGCGAGGGCCTCGCCGATCGCATCCAGCGACTCATCCACCGCCGAATCGATGAAACCGCAAGTGTTAACTACCACCAGGTCCGCGGCGGCATAGCTCGGCGCCACTTCATATCCTTCCGCGCGCAGGCGGGTGAGGATGCGCTCGGAATCGACCAGTGCTTTGGGGCAGCCCAGACTGACAAAGCCCACCTTGGGGCTCTTGCGTTTGACGGATTTCACGCTATTTCGACGGTTGCGAAGGGGGCGGAATTGTACTCCAAAGCCGCCGGCATTTTGGGCCTTCAATTTGAGCCGAAGAGGCCGATAAACAGGGGTCAGCGGCCATTCGGCCGGCCTTTTCGCCATTTCGCACTGTCAAATTCTTTCCGAGTTAAATCTGCGACTTGGCTCAAGCAAAACCCTCCTCAAGATGGCAGGCGGCGCCTCAAGAACCCGCGGCGCGGTCCGATAAAGACTTTGAATGTGTCACCGGTCCGCCCAAGTGGGTGAAGTGAACACATAGGGCCTAAGAGGGGCCGGTGGTTAAACTTTCAGGAGTCATCAATGTCACTAGTACTAAATACCAATATCGCTTCGCTGAACGCGCAGAACAACCTGTCGGGTTCGCAAGCCAGTTTGTCGCAGTCCTTGGAGCGTCTGTCGTCCGGTTTGCGCATCAACAGCGCCGCGGACGATGCCGCAGGTCTCGCGATCAGTCAACAATTCACCACGCAGATCAACGGCACCAATCAGGCCGTTAACAATGCGAACGATGCCGTGTCGGAAACGCAGACCGCCGGCGGCGCGTTGAACACCATCGTCAACAACCTGCAGAGCATTCGTACCCTGGCGGTCGAATCGGCCAACGGTTCGAACAGCGCCTCGGATCGTCAGGCTTTGGACGCCCAGGTGCAGCAGCAGATTTCGGAAATCTCGCAGATTGCGCAGCAGACATCGTTCAACGGCTTGAGCGTGTTGAACGGCAGCAGCGGCGTGACCACCTACCAGGTGGGCGCGAACGTCGGCAACACCATTTCGGTCAACCTGACGCAGGGCGTCGGCGCCAACCAGATCGGCGCAGTGGCTTCGAAGACCACTGAGGTGAGCAATGCGGCGACCACGGGTGTGCTGCAGCTGGCGGTTGGAATTGCTCCGGCCGTCACGGTCGGCGCCAGTTCGCAGTACGCCACCACGGCGAAAACCGCTGGCGGCGTCGCGTATCAGGACGCGACTTCTGCGTATGCGAAGGCATCGGCCATCAATGGCGCCGGCGCTTCAGGCTTGACGGCGAGAGCCACCAACAATCAGCTGGTGGCCGTCGGCGCAGTCGCTTTGGCCACGGGTACCACCGGCAACGCTTCCTACTCGTTGTCGGTCAACGGGGTGAGCGTGTTGAACACCTCCGTTGCGCCCGCCAACAGCGACATCATCACGGCCATCAACAGCTTCTCCACTCAGGATGGCGGCGTCTCGGCCTCAGCCAACGGCGGCAACATTCTGTTGACGGCGGCAGACGGCAGCAACATCCAGCTGACCCAGACTTTCACGGCCGCGACGGGCACCGTGACCGGAGCCAACGCCGGCGGCATCACCAGCATTCAGGCCTACGATGCGACGGCGGGTGCCGTGGTGACCGGAACCACCGCGACAACTGAAACGGCGGCGGCGAACTTTGGACCGACCACGTTCCAGGGTCAGCTCACCCTGTCTGCCGGACAGAACATCCAGGTCAGCGGCGCCGCGGATCTGGCCTCGGTTGGATTTGCAACTGCTCAGACGATTACCGCGGCCGGTACCCTGGCCGGGAACAACGTGCTGACGGTGGCCGGTGCCAACTCCACGATTCAGGCGGTCGATTCGGCGCTGCAGACGGTCTCGGGTTTCCAGAGCCAGCTGGGCGCAATTCAGAACCGCTTCACGGCCGCGGTCGGCAATTTGCAGTCCACGGCGCAGAACCTGACCCAGTCGCGCAGCACCATTCAGGATGCAAACTTTGCCGCGGAAACGGCGAACTTGACCCAGTCTCAGGTGTTGGAACAGGCCGGCATCTCGGTGTTGGCGCAGGCCAACCAGCAGCCGCAGCTGATTCTCAAGCTTTTGGCGTAACAGCCGATAGCTTCGAGAGAGCTGGACGAAAATCCCATGGCTCGACCGACAGCGGTCGGGCCATGGTCTTCGAAGGGAGTTCGAAGAGGAACCCAAAAGGTATTGCATCAGGTAAATAGGTGTAACCATGGCTAGCGACGGACAGCCGGTAAAGATACCGGCGGTGAGCCTCGTGCACGGAAGTCAGGCGCCTACAACGGTTGTAGTTCAACACAGCGGCAATGTTTTGCCGCGAAGCGGCAGACTCGCGGCACCGCCGGCCGCCCCCAACCTGCAAGCGCAGGTTCAGCTGCTCAATAAATATCTCAACGATTCGGGTAAACCGGACCAGTTTCGCGTCGCTCCTGACTCGGATGACAAGCTCATCCAGGAGATCAATCCCGCCAATGGCGAGGTCCTGGCCGAATTTCCGGCCAGCGAGTTCGCAGCTTTGGCGCGCAGCGTCGGCATTTCAGGAGTCGTCGTCGATCAACACGCCTGAGCATCCGGTTCCGGACGGTTCTTGGTACGCCGCTTGCTTAAGTCTGACGAGAAGTTGCCGATAAATCGGACAACGTAACGCGCGGACGTAAAACCATATGAGTTCAGTCATTTCTCCCAGTGCCGGCTCGAGCAACACTGCGCCGAGCGCCAGCGCCCTGATTACCTCCACCGGCATCGGGTCCGGATTGAACATCGGTGCGATCGTCTCGTCGCTGACAACGGCCTACGGGGCGGCGCAGACCACGCAACTGACGAACCAGCAGAACTCGCTCGACTCCCAGGTCTCGGCGTACGGCACATTTACTGCCGCGCTCGATACCTTGAAGCTCTCACTACCCAGTATTGAAGACCCTTCGCAATTGGCGGCATTTGCTGCAACGGTCGCCGACAAAAATATTGCCAGTGCGAGCACCGGCTCAGATGCCGTCGCCGGAACGTACTCACTGCTGGTGAATAATCTGGCCACCGTGGCGACGGCGACCTCGGCAGCCTTGTCGAGCACCGCTGCGGTCGGCACGGGCACGCTGACCCTCTCGGTCGGCGGTTCCTCGACCGAAATCACCATTAATTCGTCCAACAACACGCTTGGCGGCATCGCTGCGGCCATCAATTCCGCGCCAAACGCCAATGTCAGGGCAAGCGTGATCACGACCACCGGCGGATCGCGGTTGGTGTTGACCGGCACCAGCACCGGGCTGGCGAATCAGATCACGGTCACCCCTTCGGGCGGCGACGGCGGCCTGGCATCGCTGGCGCTGACAACCGTGCCCGCGCAAGACGCCAGTTACTCGATCAACGGCTTTGCCGCCAGCAGCGGCAGCAACGTGGTCGCCAATGCCATCAGCGGCGTGACCCTCGAATTTGCAGCAGGCTTCTGCCCCGGCCACCCCGACGACCCTGACGGTGAGCCCTGACACATCCACGGCGCAAGCGGCGATCGACAAGTTCGTCACGGCGGTGAACGGCGTGCTGAGCAGCATTCAAACACTGACGAGCTACGATCCGTCCACGCAAACAGCGGGTCCACTGAACGGCAATGCAACGCTCGAGGCATTTCAAAATCAATTGCAGAGCATTCTCGGCCAGGTTCTCGAACGCCGGCGGCGGGATCAATTCGCTGACCGATCTTGGTATCAGCGCCGGCATCGACGGCACCTATAGCACCAATGACACAACGCTCGGGAACGCCTTGAGCGCGAGCCTCGCATCGGTCGGCAGCCTGCTCGGCGGCACGAACGGCCTGGCCACGCAGATCAGCAATTTGGTGGATGGTTATACCAAGCCCGGCGGATTGCTCGCTACCATCAACCAGGGTCTGCAAACGGGCCTGAGCAATGTTTCCAAGCAGCAGACCGCGCTCGCGGCGCAATTGGCGGCGTATTCGGCCCAGCTCACCGCGCAATACAATGCAATGGACGCGGCGGTTGCGCTCTTGAAGCAAACGCAGACCTTTTTGAACGCCGAGTTCAATCCCACGGCCAACGCGGGTTCAGGCACGTCGCAGAGCAACACCAGCCTGGGCAGCGGCAATTTAGGCGTTAGCGGCTAGCCATGTACTCGCAACGAGGAGCGGCTCAGTACCGCTCGGTACGCAGCCACGGATTGGTCGCAGAAGCCAGCCCCGCAAGGCTGGTGCAAATCATGTTTGAGCAGATTTTGGCGCATCTGGCGACGGCGCAGGGCTGCATGGGCCGCATCGAGAACAATCTGCCGCTGAATGACGTGATTGCCAAGGGCAACGCAATGGGCAAGGCGATCCGACTGATCGATCAGCTCAACAACACCCTCGACATGGAGCGCGGCCAAAAGATTGCCGAGAATCTGCGTGCGCTGTACGTGTACATGCTGGCGCGCCTCACCATGGCCAATGTCACCAATGATTCGCAAATCGTTGCCGAAGTGGCGTCGCTGGTCCAAAAGGTGAAAACCGGCTGGGATCAGATCGTCGAGCCGCGATGAGCAGCGCAAAATCAATCCGAGCTTGGCGCGCGCCTTGGCTCTTTCGAATGACATGCTGAGCGCCGCGGAAAAGGGCGACTTGCAATCCCTGGCATCGCTCGACCACGAGCGAATGGAACTGTTAAAGTTGTTCCGCGGCGGCACCAAGCAGGTATCCGCGGCTGACCAGGCAGTGCTTTCGCAGATCAACGCGGCAAACGAGCGGGCGATCGGACTGTTGGAGCATCGGCGGCGCAGCAAGGGCCGGGATCTCGACATGGCGGCAGTGGGCCGGCGGGCGGTGGCAGCCTACGCCGACAATCGGCCGCGGCGCTAAGACTCATTCTCCAAAAAGGGCTAGGGAGCCATGCCTGAATCATTTCTGGGCGATGGTTTGATATTCGAAGAATCGCTGCCGGTGGTCTTTACGCCGGGACCGCTTGCCGACGGGGTGATCCTGGCGCGGCTCAATGCGGACAACCATCAGCTGCTCGGCGCCGAGTCTTCCCTGGACGACGTGCGGGTGCATGAGGCTCTCAAGGACGAATCGCCCGCGCTGCTGCACGAGCTGCAGCGTCTCGAGTACAAGGTCAATATTCTGCTGCGCCTGACCGCTGAACTTTCGCTGCGTAGCAGCGGGCTGCCGCAGGCTGAGCGGGTGCGCATGTCCTCGCGCGCATTGGAGTGGTTTGGCGAACACGCCGTTCGACCGGAGATGACCGGCCTGCTGTCGGTCTATATCAACTCGGCGTTGCCGCAGCCGCTCAAGATTCCGAGCGTCGCCGCCGGCGACGCCACCATCGATGGCGCGCGCGCCACACGGTTCCGTTTCGTCGGATTGAGCGACGCCGTCATCGACATGCTCGAGAAGTTGATCTTTCGCCACCATCGACGCTTGGTCGCCGGCGCAAAACACGCCGGCGCGTAGAACCCCCGAGCTCTCCGCAAGGAAGAACACCGCATGTATTTTTGCGGGATGCCCCTACGCTCTTTGCGGGGGTTTGCCAACTGCTTTTCTCTCAAGTTCATCAGTTAGTATGACTCCGTGCTCGAAATTGATTGAGCTATGTCAAAGGGTTAGACGAAAAGCTTAAGACGGAACCCGAGATTTGTGCGCTCCGTCACACTTTGATTAATGGGAAGGAGTCCCACTCGTGGTTGAAGCAAAAGTTATTGTGATCGAGCCCTCAGATTTGGAGGCGACGGCGCTCCAAGCTCTTTTGCATTTTTTGGATCTGGAACCGGTTCTGGTCCGCGATCTGGCCGAGTTGCGTTCGTCGGCGCACTGCAACACGTCTGAGTGCGTCGCGGTGATTGCGCGGCGTGAGACCGTCGCGGCGCTCGGCCCGGAGCTCGTGACGCAGCTTCGCGCCCTGCGCCAACCGCTTCCCATCATTTGCATCAGCGCCGAAGGGCTGCCCAAAATCGCCGAGAGCAGCAGCGATCTCGCCTGGTTTCACCTGGAGACGCCCGTCAAGCAGCGACGTCTGTCGGCAGTGCTAAATCAGGCGCAGAACGTGCGCAGCGGCCATCCGACCCAACCGGGCGCCCACCGATTCCGTCCGAGCGGCGCATCAAAAGCGATGCGCGCCGTGCACCGCTTGATTGAACAGGTTGCGCCCTTCGACACCAATGTGCTGATCCTGGGGGAATCCGGTACCGGCAAGGAAATGGTGGCGCGGCACATTCACGAGCTGTCCGGCCGCGCGGCGCATCCGTTCGTGCCGGTGAACTGCGGCGCCATACCCGCCGATCTTTTGGAAAGCGAACTGTTCGGCCACGAGAAAGGCGCGTTCACAGGCGCTCTGTCGACGCGGCTCGGCCGCTTCGAGTTTGCCGAGGGCGGCACGCTGTTCCTGGACGAGATCGGCGACATGTCGCTGCAAATGCAGGTCAAATTGCTGCGAGTGCTGCAGGAGCGCAGTTTCGAGCGCGTCGGCAGCAACAAAACCATCCGCTGCAATGTGCGAATCATTGCCGCGACCCATCGCGACCTGGACGCGGCCATCATCGCAGGCCGCTTCCGCGAGGACCTGTACTACCGCCTGAACGTATTCCCGCTGCAGATGCCGCCGCTGCGCGAGCGGCTCGATGATTTGCCGGTGTTGATCGAACATTTGGTGCAGCGGCAGGGCCACAGCGCCGGCCGCGCGATTCAATTCGATCAGAGCGCGATGAATTGCCTTGCCCGCAATCGCTGGCCCGGCAATGTACGCGAGCTGGCCAATTTGCTGGAGCGGTTGGCAATCTTGTTTCCCGCGCAGACGATTACTGCGGCGGACCTGCCGGACCGCTATCGCAACGGCGCCGCCGTGGGATGGTTGGGCAGCGAGGTGCGCATCGATGCACGGTCGGAGCCGATTGCGGACGTCGTGCCGGCGCAGGAACCGGAAAGCGAAGCGGTTCAGGAGCGGGAATCCGACGCGGTCGTGTACGAAATGATGGATGCCGAATTGCCGCGCGGCGGCATCGATTTGAAAGACCACATGTCGGCGATTGAAATCGGTCTCATCCGCAAGGCGCTCGAGGAGGCTGACGGCACGGTTGCCGGCGCGGCGCGGCTGCTGCGCATTCGGCGCACCACTCTGGTCGAGAAGCTGCGCAAATACCGTCTCAGCGCCTGACAAATTATTGACGCCGCCGCGCGTGCCGGCGCCGACACACTTCGTAACTGGTTGATAGGCAGAGCAAATACTGCCGAGGCACAGAAGTTGCTTTCTTTCCCGGCATGGCAGCCACAAAACTTGAGCTGATCGAAAACCGTCGCTCCGAACTTCAGGCGGCGTTCCTGGCCTTCGGGTCGGTTTCCGACCAATTGTCGGGCGCTTTCGACTCGTTGCGCGACGAGGTGGCCCAGCTGCGCGCCGATCTTTCCGAGGCGCACGCAGGCAAGGAACACCTTGCCGCGCGTCTGTCGGCCTTGATCAAGGGCCTGCCAGGCGGCGTGCTGGTGCTCGACGGCCGCGGCGAGATCCTGGAATTCAATCCCGCAGCCTTAGGCCTGCTGGGCGAGCCGCTTCTCGGACAACCCTTTTCAGCCGTGCGCGCACGCGCGGCCGTCAATCCTGCCGAGGTCGGCGAGCACACGGAGCTGCGCAGCGGCCGATTCGTCAATGTCTCGCGCCGCGAGCTCGACAATGGCGGCGAAGTGGTGCTGCTCACGGACGTCACCGAGTCGCACCTCATGCAGGTGTTGCTCGCGCGGCAACAGCGCCTGCTGACCTTGGGCGAATTGGCGGCGGGCCTTGCGCATCAGATCCGCACGCCGTTGGCCGCCGCGCTGTTGTACGCCTCGCAAATGACCCTCTCGAACCGCAGCCCGGCTGATTTGTCGCGCTGCGCCGAAAAGACCGTCGGCAGCCTCAAGCAGCTCGACAAGCTGGTCAACGACATGCTGGCCTTCGCGCATGGCGGCGCCGCACGCGAAGCGGTCAGCGTGAGCGCGCTGCTGGAACAGGTGGCGCAATGGCTGCGCCCGGCTCTGCGCGACGGAATCCGTTTGACCATCCGCACCCAGGCGCCCGACCTCATGGTGCGCGCCAATGCGCCATCGCTGGTATCCGCAGTCTTGAATCTGGCAACCAATGCCCTGCAGGCCGCGACGACGTCGCTGAATTTGGAATTACTGGCGCGGCGCACGCCGGATGGGCGCGCGCAGATCGCCGTGAGCGACAACGGTCCCGGCGTGCCGCGCGCACATACGGGAACGCATCTTCGAACCCTTCTTCACCACGCGTGCGCGCGGCAACGGCATTGGACTGTCGATCGTCAAATCCGTGGTCGAGGCGCATGGCGGCAGCGTTTGTCTGGTTGACTCGACCTGCGGCGCCACGTTCGTCATCGAACTTCCGGCAGAGGACCATTCATGAGCAAATTGAACGATGCGGTACTGGTGGTCGAGGACGACGCCGCGTTGCGCGAAGCGCTGCTCGATACCCTGCGCGCGGCAGGGCTCGCAGCGCTCAGCGCCGCGGACGCCCAGGCGGCGCTGCAGTTGCTGTCGAGCGAGGACATCGGCCTGGTCATTTCCGATGTGCACATGCCGGGCGCAAACGGCTACGAGCTCTTGTCGTCGATCAAGCACATGCGGCCCTATCTGCCGGTGGTGCTGATGACGGCGTACGGAACGGTCGCGCAGGCTGTGGCGGCCATGCGCGACGGCGCGACCGACTATATCGTCAAGCCCTTCGACGCGCAGGCCTTGATCGACATGGCGCGGCGTCAGCTGGCCGCGCGGGTGACGCCCAACGAATTGATCGCCGCTGATCCCGAGTCGAAGCGGCTGGTGGGTCTCGCGCGCAAGATTGCCGAGAACGATGCCACGGTGCTCATCACGGGGGAAAGCGGCACCGGCAAGGAAGTGTACGCGCGTTTCATACGCGACAACTCGCCGCGCGCCGACAAGCCTTTCGTGGCAATCAATTGCGCCGCGATCCCCGAAAACATGCTCGAGGCGAGCCTGTTCGGCCACGAAAAGGGCGCCTTCACCGGCGCGCTGTCCGCGCACGCGGGAAAATTCGAACAGGCGCAGGGCGGCACGCTGCTGCTCGATGAAATCTCCGAGATGGACCTGGGGTTGCAGGCCAAAATCCTGCGGGTGCTGCAGGAGCGTGAAGTCGAGCGTCTGGGAAGCACGCGAACCATTGCGCTTGATGTACGCGTGATCGCAACCTCGAACCGCGACCTTCCCGAGGAAGTGCGCGCCGCGCGATTTCGCGCCGATCTCTTCTATCGGCTCAATGTGATGTCGTTGCGGCTGCCCGCGCTACGCGAGCGCCGCGGCGACATTCTGCCGCTGGCGCGCCGCGCGATGCAGGCTTGCGCGCGTCCGGGGCAGGCTGCGTTGAGCTTATCCGCCGAGGCGGAACGCAAATTGCTGAGTCATGACTGGCCGGGAAACGCGCGCGAATTGAACAACATTGTGCAGCGTGCGGCGTGGCTCGCCGCCGGCGGCAGCATCGATGCCGGCGACCTCGACACCGGCACGGCCGCCGCGCCGGCCGGGGGAATGCAATTGACGGCAACAAGTACATCCGCGCAACCGGCAGCGGCGCTGGATTCGGGCCTGGACCGCGACCTCAAGCACCGTGAGCGCGAACTGATACTGGCGACGCTGCGCGTCACCGGCGGCAACCGCAAGCTCACCGCCGAGCGCTTAGGCATCAGCCCTCGCACCCTGCGCCACAAGCTGCAGCAGTTCAAGGCAGCCGGCGTCAGCGTGCCGCCGTCCATCAGCAATTCATGACGGTGTAACCATGAGCAGCATGCAAATCTCGCAGGTGTTGGCCGAAATGCGCGCGCTGCAGGCGCGCGCGTCCGGAATCTCCGAAACGCCGGCCGCGGCCGCGCAACCCTCGGATTTTGCCAATCTGCTGAAAAACTCCGTGGATCACGTTGCCAGCATGCAGAACCAGGCGACCGCACTGGCGGATGCCTACGAGACCGGCGACAAGAGCATCGATCTCACCAAGGTGATGCTGGAAGTTCAAAAGGCGTCACTGGCATTTCGAGCGATGACCGAGGTGCGCAACAAGCTGGTCGATGCCTACACGCAAGTAATGAATATGTCGGTCTAACGACCGCGAGGTTTTAATCCATGGCTGACATCGTTCCCACTTCGGTTCCGGCACGCGGCCTGAACGATATTCCAGGTCTCAAGCAGGTCGGCTTGCTGGCCGGCGTCGCGGCGGCGATTGCGGCGGCAATTTGGCTGGTGCTGTGGTCGCAGGGACAGAACTACACGGTGCTTTACGGGCAGCTTTCCGAGCGCGAAAGCGGCCAGGTCATGGACGCGCTGACGGCCGCGGGGATCGAATTCAAGCTCAACCCTTCAGGTGCGGTATCCGTACCGGAATCCAAGGTTCAGGAAGCGCGCATTCGCCTGGCGAGCCAGGGGCTGCCGCAGAGCGACTCGATGGGCATCGAGATGATTCAAAAGGATTCGGCGCTCGGCAACAGCACCTTGATGGAGAGTGCGCGCTTTCAGTCGGTGCTCGAGACCGAATTGGCCCGTACCATCATCAAGGTACAGGGGGTGCAAAGTGCGCGGGTGCATTTGGCGCTGCCCAAGCCCTCGGTGTTTTTGCGCGATGCGCACAAGGCCACCGCCTCGGTCATGCTGCAGCTTTATCCCGGCCGCCGCCTCGACCCCGGACAGGTCGCCGCCATCGTGCACCTGGTTGCCTCCAGCGTGCCCGAGCTGTCGGCGAATGATGTGACCTTGGTCGATCAGGCCGGATCCCTGCTCAACTCTCCGGACGAAAGCGCCGAAGCGGCCGCCACCACCCGTCACTTCGAGGAAACCCGCAAGCTCGAGGAAAGCTACCAACAACGCATCATCGATCTGCTCGAGCCGATGCTCGGACCGGGGCGCGCGCGTGCCACGGTCACCGCGGACATGGATTACACCGTCACCGAGGAGACGCGCGAGAACTACGATCCGCAGAAGACCGCGGTGCGCAGCGAGCAGACCAGCAATGAGACGCGCAAGGGCGGCGACGGCGCGGAAGGCATCCCCGGCGCGTTGAGCAACCAACCTCCCGGCACGTCCGGTGCGCCGGCCATTCCGGGCGCCGCGACCCCGGGAAATCCGCTGACGCCGCCCAATGCGGCGGGAGCCGCCCAAGCCGGCGCTGCGGGCTCGGGACCGACTTCGAGCGCACAGCGCAGCACGCGCAATTTCGAGGTGGATCGCACGCTCTCCTATGTGAAGCAGCCGGTGGGCACCTTGAAGCGTCTCAATGTCGGCGTGGTGCTCGACGACTGGCAAAAAGTCGATGCCGACGGCAAGATCACGACCGCGCCGATGAGCGACACCGACATCAAGCGCTTCACGCAGCTCATCAAGGAGTCGATTGGTCTCAAGGACGATCGCGGCGATCAGATCAACGTCATGAATCAAGCATTCAAGAGCAACGCCGCGCTGCCGCCGGTCGACGGCTTGCCGCTCTGGCAGCAACCATGGCTGCTGCAGCTCGCCAAGCAAATTGTCGGCGCGGCCCTGGTGCTGATCGTGGCGTTCCTGGTGCTGCGGCCGCTGATGAAATCGCTCACCAAGCCGTCAAAGCGATCGTCGGCAGCGGGCGATGATGTCGACGGCGATCGCCTCAGTCTGTCCGGACAGGGCAAGGCCATCAAACTCTCGCCTAGTTTTGAGCAACAGATCGCGGCGGCGCGAACCTTGGTGGGGCAGGATCCGAGGCGTGCGGCACAGGTCGTAAAGGATTGGGTCTCCGCGGATGGCTAACGACGAACTCGCTGGAACGCAGCGTGCCGCCATACTGCTCATGAGCCTGGGCGAACAAGACGCCGCCAATGTGCTCAAGCAATTGAGCGCGCGCGAGGTGCAGAAATTGGGCATCGCCATGGCCGAGCTCAAGGAAGTATCGCGCGAGCAAATGAGCTCGGTGCTGGACAAGTTCATCGGCATCGCGGACGCCAAGGCGAACATCGCGGGCGGATCGCAGGACTACGTGCGGCGCGTGTTGACCCAGGCCGTGGGCAAACAGAAGACCGACATGCTGCTCGACCGGGTATCGAGCGGCCAGACCGGGCAGGGCATCGAAGCCCTGAAATGGATGGAAGCCAAGGCGGTCGCGCAAATCATCAGCGGCGAACACCCGCAGATCGCAGCCATCGTGCTGGCGCACCTGGAGCCGGAACAGTCCGCCGCCATCCTGCCGCTGCTCAACGAAGATCTGCGCACCGAAGTGCTGATGCGCATCGCATCGCTGAACGAAGTGCCGCAAACCGCCTTGACCGAGCTCGATCAGCTGGTGGAAAAGCAGGCGAATGTGGCGGCGCCGGCGCCGCTGCGGCGTGTCGGCGGTGCGCGCAGCGCCGCCAACATCTTGAACGCCATGGAGCGCGAGAAGCTCAGCGAAGAGATGGGCAAGATCGAGAAAGCGGATGGCGAGATGCATCAGCAAATCAAGGATCTGCTGTTCGTGTTCGACAACCTGCTGGACGTCGATGACCGCGGCATCCAAGCGCTGTTGCGCGAGGTGGGCTCCGATACGCTGGCGGTGGCCCTGCGCGGCGCCGAGCCCGAGGTGCAGGAGAAGGTCCTGAAGAACATGTCGAAGCGTGCGGCGGAAATCCTCAAGGACGACATGGAGGCACGCGGTCCGGTCAAGCTCACGGACGTCGAGGCGGCGCAAAAGGAAATCATCGTGATTGCGCAGCGCATGGCCGAGGAGGGCACCATCAGTCTCGGCGGCAAGGGTGCGGGCGAATTTGTCTGACGCCAACCTCAAGCCCGGCGCAGAGGTTGCGTTGTGGACCGTACCCGACATGGAGGGGCCGGTTCCGCAGCAAAAAATGGCGACGGTCGGCGGCCTCGCCGATCTGCAGGCCGAGGCGCACAAAGAGGCCTTCGAGCAAGGATTGGCAGAGGGGCGCAGCGCGGGGCGCGCCGAAGTGCAGGCGCAAGTCGACCGGCTCGCGGGCATGTTCTACGATCTGGCCAAACCGTTCGATGCGCTCGATGCCGAGGTGGAGCGGGAGCTGCTCACCCTGGCGATGGCCTTGGCGCGGCAAATCGTGCGCCGAGAACTCAAAACCGATCCGACTCAGATCATCGGCATCATCCGTGAAGCCATCGCGGCGTTGCCGGTCGCCACGCGCGATGTGCGCGTGCATTTGCATCCGGAAGACGCAACGGTGGTCAAGCAGCATCTCGCCCCGACCGAAAACGAGCGCGCCTGGACCATCATCGAGGATCCGGTGATGGCGCGCGGCGGCTGCCAGATCACGACCAGCACCTCGCGCATCGATGCGCGATTGGAGACGCGTCTGGGCAGCATATTGAGCGAGTTGCTGGGAACTGAGCGCCACGCCGCAACGCCGCGGGGCGGGACTTGAGCTTGGGAAGCGCGCAGCTGCGCTCCAAGCGATGGGCGGAAGGCCTGGTGCAGGCGCGCCAGCGAATGGCGAGCGCCGCGGAATTCGTGGTCGAAGGCACGCTGAATCGAATGGTCGGCATGACGCTGGAGGCGGTGGGATGCGAGGCCGCAGTGGGCGGACGGTGCCTGGTCGATACTGCGGAGGGCAGGCAGATCGAAGCCGAAGTCGTCGGCTTCTCCGGCGACAAGCTGTTTCTCATGCCGACGGGCGATATGCGCGGTCTAATGCCCGGCGCACGCGTCATCCCCACCCGTAGCGAGTCTTCCGTACCCGTGGGAGACGAATTGCTGGGCCGGGTATTGGACGGCGCGGGGCGCCCGCTCGATGGCTTCGGCGAGCTGCGTTGCACGGATCGCGTGTCCTTGACCGGAGAGCCGCTCAATCCGCTCATGCGCCGTGCGATACGCGATCCGCTCGATGTCGGCGTGCGCTCCATCAATGCGCTGCTTTCCGTCGGCGGCGGACAGCGAATCGGCCTGTTCGCGGGATCCGGCGTGGGAAAGTCGGTGCTGCTTGGGATGATGACTCGATACACCAAGGCGGATGTCACGGTGGTCGGGTTGATTGGCGAGCGCGGCCGCGAGGTCCAGGATTTCGTCAGCAACACGTTGGGTCCTGACGGCATGCGCCGCGCCGTGGTCGTCGCCACGCCGGCGGACAATCCGCCGCTCATGCGCCTGCACGGTGCATGGCTGGCAACGGCCATCGCCGAATACTTTCGCGATCGCGGCATGAAGGTATTGCTGCTGCTCGATTCACTGACGCGCTTCGCGCAGGCGCAGCGCGAAATCGCGCTGGCCATCGGCGAGCCTCCCGCCACCAAGGGCTACCCGCCATCCGTGTTCGCCCGCTTGCCGCAGCTGGTCGAGCGCGCGGGCAACAGTGATCGCGGCGTCGGCTCGATCACGGCGTTCTATACCGTGTTGGTGGAAGGCGATGATCAGAATGATCCCATCGCCGATGCGGCCCGTGCGATTTTGGACGGACACATTGTGCTGTCGCGGCGACTGGCTGAGAACGGCTTGTACCCGGCTGTGGATGTGGAGGCATCAATCAGTCGTGCGATGCATCAAATTGCGACGCGCGAGCAGCTCGAGCTGGCGAATCGTTTCAGACAGGTCTATTCGACCTATCAGCAGAACCGCGACCTGATCACCGTCGGGGCGTATCGGCGCGGCTCCGATGCCCGGGTCGATCTCGCCGTCGAGCAGTGGCCCAAAATGCTCGAATTTCTGCGTCAGGACATGTACGAACCGGTCGGAATCGAACGAAGTTACGCGGATCTCAAACAACTCGTGACGCAGTTCTCGGCGCCGGCTGCGCCGACGGGCCGATAGTGAGCCAGGAGCCTGTCTGAGCATTCACTCCCAACCATGATCAAGTCCAAACGCTTTGAGCCCATCCACGAAATCGCCTCGACTTCGGCGCGGGACTTGAGCCGCGTCATGGGCGACGCCGGACGCAAAGTTGCCGAATTGGAGCGTCAGCTCGAGCAGCTTCAGGCCTACCGCGACGAATACGTGCGCAACTCCAGCCAGTCCAATGGCGCCATGGATGCGGTCAAGCTGCAGAACTATCGCTCCTTCCTCGAACGGCTGGGCGAGGCCTTGAATCAGCATCAAAAATCACTGGATCTAGCCCGCAAGGAATTCGACAAGCGCCGCGCGCAATGGAGCGAGAAGCGCATCGAAGCGGAGTCCTTGAATCGGGTGGTGGATCGCTTCCGCAAGGAGGAGCGCAGCGCCGCCGATCGGCGTGAGCAACGCGAAGGCGATGATGCGGCGATGCGCCTGATGCTCGCCGCGCGGACCGACAGCGGGAAGGCCTGAAGAGTCGTGATACCTTAGGAGCCTGTTCAGTATTTCCCGTGGCTCGATGCCCAGCGAAGAAACTCCCGAACCGGTCGAGGTCCCTTACGGCGAATTGTCAGCCGACCTGTTGCACGCCGTGATCGAATCCTTTGTCCTGCGCGAAGGCACGGACTACGGCGAAAAAGAATTCTCGCTCGAGGACAAGGTGGCGCGGGTCGTCGGCCAACTCAAGAAAGGCGAGGCCAAAATCATGTTTGACCCGGAGTCCGAGAGCGTAACCATCGCGGTCAGGTAAAGCAGCAGGTAGCGAGCACTGCGGCGGCGAACAGGCTCGCGATGCCGACACTGCGCATCGAGACGTGGCAAATCCCAGTTCGCGCACGAAGAACAGCGACTCCGCGCCTCTTAGCCCTAGAATGGTTTCGGCGGTGTAGCGCGGCCTGATCGGTCAAAACAATTTGCGCTACGATCGAAATCAGCGGCATTACCAGCAGCAATGCAATGACTATTGGCACATACATGGGGCTACCTTGGGTGGATTATGCCCGTTAGGCCGGCGCGGCGAACTGGCAGCCTTGGCCGTCGTATGAAAAAGCTCCTGCGCCGCAGCCTCAAGTTGTGGCGCGCTGTCCGGCGCTGGTGGCGGCCCGCACCCCGGACTGCAAAATTCATCATGGCCGCGCTCGTGGTTTTTGTTCTATGGCTCGGCATCAACTGGATCTACCAGGTCTTGCGCAAGCCATCCGAGCTGTTCTTTCCGGTGAGCGGGACGCTGTACAAGTCTCCCGCCGAAACCTGGGCCGAGTACGCGCCAATCTTCAAGAAATACTCGACAGAAGTCATGACGCCGGATTTCCTCGCAGCCATCGCGCAGGTCGAAGGCTCCGGCAATCCGGTGGCTCGCACCTATTGGCGCTGGTCCTGGTCATCGCAGCCCTTTGAGGTGTATCGGCCGGCTTCGAGCGCGGTCGGCATGTACCAGATTACGGACGGAAATTTTGCAGAGGCGCGCCGCTATTGCATTCGCGATCACGCGGTCGTTGCAGATGGACCCTGGAATGATTGGCACTCCTGCTGGTTCAACAGCCTGTATGCCCGGGTCATACCCAGCGATGCGGTGGAGTTGACCTCCGCATATCTTGATCGGAGCGTCGCGCTCATTCTGGAGCGCCACCGCATGAGTTCCGCGGCGCTGCTGCAAAAACAGATACTGGCGGCCCTGATCCACCTATGCGGCGCCGGGGCCGGCGATGAATTCGCCCGGCGCAGATTCAGATTGGCCGAAGGCCAGCGCTGCGGCGATCAGGTGGCGCGCGCGTATCTGACGCGCGTGGAGACCATGCAAAGCGTGTTCAGCCGCCTCGACAATGCGCCGACGCTGCGCCGCTGAGCGATCGTGCCTGCGGCGAATCGGGGCAATGAGCCAATGCATCCTTGATTGCAATCCGCTCGATGGTGCCCGCGTGGTAGTCGGTGAGCCACAGGCTTCCGTGCCCTATGTTTACAGCATCGCCGCCAGGCCCGAGCCATTGACACGCCAGATGGTTCGGCCCTGCATCAACGAGCGACAGCGGCACCTTGGGCATGCTGGTCCATACCCGACCGTTGCCAAAGGCGATGTCGCCGCCATGGCCCGGCGTTCGCAGCGAAATGGTGACGCTGCGCCGACTCTGTGGATCGACGCGGCTCAAGGTGCCATCCCCCTGGTTCAAGGTCCAAACCGCGCCGGCACCGACGGTCAGGAAGCGGGGATGAGGACCGGTGGCCACCGTCGCCAAGATCTTCCCGCTCGCGGCATCGACGCCCGTCACGTCAGAGCCGTCCGCATGCGTGACCCAGACGGTACCGCCCAAGACTGCTGGATTGTAAGAGCCGGCAGGCACGTGAAACGTGTCGAGAACGGCGCCGCTGGCCGGACTTATTCGCGCGAGACTCCCGAGCTTATCGACGATGAGCCAGATGCTGCCCGCCCCATACGCAATGCCGCCCTCTTCAGCGGGCGGCCCGACCGGATAGATCGATGTAACCGCGTTACTCTTAAGATCTATTCTTGCGAGCGACGGCTTCGCCGTGCACAGCGGAACCCAAAGGCTGCCGGCGCCGACCGCCAAGCCGGCACACGCCTCGCCGGCGAGCTCGACGCTCGCGACCCGCGTATTGGTTTTGGGATCGATACGATTGACGGCAAAAGGACCCGTGCTCGCAACCCATACCGCATCCGCGGTGATCGCAACCCAGTCGGCAGTTTTCCCCAGCTTCAAGGTGACGAGCGGGTTGAGTTCGGCGATCGGCCGTTGCGCGGCCGCGAGGCAGGCCGGCGCCGCCAGCCATGCAATCGCGGCGGCGAGAAGCTGCAATTTGAAATCGCGCATGCAAATAGTATGGACTACTATGGCTTCGCCATCTATTTCACAGATCGATTTTTCCGGGGAGAGCACCGTGCGTTTTATTCCGTTGATCATTGCGTTGTTCGGCGCGCAACTCGCGCAGGCCCAAGCCGCTCCCGATGCCGAACCGATTCAACACGAGTTCATCATCAAGAATTTCAAGACGGAAAGCGGCACCGTGCTTCCGGAAGCGCGCATCGTCTACGGCACCTACGGCAAATTGAACGCGAAGGGCGACAACGCCATTCTCCTGCCTTCGCACTATATGGCGGAGATGCACGGCTATGGCTGGCTGATCGGGCCCGGCAAGGCGCTCGATCCGAAGAAATTGTTGCTCGTCACCAGCGAATTATTCGGCAACGGGCGATCATCCTCGCCCAGCAACACCCCGGAACCGTTTCACGGACCTCGATTTCCCATCACCAGCATCCGCGACAATGTCGAGGCCGTGCACAGAATGCTGACCGAGCAGCTGCACGTCCAGCATGTGCGGGCCGTCATCGGATTCTCCATGGGCGCACAGCAGGCATTTCAATGGGCGGTGAGCTATCCGGATTACATGGACGGCATCGTGGCCACCTCGGGAACGGCCAAAACCTATGGTCATGGCATCGTCCGGCTCGAAGGCCAGATTGCCGCGCTGACCGTGGACCCGGTCTTCAACGGCGGGAACTACACCACTCAGCCCACCAAGGGCATCCAGGCATTCTCCATGGTATGGGCGGGTTGGCTGTTTTCGCAGGAGTGGTGGCGGCAGGAGTTGTGGCGCACCAATGATTCCTTCGGCAAGAGCTTCGATGAAGTGCTGGATCACTTCCGGACGAATTTCATTCCCGGGGCCGATGCCAACAACTTGATCCTGCAAATGCGCAGCTGGGAATATCATGACGTCGGCAAAACCCCGCCCTTCAAGGACGTCGAGTCGGCGCTGCGCTCCATCAAGGTTCCGGTGCTGTACATGCCGTCGCAAACGGACCTGTACTTCCCCGTCACCGATGCGCGCTATGAAGCCGCGTTCATCCCCCATTGCACCCTGGCCATCATTCCCTCGCTGTGGGGGCATCCGGCCGGCGCGGGAGCATCGCCGGCGGACCGCGCATTCTTGAACGAGCATGTTGGCGCCTTTCTCGCTGGGGTCGTCAAGAACTAGGCCTCTAAGTTTCGCGCTCCAGAAAGTTGATCAGCAGCTCAGCCAGGGCGGCCGGCTGTTCTTGCTGAATCCAGTGTCCCGCGCCATCAACCAAGTGCGCGCCGCGAAACGAGGTGCGCGCGAACTCTTCGCTGTAGACGCGAAGCTCATCGTCCGGCAACCAGCTGCATTCCGTTGCCGTTTTCGATCAGGCGAGACCTGGCCAGCGCCTCTGGCTTGCCATCATTGGAACGAGGGTAGATCATTGCCGCCCTATATGAATTTTCAAAAGACGCGAGCCACCATTGTCGCCTTACTCGGCGGCTTCATCATCTCAAACATTGCACTGGCGGCCGATGGAAGCGCCGTCGATGTTTATCATCATGTGAGCGTCACTGATCCTTACCGCTGGCTCGAGAACGGCGCCGATCCCAAAGTCCTCGAGTGGAGCGCGGCTCAAGATCTGCTCGCTCGAAAGTACCTGGACTCGAGGGCGCTGCGGCCACCGATTTTCAAGCAATTGTTCAGCCAGCTCTCGGCGACCTCCAGTTCTTATGCCGGTCTGCATGCGGTCGGGGATTCGGTCTTTGCTTTTTATTCGCAGCCGCCCAAGCAGCAGCCGATGATTGCGATCCTGACCGATGGCGCGGACCCCGCGCACGCCCGCGTCATCGTGGACCCCAACCGCATCAATCCGAAGGGCACGACGGCCATCGATTGGTTCGAGCCGTCGCCGGACGGCAAAATGCTTGCCGTATCGATGTCCGAGAACGGCAGCGAAGACGGAACGCTGCACCTGTTTGATGTCAGCGGCAAACAAATCGGGCCGCCGATTCCGCGCGTGCAATTTCCCACCGGAGGCGGCAGCGTGGCGTGGCGCGCCGACGCGGGAGGCTTTTGGTACACGCGCTATCCCGGAACGGAGCGGCCGCCGGCCGAACGGCATTTTTTCCAGCAGATCTATTTTCATCGGCTCGGAGATGATCCGGCAAATGACAGCTACGTGCTTGGCGGGGACCTTCCCAAGGTAGCCGAGATCAAGCTCAGTTCGCGCTCCAATCCGCAATTGGTCATAGCCTCGGTTGCCAATGGCGATGGCGGCCAATTCGCCCACTATGTGATCGATGCACGCGGCGCGGCGCGGCAAATCACGCGCTTCGAGGACAAAATTGTTGCGGTGACCGCCGGCGCCGATGGTGCGCTGTACTTGGTTTCCCGGCAAGGCGCGCCGCGCGGCAAGTTGCTGAAGCTTCCGCCCGGCGTTACCGACTTGAGCCGTGCGGTCACCCTGGTTCCCGAGAGCGACGCCGTCATGTTGGCGAGCGGGGAATTCGGCGGAGAACCGCTGGTTGTCACGCCGAATGCCGTGTATCTGCGTGAGCTCGTCGGCGGACCCTCGCGCGTTGCCGTCTACGATCTTGCGGGCAAAACTGCGGGCACCCTGCCGCTGCCCGATGTCTCGGCGGTCAATGAAGTGGAGCCCTTGAGCGACGGCACGCTGCTCTATTCGGTGGAGACCTATCTGAATCCGCCGTACTTCCGCCGTTACGATCCACAGACCGCAAAGGCCTCGGATACGCATCTCGCGCAGTTGAGTCCGGTGAAATTCGTGGATACGGAGGTGGTCAGGGAGTACGTGAAGTCCAAAGACGGCACAGCGATTCCCATCAATATCGTGCGCCGCAAAGGCACGCGATTGAACGGTGCGAATCCGGTCTTGTTGTACGGCTATGGAGGCTTCGGCATCAGCGAAACCCCCGGATTTCTCGGTCCCGACATCCGCTTATGGCTCGATGGCGGAGGCGTATACGTCGATGCCAATCTGCGCGGCGGCGGCGAGTTCGGCGAGGACTGGCACCAGCAGGGCGCGCTGACGCACAAGCAAAATGTATTCGATGATTTTCTGGCCGTCGCCGAGCACTTGATCGCGGAGAAATACACCGACTCCGCGCATCTGGCCATCATGGGCGGCAGCAACGGCGGCCTGTTGATGGGCGCGGCATTGACGCAGCGTCCGGAGCTGTTTCGCGCAGTCGTCTCACGCGTGGGTATTTACGACATGCTGCGGGTGGAACTGGATCCCAACGGCTCCTTCAATACCACCGAATATGGATCAGTGACGGATCCCGAACAGTTCAAGGCGCTGTATGCCTACTCACCGTATCATCATGTGAAGGCCGGCACTGCCTATCCGGCCA
>CAVSVK010000015.1:0-518619 GCA_963731465.1 uncultured Gammaproteobacteria bacterium
GTGCTTCCCGCGAGATTCAACGTTGCGGAATCGCCCTGAGTGTCCGTTGCTTTCACCGTCGCCGCGCGGATGCCGGCGGCCGTGGGCGCAAATGCCACGTTGAAGGTGCAGGTCGGCGCGGGGCAGGTCGAACCGGTGATCGTGAAATCGGATGCGTTGAATTGCGACGCGAGGCCGGGCGTTGCAGCTAGCGTTACGGTAACCCCGGTGGCGCTGCTCGCGGACGCAAGAGTGAATGCTCCGGCGGCGCTCGCTCCGCAGTACGTGAGCGCATTATCTTGCGAGCAGGTGCCGGACGGCGCGGGCGGCGTGAGTGCGAGGTTACCGCCGGTGCCGCCAATGCTGACCGCGAGCGAATCCGTCTTCGAATCGACGACCGTCAGCTGGGCCTCGCGCAGGCCGGTGACCGTCGGCTTGAACGCGACGTTGATCGTGCAGCTGGCGCCCGCGTTGAGGGTGGTCGCGCAGAGATTATTTAGCGTGTAATCCGAGGCGTTGAAATTCGAGGTGAGCCCCTGGACGGCCGGCGAGGCTGACGCTGACGCTGGTGACGGCGTTCGCTGAAGTGTTCGTTAGCGTGAAGGCCTTGGCGGGGGTTGTTCCGCCGACCATCGCGTTGCAAAAGCTGAAAAATGGGGCCAGCGGGCATCCGCCGGAGCCTGAGGGCGCCGTGAGCCTAAGATTGGCGCCGGTCGCACCGGCTGCCGCGACGGTGCCTGCGGGGGCCTTCTGGATCACGGCGAGCGTCGCATAGATCATCACCGTCACAACACCAACGAGCAGCAGTCGCCGCACAAGTTCCCCCTCATTGCGCAAGGATTCCACGCTAAGGATTCACGCTTTGGATTCAAGCTTTGGATTCACGCGTGAGCATTAGGGTTGCGTCGCAAGCCGCCAATGATACCAGTGCGGGGTGAGAAGTGACTAGTGAGTAGTGGCCGGGGGTAGTGGTGTTATTTGAACGCAGAAACCGCTTACCGCTCGTATGCACCTGCGGAGATTTACCGGCTAACAAATACCTTCTGCAAAGAAGCTTGAAAATGTTAAAAAATGAACGCGGCCTTGTCTTTGCACTTCGCTTGGTATAACTTCTGCCGTGTCCATCAAACGCCTCTTTGTCACACCCGCGATGTAAGCGGGCGGTGCGTCTTACGTTTGGAAATATTAGAGAACTAGTAGCTTAGAATTACTTTAAGAGCACAGGTACCATAGACCGACAGGCTCTCGGGCGATCGAATCACCCTATGAGCATCGATCTGGCCCAGCCAAATTTCAAGACGTTGGAGGGTCGAAGTGCGAACTGTGCCTGAGATTATTGAAATTACACGTCTTGAAGACGAGGAGATGGCTCTGCGAAATGACGACAGGGTCTGGGTAGCCGCTGAAATACGCTCGGCTATTCAAGAGCATCTTCACCCCCACGGTTGGAGAAAGGTCTTTTATGTACTGAGGGAAGTGGCGCCGCTCGGTGGCATATTTACAGTCGTGATCGCATTGCTCGCCATCGTAGTTACCCTGACGATTGGCATTACCAACAGAAGGGAATCTGATAAAGTTTTCAGGCAACCACGGAACAACGGCTTACTGAAATAGAGGCTCAGCTTCGTGGATTGCGGGCTTCGCAATCGCCGGGTCCGGTCGAAGAAGAGATAAGCAGGTTAGATCAAAAGCAGTTCGCCCAGTCTTTGCCCGCCTTGCAGACTATAGCGAGCCTTCCAGCATCGCAAGTCAATCCGGCACCGAATACGTTACAAACCGTCGCAGAGAAATTGCGAAATATCGGCGAGGATAGCCCCAACTATTGGCCGACCGTCCTTCAGTTTCTTAGGTTTGCTACCTCTGGCCTTTCGCCGAGTGTTCCTCCACCGAATCAACCAGCTCTTACTCTTGCCCAACTCACTTTGACGGGGGGACCTATTTCAGGGAAAACCATCAGATTTGACGATGGAATCAGACTTGAGAACGTCGTGTTTGTGAACTGCCGCATAATCTTTACCGAAAATCCGGTTGAATTTCGAAATGTTAAGTTTGTAAATTCGGTATTCGAATTTCCCATTTCTGCAGCCCCAAGCCCCTATATTCGTCAGGCAACTAAGGCTTTACTAACCTCAGACCTCAAGACCGTACCTCTTGGCTAATTCGATTGAGAATTGAAATCACAACGCGTACAACGTGGAAATTACGGATTATCACTAGGGGAACCCATGACTAAGCTAAAGCCAATTCATCCCGGAGAAGTTCTTCGAGAAGAGTTCATGATCCCTTTCAAGCTGAACCCGAACAAGCTCGCGATTGCTCTACGAGTTGCGGCGCCGAACATATATGAGATCGTGAAAGAGGAGCGTGGCATCTCGTCGGAAATGGCGCTTAGGCTGGGAAGGTTCTTCAGCATGACCCCCGAATTCTGGATCAATCTTCAGGCGCACTACGAACTTTCGGTTTCCAGGCAAGAGGCGGAGAAGAAGAATTTATTCATGATGTCCGGCCGCTTGCTGAGACGACGGCGTAGCTCGCGGTGCCGATTTAGCTCGAGTGGAACCCCGCCGCGCTCTCTCGGCTACGCTCGAGACAAGTTCAGGCCGCGGCGCTACATTTACACCTTAAGCGAACGGCGCCCTTGCGTGGACCAGTGCGCATCCGTGGTGAATGTGTACGAAGAGAGATCCCTCGCTTCGCTCCCTTCCTGCGTCAGGGCAGGTGGGATGACACCAAAGACGTAAACCAACGCCAAAAACGTAAGGCAAGAGTGCAAGGCGACAGCGTAAGGCGACAGCGTAAGGCGACAGCAAATGCGCCCGCCTGAAGGCGGCCGCTACGAAAGAAATTCCAGAGTCAAAGACCCCACCCTCACAAAGCGAGGATGGGCCACCCGCCCAACTGATGCCACGCTCTACGCTTCCTACAGGATCGTCATGTCCATCGAAACTTTTTCGCCGCTGCCGCTTAATACGTTTAGCACCTGGGTCACGCTGCTCGATCCCTCCGACGTGCCGATTGGGATGTCGCCCAATCTCGCCGACGTCGATTTCTTCCCGGGAGGGGTGCGCACGCGGCCGGGACTCGTCTCGCAATTTCCGGTGCTCGGCGGCGCGCCGCAAGTCAACGGCCTGAAAACCTACATCACCACGAATCTCGCGCAGCGCCTGCTCGTTCTCGATTCGCTCGGCAATCTCTACAAGGAAACTTCGCCGGGCATGCTTTCGATCGTCGCTATCGGGCGCCGCTGGAACCAAATCTCTATCTCGCCTCCACCACGCATTTTCGGCCGCGAGTACATGGCTTTCGGCGACGGCGTCATCGGCCAGGATTTGCCGCGCCAATACGACGATCTGAATTTCGATCGCGTCAGCCAGATCGGCCCCGCCGAAGGACCGGCGGTTGCGGATTCGACCGCGGCGGGCAGCATTTCTCCCGGCGTGCATCAGTGCGTCGTCGTGTTCGTCACGCGCCAGGGATTCTGGACCGCGCCTTCGCCGCCGGTTTCGTGGACCGCCGCGGGCAGCCTCCAAGCGAGCGTCACGAATATTCCCACCGGCCCGTCGAACGTCGTGCAGCGGCTGCTCGCATTCACCGGCGCGGGCGGCGCGAATTTCTATCACGTCCCCGCCACGATGGTGATCAACGACAACACCACCACGTCGCTCACCGTGGATTTCAGCGACACGATTCTGCTCTCCGGCGTCAGCATGGATTATCTCTTCAGCCAGATCGAATTGCCCGAGCAGCTCGGCGTGGTCGCTTACGCCGAGCGGCTTTTCTGGTGGGGCGAGCGCGCCAATATGGACAACTGGCGCAACCTCACGTTCGATGGCGGATGGGACGCGTCCGGCAGCGGACGCCCGCTCGGCTGGCAGCTCGATCCGTCGTTTGGCGCGGGCGGCAGCCGGCGAACCGAGCGACGTGGTGTGGGGCGATGCGTATCGCATCACCGCCGACGGCGTCACCGCCGCGCGCGGCATGATTTCGCAAAACGCGATCGTGGACGCCTGCGGCAATCCGCTGTTCGTGAACAACACCGATTATTCCGTGCGCGCGCGCCTGCAGCGCACCACCGGCCTCACCGCCGGCACGTTGCGCATCAATGCGTTCAGCCCCACGGCCGGGCAGATCGGCGCGGGCCTCGCCGTCACCGTCGCGCAAGCCACCACCGCCTATCAGGAATTCACCGCGCAACTTTTCGGCCCGCAGACTTCTCTGCCGACCGATCTAACTCTGCGCGTTTATGCCGACGGCATGCCCGCGCCCTCCGGCGAATCGTTTCTCGTGGACAACATCGAAATATTTCTCACCAACGCGCGCGCAGAATCCGTCGCTCGTGCGCGCGTCCGGCACCGAAGAGCCGGAGGCGTACGACGGCGTCACCGGCATCATGAGCATCGCGGAAAATAACGGGCAGGGAATTCGCGCCGCGTTCACGCTGCGCAACAATTTGTATTTCGTGAAAGAGCGCAGCATGTACGTCACCGCCACCGACGGCGTCAACGAGCCCGCGCTCTGGCAAGTCGAGGAAGTGTCGAACAAGGTGGGCACGCCTTCGGCGCACGGCGTCGGGCATCGGCGAGGAGTGGGTGGTCATCGCCGGCCGCTCCGGCCTGTATCTTTTCGACGGCAGCGAGCCCGTGAAAATTTCGCAGGAAATTCAGCCCACGTGGGACGCGATCAACTGGCAGTACGGCGCAGCGGATCTGGGTGCAGGTGGATACGCAGCACAAACGCATTCTCGTCGGCGTGCCGATGGGCTCGGCCACGCAGCCGAATCAAATTCTCATGCTCGATTACACCGAAGGCTTCGGCGATCCGCTGGTCGCGATGCTGACCGCGCCGGAGCGCTCGCGCAAATGGGCGCCGTGGATGATTGCCGCGAATTCCTGCGCGCTGATCGAGCGGTCCAACGGCGTCGCGCAGATTTTCTTCGGCTCGAATAATTCGAGCGGCAAAATCTACGCGCTAACGCCCGGCGCGTATTCCGACGACGGCGCCGCCATCAATTCGTTCTACTCGACGGCATTTCTCGCCGCCACCGGCGCCGCGCTCAGCGGACGAAATCTTTTCGGCTACCTCACCGCCTACGTGCAAGGCGCAGGCACGCTCGCGCTCGCCGCGCTTTCGCCGGGCAGACGTCGTCGTCGATCGCGCTCGGCTCGTGGACACTCGCCTCGCCCGCCTCGCGCGACATGGAGCAATTCACCAACGTCCTCGCCGAACGCGTCTCGTACCAGTTCGGCACCAACGCCCCCGGCTCGTGGTTCTCGCTGACGAAGCTTGCGCCCTGGGCCAAGCCCGACCCGTTCGCGATCGTCCGCGGCGGGAATTGATTGCAGGAACTGTTGCCAGTTGAGCGCTATTGCACGTGACGTCAGTGCGCTTCGTCGGCAAGCTGGTGCATCACGAGCATGGAAATCTGGGCGGTCTGGCCCGTCGCCGCTTTGTACCGGTCGACGGCATGGCCGTCTTTGTGTTCGCGGAGCAGCGAGATCAGCTGCGCGCGCAGCGGCTCCTTGATTGCGTCGGCGAGACTCCTTGTAATGTGCATTGAGCTTCGCGTTTGCCGGCGCCTCCTCCTGAACCTTCTTGATGTATTGGTCGGTGGCACACGGCTCGTCGTCAAACAGGCGTCCATTTTCACGGGCAAGCCACAACGTGATGCCGAAGCCGTCGTCTCCCAGCTGGTAATCGATCTGCACTTCCTGCGCCGGCTTGACGGGAAACACAATCATCATGCTTTCGAGGGCCTTCACGTTGCCCTCGTTCACGGGCATAACCATCGCCATGTAGTTCGCGGGAATCGTGTTCCCCCATCGATGGGACAGCTCGTCGTCGTAGAAGCTCTTATTTGCGGGCGTGATGCAGGCGAGCGACTTGGGATGGTAGAGCGCGTGCATGCGCTGCACGTCCTTTGCGTTGAAAGCCGCCACGTATTCCGTGACGAAGGCCTTCACGTCGCCTGTCGGAGGCTGCCCCGGCGGCATTTGCGCGTGCACGCGGGCCGCACACAATCCGATCAGTAACAGGCAAAAAGCTGCGTATTTTGCTAATCGCATCGTCAATTCACCCTGTCGATAAGTATACTCCGCAACCGCGTCGTGCAATTGCCCGGACCGCACGAGGACGTGCGTCGTGTGCGAAACGCGCGCCTCAAGCCTTGGCGTCGTCCGCAGGAGCGTCTGGATCAAATGCACGGCGGATTGCTAGGCAGAGTTCTCGCATCCTGGGCTGGAGAGGTTCTTGGGCATTCGCTCGAGGAGTCGCGATTTGTATAAGGGCTGAATGAAATGCCCGCGCAAGCATGACCTGTTTGGTAGGCCTGTCTCTTCCGCGTCGAGAACGATTGTAGTCGGACCCGGACGAAGTTTATTTGTGAACGAGACAATCAGGATAGTTTTTATCTTGGGGTGATGATTACGATCATCGGGCGACACGACCACAACCCAGTGCGGCTTGGGAGGTTCACCGACGTTCGCGCGCCAGATTTCACCGCGGTAAGGAACGGGCACTCACGGCATCGATATCTATGACGAGGCCGAGATCGCTGCACCCAGTTCGTTCTCCTCTTGTATCTCTTCGTCCGTAAGATTGTTGTAGTAGTCAGTACGTGGCTCTCAATTTCCGACGATTTTCAAGTGCGCGGACCTCTTCGACCGTCAAATCGACAGCTTGCGCGAGGTTTTGCGCCTTTCCGAGCGGATTAACCTGCGTAGAAAAGCATACCCTTCTGGCGATATCGTTGTCGAGAGTTTCTTCTTTTCTCGAGGCATGTGGAACTCTCCTAGCCAGGCGGTTAGTCTATCAGGCATCCATGTGAAGTCAAAGGAGACTCCTTCTCCGTCCGTAGGCGAAAAAACTAGACGGTATGCTGACCATTCCACAAATCGAAGCGTTGCGCAAGACGAACCCGCAGCTTTACGAGACGCTGAAGCGCGTGGCGGGCGCGTCGCTGGGCCCGAACCAGGGCTGGAGCCTCGACAACCAGGTCACCGACGGCGCGAATTTCGCGCGCGTGGCCGCGGGCGCGCTCACGGAAGGGCAACGTCGACCCGTCGAAGGCCGGCGTGCTGATGAAAGGCTCCGTGCCGCCGACGTGGTCCGGCGCGTTCACCTACATTTCGACCACCTCGAGCCTCACGTGGTCGTGGAGCGGCCTCACGATTTTTCGCGCTGACGGCACCACCACCGCCGTGCCCAACGGCTCGGTTGCCGTCAGCGGGCTTGCCGCCGCCACCACTTATTATTTTTATCCTTACTGGGACGACGCCGCGCGGCGCTCGGCTGGGTTGCGGGCGGCGTCGGGCTCGCCGGCGAACGCGCAATCCGCGAAGACGAATCTCGCGGCGCAGCAGCAGGCGCTGCAGGGGCGCGTTCCGCTGTCGCAGGGCGCGATGGTCGCGGCCACCACCAGCAGCGGCACCGGAGGCGGCTCGGGCGGCGGCAGCGGAAGCTGTCTGCGCGCGGGCACCGTGGTGCTCACCAAGGAGCGCGGCACGGTCGAGATCGAAACCTGCAAGGTGGGCGAACATTTGCGCTGCCCGTCGGCTTCCGGCTGGCTGCGCTGGGCCGCGCGAGCGGGAAGCGAAAGGCTGGACGCGCATCGTGCGCCTGGAAGTTCGCGACGCGGACACGTTCATCCGCCTGCATTTCTCGAACGCGGAATCGCTCGACGTGACGCCGCACCACATTTTCACGCTCGCCGACGGCTCGCCGATGCGCGCCGAGCGGCTGTGCCTGAGCGACATGCTCGTCGGCCGCTTCGGCCGCCTCACGCTGAAGCGCATCGAGGCGATCGTCGAAGGACAGCCAGAAGGTCACCGTGAGCTGCGAGCCGTCGCACCAGTTCTTCGCCGGGCGCCACGCCGCCGCCGTCCTCACGCACAATTACACGTTTTCAGTCGTAGGCATTGCGCAAGCCTGGCCACATTCAAAACTCGACACAGGAATTAAATGTAGCGCCGTGCTAAAGGCCGCGGCGCTACATCCACATCTCAAATGCGGTGCGTGCCGTTTACTTCAGCGTGGCGGCGAAGAGCGTTGTCAGCTTTCGAATGCGCGGTCGGCGTCGGCCTTGTCGTAGGCCTCGCTATCGGGGACGGTGACCCGTGGAGCGCGCATCGTCCGTTTCGCTCACGTTATTTGCCTCCCCATGCCGCCGAGCGCGCGTCGAGCTTATCGATCCAGGCGCGCGGCATCGAATGGTCATTTTTCGCGTGCCCGAAGAAGGATGCTGGCTTGCACGCGCGGCAGGACCAATGCGGGCTTGTGGGCGAATCGAGAAAAGACGGCCGCCGTGAAATGACGCGAGGGCGCCGATTCTGTCGGGACGGGTGCCGCCGCGGTGCGCAACGCCACCGCGCCCGTAAAACAGAGCACGGCTGACGCCCATTATCGCGTTGCTGACTGTTTTCTGCGCGGCCAGAAAGTCCACGTATGCGGACCGTCGCGTTCGATGGCTTCGGCGTCAGAGGTCTGGCAAGGTCGCCGAAACGTTTCATGGTGCGGTCGTCGCCTCAAGGAGTCGGGGGCTTAAATCCGAATACAGGCGAGCGTGACGTGCGGTAGAACGGATTTGGCAGCAGCACCGTGTAGCCCGGTTTTCGGCGAGCCGCCGCGACATTTCCTCGCGCCGGCCCGTACGCCGACAATATCCGGAAATCGATCACCCGGGCAGTCGACGGCCGTCTTCCGCTTCGTAAAGAAATGCGTCGCAAACTCCGTCGGGCATTTTAATTTCGATCGCTTTTTCGATCACGCGATTTCCTCGCAGAATTTGGTTTGAAAGCTCAAATAAAATGACCGGAAAATCTTACTACATTACGACCCTTGGCGAATGGCAACGTCACGCCTCGCGATTTTCGAATTCGCATTGGGTGGCGCTCGATGCGTCCGCGGCACCGGGGCGAAGCTCGCCTGCAATTGACGCCCGGGACGCCGCGCCGGGTACTGCGCTGGACGCTGCGACTCGCGTGCTGGTCCTCGTCGAGGCGGACGAAGGCGTGCATCTCTCGCTCGAGGACGAGCCTGCGTTCGAAGCGCTGCCGCATCCGCTCGCGCAGAAGCCGATCTCGGATGCCGCGCAATCCGCGCTCGCGGCGCACGGCGTCGCACCCGGCGCCACCACATTCGACGCCGCCGAAGCCGTCGCGCGCGTGCATCCGCTGCTGCGCCATCGAGTGTTCTGACGACCAGCCGTGCAGTGACCCTGCGTCCTTGGTACGCTGGTGTCATCCCGAGCGAAGCGAGGGATCTCTCTTCGGCTGTCACGATTCGGCGATGCGTTCACTCGAAGAGAGATTCCTCGGCCAAACGCGAGGCCTCGGAATCGACACCAAAAGCGCATCTGCTCTCTACAACCGCCGCACCCGACATAAATTTCATGCTCATCCGCGAATACACGCCGGCCGATCTCGACGCGTTGCGCCGCATGCACGCGCGCCAGGGCTTCGACTACGCGTTCCCGGATCTCGCCGATCCGATTTTCGTTTCGAAGCTCGTGGTCGAAGATGACGACGGCCGCGCGGTGATGGCTTCGCTCGCGCGACTCACGTGCGAGATGTATCTGCTCGCCGATCCCGGCGGCAGGGAAGCCGCGCGAACGCTATGCGCGCCTGCTCGCGCTGCACGCCGCCGGCGAACGCGACTTGCTCGCGCGCGGCCTCGACGACGCGCACGCATGGCTCCCGCCGCCCGTCGCGCGCCGCTTCGGCCGCCGCCTCGAGGCGCTCGGCTGGGTCCGCGACAACGCGTGGACGCCCTATTGCCGCAGACTGCAGCCGCCGCTTCTCCGTAGGGGCGCAGCACCGCTACGCCCGGCAATGTCGCTTGGCAACGGTCGCTGCCACGCTTCGCACGTTTTAATCGGTCAGTGCGCTGACCACGCACGTGCGCGAATGGCTGCACCCTGACGATCGCACCGGCGCGTAGCAGTGCTACGCCCCTACAGCAAGCGGTCCATGTTTCAGCATTTGCCAATTCAAATTTCCAATCTTCCCAAGGAGGCACCCATGTCCCGCGCGCGAACGCAGACCACGCGCAATCTCACCGACCAGCAACTCGCGCAGCAGAACCAGCTCATCTCGCAATCGAACCAGCAGGGCCAGCAGGACCGCTCGGCCATGATGCCGACCATCACCAGCCTGCTGAACAGCCAGGGCTACACGCCGCAGCAGCAGTCCGCGATCACGCAGCAAAGCATGGGCGCGGCCAACACCGCATTCGACGCGCTCCGCCAGCGCGCCGCGAATCGCATGGCCGCCACGAACAACTCCGCCGGCTTACGGCGACCTCACCGCGCAGCTCGGCCGCGAGCAGGCGCAGACCGACGCCAGCCAGGCGCAGCAAAATCAAATCGCGTTCGCCAATCAGCAATTGAAGGAACAATCTCGCCGGCCTCAGCGCCCTCGGCCAAACCTATGGCATCGACACGAATCTGCTCGGCAAAGCGATGGGCGTCCCGTCGGAATTGCTCAGCGTGCGCCAGCGCGCGTCCGGCTCCACGCCGGACGACCTGGCGGCCTCTTCGGCCTCGGCTCCAGCATCGCCTCGCTGTTCGGGTAGCCCTACGCCATAGCATTTCCCACCGCGACGCAGCACGGTGAGCTTCGATATTTGCGAATCCTCAATCGAACTCAACCGTGGGTCTCCCATGCATGCACTCCTGAATTCCAAATTCGTTGACCGTTGCATTCGCGTCCATCGTTCAGCTTGCGATATTTGTGCGCTGGGTTTATCGCCGCATTCGCAACGAACAAATCACGCGCCTCTTCCTGGAGGACATGGCCAAAGACCATCTGCCGCACATCTACGAGCTGCTCGGAAAACTCTGCGACCAGCAGGGAATCAGGCGCGCATCGCCCCCGCCCGTTCAATGGATCGACCTCACCCAGCGCGAACACCACAGCTGACGCCGTTCGCCGGACGGCACTCGAGTTTTACGAAAAGCGAATCAGGGCGAGAGCTGACGGAGGCGCAGACCGCACGCTCTGCAGGCCGGGTCCTTCTCTATATTGGTTCCTGGCCATTCGCTGTGGCAGCGCGGGCATGGCCAGTGGGCGAACTTGTCGCTCGCGCGCTGCTTGAGGAACAGCCCGATGATCAGCGAAGCTCCCCAAGTGATCGCAAAGGCAGGCGCATTTTTCCTCGCGGTGGGCGTACCGAAATGCTTCGCAAAGAGCTGAAGGGGGAAGCTCTGCTCCCGGTCGAATGTGACCATGCCTGGGCGTAGGCCTTCTCAGACATCCCGGGAGTATATCCCAAGGCAAAACCTTTCCACCACGACTGTTTACTAGCCAGGATAATAGCGCTTCGGTTTATCCCCGGACCGTTCCCGCTGGGTTTTCGCTAATACGAGCGCAATCTCGCATGGCCCCATCGCCCGCCCTCATCGCGCTAGCCCGCACTGCTGCGTCAAAGCACGCACTTGATCCCGCGCTCGTCTGTGCGGTCGTCGAGCAGGAATCTTCCTGGGACGCGCACGCCATCCGCTACGAGCCCGGCTTCCGCACGCGTTACGTCGCGCCGCTGGGCCTGCCGCTCACCGAAGAAGTCGCGCGCTCAATCTCCTGGGGACTCATGCAGGTGATGGGACAGGTCGCGCGCGAGCACGGATTCGAAGGAAAATTCCTTTGCGCGTTGTGCGATCCGGCCACGGGCCTCGAAATCGGCTGCGCGGTTCTCTCCGTAAAAATTGCAACCGCGGACGGCAACATCCCGCGGGCGCTGGTGCTTTGGAACGGCGGCGCGAATTCGAATTACGCGGCGGAAGTCCTTGCCCGAGTCGCAGGCTACACACTCTGCAAATAGTCCTGCGCACGCAGGCCGCCGCGAACCCTCCAACATTCAACTCGCCGACGCAAGACACAGGCCCATGACACGCCGCACACTCGAAATCGCCGCATTCATCGCCGCGCTCCTGGTCGCCGCCATGGCGCTCCACGCATGGCTCGCCTCGCGCGACGAGCAGGCACGTCTCGCCGCCACGCTCGCCGCGCAAACGAAGGTCCTGGACGCTGCGAGTTCCCGAGAGCGCGCCCGCCAATCCGCACTGAATGACACACTGGCCCGAAATCGACAAGCTCAAGCGCGAAACGCTGACGCCCGCGCAAATCCTCCGCACCCTTCCGCAATACCTACCGCTTCCCGAACCCTTGACGATGGCTCCGGCAGCAGGCTCAGCCGCAGCCGCAGGAGCATCCGAGAAGGGAACTGCCCCGCCTCGAGAACCCTTCTCCCGCAGAGCATCCGCCCCGGCGACGACTCCGGCCCTGCCAGTGGTGGCTTTCTCGACCGGGTCCTGCGCCGGGACACGCGACCTCCCTGCCGCGCCGTCCGCGTCGACTCGGGCCGAGGGAGCCATCAGCTCACCGCCCTCGGCAATGCACGATTTCCCTGCCGCCCCCTCTGCTCAAATCCCCGCGGCCGATCTTAAGCCCCTCTACGACTATGTCCAGGACTGCCGCGCCTGCCAGGCTCAACTCGCTGCCGCCAAGCAGGATAAAGCCGACGACGAGGCCCAGCTCTCCGTGCTAGTGAGCGAACGCGATGCCGCCGTCGCAGCCTCCAAGGGTGGGAGCTTCCTGCGCCGCCTGCGCCGCAACGCCCTCTGGTTCGTCGTAGGGGCAGGCGCCGGCGCGGCGGCCGGCTACGCCACCTCAAAGCGCTAAGCCCGACCACCGCGCGCCCCGGTTGTACCAGCTCAAGGCGCCAGCGCCAAAAGCCCCCCAAGGCCGCGTCTATAAGGCACTCAGTATTCGATAGTGACTTCTGCGAATGAATATTATGTTCCTTGTGACCTTGAGAAGGACGGTGTGCCCTCGACTGCTGCGGAACCCGCACGTCTGCTGAGTAGGACGGCTCGTGAGATTTACGACCTGCTACACTGGCGGGGCTAATCGCGGAGGCTGGAGAGTGCACGGAGTCTCGGTGCAGGTGTGGATTGTTTTTGGCGTTATTGTTTTTGCCGCAATTGCGGTCGATCTTGGCGTTGTCCATCGCAAGGCTCATCAGGTCACTCTTCGGCAGGCCCTCGCAGAGACGGGGGCCTGGGTTGGACTCGCGCTACTCTTCAATCTTTGGATTTACGTTTCACGTGGGCATCAGGCAGGGCTTGAGTTTTTGACGAGCTACGTGGTCGAGAAATCTCTGAGTGTCGACAATATCTTTATTTTTGTGCTTATTTTTCAGGGACTGCAGGTCCCTCCGAAGTTGCAACATAGGGTTCTTTATCTTGGGATTGTTGGCGCGCTCGCGATGCGAGGAGTGTTTGTGTTTGCCGGGATCGAGTTACTGCGGCACTTCAGTTTCGTCGTCTTCCTATTTGGCGGGATATTGTTTTTGACCGGCGTGCGGATGCTGCTGGCGGGAAATCGAGCGGTCCATCCAGAGAATAACTTCCTCGTCCGGATGCTCAGAAAAGTCGTGCCAGTTACAGAGGGATATCGGGGAGAAAAGTTTTTGGTGAATGAAAGTGGACGATGGAGTGTGACTCCTTTGCTAGTGGCACTGGTGGCGGTTGAGGCGATGGATATCGTTTTTGCTGTCGACTCGGTGCCCGCCGTTTTGGCAATTACCCAGGATGTGTTTATCGCGTATGCGTCCAACGTCTTTGCCATTCTTGGACTTCGTGCCATGTATTTTGGTCTGGCGGATATTTTGCCTCGATTCCGATTTCTTCATGCCGGGCTTGCCGTACTTCTGGTATTTGTGGGAGCGAAAATGCTGGCTGCCGAACGAATCTCCGTGTCCACTGAAATGTCACTCGTGGTGATCGCAACCATTATGCTGGTAACGGTTTGCGCGTCGTTGATCTGGCCGAAGAAATTGAGTCCCTAGGTTTGAAATGCCATCCTGGTTTGGCTTCCGGGCGGGCCGAGGTTCTGCTCATGCAGATCGTGTCGCTGTATCGTGGCGGCGAGAAGGCGAAAATGTCGAAGCGCTCAGGCGACTATGTCACCTTGCGGGACCTGCGCAAGGAAGTGGGCAACGATGCCGCGCGCCTGTTCTACGTGATGCGCAGCAACGACCAGCATTTGGATTTCGACATGGAACTGGCAAAGTCGCCGGCTGCCAACGAAAACCCCGTGTATTACATTCAATATGCGCATGCGCGCGTCTCCAGCGTGTTGCGCCAGCTGAAAGAGCGCGGGCTCGAGCACGACAAGGCGAATGGCATCGCTGCGCTGGGCCGGCTCAAGGAGCCGCAAGAACTGCAATTGATCAAGCGCGTCAGCGCCTATCCTGAGATCATCAAGCAATGCGCCGCGCAGCGCGCGCCGCATTCGCTGGTGCACTATTTGCGCGATCTGGCGAACGATTTTCATACCAACTACAGTGCCCATCAATTCATCGTCGAGGATGGCGGCGCCCGCGATGCGCGCCTCAATCTGGCGCTTGCGACCCAGGTGGTGATACGCAATGGTCTTGCGTTGCTGGGCGTTTCCGCGCCGGACACCATGTAGGGAGCATTCCGTGGCACGTGACTACAAACCCAAGCGCAACAAACCGGGCGGCTTCTCCGGCTGGCTGGGGTTGGGCGTTGGTTTGGGCCTCGGCCTAGCGGCGGCTGGGGTGATCTATTTGAAAGATCATCGGCTCGATGCGCCAATAACCAGTTCCGGCAAGCCGATCAAGAAACGGATGCACGGCAATGAGGCGCCTGAGGCGGGCGATCCGGCGGCGGACGATTCGAAGACTTATGCCTTCTACGAGATGCTGCCGAAATTCGAAGTAGTGGTGCCCGAGAAGGACAAGGATGTGCGGCCGGATATCAAATCCGTGCCGGAGACGCGCAGCGGCACCTATGTTTTGCAGGCCGGCTCATACAAGAACTTTGCCGACGCCGACCGCGTGCGGGCCAAGCTGGCGCTGCTGGGCATCGAATCCAATGTGCAAAAGGTAACGGTGGACAATGATACGTGGCACCGGATCCGTATCGGCCCGATTTCCAAGCTGGACGAACTTAACCGCACACGCCAGACCCTGCACAAAGCCGACGTCGATGTGCTGGTGATCCGCGTCGGCGACTAGCCAACGCGGATTACTCAGCGACGCTCCTAGCCAGCCAGGCTTTGAAAGGCCTTGGCGATGTGCATCCAGGTTGCGGAGGCCGCGATCGGCGCGGTGAGCAACTGCTGGGCGACGACCGCCAGGCCGCCAAAAACATAAACCGGATGGGGACGCCCAAGAACTCGCCAATCGCGGACCACGGCCACGACGAGAAACAGGTCGGCGGCCAGTCCCGGCGGCGTCGCCACAAACGGAGGCGGCGGCCCGACCAGGCCCGGCGGCGCAAAAAACGTGAGAAAAAGCCGGGCAATCGCCGGGGTCATCATGCCGATCATGAGCAGGGTCATGAGTCGCTTGTGGGTTTCGGGCCGGCGTACTTTCACGATGGCCAGCGTGAAAATAACCGCCATCATCGGCCATGCCAGCAACGTCACCGCCGAGAATCGCAGCGCGGCTTCGCTGTAACCCAGCGCCGCGTTTCTCGCCAGCACAGCTTCTTGGGCGACCAAGATCGAGCACATCATGGCCGTGAACAGCGAAATGCCCGCCAGCCCCCAGACGCGATGCTTGAGCGTGCGTCCTGAAGCGACCAGCGCAGTCTGCACGAAATAAAAGCAGGTCCAGCTGAAGAGCAAAGCGCCGTGGATGTGGATGATGGGTTCGGCGTGAAAGTTTCCGGTGGCCACCTTCGCCCAATAGGTCGGGACAAAGCCGCCGAATGCCACCAACAAAAAGCCGCCGGCCATCCAGACATAGAAATTTCGGCCCTCAGGCCGTACTGCCGAGGCGGTGGCTATTGCTTCCATCTTATTCTTTCCTGCGCGGCCGATTGCGGCAAGCAGTAGTATGACAGCGGCAGGGTGTTTTGTTAAGTTATGTCAAGATGCCTTTCGAGAGACATTTCCTGCTACCCAAGAAGCAGCTCAATCCTCACCTAATTGGCGAAAATCAACACCTAATGCCCGCAATTTACGATACAGGTGGGTCCGCTCCATCCCCACCCTCTTGGCCAACTGTCCTACCTTTCCATTGCAAAGCAGCAGTTGCTGCTGAAGATAAGCGCGCTCGAATTGTTCGCGCGCTTCCCGCAACGGCAGCGCCAGCAGATCCTGCTTCACCAGCGGTTCATCGACGGCCATCTTGACGGCCAGTTCGCGTTCAATCTCCTCGAGCCGGATCTCCTCGCCCGCGCCGAGAATGAGCACCCGCTGCACCAAATTCTTCAGTTCGCCCACGTTCCCGGGCCAGGGGTAATTGCGCAGCCGGTTCTGCGCGGCAACGCTGAAACGTCGCAGCGGCAGGTGCTGCTCATCGACCAGCCGGTCGACGTAGTAGCGCAGGAGATCGGGGACATCCTCGGCGTAGTCGCGCAGCGGCGGCACGCGCAAGGTGATCACGCTCAAATGCGCCAGGAGGTCGCGGCGAAACGGCTCCGCCGAGGAGTGCGTCTCGAAACCTTCCTGCGCCGAGCTGATCCAGCGCACATTGAGAATCAGCCGTTGCCGGCCGCCGACCCGCGTGTAGCCGTTTTGTTCGATGGCACCGAGCAGCGCGCGTTGCGCATTGACGTTTAAATCCTCGAGGCCGCTGATATAAAGAGAGCCCCCCGTTGCCTGATCGAAGGCGCCGGGTTCGACCTTGCCGTCGCGCTCGCTGCCGAACAGCGCAGCGGCCGGGTCCGGTCCCAGACTGGCCGCAACCACGGTAAAAAAGGGCTTCAACGAGCGCGCGCTCAAGGAGTGCAGATAGCGCGCGTACGCTTCGCGGCCCGACCCGAGTTCCCCCACGAACTGCACCGGAGACGAACTGGATGCCGCCTGTTGCACCTGCTCCCGCAGCATTTGCGTGATCTTGGATTTGCCGATCGGCACGGCCAGCGCCGAGCCCTGCGTGCGCGCGGACAGACGCTTGCGACGCCCCGCATCGAGCGCCCGTTCGACCGTGCGCAGCAGCTTGGTCAGCGACAGCGGCTTTTCAACAAAGTCAAAGGCACCGAGGCGCGTGGCTTCGACGGCGGTTTCGACGGTTCCATGCCCGGACATCATGACCACCGGGCAGTCGTAGCCGTCGGTCACGGACCATTCGCGCAGCAACGTGATGCCATCCGTGTCGGGCATCCAGATATCGAGCAGCACCAGATCGGGAACCTGCGCCGCGCGCGAGGAACGCGCCTGGCTTGCATCCGCCGCGATCTCCACGTCGTAGCCTTCCTCGGAGAGAATCTCTTTCAGCAGCCCGCGGATATCCGCCTCATCATCCACCACCAGTATTCTTGAAGCGGTCATACACGTTCTCTCCTGTGTTCACCTGTGCGCGGCTTCATGGAGCCCGCGGAGCGCGCGCTGTCGGCCAACGGCAATACAATTCGCACGCGGGCGCCCCCTGAGCGCAGATTATCCGCCTCTATGCGTCCGCCGTGCTCTTCCACGATTTTCTTCACAATCGCCAGGCCGAGCCCGGTACCCTTCGGCTTGCTGGTGACATAGGGATCGAAGACGGTACCGATCAAGTCCCGCTGAAAGCCGGGACCATTATCGGTCACCACGATCGCGACGGACGCCCCATGCTTTTGACCCTCATCCATGAGCTGCGTTTCAATTTCAATCCGCGCTCCCACCTTGCCCTCGAGCGCCTCCAGCGAATTGGTGGCCAGATTGTTCAGGATCTGCCGGATTCGCATCCGATCCGCGGTAATCGCCGGCAGCTGCGGACTCAACAGCAGTTTCATTTCCGCGCTGCTGTCCTGCACACGGTACAGGTCAACGACTTCGGTGATCAATTGATTGAGATCGAAGCGTGAGAAGTGCATGTCGGGGGCGCGCGCATACTCGCTGAAGGCGTTCACCATCTGCTTCATCGCGTCGACCTGCGCCACGATGGTGTTGGTCGCGCGCTCGAGGATTTGGGCGTCCTGCTCGTTCATGCTCCCCAGGAACTTGCGCCGCATCCGCTCGGCGGATAGCTGGATGGGCGTGAGCGGGTTTTTGATTTCGTGCGCCAGGCGCCGCGCCACCTCGCCCCACGCCGCATCGCGCTGTGCCTGCAGCAGCGTGGTGATGTCATCGAACACCAGCACCACGCCCGCCGCGCCGCCGGCATCGTTGGGTAGCGCCGTGCATGCGCACATCAGCACATGCTTGCCGGACTCGGACAGCAGCTCGATTTGTTCGCGCCAGTCGAGTTGCTCAGGCTGCAGCCGCTGCTTGATGGCGCTCAAGAATTGCGAGAACAACGAAGCGTCGCTGATCGATTCATCGAAGGGCTTGCCGATGGCGGCCTCGAGGTCGACGCCCAAAATGGCGCTGGCCGCCTGATTGGCGGTGCGCACCTTCAAGTCCGGTTCGAGCGAGACCACTCCGGTGGACAGGCGCGCAAGAATCACCGCGAGTCCCGCCCGCTCAGCCTCGACTGCCTGCTGGCTGCGGCGCGTTTCCTCGCGCGCGCGGCCTAAGCGCTTGGTCATGTCGTTGAAGGAGGTCACCAGAAATCCCAGCTCGTCGCGGCCCGGCAGCGGCAGCCTGGTGTCGTAGTTGCCCTTTGCCACGGCGCGGGTGCCGGCGATCAAATCCTGCACCGGCTGCACCAGACGCTGCGCGGCAAAGAACGCGCCGTAGACGGCGGCGATCAAGGACATCAGAACCACAAAGCTCAATGTGAGCACGAAGGCGAATTTCAGCGGCTGGCGCTTCTGCACCAGAGAAGCGTAGGAGGTGTAGGAGCGCTGCACGGTGTCGGCTAATTGGCTGAGCTGCAACGGTACCGGATACAGCGCGATCAATACGCGCTGACCCTGGCTGCTGTCCTCGACCGGCGCGGCGGCGCGAATCAGGTAGCCGCCGATGGAATCCGTGTCCAGGCTGACGTACGGCCGGCCGCGGCGCAATTGCAGCATCATCTCGTCAGTCGCGGGAACCGGCAGGGCATCCATGGGACGATCGGAGCTCGTGGCGATGATCCGCGCCTGCGCCCCGACCACGGTGAATTCGATTGCGGTGCTGTCCTGCCGCTGGCGATCCAGCGAATCCGCCAACTGGAAACCGGACAGGCCGATCAGGGAGTGAGCGACCACTTGCGTGTGCTGCAGGAACTCGCGCACGCGCACGTCGAGCGCCGCGTGCGACAATTCGCGCGTGTCGATCAGGCCCTGGCTGACCTCGCTCTCGAACCAGCTGTCGATGCCGCGATTCAAAAACTGCAGCGCAAAATAATAGACCACCAGGATCGGCGCCACTGCAAGCGCGCTGAAGATCGCCACGGTGCGGCCCTTCAAGCGGGATCCGGGCACATGCTTGCGGTAGTCGCGCACCAGGCGTGCAAGTTTGCCGACCAGCAGGACCAGCAGCGTGAGCAAGCCGGAAATGTTCACGAGCAGGATCCACGGCAGCCACTTGGCGAATTTTTCCGAGTTCTGCACGGCGGATGCGAGCATGAAGAGCGCGGTCAGCCACAGCGCGACGCCGATTAGACCCAGGACGGTGGAGCCGTATTTGCGAATCATGGCTGGAAGGTCCAGGCGTACCAGTCGGACTCCCGATGCCAATCGCTGACCCAGAACATCAGCAGGCGCAGCGTGAACGGCACCGTGCCGAAATCGATCTTGGCCTTCACGCGCCCTTCGTAGCGGCGGTCCGCGGCGATGAGCGCCTTGTCCAGCGCCGGCAGACTGTGAACCTCGGAAAGATGCGCGATCGCTTCGTCGACGGTGCCCAAGGATTCTTGCTGACCGCTGTTCTCGTTGCGCAGAATGTAGTGCGCGGTCACCGCGTTGTACTGCAGGCGATAGCGCTGCGTGAGTTCTGCGACGCGTGAATTCGGCAGCAACTGCCGCACGCGCTCGATGTCCAGATCGACTTCGAGCGTCAACGGTACGCCCTCCACCAGGCCGTGCCGCACCGCCTCGCTGATCGGCAGGTCGATGCGCGCATTCAAATGATAGACCCCATCTTTCAATTCGAGATCCGCGGACCGGACCTCGAAGCGGCCCGCCAATCCTTCCGCGCGCAGCGGCTGTGCAAGAAGCAGCGCCGCGAACGTTGCGCTCGCGAGGCAGGCGAGTCGGAATCGATTCCAGGAGTTTAGGCGCGCTGCATTCATGCTTTGGTCAAGGCAGCATAATAGAAGCCGTCGGCACCCGCCTCACCGGGCAGAATTTGCCGGCCGAACTCGTCGGCCTCGCCGAAGCCCGGCCAGCCGTGCCAGTCTTCCACCGGAACAATCGCGGCACCCGGGGTGCTCGTCAAAAACGCGGCAATGACGTCGTGGTTCTCGCTGCGCGTGACGGTGCAGGTGACATAGACCAGGCGCCCTCCCGGCGCCAGCAAATCCCAGGCGGATTTCAGCAACCTGCCCTGCAGAGCCGGCAATTTGTCGATATCCGACGGGGACTTACGCAATCGGATATCGGGATGGCGCCGGATCACGCCGAGCCCTGAGCAGGGCGCGTCGAGCAGGATTCGATCGAACGGCAAGCCATCCCACCATGCGTCAGGCCGGGCCGAATCGGCAGCGAGGACCTCGGCGTGCAGATTGCCCCGGCTCAAGTTCTCACGAACTCTCGCGAGGCGGTGCGGATCGATGTCGATGGCGGCCAGTTTCCTTAACTCCGGCTCCCGTTCCGCGATCAGCGCGGTTTTGCCTCCCGGTGCGGCGCAGGCGTCCAGAACCCGCAGACCAGCGCCCAAGGCCAACGGAAACGCCACGCACTGCGCGCCCAGGTCCTGCACCGACACCAGCCCGTCGGCGAAGCCGGGCAGCTCATGCACCTCGCAGGGCTCACCTAGGACAATGGCATAAGGCACGCGCTCCTCGGCGCGCGCAGAAATTCCCGCACGGCGCAGCTCTTCTAAGTATCCCGCCGCGGTGGTTACCCGGCTGTTGACCCGCAGCCACATTGGCGCCTGAACGTCGATGGCAGCCAGCAACTGAGTCCAGCGCACCGGCCAGTCGGCGCGAAAGCGATCCGCCAACCAGATCGGCGCCGCATGGCGCGTGTCGGGCCTGCGCCCTATTCCTGCGTCCAGTGCCTGGCGCTCGCGCAGGTAGCGCCGCAGTATTGCGTTGATCAGCCCCGACGCACGAGCCGCATCGGTCGCCTTCGCCGTCATCACCGCCGCATCGACGACCGCATATTCCGGCGTGCGCTGGTCCTCAAGTTCGTAAAGCGCCACGGAAAAAAGCGCGCGCACCAAAAAATCCAGCGAACGCACCGGTTGCGCCAGCAGCTTTGCCAGAATGGCTTCGTGCCGAAAGTAGCCGCGCACAGCGCCATAGCTCAAGGACCGCACCGCCGAAAAGAGCTTCGGGTCCGCCGCGACGAGTGCGTCCTTGAGAGCCGCATCCAGCGTCACGCCCTCGCGCAGCACGCGCGCCACTGCATGCGCGGACAGAGAGCGCGCACTGGCGGCGGCGCCCTTCATGGATTGCTGAAGCGCGTGCCGTCGAGACGCTGCCCCCGCAGGAATTCTTCCGCCGCCAGAGGTTTGCGGCCGGCCAGTTGCAGCTTGAGAATGCGCAAGACTCCCGTGCCGCAAACGACGTCAATGCCTTCGCGCGTTGCCGTGAGCACGGATCCCGGCGGCCGCGCAGCGCCGCTCAAGGCCGGCGCATCAATGGGCTCTGCCTCCCAGATTCGCAATTGTCTGCCGTCGAAGCGCGTCTCGGCCATCGGCCACGGATTGAACGCGCGCACCTGGCGCGAGATCTCCTCGGCATGCCGCCCCCACACAATTTTCGCTTCCGCTTTGTCGATTTTCGCCGCGTACGTGACGCCCACGGGTGGCTGCGCGACCTCTGGGAGCGCGCCGGAAAGCAGTGCCAGCAGCGATTCCTCAATGAGCAGCGCGCCTAAGGAGGCGAGCTTGTCGTGCAGCGACTTGGCGTTGTCGCGTGCGTCGATCGGGATGGAGCGCGACAGCAGCATCGGGCCGGTATCCAACCCCGCCTCCATGCGCATGATGGTCACGCCGCTGACCGCATCGCCCGCCAGCAGGGCCCGTTGTATCGGCGCGGCGCCGCGCCAGCGCGGCAGCAGCGAGGCGTGAATGTTGAGGCAGCCTCGTGCAGGTATGCCGAGAACGGCGGCGGGAAGTATCAGTCCGTAGGCGACCACGACCAGCACCTCGATCTGCGCGGCGCGCAACATTTCGAGTGCAGCTGGAGTCTTGAAGCTCGCCGGTTGGTGCACCGTCAATCCCAGTTCGAGCGCCCGGCGCTTGACGGGACTCATGTGCAGGGCCTGCCCTCGGCCGGCCGGCCGATCCGGTTGCGTGAAAACCGCGGCGATGGGATGCCGCCCGGCCAGCCGTTCGAGCGCCGGAACTGCGAAGTCAGGCGTGCCGGCGAAGCCCAGCTTCAAAGAAGGAACGGCGCTCAAGGCTCAAAGAGCCGGCGCGTGAGCGCGTGAATCGCTGCCTGTGGATCTTTGCTTCCGCTCTTTTTCCAGGCGGCGTCGAATCAGTGTGCGCTTCAGCTCCGAGAGGTAATCGACAAATAATTTGCCTTCGAGGTGATCAATTTCGTGTTGGATGCAGACGCCCAGCAGGCCTTCCGCGTCCATCTCCAACGGCAGGCCGTCGCGGCCCATGGCGCGAATGCGAATACGCGTCGCCCGGGTCAGCTTGTCGTAAATACCCGGCAGAGAAAGGCAGCCCTCCTCGCCCGGGCCTTCGCCCTCCTTGCTCAAGATTTCAGGATTGATGAGCACCAGCGGCTGATCGCGCGATTCGCTCACGTCGAGCACGATCACGCGTTTATGCACGTCGACCTGGGTGGCGGCTAGGCCTACGCCGTTCGCCGAGTACATGGTTTCCAGCAGGTTGTCGATGAATTGACGCAGTGCGTCATCGATCCTGTCGACCGGGGCAGCCTTCTTTCGCAGCCGCGGATCGGGATACTCCAGAATTACGAGCTTTGTCATGGGAGTTATGAGAGCAATATCGTGTTTTTGGCTTAGGAATGTTGCTAAAGTTCCGCCGCTGCTTAACTTAATGCCTGTTGCCGGCTTGGGCTGGCAAGGGCAAAAGGCAAAAACGGGCGATGCGTCCCAGTCTTGAGCGGCCGGGCGGAAGTATACCAGTCAGTCTGCAACCATAAGCTGACTCATGGGAGCGAAACGAATGCAAGGTCATCGAATCTTAGGCCTATTTCTAGCGGTTGCGGCGCTCGCGGGCTGCCATTCAACTGCACCAAAGCCGGAGGCCGAGCCGCCGGCCGCCGTGGCACCCGAGCCAACGGTGGAAGGCACCGTGGTGGGCGATGATAAGACTTCAATAGAAGCTGCCATCGAAGCCGGCAGCTCCTCCTCGTCGACGGAAACGGCGCCAGTGCCGCGCAGCCGCATCCCGCTCGCCGAAAACGCCCCCGACAGCTACGTTGTCAAGCGTGGCGACACGCTCTGGGGCATTGCCAAGGTCTTCCTACGCGACCCTTGGTATTGGCCCGAGATCTGGCAGGTCAATCCCCAGGTCCATAACCCGCATTTGATCTATCCGGGCGATACCTTGCGCCTGGTGTATATCGACGGTCAGCCGCAAATCGTGTTGCAGCGCGGTTTGGAGCGCGGCGGCGACGTTCGCGTGGAGCCGCGGGTTCGCAGCGAACCGATCGACGCGGCCATCACCACCATCCCGTATGCCACCGTGGCGGCGTTCATGTCGAAGCCGACGGTGCTCGACCGTGACCAGATCAAGGCCGCGCCCTATGTTCTCGCGACCCGCGACTTGCACGTCGTGATGTCCGAAGGCGATACGGTCTACGCCCGCGGCTTTACCGCCCCGGCGGAACTCGGCTCTCATTACAACGTGGTGCGCGTGGGCGATGCGCTGATCGACCCGGACGACAAGCGTCTGCTCGGCTATGACGGCATTTTCACGGGCTCCGGCCATGTGACCCGCCAGGGCGACCCGACCACGCTGATCATGACGGAATCCGCGCGCGAATCCCGCGCCGGCGACAAGCTCATCCCCGGCGGCGTCGATGTGCCGCTCGATTTCATTCCGAGCGCACCGCGCGTCAAAACCAACGGCCGCATTATTTCCGTCGCCAATGGCGTGACGGTCATCGGCCAGTACGAAGTGGTCGTCGTCAATCGCGGTGCGCGCGATGGCCTGGCGCCCGGCAACGTGCTCGGCGTGTTTGACACGGGCCCCTTGGTCTCCGACACCGACAAGAAGGGGTTTTTCAATCTCGATAAATTGGGCGCCAAGACGGTGGCATTGCCGTCCGAGCGCACCGGCACGTTCATGGTTTTCAAGACCTTCGACAACATCAGCTACGGCCTGATCATGGAAGCGACAAACCTGATTCGCGTCGGGGACAAAATTCAAAACCCCTGAAATGCGCCGGAGAATCTGCATGATCTCGGCGCTTAAGCGCGCTTAAGGATCTTCTTCGCCGCGCGATAATCGGTCCGATGCAAAGGGCCGACGAGGTGTTTGCGTGGATGGCGCTGTCGCGCGCGCCTGCTCTTGATGTTCGGATCTTGTGCGCCGCCTTCGAACGTTTGGGCGGCATCTCAGGCTTCATCGAATCCTCCGACGCATCGCGCGAGCGCGCCGGCATTCCGGCGGCCGCGTGCGCGCATCTCAAGAGCTCCGGCGCCTCGGTCAGCACCGCGGAGCGGGCTTGGATCGAAACTCCCCGCCACCATCTGGTCGCGTTCACCGACCCGCGCTATCCGCGCTCGCTGCGCTGCCTCGAGCACCGGCCGATCGTTCTCTATATTGCCGGCGATCCCAAGGTCTTGAACGAACCGCAGCTCTCCATCGTGGGCAGCCGCAATCCCACGCCGGCGGGCCGCGACACCGCCTTTGACTTCGCTGAAGCGCTGGCGGCGCGCGGGCTTGCCATCACCAGCGGGCTCGCCGAAGGTATCGACAGCGCCGCGCATCGCGGCGCGCTGGCGGCGCAGGGCATCACTCTCGCGGTGCTGGGCAACGGCATCGACGGCATTTATCCGCGCAGCAACCAGCGCTTGAGCGAGGAAATCGGTTTTCGCGGCGCCCTGATCAGCGAGTTCCCGCTGGGCACGCCGCCGCGGCGCGAGAATTTTCCGCAGAGGAATCGCATCATCGCCGGGTTGAGTCTCGGCACGCTCGTGGTCGAGGCAGCGCGCCGTTCAGGCTCGTTGATCACGGCGCGGCTCGCCGGGGAACAGAATCGCGAGCTGTTCGCCGTCCCCGGCTCGATTCACAACCCCTTGAGCCGCGGCTGCCACGAGCTGATTCGCCAGGGCGCGAAGCTCACCGAAACCGTAGCTGACATATTGAGCGAGTTGAACTTTTCAGAGTTTCTCGATGACGGCCGCGGCGCCCCGGGCGCGCCCGGCTTGGCCGGAGAGTTGGCGGCGGGAATGGACAAGGAACACAAAATCTTGTTAGATGCGCTCGGCTTTGATCCGGCGGACCTCGATATGTTGGTGGTTCGCACCGGATTCAGAGCTGAAGCCGTGTCCTCGATGATGCTGATCCTCGAGCTAGAAGGCCACGTTCAGGCCGCCCCCGGGGGCCGTTACTCCCGAGTCGTTAGGAGCCGGAGGTGAAAGATAACGTTCTCGATCTGCTCATCTATCTCTTTGAGAACTATATGAGTGCCGACGATGAGCCGCGGCCCGATCGAAATACATTGAAGCTCGAATTGGACAAGGCAGGATTCGCGGAACCGGACATCGAGCGGGCTCTGGAATGGCTGGACGGGCTGTCGGGCGAACAACTCGGCAAAGTCGCCGAGGCTACGGCGCGGGCCGTGCGGGTTTTCAGCAGCCAGGAACTGCTGCGGTTGGACACGGACGTGCGGGGCTATTTGATGTACTTGGAAAATGTTCGAATTCTCTCCGGCACGGAACGCGAGCTGGTGATCGACCGCTTGATGGCGCTCGAGGCCGACGAGATCGATATCGAACAGGTGAAATGGGTCGTGCTGATGGTGCTGTTCAGCCAGCCCGGCCAGGAATCCGCTTACGCTCAAATGGAAGACCTGGTCTTCGAAGAGCGCACCGACGCTTTGCACTAGATCACTTTGAGCAGCAATCTCGTTATCGTGGAATCGCCTGCCAAGGCGAAGACCATTAAGAAGTACCTCGGCAAGGACTTCGAGGTGCTGGCTTCCTACGGGCACGTGCGCGATCTTGTGCCCAAGGAAGGCGCCGTCGACCCGAAGCATCGCTTCGCCATGAAATACCAGGTGGTCGAACGCAATCAGAAACACGTCGATGCCATTTCGCGCGCGCTCAAGAAGGCCAAGACCCTGTTCCTGGCGACCGACCCCGACCGTGAAGGCGAGGCGATTTCCTGGCACCTGTACGAACTCCTGAAAGCGCAGGGCGAGCTCAAAGGCAAGGAAGTCAGCCGCGTGGTCTTCTACGAGATCACCAAGAATTCCGTGCGTGACGCGATGGCCGCGCCGCGCGAGCTCTCGGTCGACCTGGTGAACGCGCAGCAAGCGCGCCGCGCGCTGGATTTTCTGGTGGGCTTCAATCTTTCGCCGCTGCTCTGGAAGAAGGTGCGGCCGGGCCTCTCGGCAGGAAGGGTGCAGAGCCCGGCGCTGCGCATGATCTGCGAGCGCGAGGACGAGATCGCGGCGTTCGTGGCGCGCGAGTATTGGAGCATCGATGCCGAGCTTTCGCACTCGGAGCAGAAGTTTCCGGGCAAACTGGTCGAATTCCAGGGCGAGAAGGTCGAACAGTTCAGCTTCACCAACGAAGCCCGGGCCCTGGAAGTCGAACGCACGCTGAAGAATGAAGCCAAGGGCGAGGCCACGGTGCTGTCGGTGGACCGCAAGCAGCGCAGGCGCAATCCGGCGCCGCCTTTCACCACCTCCACCCTGCAGCAAGAAGCCGCGCGCAAGCTGGGCTTCAGCGCGCAAAAAACCATGCGCGTGGCGCAGCAGCTCTACGAAGGGGTCGACATCGGCGAGGGTCAGGTGGGCCTCATCACCTACATGCGCACCGACTCCCTCAACCTGGCGCAAGAAGCCATCGGTCAGATCCGCGAGGTCATCGTGCAGCTCTATGGCCAGGCCGGCCTCGCCGAAGAGCCGCGAATCTACAAAACCAAGTCGAAAAACGCTCAAGAGGCGCACGAGGCGATCCGGCCCACCACCGCCGGCGTGTTGCCGGGAGACCTCGAGAACAAGCTCGAGTCCGATCAATTTCGGCTGTATTCATTGATTTGGAAGCGTACCGTCGCCTGCCAGATGGCGCCGGCTATTTTCGATACCGTCACCGTTGAAATGCTTGCCGGCGCCGAGGGACCGAAGCGCACGGTGCTAAGGTCCAATGGCTCGACCTTGGTCAAACCCGGATACATCTCGGTTTACCAGGAAGGCTTGGACGATGCCGTGCAAGACGATTCAGATCACGTGCTGCCGCCCATGAAGGAAGGCGATCGCGTCAAGCTGGTCGGCATCGTGCCGAGCCAGCATTTCACCGAGCCGCCGCCGCGCTTCTCCGAAGCCTCCTTGGTCAAGGCGCTCGAAGAGTACGGCATCGGCCGCCCTTCGACCTACGCGTCGATTATTTCCACGTTGCGCGACCGGCAATACGTGGACATCGAAAGCCGGCGCTTCACCGCCACCGACATCGGCAAGATCGTCAGCCGCTTCCTGACCCAGTACTTCACCACTTACGTGGATTACGACTTCACGGCAAAAATGGAAGACTCGCTCGACGCCGTTGCCAGTGGCGAGCAGGAATGGGTGCCGCTCCTGGAAAGATTCTGGAAGCCCTTCATCGAACTGGTAAAGCACACCGAGACATCCGTCAGCCGCGAAGAAGTGGCGCAGGCGCGAGACTTGGGCAGGGATCCGGCGAGCGGCAAGCCCATGAGCGTGCGCATGGGACGTTTCGGACCGTTCGTGCAGATCGGCACCAAGGACGATGAGGACAAACCCCGCTTCGCCGGCCTGCGTCCCGGCCAGAAAATGGACCAGATCACGCGCGAGCAGGCGCTGGAACTCTTCAAGCTGCCGCGCAAGCTTGGAGTCACCGCGGCGGGCGAGGAAATCACCACCAATGTCGGACGTTTCGGCCCCTATGTGAAGTACGGCGCCAAGTACGTTTCCTTGAAGACCGACGATCCATACGAGATCACGCCGGAGCGCGCGCTCGAGGTGATTCGCGAGAAGGAAATCGCGGATGCCAATCGCCTGATTCTGGATTTTCCGGATGCCGGAATCCAGGTCCTCAATGGGCGCTATGGGCCCTATATCACCGACAAGGCGCGCAACGCGAAGATTCCGAAGGACAGGGATCCGAAGAGCCTGGCCTTGGCAGAGTGCCAAGCGCTGCTGGCGGCCGCGCCTGAACGCGGCAAGTGGGGCCGCAGGGGCGCAAAAGGCTCGAAGTTTGGCGCGAAGACTCCCCCTGCAAAAGCGGCAAAATCCACCAAGGGCGCACCGCCGGCCCCCGCCCCAGGCGCGGCTCCGGTCAAGCTTGCCGCGAAGGGCAAGAAGGCGGCCGTCAACAAGCGGGCCCCCGTGACGCCGGCGGCCTCGCCCAAGGCGAAATCTAAGCCCACGGTTTCGGCCAGGAAGAGGCCCGCGAAAAACAAGGCTTAGGAGGCCAAGCGCGAATGCCAACATTCGACCCGGCAGACGCATCCGCGGTGAAGATCTACCTGAGTGAGTTGCAGGACCGCATGACTGCGGCAATCGAAAAAATCGATTCGCAAAAATTCCGGCGCGACTCGTGGGCGAGGCCGGAGGGCGGCGGCGGCGAGAGCCGCATCCTGAGCGACGGTGCGGTGTTCGAGCGTGCCGGCGTATCCGTCTCGCATGTGTTCGGCGAGAAGATGCCGCCGTCGGCGTCGAATCAACGTCCTGAAATTGCCGGCGCGCCCTTCGAAGCGATGGGATTGTCTCTGGTGTTTCACCCGCGCAACCCTTTCGCCCCCACGACGCATTGCAATGTCCGCTTCCTCATCGCGCGGCCGGAGGCAGGTCCGTCGGTCTGGTGGTTTGGCGGCGGTTTCGACCTGACGCCCTACTACCCCTTCGATGAGGACGTGCTGCACTGGCATCGATGTGCACAGGACGCGTGTCAGCCGTTCGGCGCCGGCGCTTACGGGCAATACAAAGCTTGGTGCGACCGCTATTTTTTTCTGCCGCATCGAAATGAAACGCGCGGTGTCGGCGGATTGTTCTTCGACGATTTGAACGAGGGCGGCTTCAGCCGCTGCTTTGCGTTCCAGCGCAGCGTGGGCGATCATTTTCTGCCCGCATTCCTGCCCATTTTGCAGCGGCGCAAGGATCACCCGTATGGAGATCGCGAGCGCCAATTCCAGTTGTACCGCCGCGGCCGATACGTGGAATTCAATTTGGTTTACGACCGCGGCACCTTGTTCGGCTTGCAGTCGCGCGGCCGCATCGAATCGATCCTCATGTCTCTGCCGCCCATCGTGCGCTGGGAATACGATTGGCAGCCGGCGCCGGGATCGCCCGAGGCCAGACTGTATGAAAATTATCTGCGTCCGCGCGACTATCTGACCGAACTTGAGGGCAGCGGCTGAGATCGCCCGCCCTCGGAAGCCTCAGCCAGGCTCCCGGTCAAGCCTTACCCGATGGACGGCGCAGGTCAACGTTTCCGCGCCGAGCGACAAATACACGTGGCGGTCGGCCACGGTGAGCGCGAACTCCATGCGCCGCGCCAGGCGCGCGCCCAGCGCCGCCAGCCAATCCCGGTCCACGGCATACAATTCCAGCGCCTCGGCGCGGTGGATCCTCTCCGCCGCGAGGCGGGCGGCGAGCTGCCCGGCATCTTTGTGCGTGTATACCGCAACACGCGGCGCGAGCTTTGCGGCCCGGTGCAGCCGCGCGGCTTCGGGCGCGCCGACGTCGATCCAAACGCGCAGCGCGCCGGTGAGATCGCGCACGGCGATCGCCGGTTGATCAGAATCGGACAGGCCGCTTGAGAAACTGATGCCTTCGGTGTACTCCAGGCTGTATGCGAGAACGCGCGTCAACAAGTGATCTTCCGTTTCTGACGGATGGCGCGCCACGCGCAGATCCAGAGGCGCATAGACGCCGCGGTCCGAATCGGCGAGCTCGATCTTGAAAGTATAAACGGTTGCGCCCAGCGCCATCGGTGAACCTTAGCGGATCAAGGCGCGAGTCAGCGCCGCGGCGCCGGCGGCGAGTGGGAAGGCCGGCGCCGCGTCATTGATGGGTCCCATTTCCCTCATGAGTCGATTCATGATTCCCCGTGCCGGGCGGCCGGAAAATAAATTGGTCATCGCTGTGTGTCTTGCAATGTCATCTTCCACCTCCGCGGGGGCCATTGTAGCGGGCCATCGATCCCAAGTGGCCGTGCCCCGGTGGTCGTGCCCCGGTGGCCGCGCGGATCACGGATTGACAAAAGCCGCGTCGTATTTTGTGATGAGGCGGCGCGAACTCGCGCGCAGCCGGGAATCCATTTGTCAGACGCCATTCAAGTTCGAACCCTGCAGGCGGTGGGTGAGCGCGAAATTCAGGAATTGAGCGACGTGCTCATCGACTGCGTCGAAGGCGGCGCCTCGGTGAGCTTCATGTTGCCAATCGCGCGCGCCACAGCCGTGGCATTTTGGCGCGGCGTCGCCGCCGGCGTCGAACGGCGCGAGCGAATTTTGGTGGTCGCGCAGAGCGCCGCCGGGCAGATCGTCGGCTGTGTGCAGATTATCTTCGCGCAGGTGGAAAATCAGCCGCACCGTGCCGACATGGCGAAAATGCTGGTGCAGCAGCAGGCGCGGCGCCGGGGTATCGGCGCGGCGCTGCTGGCGGCGGCCGAGAGCGCTGCGCTGCGCGCCGGCAAGACGCTGCTGGTGCTCGATACGGCGAGCGGCGATGCCGCACGGCTGTACGCAAAGCTCGGCTGGCAGCGTTGCGGCATCATCCCCGGCTATGCACTGCTGCCGGGCGGCGGCCTCTGCGATACCACGTTCTTTTACCGCACATTGTGACAACCCTCGCCGGTCACCCAGTCAGCCTGGATGCAGCGGGGCAATTGCTGCCCTGGACTTCCTGGAGCGCGGCGCTGGACCGCGAGATGAATTTCTACCAGCAATGCCCGTTCGATCACGGCTATCCGCGCTTTGGCTGTGAAACCTTCCTCGATGCCAGCTGGACTCCGAACGCGGACCGCACCGACATCATTCCCGCGACGCAAAATGGCATGGGAATCATTTCGTACCTCAAATTCCATGGCATGCGCGCGCAACAACAGCCGGCATGGCTGGCCACCGCCTGCTTGCTGGGCGACTATCTTCTGAAGGAGGCGCTGACGCCGGACACCGGCAAGTATCCAGCCTTCACCCGCTCCACCGGCAGGCGGGCGCAATTTCCGCAGCCGGCTGATTGCGGTTCGCAGTCGGATCGCCCGTATGAAATTCAGCCGGACAAGGGCGGGATCGCGGGCTTCGCTCTGATGCTGCTGTTCGAAGCGGCCGGCGAGGCGAGGTATCTGACGCAGGCGCTGCAAAATGCGCGCGTGCTGGCCGCGAATCAACAAGAGGGAGACGGCCGCTGTTCGCCCTGGCCGTTTCGCGCGGACTATCGCAGCGGCGAGGGCCGCGGGCCGATATCGGGAAACATGACGTATGTGTTGCGGCTTTACGATTCGTTGACCGCGCATGGCTACGCGGAGTTCTCCGCGCCGCGCCAGGCGTTATGGCGCTGGATCAAGAACCACCAGATTCCGAGCGCCGCCGCGGACGGGGCGCTGTTCGCGCAATTCTTCGAAGATCACGATACGCCGACCAATCGCAGCGCCTGGGCGCCTCTGAATCTGGCGCGATATCTGCTGGAGAGAAAGGACTCGCTGGATCCGGACTGGCGCGGCGACTGCCGCTTGTTGATTGAATTCGTGCGCGCAAACTTTACGCACCGCGAATCCGGCGTGGTTGTTTGCCATGAGCAGGATGAGGACAAACAGGCCTGGGGAGGCGTGAATTCAACGTACGGCGCCGTGCTCGCGCTGTACGCCAGGGCCGTCGAATCGCAGATCCTGGCGAGCGAGGCGCGCCAGGCGTTGAATTTCACGCTCTATTGCATCGATGAACAAGGCAGGCCGCGGGATCTACCGCAAAATCAGCAGCCGGGAGGCTGGCAGGAAGACGCGCACACCGATGTCATCCACAACTATGTGGACGCCTTGCAGGCTTTTCCGCATTGGGGATTGAGCGACGTCGCCGCGCGCGACGGGTTGATTTCAGACGGGAGTTTTTAAGATGGCCGCGATGAGTGCAGAGGTCGCTGCATCGGTTTCGCCGAAGCGTAGACCCGCACGGAACTCGCCGTCGCCGATCGGCACGCAGTAGCGCACTTCGGCCTGAATGTGGAACTCGCTGATGTCGCCGCAGGCTTCCAATTCCAAATCGATGAGGCATTGTTGGCCGTGCGCGAGATCGAAGGGAACGGTGATGCTGGCGCCGACGCGCGACATGTCGACGATGTGCCCCGGCAGCACGGACATTCCCGCCACCGAAATATTGGCGCGGATCGTAACCGACTTGCGCTCATAGTTGCGGCGCTCCAGAGTCGCGCGCCGCACCAGCTCCTCGCCGTCGTATTCATGCGATTCGATCAAGCTGTCGGCCGCAATTGTGCTCATACGCTCTCTCCTTGCCGGCAGTATCCCTACAAATGCGAATGTGTGCTCCGCGCGCACCATGCAACTGTGAACTGTGCCGCGATTTCAGGCGCCGCCGCTGCAAGATGTTAAATCGCTGCGGGGGAAACCCCGCTTCTGCAGCCGTGTTTCCCTGCGCTGCGCGGCAAGATGTCAACTGCCGCGGCAAGATGTCAAAAGCCGGCATGGATCCGCAATCTAGCCCGCCAGCAACAGCTGACCCATCGCGGCGAATGCCGGCAGCGTGACCGGATCGTTGGCGGCGCTGCTGGCGATGGGATGCGAACAAAATCGTGCGATCACCAATTCGGCTTTTGGCGCAATGTACAGGCGCTGACCGTGAATACCGCGTGCCTCGAAGACGCCGAGCTCGTTGTGGGACACCCACCACATGTTGCGGTAGGAGTAGCCCGGAAGCAGCGTGTATCCGGCCATGGCAAATTTGGCCGGCTCTGCGCCGCGCCGAATGTCCGCATTGACTTGCGAAGGAATGACCTGCTTGCCATGCCAGGCACCGTCGCAGCGCATGAGTTCACCGAAGCGGCACAGGTCGCGAAGACTGGCGCTCATTCCGCCGCCGCCCATCGCCACTCCGATGGTATCCACCGTTACGTAGCCATCCTCTTCGCAGCCGATCTGCGACCAAATTCGCTGGCTTAAGTATTCCTCGAGGGCAACGCCGGTGACCCGTTTCATGACCCAGCACAGCACTTCGGTGTTCACGGTTTTATAGGCGAACGCCGCGCCGTGCGCACCCTCCTTGCGCAGGGTGCAAAGATACTCGTAGAAATTCTCCGGTCCCTTGTACCCGGCAGGGCGCGGACGCAACCCGCCCGCGCGGGCATAGTCCCAAATATGCGCCTTGGGATCGGCATACAGTTCGGAATACTCCACACCGATTTGCATGTCGAGCACCTGGCGCAGGGTCGCGTCCTCATAGGCGGTGCCGCTCATCTCCGGCAGGTAGTGCGACACGGTCTTGGTTTCGTCCAGCGCCCGCTCGTGAATCAGCGTCGCGGCAAGCGTGGCGGCGTAGGACTTGGTGATCGAAAAACACGCATGCGGCCGATGCGCATCGAGCGCGCCGAAATAGCGTTCATAGATGCGCCGCCCACGATGCAAGACCACGATGCCGTCCGTATAGGTGTGCGTCAGCGATTGCGCCCAGGTGAGCTTTCGGCCTTGCAAGTCCGTGAAGGCAAGCGCGTCGATCGAGGCTGCAAGGTCCAAAGGCACGACGCCGAGATCGCTCGGCGCGGCGTTGCCGCGCCAAATGGCGGCGGTCGGCGCCAATTCGCGCATATGCGCCAACGACCAGCGAATCTGCGGAAACTCCAGGAAGCGGTCGTCCTGGAAGCGGATCTGCTTTGCCGGCGCCGGCGGCGAGCCCTGCATCCAGCCCAGGGCAACCGGGTCCGAGGCATCGGCATCGGGATATTCGACACCGTCAATCTCGAAAATTCCGCTCTTCATGACCCTTCCTGAGAGATGTGCATGGTCCTAAGACTGCCCACTTGAAGGGTGCCGCGCAAGGGAGGTTTTGGCGCGCGCTCGTCAAAGACGGCACAATGCGCCATGAATTACCGCCACATCTATCACGCAGGCAATTTTGCCGACGTCGCGAAACACGTTGGATTGCAGTACTGCTTGAACGCGCTGAAGCGCAAGGATGCGGGATTTTTCGCGCTCGACAGCCATTCCGGGCGGGGCTTCTATGACTTGCAGGCCCCGGAGGCACAGAAGTCCGGCGAGGCGGAACGGGGCGTGCAACGCTTGATTGTCAACGCCCTCGGGGATCAATCCCTCGCCGATTATTTCACCGCAATCCGTGCGCGGCGCGGCAAACGGCTGCCGCGCTATCCCGGCTCACCCGTACTGATCGCGCAAGCTCTGCGTCCGCAGGATCGCGCCTTGTTCGTGGAACTGCTGCCCGCGGAGGCGCGCGCGGCGGAGCGCGAGATCGATTCGGCTGGCAGGGTCCGAACGGAAATCCAGGATGGCTACGCCGCGCTGAAGGCGTTCCTGCCGCCTGACGAACGGCGCGGACTCGTGCTGATCGATCCGCCCTACGAGAGTCTCGATGAACTCAAAATGATGCTGCAGGCATTTGCCGAGGCCTATCGCCGCTGGCCGAACGGCATTTATTTGATGTGGTATCCCATTCGCAGCGCGACGCAGCGCAGGATGGTGCACACGCGTTTTGAGGCCCTGCAAATTCCGAAAATGTTGTTGGCCGATCTGGCCATTCATCCGGACGACGCCGGATTGGGGCTGGCAGGAAGCGGGCTCATGATCGTCAATCCGCCATACGGCGCGGATCAATTTCTTCGCGATGCGTACGGCGCGATTCACCAGGCGATCGCCGCTCCCGGCGCGGGTTACGTCGAAGTGGCCCGCCTCACGCCCGAGCAAATGGCACAATAGGGCATGCTTTTTCGAGGATGAGTTTATGGATCAAAAATCATTGCGCGAGCGGCTCGCCAAACTGCACGCCGAACTGGCCGGCGCGCATCAACAGAATCCTGCAACGCGGCAATCGCTCGGCGAGATCCTGCCGGACGTCAAACGCATGGTCGATCAGCCGGCGGACGCGGCCGTCTCGTCCGCCGACAAGACGCTGTCCGAGCGCCTGGAAAGAGTGGCCGTGCAGTTCGAAGCCGAACATCCGACGCTCGCGGCCAGCGCACGGCGGCTCATCGAACTGCTGAGCGAGGCGGGAATTTAAGGGCGCTGCGAACACTTCCCGCGGCCGTTCTCGCGGCCCTAGCGGGTCCAGACTATCGAATCGTCGACGCGCTTGGCGATGCGCTCTATTTCACCCGCCCCGATGCCGGAATCGCGCATGAGCACGGCGATGCTGCCATGGCCCGGCACCGGAACGATGGTTCCGCGATAGCCCTGCTCATCGAATTGCGTGGGATGGCGCACCGCTTCATGCACCAGAACCATGACCGTCACCGGCCCGGACGATGTTTGCACCACCAGATGCGGCACCTTATAGCCACGAAACGTGCAGCTGCTGGCGTAGCTGACGATTCCCGCATCGGATTTCAAGCGCAGCTTCGAGTTCTTCAGCACGTCTTCCAATTCCGGCGTCGGAACCGCGACATCCGTGCGCGCCCACGCGTCAGGTTCTCCGGCCATGTGCGCGACCACAGCCGCGGCAAGGCTGGATTGCGGCAGGGTGAGCCAGACGCCTCCCACAATCGCGGCGCCGAGCAGTACGCTGGCCGCGAGCGCCATGAAGCGCCGCGGCACGGCCGCTGCAGTGCCGCGCTTGCGCGCGAACGGCAGCACATCGCCCTTGGACGGAACATCAACGCGCAACGCCCGTTCGAGGCGCGACTCAAATTTCAAAACCTTTTCGGTAAATGCGCGGCACTCGGCGCAGGCCTCGCGATGGGCGCGCAGCTCCTCATCCGCGTCGTGCGGATCGGCCAGAATCGCGGCTCGATAGTGCGCGTGGTCGATCATTCTTGCGGATCCTGACTGGTATCTTCGCCGCAAGCCGCGCGCAGCCGGCGGCGCGCACGGCACAGACGCGTCAATACGGCCGCACCGGAGAGATCGAGTTCACGCGCAATCTCGGCGGTCGAATATCCCATCAACACCTGCAGCACCAGCGGCTCGCGGTATTCGTCGGGCAAGTTCAGCATCGCGGCACGCACGTCACGAATGTCTTGTTCCTCGGCGGCGGCCAACAGCGGTTCCTCCTTGGCGATCAGTTCATCCACATCAACGGTCGAGAAGCGCTTGCGCTCGAATGTGCGCGCATATTCCCGGCGGATGATGGTCAAGAACCAGGGCTTGGCGGCGGCTTCGTCCAACAGCGAGTCCTGCGCCTTCCAGGCCCGCAACATGCTTTCCTGGACGACGTCCTCCGCCAAAGACCGGTCGCGGGACAACCAAAACGCGAAACGCAGCAGGTCCGGACGCAGCGACTGGCACAGCGCCTGAAATCGGGCGCGTCTTTGCTTTCCGCCAGCCTCATCGTTCATGTATAAATCAAAACCCGGCTTGAGGTATCGTTCCTGCGATATTACCGCGTTCAACAGGCGGCGCCGACGGTCAAATATGCCGACTGGGCACGGACTTGGGCTTTTTGCGGCGGCAAACTGGATGCTAGGAGTCACATTCAAGATGACCGGAATGGGCGGCAATTCATTTCCAAAAACCCGCATGCGGCGCATGCGGCGCGACGACTTTTCACGCCGTTTGATGCGTGAAACGCACTTGAGCGTGGACTCGCTGATTTATCCGATTTTTGTGGTCGAGGGACGCGGCGGGCGCCAGCCGGTGGCCTCGATGCCCGGCATCGAACGGCTCCCGGTCGATCAGTTGCTGCGCGAATGCGAGGCGCTGGTAAGGCTTAAAATCCCGGCAATCGCCCTGTTTCCGGTCACTCCGGAGGCGAACAAGAGCCTCGATGCGCGCGAATCCTGGAATCCCGACGGCATCGCGCAAGTCGCGGTCCGAGCCGTCAAGAAGGAGTTCCCCGATTTGGGCGTCATCACCGATGTCGCGCTCGATCCTTTCACCACGCACGGGCAGGACGGCATCATCGACGAGCACGGCTATGTGACCAATGACCTCACCGTCGAAACGCTCGTGCGCCAGGCACGCTCGCACGCGGACGCCGGCGCCGACATCGTCGCGCCATCCGACATGATGGACGGGCGTATCGGTGCGATCCGCAGCGCGTTTGAATCGGCCGGGCTGGTCCATACGCGCATTCTTGCCTATGCGTCCAAGTACGCCTCGAATTTCTACAGCCCGTTTCGCGACGCGGTGGGATCGGCGGCGCAGCTCGGCGGCGGGGGCAAGCACACCTACCAGATGGACGTCGGCAATTCCAACGAAGCGCTGCGCGAAGTGGCGCTCGACATCGGCGAAGGCGCCGACATGGTCATGATCAAACCGGGTTTGCCTTATCTTGACATCGTGCGGCGGGTGAAGGATGAGTTCGGAATGCCGACACTGGTCTACCAGGTCAGCGGCGAGTACTCGATGATCATGGCCGCCGCGGGTAACGGCTGGCTGAATGAACGTGCGGTCGCGTTGGAAGCATTGATGTGCATCAAGCGCGCCGGTGCCGACGGCATTTTGACCTATTTTGCAAAACGTGCCGCGGAGTGGCTTGCCAGGGAGCCTGTCTGAGTGAACTCGAGTGCGGGCTCAGAGGCGCCTGATCAATACGGAGTGGCGGGTCACCCCATCTCCCACAGTTGGTCGCCCTTCATACACGGAATGTTTGCCAAGGCCACGGCGCAAAATCTGGTATACCGGCTTTTCGATATTCCGCCGGAGAATTTCCGCCGCGAAGCGCTGCGCCTGTTTGCCGGCGGCCTCAAGGGTCTCAACGTCACATTGCCGCACAAGCAGGCGGCCGCGGAACTCGTGAACGAGCTCACGCCGCGCGCGGAGCGCGCCAAAGCCGTCAACACCATCGCGTTTTTCGAACAGACTTCCCTGTTGGGGGACAACACCGACGGGCTCGGGCTGATGGCCGATCTGGAGAACAATCTTGGAATAGGCCTCACCGGCAAGCGCGTGCTCATTTTGGGCGCCGGCGGCGCGGTTCGCGGCGTGCTCGGCTCCTTGATGGAACGCGAGTTGCGTCAGGTGGTCATCGCCAATCGTACGCCGGAGCGCGCGAAGCTGCTGGCCGCCGAGTTTGCCGACCTCGGTGAAATCTCAGGCTGCGGTTTCGCCGAGGTGGAGGGACCGCCTTACGATCTCATCATCAACGCCACCGCGGCGAGCCTGCAAGGCGAGATGCCGGAAATGCCGGTCGGGCTCGTGAGCGAGGAAAGCATTTGTTACGACATGGCCTATGGCCGCGGTCATACTCCGTTTACATTGTGGGCGAAATCATTGCACGCGGCCCGCACCACCAAGGGTTGGGGCATGCTGGTCGAACAAGCCGCGGAGTCTTTTCTACTCTGGCGCGGCATACGCCCCGACACGGGACCCGCGCTCGAGGCTCTCGCCCAGCACGCCTAACGCATCTCGGCACAGTGAATTTGAGCGGGCCACCTAGCGCATGGTCACCAATTCTTCAGCACTGGTCGGGTGTATCGCGACCGTGTCGTCGAAGTCGGCTTTGGTGGCGCCCATGCGAATCGCCACGGCAAATCCCTGCAGCATCTCATCGGCGGACAACCCCAGGATGTGGCAGCCGACGATGCGCTGCTCAGGCCCCACGCACACGAGCTTCATGTCGGTGTGAGTTTTTCGCTCGGTGAGCGCGTGATACATGGGCGTGAAGTCCGCCACATACACCTTCACCGCATCGCCATATTGAGCGCGCGCTTCCGCCTCGGTGGCTCCGACGGTGCCGATCGGCGGATGGGTGAAAATCACGGTGGGAATCAAGTTGTAATCCAGATGCCGCTGCGGCTGGCCGCCGAATAGCCGGTCGCTCAGGCGTCTGCCCGCGGCGATTGCCACGGGCGTCAGGGCCGCACGGCCTGTGACATCGCCGATCGCATAGACTCCGCCCGCATTCGTGTTTTGAAAGCCATCCGTGATGATGAAGCCCGCATCGTCGGTCGCCACGCCGGCCGCTTCCAGGTCAAGCCCGGCAACATTTGCATCGCGGCCAATTGCCCACAACACGCAATCGAAGCCGGCAAATTCGCGCCCATCCTCCGTCACCAGGGTCTTCCTGCCCGACTCCTCGCGCACCGCCGACGGGATGGCGCGTTCCTGGATGATCATTCCCTGTGCGCGAGCTTCCCGCATCAGGGACTTGCCAAGCATGACATCGAAGTTGGTGAGCAAACGGTCCCGGCGAATGAACTGCTCCACATGGCTGCCGAGTTCCCGGAAAGATGCCGCCAGCTCGCAGGCAATGTAGCCGCTGCCGACCACCGCAACCCGCTGCGGCCGCGACTCGAGCTCAAAAAAGCCGTCCGAGCTGATCCCGAGTTCAGCACCGGGAATCGGCGGCAGCATCGCCTTGCCGCCGGTGGCAATCACGACGTGACGGCCGCTGATGCGCTGGCCATTGACCAAAATCGTATGAGAATCCATAAACCGGGCCGTGCCGCGGACGTACGCCACGCCCTTGGCGGCCAGATTGCGTTCATAGATGCCGTTCAAACGCAGCACGTACGCGTCGCGCTTGCGTTTCAATTCCGCCCAATCGGATGCACCGGCCTGGCTCTCGAAGCCATAACCGCTCGCATCGTGCAGGCTCAAGGCGATGCTGGCCGCATTCCACATGACCTTCTTGGGGACGCAGCCCACGTTCACGCAGGTTCCACCCAGGCGCTGCGGCTCGATCACGGCTGCCTTGGCGCCGTACTCCGCCGCGCGTTGCGCGCAGGCAAGACCGCCGCTGCCCCCGCCGATGCTGATGAGATCGAATGCTTGCTCGGACACGATCGCCCCATGATACGTGTTCGCATGGCTTATCGCCCCTGCGGCCGGATGCCCGGCCGCGTCTGCTAGAATTGCCGGGTGAACAATCCCCTCCTGGAACTTGGCGCGCTGCCTGACTTCGGACGCATCGAGGCGCGCCACGCACGCCCCGCACTTGAAGAAGTCCTGGCGCAGAACCGCGTCAGGCTGACCGAATTGACCGCGCAGGAAAACCCCACCTTCGCTTCCTTGGTGGTGCCGGTCGAGGAGCTAAGCTATCGCTTGAGCCGCGTTTTCAGCCCGATATCGCATCTGAATGCGGTGGCGAATTCCACCGAAATGCGCGAGGCGTACAACGAATGCGTGCCGCTGCTGACCGAATATTCATCCGAGCTGGGACAGAACGCGGCGCTGCAGGCCGCCTACGCGCATGTCCTTGAAACGGAGCGCGGGGCACTGGACCCTGCGCAGCGCAAATTGCTGGAAAACGCCCTGCGCGACTTCCGGCTCGCCGGAGTCGACCTGCGGACCGATCAGAAAACCCGCTACCGTGAGGTCGCGCAGCGGCTGGCGCATCTGGCCACCAAATTTTCCGAGAACGTGCTCGATGCCGGGCGCGCCTATACCCGCAGCGTGACCAACAGCGCGGATCTGGCCGGTCTGCCCAGCAATGCCATCGATCGCGCCGCGGCTGATGCGCGCGAAGCCCGGCAGGCCGGCTGGCTGTTCAAGCTCGATCAACCGACCTACATGACCATCATGTCCAGCGCCGAAAATGAGCAGCTGCGGCGCGACATCTACGAGGCCTGGATCACCCGCGCCTCCGAGCTGGGCCCGAGCGCGGGCCGCTTCGACAACAACGGCATCATTGCGGAAATCCTGCCGCTGCGCGACGAGCTCGCCAAGCTGCTGGGATTTGCAAATTTCGCCGACTATGCGCTGGCAACGCGCATGGCGAAAAGCAGCAGGCAGGTGCTTGCCTTTCTCGATGATCTGGCACGGCGCTGCCGGCCGGCGGCGCGCGAAGAATTCCTGGGGTTGGAAGAGTTTGCCGGCCGCAAGCTCAACGCCTGGGACATTGCCTTCTACAGCGAGCGGCTGCAAGAGAGCCGCTACAAGGTCTCGCAGGAGGCGCTGCGCCCCTACTTTCCGCTGCCCAAGGTGCTCGCTGGCTTGTTCGCGCTGACGCAGCGGCTGTACGGCATCAGTGTCCGCGAGCGCGGCGACGTCAAGGTCTGGCATCCCAGCGTGCGTTTCTACGATCTGCTCGACAAGGAACAGCACGTCGTGGCCGGCTTCTTTCTCGATCCGTACTCCCGTGCCGAAAAGCGCAGCGGCGCCTGGATGGATGAATGCGTGGTCGCCAAGGCGCTGCCTTCGGGCACGGCGCTGCCGGTTGCGCAGCTGGTGTGCAATTTCACGGCGCCGGTGGGCCCGCAGCCTTCGCAGTTGACGCACGACGAAGTGATCACGCTGTTTCACGAATTCGGCCATGGGCTTCACCACATGCTGACGCGCGTGGCGTATCCCAGCATTGCCGGAATCAACGGCGTCGCCTGGGATGCGGTTGAGCTGCCGAGTCAGTTCATGGAAAACTTCGTCTGGCGCGCCGAAGTGCTGCCGCTGATTTCCGCGCACGTCGACAGCGGCGAGCCGCTGCCGGTTGACATGCTGCAGCGCCTGCTCGGCACGCGCACTTTCAACGCCGCGCTCGACACGCTGCGGCAGATCGAACTCGCAACGTTCGACTTTGAGCTGCACGCCAATTTCGATGCCAGAGTGGGGGCCAATGTGGCAGCGACTCTCGCTGCCGTGCGGCAGCGGGTGGCCGTTGTGCCCGCGGCCCCCTTCAACCGCATGCCCACCAGCTTCGCGCACATATTCGCCGGGGGCTACGCCGCCGGCTACTACAGCTACAAGTGGGCCGAGGTGCTGGCCGCCGATGCGTTCGAGGCTTTCGAAGAGGCCGGCGTGTTCGACGCCAGCACGGCTGCCCGCTTTCGCGAATCCATTCTGAGCCGAGGCGGCAGCGTGGATGCAATGGACGCATTCGTGCGCTTTCGCGGGCGCCAGCCGGACGTGCGGCCCCTGCTCAAACAAACGGGCATTGCGGCGTGAGGTGGCTCGCCGCGCTGCTGCTGGCGCTGCTGTCGATCAAGGCTATGGCCGCCACCGCTTATGTGAGCGACGAGCTGGTGCTCGGGGTCTACGCCGAAGAAAACAACCAGGGGCAACGCCTGGCTACGCTGCATTCCGGAACCAGCGTGGAGACGCTGGCGCAAAATGGAGATTTCACCCAGATTAGAATGAGCGACGGCACGACCGGTTGGGTGAAGTCGGCGTTCTTGACCGCCAAGGAGCCCGCCGTCGTTCGAGTCAAACGGCTCGAGGAGGAACTGGATCAGGCGCGCGCCACCACGCCGGCGCTCGCCGAGGCGGCCGCGCGCAGCGAAGTAGAGCGGCTGAACCTCGAGCTGGCCGCAAAGCAAAGCGAGTTGGATGCTGCTCGAGCGTCAGGAGCCGCTCCGATGACGGGCTCGCCGTCAAAATCGGGACCGCTGGCCGCGCTTCAGGCGGTGGCGGCGCCTCGATGGCCGGTGATCGCGGGCATCGCAGTCGTCATAGGATTGGCCGGGGGCTTTTGGCTCGGCTATGCCACGCTGGCGCGGCGCGTACGCGACAAATTCGGGGGGATCAAAGTTTACTAAATCCCGAAATTTCGGGTCCAGCGGTTGACTTAATACTGTGAGCCAAGTCCATAAGGAGAAGCAGGTACGTGGCGCCACCGGCCGCTAGGGCCTAAACTCCCGCTGATGTACGACCTCAGGCGTAACGATTACGACGTCGCGAATTCCGTTCAAGTCAGCTCCACGGCTGCAGTCAGCAGCGCCGTCCGTGAACTTTTTACAACGGCCTGGCCGGCGGAATACTTCGACAAGGTCGCGGTCGCCTTCGAGGACTTCGACAAGCTCTTTACGGGCCGCATGCCCGGGTATCACGGCGTCGATACGCTGTATCACGATCGCCAGCATTCTCTCGACATGACGCTCGCCATGGCGCGGCTGCTGGTGGGCTATGAGCGCAGCGTCGAGACCCGCCTGCGCTTCGGCGCCGAGCGCGCCAGCCTGGCGCTGGTCACCTCGCTGTTCCATGACGCCGGCTATATTCGGGAATTCGATGATCGCCAGCACAGCAATGGCGCTGAATTTACGCTGTATCACGTCACGCGCAGCGCCCGATTTCTGGCCCGCTACCTGCCGGGCATCGGCATGGAGAACTGGGTGCCCGTTGCCACGCGAATCGTCCATTTCACGGGCTACGAGATCAAGCTCAACATGATCCAGCTCGCCGATCCCAAAGATAAAAAGCTGGGACACCTGCTCGGCACCGCGGATTTGATCGCGCAAATGGCTGATCGCTGCTATCTCGAAAAGTGCCGCGATCGGCTTTACCCCGAATTTGTCCTGGGCGGAGTTGCCGCCAGCACCGCTGTCGACGGCTCGCTGCGCGTGCGCTACAGCTCGGGTTTGGACCTATTGCGCCAGACGCCTGAATTCGTGCGCGAAACTTTCGTTGCGCGCCTCGAGGGCGAGTTCGAACATGCCTACCGCTACTTGGAATGTTTGTTCGACGGCAAGAACCCTTATCTTGAAGCCATTGAACGCAACCTGGGTTATTTGCACCGGGTGCTGCGCACGGAGCGTTGGCCGATGCTTCGGCGCAATCCGCCGCTCTTTACCTCTGAGGACACGCAGATCAATCAGGTGCGCGGCTTGATGCTGAATCGGCTCAAGGCGCTCTGGGCTTAGCATTTCAAAGCGCCGCAGGCGGCTTTTCAAATGAACTAGGGCAGATCGATCGATGCGACGTAGCGCGCGTGCAGCTCATCGAGGTAGCCCAGCACGACTTCCTTGCCGAGCAGCGGTGCGCCGGCAATCGCCGTCCGCAATACCTGCGTACTCAAGCGCTGCCTGGCCTTTTCAGCGATCGGCGCAAAGCTGAAATGCCAGGGTTCCGGCTGCACGCCGGAGCGCACGCCCTGAAAGGGACGAAAAAATCCGAAGCGCGGCGCATTCGCGTCGAGCCAAAGATCCAGCTTGGCAAACGGCCCGCCCGGCGCGAACTCCGCGCGCGTCAGCTTGATCTGATGGCCCGCGGCGCTCGAGCCGCGATCCACCAGGTCAAGGTCCGTGCCCCAGTGATGCCGGCTGGCGCCGGGCAACGCCGACCACAGCAAAATGGCGTCGATGCGCTCCCGCGGCGAGAGCCTGGCGGCGTCGAGCTCCGCCCCGGAAGCGTCGAGCATCGGCCGTTCGCCGCTGAACTTGCCGTTCCAGATCTTGAGTTGCCGGTCGAAATCTCGAAAGCTGCTCATGGGTTGAAGGTCGATTCCGTCATCCAGCGCCGCGCGGCGCAAATTCAGAAACGGTGTCACGACCTGGGCGTGCAGCAGGCAGGCAGGATCGGCAACGGCGGCGATATGCGTACGCGCTTGGCCGGTCAGCTCAGCAGCGTTCATGAGGCCACTCCGCGGGCGGACGCGAACTCGGCCACCTGGTCGAAAACCCTGGCGAAGATGCCCACTTCCTGGGCGCCCGAAATCGTGTATTGGCCGTCGAAAATGTAAGTGGGAACCCCGGTTATCCCCAGCACCGCTGCGTGGCGCTCAGCCGCCACCACGCCGTCCTGCCCCGCCCTCAAGACCAGCGCGTTGCGCACTTCCGCGGCGCTCAAGCCCGCTTCACCGGCCAATCGCACCAGCTCCTCAGGATCGCCGATGTCGCAGCCCTCTTCGAAGTAGGCCCGCATGATGCGATCCTTGATCGCCCCCTGCAGGCCGCTGCGCGCCGCATGCGCGATGAGCAGATGTGAGCGGCGGGTGTTGGGAATGCGGCTGATCAGCTCGAACCGAAAGTGAATGCCGCTGGCCTCCCCCAGGCGCTCGAGTTCCGTATGCGCCTGCTCGAGGCGCGCTTGATCCGGCATCTTCGCCGCCATATAGGTCTCGCGATCCACGCCCTCGACCGGGACGTCGGGATTCAACTCGAAGGGTCGCCAGACCACGACGGGTTCGTACTGCGGGCGCGCGGCGACCGCGAGGTCGAAGCGTCGCTTGCCGAGGTAGCACCAGGGGCAGACGGTGTCCGAATAGATATCAATTCGCATATACGGAGCCCATGAACCTAGAGATTGTACCCTCGCCCCTTATGGGGGTTGGCCTGAACAGGTATGATTATCTGTTAAGAGAAGCCGGACTGGATACTCGATGGCGCGAAGCCTCAAAACAAGCTACTTGCTGCTCGCCTTAGGGGTGAGCGCGGTGCTTGCGCTGATTGTGGGCGGATTGGCCTACTACGAGCATCGCGTCAACACTTCCGACGCCAATCAGCTCACCTACGCGACCGTCGAACAGAAGCTGGAAACCGATCTCCAGGCCCGCGCCCGCTCATTAAGCAACATTACCAGCACCTCCCTCGCTCCCGCCCTCAAGGAGGGCAATAATGCCCGCGTGGCTGCAATTGCCGCGAGGCTGCTCGATGAGCGCGACATCGAGCGGGTCGAGGTTTGGGGCGCGCACAACGACATACTTTATTCCGGCAGCAATCCCGAAGCGCGGCCGACCAGCCTGGGGCCGTTCGTGCTGCGGACCGAACTGACGCACGCGGGCAGCCTCGAGATTTGGATGAGCCGCGCTGAAATGCAGGACACCCTGTCGAGCATACGCACACAGCTGCTGAGCAAGCAGGGCATTCAGACCAAGCGCATCCGCGGCGTATTCACCATCATCACCGTGCCGCTCTTCGTCCTGGGGCTGCTGGGCGCGTGGTTCATCGCCCGCAGGCTTTCCGGGCCCATTGCGGCGCTGGTGAAGAGCGCCGATCGAATCGGCGACGGCGATTACACCCGCCCTCTTGCGGTCGTGCGCAGCGACGAACTCGGCGATCTGCAATTTGCGCTCGAGCGCATGCGCCAGAACCTGAACGAAACCACCATCACCAAGAACTATCTCAATACCGTGCTCAACAGCTTGAGCGACGCGGTGTTCGTGACCTCGCCGGACGGAATCGTCAAGAGCTGCAATGAAGCTGCGCAGCTGCTGCTCGGGTATTCCTCCGATGAACTGGTCGGCAGGCCCTTGCTCGGCTTCATCGATGAGGTGCACCGCAGCGCCTTCGACCCGACCCATTCCTCCGCCGAAGCGCGCGAGACGGTGCTGCGCACCGCCAGCGGCCAGACCATCCCGGTTTCCATGGCAAGTTCGGCCATCGACTCGGAAGACCCGCAGTTCCAGGGCAACATCTACGTCGCGCGCAACATCACGGAGCGCAAGCGCGCCGAGCGCCGCATTCGCTACCTCGCGCGCTATGACACGCTCACGAAAATGCCCAACCGCATGCAGTTCCAGCACCTGCTGCAGCAGGCCATTGCGCGCGCGCGGCGCAACCAGCGCTCGCTTGCGCTTTTGTACCTGGACTTGGACCGCTTCAAAGAGGTCAACGATACCTTCGGCCACGCGGCCGGCGACCGCACCTTGGAGATATTGAGCGAACGGCTGACCCGAAATTTGAGCAAGGACGCGGTGATCGGCCGGCTCGCGGGCGACGAGTTCGCCATGTTCATCGATGATCTGCCGGTCGATACCGACAATCGCGCCGCCCTGGGAACCCTGGCGCGCACGCTGCTCGATGAAATAAGCCGCACTTTTTACGTAAACCAGCAGGAGGTTTACCTCACCGCCAGCGCCGGCATCGCGATTTGTCCCTACGATGCCGAGAACGTGATCGATCTGATCCGCAATGCCGATGCGGCGATGTACCACTCGAAACAAAACGGCGGCAATTCCTGCGCGTTCTACGTGCCCAGCATGAATGCGGCGGCGGTCGAGCGCTTGATGCTGAAGAGCAAGCTGCGGCGCGCGCTCGAACGCGATGAGCTGGTGATTCTGTATCAATCAAAGGTCGATTTGCGCACCGGACGCGTGGTCGGCGCCGAGGCGTTGCTGCGTTGGCGCCTTCCCGGCTACGGCGATATTTCTCCCTCGCATTTCATCCCGCTCGCGGAAGAAACCAGTTTGATATTGGATATCGGGGAGTGGGTGTTGAACCGCGTCTGCTCAGACTACCGCGAATGGCAGAAAGTTGTGCCGCATCCGGGCCGAATTGCGATCAATCTGTCCCTGCGGCAGCTGAAGCAATCGAGCTTCATCTCCCGCTGCCGCAGCGTGTTTCGCAAGCATGGCGTATCGCCGACCTGCTTCGAGCTGGAAGTGACCGAGACCACCTTGATGACCGATCCAAAGCGCACCATCGGCCTGCTCAACGAGCTGTATGCGATGGGCTTGAGCCTCGCCATCGATGATTTCGGCACGGGATATTCTTCGCTCTCGGCGCTGCAGCAATTTCCCATCGGCACGTTGAAAATTGACCAGTCCTTCGTGCGCGATGTTGCCGTGGACACGAATGACGCCGCCATCGTGCGCACCATCATCGACATGGGCAAGAGCCTCGATCTCGAGGTCATTGCCGAGGGAGTGGAGGAAGCCGAGCAGCTCGAATTCCTGCGCACCCACGGCTGCTACTACGCCCAGGGCCGGTTGTTCGGCGACGCCATGGAAGCCAACAAATTGCTGGGTATTCTCGCCGGCCAGGAAGGCGGGACGCCGCATCACGGCGACCTGTGCGCGCCGACCGTGCTTCGGCCGGTGCGCCTCTCCTCTTAACCGACAGGCTCCCAGCCTCAATGCTCTGCGCGCGGGATCTCACGCTGCGGCGCGGCCCGCAGCCGCTCTTTGAGCAGGTCAATTTCACGGTCTTTCGCGGCAACAAGGTCGGCATCACCGGCGCCAACGGCACCGGAAAATCGAGCCTGTTTGCCGCCATACTGCGCGAGCTCGCGCCCGACCGCGGCGACATCGATCTGCCGGCGGCAAGCAAGGTTGCGCACGTTGAGCAGGAAATTGCCGCGAGCAACCGGCCGGCAATCGAATTCGTGCTGGACGGCGATGCCGAGCTGCGCAGCGTGCAGCTGGCCATCGAGGACGCGGAAAGGCGCGATGCCGCCATGGCGCTCGCAGAGCTCTACTCGTCATTTGAGGCCATCGGCGGATTCCGCGCCAAAGCCCGCGCCGCCGCCGTCATGCACGGCCTTGGATTCAAGGCGGCGGATCACGAGCGCGCCGTTGCCGAATTTTCGGGCGGCTGGCGGGTGCGCCTCGCCATGGCGCGCGCGCTCTGTTCGCGCGCCGACCTGCTGCTGCTCGATGAACCCACCAACCATTTGGATCTCGATGCCATCGTCTGGCTGGAGCAATGGCTCACGGCCTTTTCCGGCACCCTGTTGATGATCTCGCACGACCGGGAGTTTCTGGATGCGATCATCGATCGCGTCCTGCACATCGAGAATCGAACCATCCGCGCGTATGCCGGCAATTATTCTCAATTCGAGCTGAAGCGCGCCGAGGAACTGGCGCAGAAATCGGTGCTGCACGCGCGCCAGGTGAAGCGCATTGCGCAAATCACGTCCTTCGTGAACCGGTTTCGCGCCTCCGCGACCAAGTCGCGGCAGGCCCAGAGCCGCCTGAAAATGCTGCAGCGGATGGAACGCATCGTGCCCGCGCACGTCGACAGTCCTTTCGAATTCGAGTTTTCGAAGCCGCTCAAAACGCCGCGGCCGCTCATCACGCTCGAGGATGCGGTGTGCGGTTACGGCGCTACGCGCGTGGTCGGCGGCATCAATGTGACGATCGGCCCGCTCGATCGGATCGCGCTGCTCGGGCCGAACGGCGCGGGCAAATCCACCCTGACCAAACTGCTGGCGGGGGAATCGCCGGCGCTTCAGGGAAAGCGCATCGCAGCACCGGATCTTTCGATCGGCTACTTCGCGCAACAACAATTGGAGCAGCTCAAACCCGATTGCGACGCCTTTTGGCATCTGCGCAACCGCGGCGGTTCGGACTATGCCCTCTGCGATGAGCAGAAAATACGCGACCACTTGGGAAGTTTCGGTTTTCAGGGCGACCGCGCGTTCGAACCGGTGGCGCGATTTTCCGGCGGCGAGAAGGCCCGGCTGTCGCTCGCGCTGCTGGTGGCGCGGCGGCCCAATCTATTGCTGCTCGATGAGCCGACCAATCATTTGGATATCGAAATGCGCCAGGCGCTCAACGTGGCGCTGCAAAGCTTCGAAGGCGGCCTGGTCGTGGTGTCGCACGACCGGCACTTGATCAAATCCGTGGCCGATGCGCTCTGGTTGGTGGCGGACGGAAAATTGCAGGAATTCTCCGGCGACCTGGACGACTATCAACAGTGGCTGCGGTCGCGCGGCACCGCATCGCCGGCGGCCGCCAGGGCCGGCGCACAGAAGAAGGCGCCGCTTGAACGCAAGGCCGCCCGCCGCGATCCGAAGCTGAAGCTGCGTCAACAGCTCGAACAGGTCGAGGCGCGCATCGCCGCGGTGGCGGCCGAGCGCGCCTTGGCGCAGGCCGAATTTGCCGTAAATCCCGAAGAGCCGATGCTCGCCATGCGCTGCGCCAATCTGGCGCGGGACGCGGCGTATCTGGAGACCCAGTGGATGGAAATCGGCACCGCCATCGAAGCGGGCGAAGCCGCGGAAATCGAGCGGCACCGGGCTACTTGACGCTCAAGGCCGCCGCGACGCCGGTGGCGATATCGCTAAGCGCCTGGTCGGCGGCGCGGTTGTAGGCATCGACAATGGCGCTCATGCGATTGTCGGCCGCCGCTTCGTGCACATCGGGTTCGAAGCGCGCGAGAACCTGCCGGTCGCCGGAGTTGCCCACCCGCGCCTGGAAGTGCACATGAACCGTGGGCGGCCCACCCGCGGCGGAGTACTCGGCTTGGAAATCCATCACTTCGATTTCCAGCCAGTAGGCGCTGGCAAACACGGACGCATCCGGGCTCACATTGCCGCGCTTCAGACTGGCGTGAAATTGCTGCACCGCCAGGTCCTGTAATACTTCATCAAGCGGTCCGCTCCAGCGGACATCGGCAAAATAATCCATGCGCCGATCCGGATAGAGCGCGGCGATCCGGTCGGTGTCGAGCCCGGCGCGTACCCGCGGCCGCAACACCGCCAGGTCGCCCGGCAGATTGTTGCCCGGCGCATCCGCGGCCTGACTGCGGGTGGCCCCGAGCATGTACATGGTGGGCGGCGCGGTCTTGTTCTTGAACAAGGATCCGGCGCAGGCCGCGAGCGTCACGCCGAGCAAAGCCATGAGAACCGTCCGCTTCACTTGGGCACCTCGATTCCCCGGTAGTTGGACTCGTAGATCAATTGCGCGGGATTCTGCTTCAGGCTTCGCGACAAGTCCCGGAAATCACGGACTGCCTGGCGGCTCTCGCGCAGCAGTTGCTCCAATTCCGGCAAGCTTTGTTTGGAGAAGCGCGAATAGCCCGGCTCGTTCTCGGCCACAAAACTGTTCAAGCGCGCCGTGGTTTTTGCAAGGTTGTCGGAAATCTGCCGGATATTGGCGAACGCGGCCTTGAGGTCCGGGGAGCTGCCGGCGACGAGGCCGCGCAGCTCGGCCACCGTGCCCTGCACCTCCTGGGTCGTGCGGCGCACTTCCACCAGCAGCTGCTGCGCCTCGCGCACCGTGTCGGGCAATCGCTCGCTGGCAAGCCTTGCATTCTCGAGCGTGGCCTTGAGTCCCCGCACATTCTCGTCGCTGAAAATTTCATTGAAATGATTCGCCAATTCCACCAGGTGAGTGGTCAAGGCGGGTAGGTTGCTCAACAGCACATCGAAATCGGAGCGCCGCGAGCGAATCATGGGGTAGTGTTGGCCCTGCGCCAGAACGCCGGTGGACTCGGCTTTAGGATCCTGCTCCAGATCGATGAACAGCAGGCCCGTGACTCCCTGCAGACTCAAGGATGCGCGGGTCCGGTCGTCGATGGGCGCCGTGGAATCGATGTCGACGATCACCTGCACGGTTTTGCGCTGCTGTGGGTCCAACGCGATGCGCACCACCCTTCCCACATCCACGCCGAGATATCGCACGGGACTCCCTGCGGTGAGACCGCTCACCGATCCAGGAAAATAAATCTCGTAGCGCTGGTAGGTGCGCCGGTCCTGCTGATCGGTGTACCAAAATACGAACGAGACCGCCATGGCGATCACCAGCAGCACGAAGGCGCCGACCGCGACGTAGTTGGCGTCTCTATCCACGGCCACCCTTCGCGGCTTCCATCTCTGCGGCTCGCGCCCGCGGCCCATGGAAATATTCCTGAATCCACGGATTCGGATTCTTGAGCAGGCCCGGCAGCGTGTCGGTGATCATCCGGCCATCGATGATCACGCCGACCCGGCTGCAGGTCTGAAACAGGGTATCCAGGTCGTGGGTGATCATGACAACCGTGAGCCGCAGCTGCGAGTGGAGGTACAACAGTAGCTCATCGAAGGCCGTGGCGGAAATCGGATCCAGGCCGGAAGTCGGCTCGTCGAGGAACAAGAGCTTCGGCTCGAGCGCAAGGGCGCGCGCCAGCGCCGCGCGCTTGACCATTCCGCCGGACAACTGCGAGGGAAACTTCGCACCGTCGTCGGGCGCCAGACCCACCATGAGCAGATTCATGTCGGCCAGCTCGTCCAGGGTTTTCTCCGCCAGGGAATAGTGTTCTCGCAACGGCAGCTGAATATTTTGCGCGACCGTCAAGGAGCTGATCAGCGCGCCATTTTGGAAGGTCACGCCGTAGCTTTGCACCAGGCTGCGGCGGTCGGTGGCAGCGAGGTTCTGAACATCGCGCCCGTAAATCTCGACGCCGCCGCTGTCGGGGTGGCGCAGCCCCAGGATCGAACGCAGCAGCACCGACTTGCCGGCTCCCGAACCGCCGACCACACCGAAAATTTCATGCTGGCGCACTTCCAGGTCGAGTCCATCGTGCACGATCTGCGCCCCAAAACGATTGTGCAACCCTCGCACCCGTATCGCCGGATTGAAATCGGGATCCAGCATTGGACTCCTAAAAGTGTATCTGCACGAACAGCACGGCGAACAGCGCGTCGGCCAGGATGACCATGAAGATGGATTGCACCACCGCGACGGTGGTCAGGCGCCCCAGCTCGCGGGCCGAGTCGCGCACCTGCATGCCGCGATAGGTGCCGACCATGGCAATGAGGATGGCAAATACCGGCGCCTTGACCAGTCCCGACCAAAAGGTCGTCGGCGACAGCGATTCGCGCAGGCGTGCCATGAATTGCGGCAGGGGGATGTGCAGATTGATCAGCGAGAGCAGCCCCCCGCCCGCGAGACCCATGGCATCGGCGATCACCGTCAGCAACGGCAGCGCAATGACGAGCGCCAGCACGCGGGGCACGACCAGCAGCTCGATCGGATTCATGCCCATGGCGCGCAGCGCATCGGTTTCCTCGTTGAGCTGCATGACGCCGATTTCTGCGGCAAAAGCGCTGCCGGATCGGCCCGCCACGATAATCGAGGTCAGCAACACCCCCATCTCGCGCAATGTCGCGATGGTCACCAGGTCCACCACGAAAATATCGGCGCCGAAGCGCGACAGCTGCTGCGCGCCCAAGTACGCCACGATCACGCTGATGAGAAAGGCAATCAGTGCGACGATGGGAATGGCGGTAATGCCGGTCTCGTAGACATGCCGCGCCACTGACGAGATTCTCCAGGCCCGCGGCCGCGAGAAAGCCTCGCCGACCACCGTCGCAATGCGCCCAAGAAACACGATGACGCCGCGCGCATGCACGCCCTGCAGGACCGACCAGCGTCCCAGCTTGCCGACCAGTCGTTCCAGGGTCGGGGCGCCCTGCCTGCTGTACGCGGCATGCCGTTCAACATGGAGTTTTTCCAGCAAGTCCAGAAAATGCGGCGGATTCCCCGCATGGCTGATGTTGAGCGGCGCCGCTTGCGCCAATCGGCGCAGCAATGCCCAGGCGGGACTCAAGCCGGGCGCCCGCGCCTCGCTCCAATCGCATACCAGATTGCCGCGCAGCGTCGGCGGCAAACTTTTGAGCTGCGCTTCGATGCGCGGCAGCGCCGCCAGTGACCAATCGCCGACCAGCAGCAGCCGCCAGCCGTCGCCGTCCGGTTCGAGCGCCAACGGGTCCGTCATGGTTGCACTCATAACGATATGCTAGCAGGCAATGGGGCATGGCGATCCGCTGTTACAGATCCTGATTCTGCTCGCCGCGTCGGTGTGCGTGGTCGCGGCGGTCCGCAAATTGGCGTTGCCTGCGATTTTGGGTTATCTCGCGGTGGGGATGCTCCTGGGGCCGCACGCCCTGAAGCTGGCGGCCGACAACGAGACCACGCAGCTGTTGGCGGATTTCGGCGTGGTGTTCCTGGTGTTCACCTTGGGGTTGGAGTTCTCGCTGCCGCGCCTGGTCGCAATGCGTTGGGAAGTGCTGGGTGTCGGCGGCGCGCAGGTGCTGATCACCACGAGCGTCGTTGCCGCGGGGGCCAATCTATTCTTCGATGTAGCGCCAGCCGTCGCCGTGCTCATCGGCGGCGCCGTGGCGATGTCCTCCACGGCCATCATCATCGCGCAGCTTACCGAGCAGTCCGAGAACAACCGCACCCACGGCCGTCTCGCCGTGGCGATTTGCCTGTTCCAGGACCTGAGCTTTCCGCTGCTGCTGGCGTTGCTGTCGGCATTGAGCGGGGGCATGGGCAGCGTCGATGCCGCGCATATTTTGGGCGCGCTCGGCGCCGCTGCGTTGGCCCTGCTGCTGGTGCTGGCCGCGGGACGCTGGCTGCTGCGCCCGCTGTTTCTCATGATCGCCTCGGTGCGCTCCGCCGAGCTTTTCTCGCTGGCGGTCCTGTTCGCCGTGCTGGCCTCGGCTTGGGTGACGCACGCGGTGGGCCTCTCGCTTGCGCTCGGGGCGTTTCTGGCCGGAATGATGCTCGCGGAAACCGAATTCCGGCATCAAGTCGAGGCCACGATCCGTTCCTACCGAGAGGTGCTGCTGGGCCTGTTTTTCATCACCGTCGGCATGCTGCTCGACGTCGGCCTGCTGCTGCGTGATCTACCGGTGGTGACCGCCATTCTGCTCGGCATGCTGCTCCTGAAGGCGGCCGTGATTGCCCTCGTGGCGAAGCCCGCCACCAAGAGCTGGTTCAAGTCCCTGCGCACCGGTGTGATCGTCGCGCAGGGCGGCGAGTTTGGCTTTGCATTGTTGATTCTCCTGCTGAGAAATGAATTGCTCGATCCGGCCATCGTGCAGCCGCTGCTCGCCGCGACCGTGTTGAGCATGGTGTTATCGCCGCTGATCATCCGCCATAACCGCCGCATCACCCGCATCCTCCTGCGCGAGACGGGCAATCCGCAAACCGAGGCCATGCGCCAGGAACGCGTGACTCTGGCTGCCGCCGACCGGGAGCACGTCGTGATCTGCGGATTTGGCCGTGTCGGGCAGAACATCGCTCGCGTATTGGAGCAGTCGGGCTTCGAGTACATAGCGCTCGACGTGGACCCCTACCGTATTCGCACGGGCCGCCAGGCCGGCGACCCCGTGGTCTACGGCGACGCCGGTCAGATCAAGGTGTTGGAAAATGTCGGCATGGCGCACGCCAGTGTCGTGGTCATCACCTTCGCCAATCCGGACGTGGCATTGCGCATCTTGCGGGCCGTGCGCGAGCTGCGCGCCGATGTGCCGATCCTGGTGCGCACGCAGGACGATACCAAGCTCACCGAGTTGCAGGCCGCCGGCGCGACCGAGGTCGTGCCCGAAACCTTCGAGGCCAGTTTGATGTTGCTGTCCCACTTGCTGCTGCTGGTGAAGCAGCCGGTGGGCGCCGTGCTGCGCACCGTGAACGACATTCGCAGCCATCGCTACAGCATGTTGCGGCAGTACTTTCGCGATGCGCACGCCGAGCACCTGGACGAGACGCACGCGTTTCGCGAGGAATTGCACAGCGTGATCCTGCCGCCGCATGCCTGGGCGGTGGGGCGCAGCATCACGGATCTGAAAGAGCGCGGATCGGAGGTCACCGTAAACGCGGTGCGGCGCGACGGCATTGTAGGACGCGACCCCGGCCCGGACACCGTGTTCAAGGAGGGCGATGTCGTGGTCGTGTATGGCACGCCCGAGGCTGTGGAACACGCGGAAACGCTGCTTTTGATGGGCTAAATCGGCCTAAATGCGTTCCGCGGAAATACCCCTTTACAAGCCCCGCCGCCCATCGCATAGTATAAATAGCTGTTTAAGGGCAAACCCGCCGAAAGGTGGGGACGCAAAACCACCGGTCTAAGGGGCTTCCAAAGGAAGCCTGACGATAGCGGGGTCGCCAGTGAATCCATCAGCGCATGAGCGCATGCAGAACCGCCAGGTTTTGTGCCCCCGACAGCAAGCGTTTTTTTAGCTTGATTCGCTTCCGGGGGGAAGTACACATGGTAAATAAAGTCATCGATCCGCGAGGCGCGGACTCATCGGGTATTTATCGGCGGCCGCGGCTGGTGCTGCGCCTGAAGCGTTTCGAAGACCTTCCGAGCCTGCTTGAAAAGACCAAGAGCTATCCGACGCCCGTGCGCATGGTCGGCGCCGATTATTCGCAGACCCGCTGCGTGGGCGGCGACGGCGGCACCACGGTCGACACCAGCGGTCTCGATCGCATCCTGGAATTCGGCGAACACAGCGTGCGCGCCCAGGCCGGCGTTCGCGTCAGCAGCCTGGTCAAGGCGCTGGCCGAGCGCGGCCAGGAACTGCCGCTGACGCCCGAAATGGGCCAGATTTCCCTGGGTGCCATGGCGGTGACGACCTTGCCGCAGGCCTCGTTCAGCGACGGCATGGCGCAATTGTCGTCCTGCGTATCCGAAGTGAAGATGATCACGCCGCAGGGCAAGCAAATGAACGTGACCGATCGCGAACGCGACCTGATGCGGGTGCTGCGTTCGAGTTTCGGGCTGCTCGGCATCGTTCACGAGGTCGAGGTTCGCGTGCGGCCGCTGACGCCGGTGAAAATCGACTACCAGGTGATGACCTTGCGGGAATTCACCTCGCGCTATGCCGGCTTGGCCGAATCGCCGGGCGCGCTGCGCCTGCATGTCTCGCCGTTCCACGATCGGATCACGCTCGAGCGGCGCACGCTCGACGAATCCTCGGTCATCAACCGCTCTGGAATTTGGCAAATCAAGCAGTCGGTGATGCGCAATGTGCTGCCGGCTTTCGGCTCGACCGTCGGCAGTGTTTTGGCGGCGCCCGGCCTGCGCAACGCGGTCCTGTCGGGCATGCACCGCGCCTTAGGCGGCGGCAGCCGCGGCGTGATGATGTTTGCGCATGAATGGATGCGCGACATGCCGAATGAGGCGTGGAAGGCGCGTCACACCTACAGCCTATGGGCTTTTCCGCAAAGCGATTATCCGCGGCTGCTCAGCGCGTATTTCGCATTCTGCAAGTCGTACTACAAACAACACCGCTATCGCGGCAACGTGGTGAGCGGTGCGAGCCGCCTGCACCAGGACCGCGGTTCCTTGTTCAGCGCAAGCTATTCCGGCCCCATGTTTACCCTGGAGCCTTCATCGAGCGGCGAACAAGGCTGGGATGACTTTTTGATCGACTTCAACGATTTCGCTTCCTCGCATGGCGGCGTGCCCACTTTCAATCAGACCCGTGCGCTGCAACCCGAACACGTGGCAAAGGCTTTCGGCGAACGCGCCAAGCTGTTCCGCGCGCTGCGGCAGCGTACCGATCCCTTGAATCGGCTGCGCAACAGCTATTTCGCGTATCTGCTGGGGTAGGGTGCGAGCTTAGAGACCCGAGACGATCTTGGCCTTGATCGATTCGAATTCCGAATCGCTGATCAGCTTCGCGTCCAGCATTTCGCGCGCTTGACGCAGGCGGCGTGCGGGTTCGGATTCCGCCCCGGCGGCATCGCTGCCGTAGGAGGGCGTCGCGCCGCTGATCTGCACACCGCCGGATTTTGCGCGCAACTCCTCGAGTTCCCGCACGCGGCGCTTCTCGCGCCACACCTGATCATGCTGCTGGCAGATCCGATACATTGCCTGCGCCTGATCCTTGTTCAAGCCCTCGAAACTCCACACGCGGTTCACTTCGGCGCCGATGTTGAGATCCGAGCTGCTCTGCGCGATCACGATCAGGTCGGCGGCGATGATTCCGGCGCTGATGCGCGTTTCTTTGAGATCCTGCCAGCGGATGTCGGCTGAATCGTAGCCGCCGAACAGGCGCCGCTTCAGCGAAATGAAGCGCCCGCTGGTGGCCGCGATCAGCGCGCGCCGGTGCGTGAGCGCATACAATCGCCGCTGGGCGGCCCAGGCCTCGAGCGTCTCGCCGCTCGTCAACAATCCCTGCAGCGTGGCAAGCGCCGCGCTCAGGCCCATATTATCGGCGCCGGTGGAATCGCTCATACATCAGGCCTTGTCCTGCAGATGCGCCTCGAGGAACCACAGATACTTGTCAATTTCGCGCGAGATGCCGGTGAACAGATCCGCCGTGTCCGCATCGCCGAGCTCGTCGGTATCGGTAATCGCGGAACGCACCACCTTGCCGTAAACCGACAACTGCGTCGATAAATAAAACAGATGATCCTTGCCGGCGGTGATGCTCAAGGGATAGTTCTTCAGCTTGCTGCGCTTGGCCGCGACCGCGACGGTGCCCTCGGCGGTACCCCCCAGGCTGGTGACGCGTTCGGCGATTTCGTCGATCTGCTCCAACACCGCGTCGGAGAGCTTGTCGAACAGCTCGTGCAACGCGATGAAGTTCGGACCTTTGACGTTCCAATGCGCCTGCTTGATCTGGCTCTGCAGATCAATGGCGTAGGCCAGGCGATCATTCAAAATGCCGGCCACATTGCGGCGGATTTTCTCCGACAGATCGATCTTCGTCTTGTACATTGGGAAGCCCCTTCGAAATAGCGAAACCAATTGTCGCTATTTTGCACTGCTTTGGCGGCGAATCCCAAGAAAGAAAGTAATGTCGGGAGCCGTATTCACGGCGGCGTCTTCCGCGAAGCCAAATTCGATGCGCCAGCGGGCACCCATGCGGCGCGTCGCGCCGACGGTCAGCTGCAGACTCGGACCTAGGAATCGGATGTCGCTGTCCTCGACGCGCGCCGTCTGGCCGTCGAGTTGCGCGCGCAGCGACCACGCGGAGGAGAGCGAGCGGGTGGCCGCAAAGCGCGCAAACATCGACGTGCGGTGCGCTGCGCCGCCAAATATTTCATCGCCGAAGGGCTGCGCGAGCCCCAGCTCCGCGGCCAGTTGCCATTTCGGCCAGCGCAGCGCGCCGTGCGCCCACACCGCGCCGTCCCAGGCACCATCGCCGGTGAGCCGGGCCGCGGAACCGGTCGGCGCTTCCAATCCTCCCCATACCGACAGCGTTCGATGCACGTCGTCGATCGGATACCAGCCGAGCTCGCCGGAGATGTCGCCGAGGCTGGTGCGCGGCTCCGTCAGATCCACGACGCCGCGGCCGGTATAGGAGTAGGCCAGTTGATTCTGCGGGTAGAACGGCCGGTTTCCCGGATTGAAGCCGAACCAGCGGTGCCAATGATCGATGGCCGAGTCCAGAAAGCCGCCGCTGTCATTGATGATGGGGAGCGTTATGCGGAATCGCCAGGCCTGGTAGAGGGTGTCTTGGTAGCTCAGTCGCAATGTATGGCTCTCACCATCGACCAGCAGGCTTTCCCGCGGCCTGTTCTCCACATTGAGCGTGTTGCTGATCGAGAGCGTCGCCGCCAGGTCCGCGCCGTCGGTCAGGCGGCCGTCGCTCGGCAACGGCAGATAGAAGCCTCGGGTCAGGGGATTTTCGTCGCGTACCGGAAAAAATTCGTCGGCCCGCGCGCCGCTCGCGCCGAGGCCGATGAGTGCCGCCGCGCAGATGAATAAAAAAGGCGCGGCGGCCGCCTTGGATTCGCGGGGCGCGGCGCCCCGCATCAGCTCAAATCTCGGAGCGCCGCATTCGCAATTGGATGGCGAGGACGATCAACGCGATTCCCACCGCAACGCCTATCCATGTTTCGGCACTGGAGAAAAATCCACTGGGGTTGATCAGATGCCATACGTTGGGTACCGGTGAGCCGGCATTATCCACAACGCCGCCATCGTGCGTCCACATGTACTTCGAGCCGTTGAACGACACCGACGGCAGCCCGGTCAAGCGCCGCATGATGATGTGACCCACCGTGCGCGTGCCAAAAAATACGCGCTCGAGGATATAGAGAAGCAGCGGCGGCAATACGGCCCACAACATGACCGCGCGCTTGGCGTAGGCGGACACCAGCATCAGCCAGCCGGCAACCGGCAGATACCACACGGCCGTCGTGACGATGGCATACATCCACAGCACCTGGACCTGCAACCAGACATCGCCGTTCCACAACGAGCTGCCGATCGAGGCCCGCGCCCGTATCGACAATATGAAGGCCGCGATCAGCGCGGTGACATCCGCGGCCGCGAAATACACCAGCGGAATGATGATCATGCCGATCAACAGTTTGCAAAGCACGGTGGTGGCGTCCGAGATCGGCAGTGATTTCCAGAACAGGATGCTGCGATCCTTGCGGTCCGTATACAGGCAGTCCAGCAGATACCAGGTCGAATACACGCCCATGACGAGGTAGAACATCGCGCCGACGATCACCAGGAAGGCGGATGCCGCCTCCTCCGATTCCTGCGGCGAGGTCAGGCGGGGAATACTGACCTGGCCGAACAAGGCGGCGAGCAGAAGCAGTCCGCCGAATACTGCCGGAATCATCCAGATCGCGCGATTTTCCCAGAATTCCCGACGGATGAGCCAGTTGCTGTTGTTCACGCTGCACCTCCCGAAAGCTTCGCAACGAAAAGATCGGAAACGCTGGGGGTGTGGATTTCGCCAAATCCCGCGAGTTTGCCCGAGTCGGCATTTTCGAAATACAGCACAACCTTGCCGAGGATGTGGCGTTCGTAAAATGGTTTCTCGGCGCGCGCTGCATCGAGGCGATCGGCGTTGACGGCCACCGCGATGAAACGCGTCGCGACGTCCTCGAGCGAGGTGTCCAAAACGATGCGGCCCTTGTCGATGAACACGATATCGGTGAGCAGGTTTTCGACCTCTTCAACCTGATGAGTCGTGATCAGGATGGTTCGCGTCTCGTCCATGTAATCGTTGACCAGCGCGTCGTAGAATGCGCGCCGTGCCAGGATGTCGAGGCCGAGGGTCGGTTCATCCAGCACCAGGAGCTTCGCATCGATCGCCATGGTCAGCGCCAGATGCACCTGGGTTTTCATTCCCTTGGACAATTCCCGCATGCGGCGTTTGCCGGTGATCTGGGTCTTGGCCAGGAATGAAGTGGCGCGATCGCGGCGGAACCGCGGATGCACGCCGGCGACAAAATCGATGGCGTGATCGACTCGCAACCAGCCCGGCAGCACCGCCACATCGGCGATGAAGCAGCATTCGTTCATGAGAGCAGTTCGGTCGCGAAACGGTTCGCGGCCGAGAACTGTCAGATGGCCTTCGTAGTTGGTCAGGCCCAGGATGGCGCGCAGAGCGCTGGTCTTGCCGGCGCCATTGGGACCGATGAGTCCGACGATGCGGCCTGCCTCGACCTTGAGGTTGGCGCGATCCAGCGCGATGTGAGCGCCGTACTTCTTCGTCAGATCCCGAGCTTCGATGAGCGGAGGCATAGTAGTCTCATTCTTCTTTGGCATCGCTGCCGCGGGGCGGCGGTGCCGGGTGGGTGAGCGCCGGTGTCTGCGCAAATAATTCTTCGGACGAGAATCCCAGCCGGTTGATCACGGCGAGAATCTGCGGCCAGTCTTCGTTCAAGAAGCGCTCGCGTTCGCCTGCCAGGAGCAGCCGCCGGGCTCCCTCGCTGACATACATGCCGCGGCCACGGCGTTTTTCGACCAGATTTTCATCGACCAGCTGCTGGTAGCCTTTCAGCACGGTCAGCGGATTGAGCCGGTAGTCGGCAGCCACGGCCCTTACGGAGGGCAGGGGGTCACCCTCCTTCAGCGCGCCCTCGAGAATCAGGGCTACCATTCGATCGCGCAGTTGGCGATAGATAGGTTGGTTGTCGTTCCAGTTCGGGTCCATTTGTCGCTCGATGTGCCAATCCCTAAGTGTGGGGGACATGTAGCACGGTAATCTACCAGAGCGCCGAGCTTCTAAAGGCTCAGGCCACGTCGTTCGCTGAGTTCGTCGCGGTGCTGGCCAGCGAGGCCACTGCCGTCGGCTGCTGCAGTTGCGCATTGAACAAGTAAGCCATGCCGCCCATGATCACGCTGTTGAAGATCAGCGCGAGTGCGAGGGCCGTCAGTTTGGTTGAGATTGAGGTGTTCATGATCGTCTCCTATCAAGTGTTTCGGTCTTCAGTCCATCATCGAGGGGTGTTTCGGTGACTTGGTGATATAGTAATATACAACACCACTACATGCAAGCACCTAACGGAAAATATTTCGTCATCTAAGTGATTGTTTTCAAAAGACTTTGTGATTTAGCCGGAAAATCCTCGAAAATAATCTCCTACCGCAGCTTGGCTTTGCCCCTGAAGATCACGCGACGTATGCTGCCGGGACGATGAACTTTGAAGACGAAGACTCGGGGCTGATGCTGCGCTACAGAGACGGTGACGCGGCGGCCTTCGCAGAGCTTTACGCGCACTACAAAGGCCCCCTGTACCGATATCTTTTGCGCCACGTGCGCAGCGCCAGCGCCGCCGCGGATTTGTTTCAGGAAGTCTGGTCGCATCTGATCGCGACGCGCGCGCGCTACCAGCCACGCGCGAAATTCGCCACGTTCCTGTTTCACATTGCGCACAATTGCGCGATCGATTTTTTCCGGCGCGATCTGAATCTGCGCGGAAGCGTGCCGGCGCACGACCCGGAGTCGCTGTTGCCGGAAGCCGAGGTCCCCGAGCATCAGCGTCCGGACCGGGTCGCCGAATTTTTCGAACAGCAATCCGCAGTGCTCGCCGCGGTCGCTGCGCTTCCACAGGCGCAGCGCGAAGCGTTCCTGCTGCGCGAGGAGAGCGGACTGAGCGTCGAGGAGATTGCGCGCGTCACCGACGTGCCGGTTGAAACGGCGAAGAGCCGCCTGCGCTACGCAGTTCGAAAATTGAAGAGCTCGCTGCGCCCGATGCAGGAGCCGGAAACGCTGCGGCTGCGAACTTATGCCTGAGGAACTGAAGCCCGACGAACTCGATGACTACCTGCGCGGCGGCAGCGAAGTATCCTGTCAGTACCGGCGCGAATCCTCGCCCCTGCCCCCGCATGATCTCGATCGACGTGTGCTCACGGCCGCGGGCACCTTGAAGTCCAGGACGCCGTTCAAGCGGCAAAGTTTGGCGCCGCTTGCCTTCGCCGCCAGTGTGCTGTTGTCGCTCGCGCTGGTGCTGGCAATGGTGTTCGGTCCGCAGCTCAAAAACCCCGACGACAAGCCGCAGGTGGTGCGCGTGCGCATTTTCAAGAGCGAACCGCCGCGCGCGGTGCCCGCGTCTGCGCGCGAGCGCAACCCGGCGCTTTGGCTCGAGGATATCAATGCGCTGCGCCGCGCCGGGCGCAACGCCGAGGCGGACGTGCAAATGCGCCGCTTTCGCAGCGCCTATCCTGACTACATCATTCCCATCAGCGAGTGACCCTGCGTCAAGTGATTCACCACCGCGTTTGGACCCTGCGCGCCCTGCCGGCGCTGATGTTTTTTTTGTTGGCGATCCAATGCGGCCGCGCTCCCGCCGCTTCCGTGCTCATGGTCTCGGTCGACGGACTGAAGCCCGAATACGTCCTGGATGCCGATGCGCACGGTCTCAAGATTCCCTTTTTGCGCGGCATGATGCAGGGCGGCACCCATGCCCGCGGTGTGATCGGCGTGTGGCCGACCGTGACCTACCCCAGTCACACGACGCTGCTGACCGGTCTCTCGCCGGCCGAACACGGCATCTACAACAACCTGGAATTTGATCCCAAGAATACCTTTGCGAATGCCTGGTACTGGTATGCGCGGCAAATTCGCGCGCCGACCCTGTGGCAGGCGGCGCATGAGGCCGGATTGTCGACCGCCAGCATCGGTTGGCCCGTGAGTGTCGGCGCTACCGCGGTGGATTTTCTCATCCCGGAGTATTGGCGGGTCGCGCGCTTGACGGATGTCGATCCATCCGATGCGTTGCTGGTCGCTGCGATCTCGCGTCCCGAGGGACTGCTGAAAAAAATGCAGGCGCGTCTGGGCCCCTACATGCGCGGAAATGATCCGAGCCCGCCCGGCGATGAAATCAAGACCCGCTTCGCGTTGGATATTCTCAAGACCCAGAAACCGAAATTCATGACCATTCACCTGAGTTCGCTCGACGAGGTGCAGCACGGACATGGTCCGTTCAGCAAGGAGGCCAATGCCGATCTCGAGACGATCGATGCCCAACTCGCGCAACTGTTTGCTGCGTCCCGCGCCAATGACCCCAAGGCAGTCGCCTTGGTGGTATCGGATCACGGCTTCGTGCAAATCACCCACAAAGTGAACCTCATGCAACCGTTTTTGCAGGCAGGGTTGCTGCAGAGCGGCGGCGAGTGGAAGGCGCAGCCTTGGTCCGGCGCCGGAATGGCGGCCGTCATGCTGCACGATCCGGCGGATTTGCAAACTCAGGCGCAAGTGCGCGATTTGCTGCAGGCCATGAAGGCGGATCCCGACAATGGAATCGCCGAAGTGTTGGAACACGACGCGATCAAGCAGCGCGGGGCGTTTCCCGACGCAGCGTTTCTGATCGTCATGAAAATCGGCTACTACGCGCTGGCCGACGCGACGAGCCCGAAAGTTAGCGACATTCCGCGCACTCTGGGCAGCCACGGCTTCTCGCCCGATTATCCCGAGATGCGCGCGGCTTTTTTCATCGAGGGTGCCGGCATTGCCCATGGGCGCGACTTGGGATTGATCGACATGCGGCAAATCGCGCCCACCGTGGCTGAGCTTCTCGGCGTGCGTTTGGCCAAGGCGCGCCAGCTGCCGCTCGCCATCCATCAATGACGATGGCAGGCAATTTCGGATACCATTCCTCGTTTTTGCGCGGGAGCTCGTCATGAAGCAGCCAGTCACCATTACCATCACGGGCGCCGCCGGCAATATCGGGTATGCGCTCGCGTTTCGCGTCGCCTCCGGCCAGATGCTCGGCGCCGATCAGCCGGTCAATTTGAATCTGTTGGAAATCCCGGCGGCCAGCGCCGCGGTTCAGGGCGTGGTGATGGAGTTGAATGACTGCGCCTTTGCCACCTTGAACAGGGTGACGGCCTCATCCGACGCCGCCGTCGGCTTCAAGGACTGCAATTTTGCCATGCTGGTGGGAGCCAGGCCGCGCGGTCCGGGCATGGAGCGCAAGGATCTTTTGCTGGAAAACGCCAAAATCTTCTCGGCGCAAGGCAAGGCGCTCGATGCGGTCGCAAGCCGCGATGTGCGCGTGCTCGTGGTCGGCAATCCGGCCAACACCAATTCGCTCATCGCGCAGCGCAACGCGCCGTCGCTGCCTCGCAACCGCTTCACCGCCATGACTCGTCTCGATCACAACCGCGGCCTCGCACAGCTCACCGAGAAAACCGGCGCTCCCTTGGGCCGCGTCAAGAAGGTCATTATCTGGGGCAACCATTCGGCAACCCAGTATCCGGATCTGCACCACGCCACCGTCGACGGCAAGCCGGCGCTTGAGCGGGTGGATCAAAGTTGGTTCAAGGACAGTTTCATTCCCACCGTGCAGCAGCGCGGCGCCGCCATCATCAAGGCGCGCGGCACCTCCTCCGCCGCATCCGCCGCCGCGGCGGCGATCGATCACGTGCATGATTGGGTGCTGGGCACGCCGTCCGGCAATTGGGTCAGCATGGGCGTCCCTTCCGACGGCAGCTACGGAATACCCGAGGGGGTCATCTATTCCTATCCGGTTACCTGCAAGAGCGGCGAATACAGTATCGTCCAGGGATTGGAAATCAATGAGTTCAGCCGCGAAAAAATGCAGGCAACGCATCGCGAATTGCTGGAAGAGCGCGACGGCGTCAAAGATTTGATCTAAGAAAAGGGGCGTCCGATGCATGACCTGCTGCTGGAGGCCGCCATCGTCGTTGGCTGGCTGGTGTTGTTCGTGGGCGCCATTTGCATTCTCGCCTATCGGCGCGCCAGTCTCGCGGCCAGCACCGGCGTGCTGCTGGTGCTGCTCGCCTTATATTGGGCGCTCGGAACGGCTCCCCTGTGGTGGAAGGCCGCGGTTTCCCTGCCTTTCGCGCTTCTGTTCCTTTTCAGTCTGCGGCCGCTGCGGATTCGCTTAGCCACGCGGCCCTTCATGAAGAAATACCGCAAGCTGCTGCCCGCCATGTCCTCGACGGAACGCGAGGCGCTCGATGCGGGCACGGTCTGGTGGGACGGCGAATTATTCACCGGCGGGCCGAACTGGCAGAAACTCATGTCCGCAAAGCCGCCGGTGCTGACGCCTGCCGAGCAGGCATTTCTCGACGGCCCCTGCGAGGAGCTGTGCGGCATGCTCGATGATTGGGACATCACGCACCGGCGCGCCGACCTGCCCGCGGCGGTCTGGGCCTTCATCAAATCGCAGGGTTTCTTCGCGATGATCATTCCGCGGCGCTACGGCGGCCTGGAATTCTCCGCCTACGCGCACTCCTGCGTGCTGATCAAAATCGCTTCCCGCTCGAGCCACGGCATCCTCGACCATCGCCGTGCCGAACTCGTTGGGGCCTGCCGAACTGCTGCTGCACTACGGCACCGAGGATCAAAAGAACCACTACTTGCCGCGGCTCGCCCGCGGCGACGATGTGCCGTGCTTTGCGCTCACCGGGCCGCGCGCCGGTTCCGACGCCGCTTCCATTCCCGGACACCGGCGTCATTTGCAAGGGACAGTGGCACGGCCGCGAAATCCGTCGGCATCCGCCTGAACTTTTCGAAGCGCTACATCACGCTGGCGCCCATCGCCACCGTGATCGGATTGGCGTTCCGCCTCTACGATCCGGAGCATCTCATGGGCGAAAAGGCGGATCTGGGGATCACCTGCGCGCTGATTCCGCGCGACACGCCCGGCGTCACGATCGGCCGGCGGCATTTTCCCTTGAACATCCCGTTCCAAAATGGCCCCATCCAGGGACATGACGTGTTCGTGAGCCTGGACGCCATCATCGGCGGCTTCGCGACGGCAGGGCAGGGCTGGCGCATGCTGGTGGAGCAATTATCCGTGGGCCGCTGCATTTCGCTGCCCTCCAGCGCGACGGGCGGTGCGCAGGCCGCCGTGTATGCCTCGGGCGCCTATGCGCGCATCCGCCGCCAATTCAACACGCCGATTGGCAGCTTCGAGGGCATCGAGCAGGTTCTGGCGCGCATGGCGGCGCGAACCTACATCATCGATGCTGCGCGTTCGGTGACCGCCGGCGCCATCGACGGCGGCGAAAAGCCCTCGGTGCCCTCCGCCATGCTCAAGTATCACGCCACGGAAATTGGCCGCATGATCGCCAACGATGCGATGGATGTGCATGGCGGCAAGGGCATCATGCTCGGGCCGAAGAATTATCTCGGGCGCGGCTACCAGGTCGTGCCGGTCGCCATCACGGTCGAGGGCGCCAATATCCTGACGCGCAACTTGATCATCTTTGGTCAAGGGGCCGTGCGCTGCCACCCTTTCGTACTGAAGGAAATGAACGCGGCGAAGAATCCGAACCGCGAGGCGGGGGTGCGCGAGTTCGATGCCGCCATCGTGGGCCATGTCGGGTTTGCCATCTCGAATGCCGTGCGCTCGGTGGTCCTGGGCCTGACCTCGGCGCGCTTCACGCGGGTGCCGGACACGGGCGCGACGCGGCGCTACTTTCAACACGTCAATCGCTACAGCGCATCGTTTGCGCTGGCGACGGATGTGGCCATGCTGGCGCTCGGCGGGTACTTGAAGAAAAAGGAAACACTCTCGGCCCGGCTCGGCGACGTGCTGTCATCGATGTACCTCGCCTCGATGGTGCTCAAGCATCATGAAAATCAGGGCCGCCAGGAGGACGATCTTCCGCTGATCGAATGGGGCTGCCGCAGTCTTTTGTATCAGGCGCAGGAACAACTGCACCTGTTCCTGCGCAATTTCCCCAATCGCCCGCTGGCGTTGTTCATGCGTCTGTGCATCTTTCCACGGGGACTCGCCTACTCGCCGCCGAGCGACCGCTTGGGCCGCGCCATCGGCAAACTGGTCATGAACCCCAGCCCCAGCCGCGAGCGATTGACCGCTCACATCTATAAGACTCCGACGGCCCACAACCCTCTGGGAAAACTGCAGGAGGCATTGATCCTGTCCGCCGCGGCAGAACCGCTCGAGAAACGCATCCGGGTCGATGGCGTCAAAACCGGCCGCATCAGCGCGCTGGACCTGCCGGGGCAGATCGCCCAGGCCGCGGCGCTCGGCATCATCAGCGAGTCCGAAGCCGCGCTGCTGCAGGACTACGACGCCAAGGTTCAGGACATCATCAACGTCGATGACTTCGCACCGCATGAGCTGGGTCTGGGAGCGGATGCCGGACCATGAGCGAGCTTGCGCCCGCGCGCTGCAAGAATTGCGACGCGGTGCTGCTGGGGCGCTTCTGTGCCAACTGCAGTCAGGCCGCCAACGTGCACGTCCCCACCACGATGGAGCTGGTGCATGAGTTGCTCGAAGGAATAACGCATTCGGATTCACGGCTGTGGCGCACCCTGACGACCCTGTGGTTCAAACCCGGAAAGCTCACCCAGGAATTCGTCGCAGGCAGACGGATCGCCTATCTGCCGCCGTTTCGGCTCTACCTGATCTTAAGCATCATTTTCTTTCTGCTGGCATCGTTCATTCATTCGCGTGTCGAAATGGTCAAGTTTGACGACGCTTTCAAGCCCGCCAGCCCCGCGGCAAGCCCTGCAGGCGCCGCGCAGCAGGCCGCCAAATCCATCACCAACTGCGACGACTTCGTGGCCGCCTTCTCGAGTCGCCCTGCCTGGATCCCGCGCACCAGGCACGTTTGCGAGGCGGTGCTGCAAGACAGCGGCGGCAACCTGGTGCATCTCGCGATCGGCACCACGTCCAAAGCGATGTTCATCTTTCTGCCGCTCATCGCCTTTCTGAACATGCTGTTGTATTGGCGTCCACGGTATCGATACGCGGAACATCTGCTGTTCTTCGTGCATTTGCACGCGTTCTACTTTTCCGTGGCCATCCTGATGCTCTCCTTGACCGATGCCGCGGACGCCTGGCCGAAACTGGGCGGAGTCGCAGCTTTCCTGGAAACGATTCTGGGATGGACCGTGCCGGTTTACACGCTCAGCGCCATGCGCCGGGTGTTTCGCCGCAGCTGGCCCGGCACGGTGTTCAAAGCAGTCGTGCTTTTCTTCATCTATTCGATCCTGGCCGCCCTCACCGTGGGCGCCAGTTTCGTGTATGCGGCCTTGCAGTTGTAAAATGCGCTCTTTAAACAAGGAGAGTCCCATGAGTCGTCTACTGTTGGCGTTGAGCGTGTGTTTGGTGGCGGCGTTTGCGGTAGCGGCGGATCGCATGGCCCCGCCCGCCGGCGCCGAAGTGTATTTCATCGCACCGCAAAACGGCGCGAAGCTGCATAGCCCGGTCACGATAAAATTCGGCCTGAAGGGCATGGGAATTGCGCCGGCAGGCATCAAGTTCGACAATACCGGTCACCACCATTTGTTGGTCGACACGGACCTGAGCGAGGTGAAACTCGATGCGCCCATGCCGGCGACCGACAAAATCGTGCATTTCGGCAAGGGCCAAACCGAAACGACGCTGAATTTGGCGCCCGGCAAGCACACCCTGCAGCTGGTATTCGCCGATTACTTGCATCAGTCGTTCGATCCGCCGCTGACCTCCAAGAAAATCACCATCACCGTGAACTGAGGAGCCTGCCGGACCGGCATTCCAGGATGCGCGCGATACTGCATGTCGATATGGACGCTTTCTATGCGTCCGTGGAGGAGCAGGATCGCCCGGAGCTCAAGGGCAAGCCGCTGATTGTCGGCGGCACGGGCGGCCGCGGCGTCGTCGCCGCCGCCAGCTACGCGGTGCGCCGGTTCGGCGTGCGATCCGCCATGCCCATGCGCGAGGCGCTGCGGCGTTGCCCGGAGGCCGTCGTCGTGCCTCCGCGCATGGCGCGCTACCAGGAAATCTCGGATCAAGTCTTCGCGATTTTTCGCGAATTCACGCCCGTGGTGGAAGGCCTGTCGTTGGATGAAGCGTTCCTGGACGTGACCGCCAGCCAACAATTGCTGGGAAGTCCGGAGCGGATCGGCGCGGAAATTCGCCGCCGTATCGCCGCGCAAACCGGACTGACGGCATCGGTCGGGATCGCGCCCAACAAGCTTTTGGCAAAGATTGCGTCGGATCTGAACAAACCGGATGGCATGTGCCGGATCGACGCCGGCAATATGCGCGAGATTTTGGACCCCCTGCCGATCCAAAGACTATTCGGGGTGGGCCAGAAAACCCTGCCCACGGTGCTCGCCGCCGGTATCCGCACCTTCGGCGACGCGCGCACCGCCAGCGAAGCGCAGTTGTGGCGCGCCTTCGGCAAGCACGGCAAGTCGATGCGGGACCGGGCCGCTGGACTGGATGATCGGCCGGTGGAGTCCGAACGCGAGGAGAAGTCCATCAGCGCGGAGGAGACCTTCGATACGGATATTCGTGCGCCCGCGGAGTTGAGTGCGCAGATCGAGGCGCTGGCCGATCGCACCGCATCGCGGCTTCGGGCGCACAAGCTGCTGGCCGGCCGGGTGAGCGTGAAGATTCGCCGCGGCGATTTTACAACCTATACCCGGCAGCGTGCGCTCGAGCCCCCGACACAGGATACGGCGGTCGTAGCCGCGGCCGCGCAGGCGCTGCTCAGCGGTTGGTTGGCAGCGCAGCCCCGCGCCGCCGTTCGGCTGCTGGGGGTGGGGGTGGGCGAATTGCAGGAAATGCTTCAATCGGACCTGTTTTCGGGCTTTGGTCCGGAGTCAGGATCGCGCCTGGATTCGGCGGTCGACGGAATTCGCGACCGCTTTGGCCAGGGCCTGCTCACCCGCGCCAGCCTTCTGCCGCGCGGAAACGGAAACTAACCGCAAGTTAGTACTATCCTAGCGGGGTCATGTACACCAGCTTCTTTGGGCTCACCGAAAAGCCCTTCGCCATCACCCCGGATCCTCGCTACCTCTATTTGAGCGAGCGCCATGCCGAGGCCCTGGCGCATTTGCTGTACGGCATCAATGAATCGGGGGGCTTCATCCAGCTGACCGGCGAGGTGGGTACGGGCAAGACCACGGTCGTGCGCACCCTGCTGTCGCGGGTTCCGCATCACGCGGATGTCGCTGTGATCTTGAATCCGCGCGTCACTCCGGTGGAGTTTCTGCTCACGATTTGCGAGGAACTCGGCTTAGGGATAGCCGAGGCCGACCGGGACAGCGTCAAGCAGATGGTGGATGCGTTGAACCGGCGGCTGCTCAATGCGCACGCGGAAGGCAGACGCATCATCGTGTTGGTGGATGAGGCGCAGAACCTCTCGATAGACGTATTGGAACAGGTCCGCCTCTTGACCAATCTGGAAACTCCGACTCAAAAGCTGCTGCAGATTATTTTAATCGGACAACCCGAACTGCGGGAATTGCTGGACCGGACCGATCTGCGCCAGCTCGCGCAACGGATCACAGGCCGCTATCACTTGAAGCCCTTGTCCCGCGAGGAGACCAAGGGCTATGTGCGTCATCGGCTGCGCGTTGCCGGAGCAACCGAGGAGATCTTCACCCCGGGCGCGCTGTTGGAACTGCACCGTCTGTCTCAGGGCATTCCGCGAGTCATCAATGTTGCCTGCGATCGCGCCCTGCTCGGCGCCTACACGCAGGAAACCAAGAAAATCACCGCTTCGCTGGTGCGCCAGGCCGCGGGCGAGGTCTACGGGCGCCGCTTTTTTCCCAGCTGGCTGGGATGGGTGGTCGGCTCGCTGGGAATAGTCGTGCTCGCCGGCACCCTGTTCCTCGGCTGGCAATTCTGGCGCCATCAGAGTCCGGTGCTCTCTGCATCGCGTGCAATCAAAACCGCCGCGGTGCCTCATGCGGCCGCACCGAAGCCGTCTGCGATTCCGGCGCCCGCGGCGGCGCCGGCCGCAACTCCGCCGGTCCCCAGGCTGGTATCCGTGAATGCGCTGCTGCAAGCCAACGAAGCCAATACCACCGATGCGGCGGCGTATCGTCGCCTGCTTGCGCTCTGGGGTACGGCTCTCGCCGATGATAGAGATCCCTGCGGTCAGGCCGCGAAAGCGGGCCTGGCCTGTCTGGACCAGCGCGGTTCGTGGACCCAGGTCAGAATCTTGAACCGGCCCGCCATCTTGACGTTAACGGATGATCGCGGCCAGCGGCATCGGGTCGTCTTGTCGAGCCTCGATGAAAAGACCGCGACGTTGAATCTGGGCGAGCACAACGAAAAGGTGTCGATCGATGACCTTTCGCGCGATTGGTTTGGCGAATTTACCGTCGTGTGGAAGCCCAAGACCTCGCGCACGAGATTGCTTTCCTTGGGGATGCAGGGAGACGAGGTTCGCTGGCTGCGGCGCAGCTTGAATGCCTTGGGCGGCGTGGCATCGGATCCGGAACACGCCGATGTCTACGATCAGGAACTGGCCATTGCGGTGCAGAACTTCCAGCGCGAGCACCGGCTCAATGTGGATGGCATTGCCGGCGTGCAAACTCAGGTCGTGCTCGACACGGCGCTTGCCGATCCCAATTCGCCCCTGCTGTTGTCCAACTCGCTGCGCGGTGGCTAGGAAAAGTCCATGTCCTTCATTCTCGATGCACTGAAGAAATCCGAGCTTGAGCGTCAGCGGCAGTCGATGCCGGGATTGGTGGACGCACCGGCATCATTGCGGCGCGGCCGCCTGCCTCTCTGGGCCGTGCTCTTGGGCTGCCTGCTCGCCGTTAATATCGTGGTGCTGAGCGTTGTCCTGATGCGCAACGGCGGTCCTTCCATCGCCGCGTCGGCGGCGGGCCATGAAACGTCGCGGCATGAAATTTCGCAGCACGAAACGTCCCAGCCGGAGACTTCGCCCGCGGCAATCAAGCCCCCGACGGTCGATGAGCATTTCAGTCCCTTGGAGTCGGCGCCGGTCTACGCCCCCGAAATTCCGGTGGCGCCCGCCGAGACGTCGACCGCGCCGCGCACCGTTGCGCAACGCGCGGCGCCGCACATCTTTCGTCGTCCCGATCCCGTTCTGACGGAGGAGGAAGCCGCCGAGAATGACGAAGTGCTGCCCACGATCAACGAGATCAATCTGACGGGAGCTCAGGCGCTGCCCGAACTGCACCTGGACGTGCATGTCTATGCAACCAAGCCGGCGGATCGTTTCGTGTACATCAATATGCGCAAATACCACGAAGGCAACACATTGCAGGAAGGACCTGTGGTGGAGCGGATTCGACGCGACGGCGTGGTGCTCAATTATCAGGGATTGCGCTTCATCCTGCCGCGGCAATCATGATCCGCCGTTCTCAGCGAGGCGCCGCAGCGCGTCGCCGGTGATGCGATAGTTGACCCAGGCGGCGTCCGGCTGCGCTCCCAGGCGTTCATAAAAATCACGCGATGGCTTGTTCCAATCAAGAACTTGCCACTGGAAGCGGCCGCAGTCGCGCTCCACGGCGAGCGCCGCCAAATGACTCAACAGCGACTTGCCGATCGCACGGCCGCGGTACGCCGGGCGCACGAACAGATCCTCCAGATACAAGCCGGGCTTGCCGAGAAAGGTTGAGAAATTGTGAAAGAACAGCGCGAAGCCGGCCGGTTCCGCATCGAAACGCGCAATGACTGCTTCAGCGTGCGGCTGGGGGCCGAAAAGCGCCTTGTGAATCGACGCCTCGGTCGCGATGCTCTCCTGGCGCAGCTTTTCGTACTCCGCCAATTCATTGATTAGCGTCAGAATCAGCGGCACGTCCGCCGCATCGGCGGGTGAAATGCGAAGACCGGCTGGCTGTGGCATTGAAGTTCGACCTGTGGGCGGCTTGGGCCCGATCATGCGATGATAATCCCATGCGCAAGATTTTAACCTTGACCATGAGCGGCTTGGTGACCGTATTGCCGCTGGCGTTGACGGTTTACGTGATCTGGTGGCTGGTTCACACGGTCGAGGGTTGGCTGCGCCGCGCGCTGATTGCATTGGGGATCGTCAGCCCCGAACACTACTGGCCGGGATTGGGCCTGATCGCCGGTTTCCTGCTGCTGTTGTTCGTGGGCAGCGTCGTGAATGCCTATGCAGGCAAGATTTTGCTCAAATATTGGAACGACTTCCTGGGCCGCATTCCATTCGTGAAAACGCTTTACGGCGGATTTCGCGATGTCTTGAGCCTGCTGCCCTCGGGCAGCGGCGAGAAGCGCGATCTGCAGCGCGTTGTGCTGGCGCGCTTCGCGGACGTGCATGCCATCGGATTCGTGACCCGCGAAGATGTGCCGACGGTTCTGCTGGCGCACGGCGGCCAGGATTGGGTGACGGTGTATTTCCCGATGAGTTATGCCTTCGGCGGGTACACGATTTATCTGCCGAGAGACCGCGTTCAGCCGCTCGACATTTCGGTCGAAGATGCCATGCGTTTGGCAATCACCGCAGGTCTGACGGCTGCCGGCAAGCGCAATCTTTAAAGGCGGGTTTGACGGTGGTCAAACACGGTTTGCACTTTTTGATTTTAGGGCTGGCGCTGTCGCAAACGGCCGCCGCGCTCGCCAGCGCCGCGCCAGGCGTGAGATCCGCATCGCCGGCCGATAAATACCAGCTTTGGCGCAACGAAGCAGTGCGGGTGCTGGCCGCGCGAGCCGACGCGAATTCCGTGGCGACCGCCGCGGCGCTGAGCTTCACCAACGGCTATGCCCGGCCCGCGGCCGCGACCACGGCTGCGCCCACGGCGCTGCAATTGATCGCGCGCGCGAGCGACATGGCGCCGGGAAACGCGGCGATCGGCTGGCTGCACCTGCAGCTCTGCGCAAGCACGCCTTCCTGCGACAGCCGCGACGCTGCATTCGTGCTGCGGTGGGTGGATCCTGACAACGCTGCGGCATGGCTCGCCCAGCTCGCGTTGGCGCACAAGGACAAGGACGCCACCGAGGTTGAGCGCGTGCTCGGCGACATGGCGCGCGCCACGCGCTTCGATCTTTATTACAACCAGCTCATGGTGATGATGTTCGATGCGCTGAACGGCGTGCGCCGCGAACTTCCGGGCGGCGTCGTGGCCTCGGATACGGCCAAGCTCTCGGCGCTTGCGCGGGTGGCAAATGCGGAAATCATTCCTGCTTTTTCGCCGCTGATCGATGCCTGCCGCGAGGCCGGTTCGGTGAGCGAGCGTCGCGAGGACTGCCGCAGGCTCGCGAAGATCATGCAAAGGGGCGATACCGTGATCGTGCAGATGGTGGGATTCGGCGTCGAAAGGCGCCTGATTCCGGCCGACGGCAAGGAAGCGAAGATTCTCGCCGAGCGCAAGCACCTGCTCGAATGGCGCTTGTCGGCGGCGACGAAGCTGGATTCTTCCATTTTGCCCTGGACGCAGAGCTCGCGAACGCATACGCGGCTTGCCGAAATGCGCTTGAGGCCGCGCGAGGAAGATGTTTGCATTGCGCTTCTGCGCGAACACAAAATGGCGCTTGAGCCGGCGGAGATTCAGCGATGATCGACTTGTACTATTGGCCCACACCCAACGGCCACAAAATCACCTTGTTCCTGGAAGAGACGGCGATGCCCTACACCATCGTGCCGGTGAACATCGGCAAGGGCGAACAGTTCAAGCCGGACTTTCTCGCGATCTCGCCGAACAACCGCATGCCTGCGATTGTCGATCATTCGCCGCTGGAGCGCGGCGCGCCGATCTCCGTGTTCGAATCGGGCGCGATCTTGCTGTACCTGGCTGAGAAGAGCGAGCAATTCATTCCGAACGAGTCACGCGGCCGGGCTGACGTTCTGCAGTGGCTGTTCTGGCAGGTTGGCGGCTTGGGACCGATGCTCGGGCAGAACCATCACTTCGCGCGGTATGCACCCGAGCAGATTCCCTACGCCATCGAGCGTTACGTGAAGGAAACCAACCGCCTGTACGGCGTGCTGAATCAGCGGCTCGCCGACCGCGAATTCGTCGCCGGAATGTATTCGATTGCGGACATGGCGTGCTATCCCTGGATCGTTCCTTACGAGGCGCAGGCACAGAAGCTCGAGGATTTTCCGCATCTGCGGCGTTGGTTCGAGGCCATCAAGGCGCGGCCCGCGACGCTGCGTGCCTATGAAAAAGGCGCGGCCGTCAACACCAGCACGACCCTGACCGAAGAAGCAAAGAAGATCCTGTTCGGCCAGACCGCGCAGAGCATCGCCCCCGGATGATTTGACTTAACGTCTTGAGCTTGACTGCGGTACCCGTTAGTGCTGTAATTTCTGTCATGACAGAAATAGAAGAAAGAGCACCGGACCCGCTGCCTGAGTCCGTGCGGCGTTTCGTGGCCCACTGGGGCAGCATGGGGGATCATTGGGGCGTCAACCGTTCCGTCAGCCAGGTGCACGCCCTGCTGTATCTCTCGGAACAGCCGCTCAGCGCCGAACAGATTGCGGCATCGCTTGGCATGGCGCGTTCCAATGTCTCGACCTCGCTGCGCGAACTGCAGTCGTGGGAATTGATAAGGCGTGCGCCCATCCTCGGCGATCGCCGGGATTTTTTCGAGGCCGAAACCGACATTTGGGCCGTGGTGACCCGCATCGCCGCAGGCCGCAAGGCGCGCGAGCTGGATCCAGCGGCCGTGGCATTGCGCGACTGCCTTGCCGCGGCCGCAGCCGATCGCGACGTGAGCGAAGTCGCGGTTGGGCGGCTCAAGGAGATGCTCGATTTCGTCGACCGCAGCAGCCGGTGGTATGAGCAGATGCTGGCATTGCCGCGCTCCCAGGTCGCAGCACTGATGAAGATGGGCGGCGGCATCGCCAGATTTCTAGGCCGCGGAGCCGGCATGGTGAAACGCCGGGCATCCGGTTAGGCCGGGCACGTGATCGATCAGATCGCGTTCTTCCGGGAGGAATCATCATCATGAGTAGATTTGCAGAAGTTACCGCGGATGGCGAGCGCTTGGAGTTACCGCTCAGCCAGGCGCTGCTGTCATCCGAATGGCACTTGTTGGCGGCGCCGATCCGTGCCGTGCATGAACGCCGGCCGGCGACATTGGTTGGCCGGGCTACCGTGGTGCGCGGCTGGGGCTGGCTGCCGCGGCTGTTTGCGTGGGTGAGCGGGCTGCCGGACGAGCAGCACAACGGGCCGGTCCGAGTGGTGCTCGAGCAAACGCACGGTGGAAAGGAACGCTGGACGCGCTACTTTGGTACGGCGCGGCCGATGCATTCCAGCTTGCGGCGATCCGGCGACTGCCTGCAGGAGACGCTCGGCGCGACCACTTTGAGATTCAAATTCTCGGTGGAGGGCGGATCGATTCGTTGGACCGCGGTGGCGGGGCGCACTTTGGGGCTGCCGTGGCCGCGCTCCTGGCTCGAGGGAATCGATGCATACGAGTCGCATCGCGGCAATCGTTATTACTTCAATGTGCGCGCGGCGTTGCCCGGGGTCGGCCTGATCGTGCATTACGTCGGCGAACTGGACTTGGTAAGGGCGTGAGCGCCCGGTACCTCGACGGCTGAGGCCGATGATGGCTCCATCCCGTCAATCAGTGTTGATTCTGGGTGCGTTCGGCACGTTTGGGCGTCTCATCACCGAGGCGCTGGCGCGCATCCCCGGCCTCTCCATCATTGCCGCAGGTCGACACCTGCCTGTCCGCGAAGAATTCATGCCGGGCATCCGCACCCTCGCCATTGACAGCGCCGCCCTGAGCGCGGCGGTCCTAAAGGACCTCGATCCGGCAGTGCTGATTGATACGGCGGGACCATTTCAGCGGCGTGATCGGAAACTGGCGCAAATCTGCGTCGATCTAGGGATTCATTACGTGGACCTCGCCGATGGCCGCGATTTTGTTCAGAGCGTCCGCGCCCTCGATGCTGCGGCAGTGAAGCGCAAGGTTCTCATCGTCAGCGGCGCTTCAACTTTGCCCGCGCTCTCCTCTGCCGTAATCGAGAATCTGGCTGGCGAATTCGCCGACGTCGAATCAATCGACATCGGAATTGCACCGGGATTTGCAGGGCCGCGTGGCTTGGCAACCATACGCTCAGTCTTGGGGTACGTCGGCCGTTCCATCCCGGTTTGGCGCCAGGCAAAAATGGGTTGCGCGTGGGGTTGGGGCGGCACGGGGAGCCACCGGTATCCGCCGCCGGTGGGCCGGCGCAACCTGTCCTTGATCGACGCGCCGGACACGAGCTTGATTCCGCTGCGCTATCCAAACCTGAGGCAGCTCCGGGTTCGCGCCGGCCACGAAGTTGCGCCCCTGCATCACGCGCTGCGCGCACTGGGTGTGCTGGTGAGAATCGGCGTCATTCGCGATCTCGCTGCCCACGCACCCATGATGCAACGCGCCGCGGCTTGGTTCGATGGCTTCGGCGGCAATAACGGCGCGATGCACGTTGAGTTGCGCGGCCGCGGCAGGGATGGTGGTTTGCAATCCCGCACCTGGACACTCATCGCCGAAAGCGGCGACGGTCCGCGGATACCGGCGCTGGCGGCCATATTGCTGACCAAGAAATTGCTCAATGTTCCGGGGTTTGCGCCGCTCGCGGCGCGCGGGGCGATGCCGGCGTGGAACCTTTTGAGCCTGCTGGAATTTGAGCGCGAATGGAGCACGCTCGCCATCCGTACAGCCGTGACCGGCCACGACTGCACGACGGCGGGCGGTAATTTTGCTACGGCGACTTCACATCGTGCGACTTGAACCACGCGAGCACGTATGCCGTCTTGTCGATCAGCAAACTCGGCCGCGCGGAAATGTCGTGCGATGCGTTGGGCACCCTCACCAGCGCCGTGTCGATTTTGCGCAGCTTTAGCGCCTGGTAGAACTGCTCCGCCTCGCTGGACGGCGTTCTGTAGTCAACCTCGCCGGTCATGAGCATGGTGGGAGTCTTTACGTTGCCGACATAGGCAAGCGGCGAGCGTTTCCAGTAAGCCTGCATGTCGTCCCAAGGAAACTCGCCGAACCAATAGCGGTAGAAATAATTGTTCATGTCGCCGGTGAGCACGAAGCTGGTCCAATTGATGACCGGCTTGACGACCACCGCCGCTCGAAAGCGATCGGTATGCCCGACGATCCACGCGGTCAGCACGCCGCCGCCGCTGCCGCCGGTTACAAACAGCCGCTGCGTATCGAGGTAGCCGCGTCCGATCACCGCGTCGACGCCCGACATGAGATCGTCGTAGTCCTTGTCCGGGTAGTCGTGATGAATCAGATTGGCGAACTCCTCGCCGTAGCCGGTGCTGCCGCGCGGATTCATGTAGAGAACCACGTAGCCTGCGGAGGCGTACAGCTGTATTTCCGCGGCAAAGCTCGGCGCGTACATGGCGAACGGACCGCCGTGAATTTCCAGCACGAAGGGATATTTTTTCGCCGGGTCGAACCCGGGCGGCTTCACGATCCAGCCCTGCATGTGGCGATGATCGACCGTGGAATCGAAGCTGATCTCCTCGAGCGCGCCGAGGTTCCGCTGTGCCAGCAAATTGTCGCTCAAAGCGCCCAGCGTCCTGACGTCGCGCAGGGAGGTGCCGGTGGCCAGCGCCGCAGGTGCCGTTGCGCTGGCTTTGGTATAGGCAAAGCGGCCGTTCGGCGAGATCGAAAAGGAGCCTCCCGAATAGGGCCGGGACACATCGGCGCCGCCCACACCGTCCGCGAGGGTGCGCATTTTGCCCGCAAGATCAATGGCCGCAATTTTTATCGATCCCTGGTCGCCGTACTGGAACACCAGCGTCTTGGCGTCGCTGAGCCACTGCGGCGACGCGGCGTCGCGGTCCAGGGATGCGGTGATCGAGTGAGCGTGGCTGCCGTCGCTGTCCATGACATAGAGCTGCGTGGCTTGATACCCCAATTGCCGGTCGTCGAATCCCAGGTAGGCGATATGCTTGCCATCCGGCGAGGGCACCGGATGCCGGTCCGGCCCGCGTCGATCGGTCAGCGCATGGAGCGAGCCATCGCCTAAGTCGACGCGGTAAATTTCGCTGTCCAGCGGCTCATAGTCGGCGTCCGCGCGCCGGTTTGCGCTGATCAGAATACCGCTTCCATCGGCGGTAAAGGCCGGCGGTCCTTGATGTTCGAAATCACCGTGCGTCAATTGGCGCGCAGCGCCGCCATCGGCAGAGACGATGAATAGCTGGCTATAGGTGCTGGGCAGGTAGCCCTCGCCGTCGGCCCGGAAAACCATGCGGTCAATCAGCTTGGGCGGATCCGCCCATTTGGCATTCTTCGGCGTCTCCGGCAATTCCACTTTCAGCGGCTTTCGCTCCTGCGGCACCGACATGATGAACGCGAGCCAACGGCCGTCCGGCGACCAGGCCAACGCCCCCGGAGTTTCCGTGAAGTTGCTGATCGGCGCGCTGATGCCGCTCGCCACCCAGTGCATGAAAAGTTGCGCGGAGCCGTCGGCGGCGCGTGCAATGTATGCGATGCGCGTGCCGTCCGGCGACCAGCGCGGCGAACCGCTGGTGGGCGCCCCCGAAAGAGGCCGTTCATTCTTGCCATCGGCACCGACCAACCAGACGCTGCCGCGTGCACGGTCGGTCTTGACGTCGAATCCCATTCGCACATAGGCGATGTTACGGCCGTCGGGCGACACCTCCGGATCGGCGGCCCATTGAAGGTCGAACACATCCATCGGCTTGAACGCCGGCTTCGCCGGCTCCGCATAGGAAGGTGCTGCCGCAATACCCAGTGCCAGCAGCATGGTCGCGGAAAATTTAACTCTCGAATTCCGATTACCCATTGATGATCTCTTTGCCGGCCGCCCAGCAGTAACGTTGATGTTCACTCACGATTCCCACCGCCTGCATGAAGGCGTAGCAAATGGTGCTGCCGACGAATTTAAAGCCCTTTTGCCTGAGGTCCTTGCTCATCGCATCGCTCTGCGGCGTCGATTGCGGAATTCCGCCGAGATAGAGTGGCCGGCGGCGCTGCACGCGGCCATCGGTAAACTGCCAGATGTAATGGCTGAACGAACCCTGCGCGGCGCGAATCGCAAGATATGCGCGGGCGTTCGCGATGAAGGCCTCCACCTTCAGCCGGTTGCGGATGATGCCGGGATCCAGCAACAGCCGGCGGCGCTTCACGGCGCCATAGCGCGAGATTTTCTCGGCATCGAAATCATCGAAGGCCCGCCTGTAGGTTTCGCGTTTGCGCAAAACCGTGATCCAGCTCAGGCCCGCCTGCGCCCCTTCCAGGCAGAGCATCTCGAACAGCGCGCTGTCGGCGCGCACCGGTACACCCCACTCGGTGTCGTGATAGGCGATGTACAAGGGATCGGCAGGACACCAGGCGCAGCGCAGTTTGCCGTCGGCATGCCGCTGCGCCTTCAATTTTCGACGATCGGTCGCCACAGGTCGATGATCAACGCGATTTGGCGGCGATGACCTCGATCTCGACCAGCGCTCCCGGAGCCGCCAGCGCTGCAACCTGCACGGCGCTTCGTGAAGGTTTGTTGGGCTGTGCAGCGGTGCCGAAGAATTGCTTGTACCCGGCCATCATGCCGGCGAAGTCCATCTTGTTGTCCTTTGCCGGGTCGCCGACCATGAAAATGGTCATCTTCACCACATCGCTCATGCTCAACCCAAGCCGCGCCAGCGTCGCCTTGATGGCGTTGAGCGCGCCGACGGTTTGGGCTTCCATGTCGCCGTAAGCAGCGACGCTGCCTTTCGGCGCGTCCTTGTTGATCACCGGCGCCAGCGCTCCGCTCAAGAAATAGGTGTCGACGCCGGCCTTGACCGTGACAGCCGAGGAAATCGGAAATTCGTTGCCGTCCGGCAGCGGCAAGCGCTCCACTTTCTGGTGGTCGGCTTTCTTGGAGTCGGCCGCCAAGGCGGCCGGCGCGGCTGAAATCATCGCCACAACACTCGCCGCGAGAATGAGCTTGCGCCCACAGTTCATGCTAGACATCGCATCCCCTAAAAAGTTAGACGTGCAAACGCACGGCATGGCGAACCTTGTAGACCAATTCTATGCAATCGACTCCCCGCGTGCGGCGCGCCGTGCTGCGAATCTCGTGCATCAGCTTGAGCAGCACGCGGGTGCTTTGGTCCGCGGTCAGGCTCAAGCGAGGATCAACTCCAAGATGCAAAACGGCGAAGCGCTCTTGCGCAGAACGAACGAAAACGGCGACGCCCACGGGCCTGCCTTGGTCGGAAATTGCATAAAGGGTTTGAACCCCGTCGATGTCGCCTACGCGGACCCGCAGACTGCCGTCCTGCTCAAAGATTTCCGGCACTCCATAGGTGTCGATGGATTGCTGGATGCCGACTCGTACGCGATGCTGGTTGACGTTGAAAAACAGCAACTGCTCCAGGGCTGGACGCTGTTCCACAGCTAACTTCGACGTGATGCCGATTGATGCGCCCAAAGACCCCCCGAGCGGCCCCCGCTTCTAAGTGAGCGGCCAGTCACAGAACTTAATTGACGCAGCGCAACAGACATTGTCTGCGGCCTGAGACTCCGTATCGTATAGCGTCGCTCGTTGAATGACACTAGCCTATCAGCCGTCAGCCCGTTGCTGCATTGCAGTATCGCGGCCGCACCGAAGTCATACCAGGTCCCGCATGAAAGGAAACAGTTGGTGCTAGCTTCTGACGAGGACGGCAGCACGCTGGACGCGCTCAAGTTCAGCCTCGCGAGCGAAATCATCGAGATCGTCGTTTTGACCTCGGACGACGCCTTCCTGCAAACCCTGCGCGAGGCGGTTGGCGGGGCCCGGCGTCTGTGGCACGTCCCATCCGCCGACAAGGTCAGCGACCTGTTGGTCGCCGGCGAAGTCGGCATTGTCGTCCTCGATGTGCAGACCCTGCATGAAAATGCCCGGCTCTTCGTCGAGCAAATCAAACGTCAATTCCCGGATCTGGTGCTGGTCGCCGCGGGTCATCGCGATGATGAAACCTCGCTCGCCGCGTTGATCAGCGCCGGATTGGTCTATCGTTTCATCCACAAGCCGATGTCCCCCGCGAGGGCAAAATTGTTTGCCGAAGCGGCAATCAAGAAGTATGAGGGTCAACGGCGGCGCGCGGCGGAGACTCCGGTGCGCCAGTCCGCAACGCCGACGAGCCCCGCATGGCTGATCGTCGGCGCCATTGCAGCACTGCTCATCGTCGGCACCATTGCATGGATAGCGCATCGAAGCAGCAGCGAGGAACCCGTGCCGCCGCCCTTGAGCGAAAGCGCGAAGCCCGCCGCGGTTGAATCGGGCATTCTGGCGCGTGCCGCCGCGGCGTTGGCCGCGAATCGACTGACCGAACCCGCGGGCGACAATGCCCTGGAGCTCTACGGCCAATTGCAGGCGCGCAATCCCGCAGATGCCGAAGCCCGCTTGGGGTTGGCGGAGGTTCACGAGCGCCTGCTGGCACGCGCGGAGAATGCCCTGCTTGAAGAGCGCTTGGACGAAGCCGCGGCCGCCGTCGAAACCGCCCGCAAGGCCGGCGTCGAGAGCGGCCGGATCGCCTTCCTGAGCGCGCAACTCGCAAAATCGCGCGAACAAATCAAGACGGCTCAGGCGCAAGTTCAACAGCAGAGCCGTATACGCACGGAGCGAACGGAAGCGAAACCCGAAGAAGACCATGCCGCCGCGTTCACTGCGCTTGCGTCCCAGCGGATCGCCGATGGACGCTTGTTGGAACCGGACCGCGACAGCGCCCGCTACTACGTGCAGGAGGCGTTGCGTGCCGATCCACAAAACGCGGCGGCGCTCGAGGCAAAGCGCGCTTTGGCTTCGAAATTGATGGAAGATGCCCGCAGCGCCATCGACCGGCGCGATTTCGCGCGCGCTCTCTTTGTGATCGAGGGGGCGAACGGCATCGCCGTTCCGGCGAATATCGAAGCGGTGCAAAATCTGCTCGCGGCCGCGCGCAAGCAGGTGGATGCCGATGCGCGGGGCCAGCTCCTGAAGAATGCCAATGAGCGGCTGCTGCAGGACCGGCTGAGCGAACCTGCGAATGACAACGCCAAGTATTTTTATCTGACCTTGAAGCAGCTTGATCCCGGCAATCCGGCGCTTGCCTCGGTGCTGCAGGATCTTGGAACGCGTCTGACGGCCAAGGCGCGGCGCGCGCTCATTCTTGGACAGCTCCCCGCCGCGAAGAGCTGGCTGGACGAGGTGGCCTCGGTCGGCTTTAGTTCCGCGGAAGCAAGCTCGGTGCAGCACGACCTGGATGCCGCCATCGCCCAGCAAAACTTCATGACCACTCTGATTCCCGCGAGCCAGCTCACCGCTCCTGAAGTCGGTGCAGCCCACCTATCCCATGCGGGCGGTGAACGGCAAGATCGAGGGCTGGGTGGATGTCGAATTCACCGTGGCGGAAACCGGCAAGGTGAAGGATGTGAGTGTTCGCGCGACCAGCGCTCCCGGTGTTTTCGACGATGCCGCGGTCAAGGCGGTATCTCAATGGCGCTACAAGCCCTTCTTGCGCGACGCCAAACCCGTGCCCGTGCGCAGCCAGATTCGAGTGCGCTTTACACTGCCTTAAGCTTTCGGATCAGGCGGCGGAACTGCGCGCAATTGCCGCGGCGGGCGACTCCTGAGTCAGCGCACCGATCTCGGCGCCGATTCGCAGATCATCGACCGCGCCGAAAGCATGCTTGCGCACCATGCCGTGACGATCGATCAGAACCAAGCTCGGCGTGCCGCGCATCTTGTAGCGCTCCATCGTATGCGGAATCGGGCCGGCGGGATTCGGCTGATCCAGGGCGATCGGAAACTTCAGGCGATACTCCTGGATGAACGCCTTCAACACCGCGCAGTTGAAGGCATCGTGATGCTCAAACGTGGTGTGCATGCCGATCACCGTGACATCGCCTGGCGCGAAAGTTTCAAAGATTCTGCGAGCTTGCGGCACGCCTGAGGCGACCGAGTTCGGACACAGGACTTGAAATGCCGCCAGCACAACCACCCGTCCCCGCAGTCCCGAAAGCGTCAGGGGATGATCGGTGTTGAACCACTTGTCGACGAGCAATTCCGGCGCGGCATTTTGAGTCGTCATAAATAAAGACGCCCCGGGCTTCGAGGGAGTGCCGGGGCGCTCAACAGATCCTTCATCGGTTTCTTTTAAAGATAACCCTAAATTGCGCCGCAGGGAAGCAACGGGATGCCGGTCCGCGTGTTCGGACGGATCGCTCGCAATTTTATTGACGGTTTACCGAACCCATCGGCTGTTCTTTTTCGCGGCGCTTGCGTTCGGCGACTTCTTCGCGGTCGACGCTCACATTGATCGGCGCCTTGATGCCGATGCGAACCTGCGAGCCGTTGACGGCCATCACCGTGACTTCCACGTCGTCGCCGATTCGTAACGATTCTCCGGCGCGGCGGGTGAGTATCAGCATGGATTCATTAAGACACGGGCAAAAAAGTTTGCCTGTGGGCGATAGTTCTAAATCACTGTAGGATTGCACCGACCTCAATGCGCAGCTTTTCAGCCGCACCGCGCCGCGCGCTAATGTTCGGCGACGACGCGTTCTGTATTTTCCTGGGTTGCCCAGTTGCTGACGGTGGCCTCGTAAAAAGCCAGCTCCTGCAGCAGGTCCTCGAGGCGCTGGGCCTTGCCCATGGCGAATCCCTGGCCGTAGTCCACGCCAAGATCCGCCATGCGCACGCGCAGCACGTCTGTCTCGACGTACTCCGCGATCGTCTCCATGCACATGACCTTCGCCAGCTGCGCAATCGCCTTGATCATGGATTCGGAGCGCGCGTTGGTGACCGCGTCGCGAACGAAGCTGCCGTCGATTTTGATGTAGTTGACCGACAAATCCTTCAAGTACGCCAACGAACTGACGCCGGTGCCGAAGTCGTCCAGCGCGAACTGACAGCCCAATTCCTGCAGCGTGCGCATGAACACCTGCGCCTTCTCGAGATTGCCGATGGTGGCCGTTTCGGTCAATTCAAAGCACAGCACACCGGCCGGCACACCGCTGCTCTTGAGCTGGTCGACCACGAACCCCAGAAAGGACTCGTCCTGCAGCGATTGGCCCGAAAGATTGATGGCGAAGCGCGCGAATTCCTCGCCTACCGATGCGCTGTGTTCGCCGAGCAATTCGCAGGCGCGTCGCACCACCCAGCGATCGATCGTCGGCATGAGCTGGTAGCGTTCCGCGGAGGAAAGAAATTTGCCCGGCGGAATCATTTCACCGCGCTCGCCCAGCATCCGGATCAAAAGTTCGAAGCGCGGCCGCCCGTAGTTGCCGCGCAGCGGCAGGATGGGTTGCGCATCGAGGCGGAAACCGTCGCTGTCCAGAGCCTCGCGCAGCTTGCCGATCACCAAAATGTCGGTGTGCCGGCGGATGATGCTCTGATCCGAATCCTGGAAGATCTCGACGCGGTTGCGGCCGCGGTCCTTGGCAGCCTTGCAGGCGATTTCCGCGGTCGCCAGGGCGTGCGCCAGCGGGTTGTCGGAGCGGCCTACGGGCGCGACTCCGAGGCATACCGATACTTCGAATGCACCCTGGCCTGCGCGCGGCACGATGCCTTCGGCAGCGGCACGGATTTGCTCGGCAATCGCCGCGGCCGATTCCATGCTTGAATTGGGTATCAGCGCCGCCAGCCGGTCGCCCGAGATGCGTGCTGACAGAGCCTCTGCCGGCAGCGTCTTCGCCATCCGATCCGCAACGCTGACGATGACATCGTCGCCCACGTGCATGCCGAATGTCTCGTTGATGACGTGCAGCCTGTCGATGTCAAGATACAAAATGATGTGGGAGCTCGACGGCGGCGTCGCAGCGAGCACGCCGCTGACCTGCCGCTCGAATGCCTGGCGGGTCATCAGGCCGGTGCTGGTGTCGTACTGCGCTTGGATGATGCTGGTCGAGCGTTTCGCCAACATTTCCGCGACCCGCGTCTGCTGCAAATCGAAATCCTGCGCGCTCGGCGGGTTGAAGAGCGCAAGAACGCCCATGACGCGCTCGGAGTGGTGCCGTATCGGGCAGGCCAGGATCTTGTATGGCGCGGCGACGTCGGTCGCGACCTTGGATATATGATTGATGACGATGGTGCGCTGCTGCATCTGCATCCACGCCGTCAAATGATGTTGAGCTCGTTGCAGCGCTTCGGGCGCCATCGGTGCGCCGCTGCGGGTCATGGACACGGAGATGTTCTTGTCCGGCACCCAGAGCGCGGCCAGCGCGCAACCCATGCGGTCGAGACCGGTCTTCAGGATCTGCGAAAATTCGTCCGCGTCGCTCGCCGCGGCCTGGTTGGAGGAGATCTCCATCATCAGTTCCAGATCGCGCTCTTTGATGTTCAGATCGCGCTCGCTCGAACCCAGCTTGGCGCGCAACGCCAGCTCGCGGCGCAGGCACTCGAGGGCCGGCTGCACCAATTGCCGGATCATCTGCAAGGGACGCGGCTCAATCTGGGTTCCCGACAACCGCACCACCAGGCTCACGATTCCCAGCAGTTCAATGTGCTCGCCGCGCACGGCGAAGGAATAAACCACGCGGTCCGCATCGATGGTTCTCGCGATGCCCGGAAACTCGGTGGTGTCGGACAGCGCATTGGCAATCGCGTCGTTGATGAGCTCCGGCTCGTCGCTCAGGTCCCACTCGTCGGAGGCCCAAACCAGGTTGGAATAGCCGTCGTGCACGACCACGCCGCGCAAGCTCGGCATGAGCATGCGCAACAGGCGCCCGTACGGGTCGAATGAAGTCTCGGCCTGTGTTTCGACGGCGTTGGATTTGATATCCAGCACTGAGGCCATCTTTAGGGAATGGATGAGGTTAAAGCCACGAATCAATGTGCTGGAATCCCTGCCTGGCAGCTTTGACGAGCGTCGCAGTTCAACGCAAGAATTCTAAAGGCCCGCATGTAGGACTTCGGCAAAACCTGCGGAAAATTGACAATATCCGCGAGTTCTTGTGATGCACCTCCCGCTTCGGCTCGAAGCGGAGCTTATCGCCTCCTCCGGCGCGCCAGCGCCTTGAGCAGGAAGCGGCCCCCGGGGATGCGCACCAAGCGGAATACCCTGCGCCAAAAACGCCGGGCGTCGGCATCGATGCTCACCAGCGGCAGGCGTTCGTACAGATGGTCCAAAGGCTCATGCACAATTGCGCTCGCCGCTTCGACGCTCGCGACTTTCTCGCCGGACATGAAAGTCAGCAGCGCCTTCTCGGCATGCCATTCGATCCCGACATCGAGCAGCGGGCCGCGCCCGAAAGAAGCTTGCGCGCCGCGCTCCGCATCGCGCAGAAACACATTGACCTCGTGCGGGACCGGCCGCGAAAGTTGCCAGGCGCCGTGACCGAGATCCAGCGGCAGAAAAGCACCGGAAAAACTGCGTCTCAATTTGGCAGACATCACCGCATCCTACTCGCGATTTACCCCCTTGCTAGTGCTGTAGGATGCGCCGGTGGATGAACCGATAAAATTGCTTCCCGGACAGGCTCTGAGCCGGAGCGGCAGGCCGCGGCTCGACTACCTGGCCGTCGCCAGTCTGGCTTTCCCCTTCATGGTCAACAGCGCCGTGCAGGCGGTGCTGAACGCCACCGATACCTGGTTCATTGGACGGGTATCGCCGGCAGCCACCGCTGCCATCGGCGCGGTCTACTGGCCGGTGCTGGTCTTCGGACTTCTGTTCGGCGGCGTCGGTCTCGCGGTGCAAACTTTGGTGGCGCAGGCTTACGGCGGCCGTCGCTATGCGCGGGCATCTCAGGCCACCTGGACGGCGTTGTGGGCATCGCTGTTCACGGTGCCGGCGTTTGTGCTGCTGGCACTGACCGGCGCCAAGATTTTTGCACCCTTCGGACTGCCTCCGGAAATCGGCCGGCTCGCACTGACCTATTGGTTTCCGCGCATGCTGGGCGGACCGCTGGGTGTGGCGCTTTGGGCGGTATTGGGTTTCTTCAACGGCATCGGCCGCCCGACCGTCACGCTGCGCATTGCGGCCGGCGTGGCCGTGATCAATGCGCTGTTCAATCAGCTGTTCATGTTCAAGCTGGGCATGGGGGTGGCCGGCTCCGCCTGGGCGACGAATTGCGCGCAGCTGATCGGTGTTGCCACGGCGCTCGCCTGGTTTCTGGCGCCGGCGACCCGCGCGCGTTTTCGCTCGCACCTGACGACACGGCTTCATGCCAGGGCATTGTGGCGTCAGCTGCAACTGGGATTCCCCATGGGACTGCTGATTGCGGCGGATATCTTGGGCTTCGCGCTGTTTCAGCTGATGCAGGTGCGTCTCGGCACCGTCGACGGCGCATCGACGCAAATCGTCATGATGCTGACATCATTTTGCTACATGCCGGCGGTGGGAATCGCCATGGCGGGCACCACCTTGGTGGGCCAGGCGATTGGCGCGCATCGCAAGGACTGGGCTTTGAAAGTCGGCAACGGGATCATTCTGATTGCCGTGCTGTACATGGGCGCGATCGGCGTGCTGCTCGCTGCCCTCGGGCCGTGGGTGCTGCCGTTTTTCACCAACGCCGCCGATCCGGCGGCCCCGCAAGTGGTCGGACGCGCGATTACCTTGCTGTGGATTGCGGCCGGCTATCAATTATTCGACGGGTTGAATATCAGCAGCAGCGCCAATCTGCGCGGCGCGGGCGATGTGCGGCTTCCGGCGGTCATGGTTCTTGCGCTATCGTGGCTCATCTTCGTCCCCCTTGCACACAGTCTCTCGTTCGCGAAGGGCCAAGGGTGGGTTGACTGGTTGCCGCAGTATGGCTTGGGTGCGGTCGGCGGGTGGTTCGCGGCATTGATTTACATTTTTTTCCTCGGACTGATGTTGTATCTACGCTGGCGGTCGCGCGCCTGGCAGCGGATCGCGCTGCCTCTCAATTGATGAGCAACTTCATGTGGATGATCAATCGCATTGCCGTTGCCTGCGGCTGCGCGGTCCTGTGCGGTGCCGCCGTCGCGGCCGCGGCGGGCGGAGGCAGCGCGCTTCCCGAGGGCCTGGCACAACTGCTGACGGCGCAGCGCCTGCCGTCCAGTGCCTTGAGCTTCGTCATCGTCGATGCGGACACCGGCCGCATTGTAATGAGCCACAATCCGGACACGCCGCGCAGCCCCGCTTCCACCATCAAGACGCTGACGACATTTGCGGCGCTCGACATGCTGGGTCCCGCATTCACCTGGCAGACCCGTGCGTGGCTGCATGATGGCGATCTCTATCTGCAAGGCGGCGGCGATCCGTACATCACGCTGGAGCGCTGGTGGAGCTTCGTCCAGGGTTTGCGGGCGCAGGGCCTGAATTCGATTCCCGGCGACATCGTGATCGACAACAGCGCGTTTTCCCTGCCGACGGAGGATCCCGGCGCCTTCGACGGCCGGCCGAACCGCTCGTACAACGTCGTGCCCGACGCATTGATGGTTAATTTCCAATCGATCGACTTCAGTCTCGCCGCCAATGCCGACACGCATCGCGTGGAAATCATCGCCACTCCGGCGCCTGTCAATCTGGAGGTGGAGAATCACGTCCGCTTCGCGCCCGGCCGTTGCGGCGGACCGGCATCAAGAGTGGATTTCAGAGTTGCCTCGCCGCAGTGGGACCGTGTGATTTTTTCCGGGGCCTTGTCGCCGCACTGCGCGCCGAGAACGATCGCGCGAACTTTGCTGCGGCCGGCGACCTATGCCTTCGGCACGTTCGTCAGGTTGTGGCGCGAATCGGGAGGCGGGTTCGACGGCAAGTTGCGCGTCGAATCGACCCCGGCGGACGCTAAATTGCTCCTTACCTTCGACTCCTTGAGCCTGGCCGAGATCGTGCGGCTCACCAACAAGCACAGCAGCAATCTGATGGCGCGGCACCTGCTCCTGACCCTCGGCCGTGAGCGCTACGGCGATCCGGCGACCGTGGAGAAAGGTGTTGCCGCGATCGAGGATTGGAGCCGCGCAAGAGGTTTCGACCTGAGCGGTGTGGACATCGACAATGGTTCCGGTCTTTCCCGCAGCACGCGCATTACGGTGCTGCAAATGGCGCAAGTCTTGAGCGCCGCGTACCACAGTCCGTTCGCGCCTGAGTACCTGGCCTCCCTGCCTCTGGCCGGCATGGACGGCACGCTTCGCTCGCGCATGAAAGGAAGTCCAGCCGGAGCGGTCCGTCTCAAGACCGGCCACCTCGACGGCGTCAGCGGCGTCGCGGGTTACGTCACCGCCTCCACGGGCAAGACATTCGTGCTCGTGTCGCTGGTCAACAACGTGCGCGCGGATTTCGGCGCGGCCGAGCCGGTGCACGCCGCTCTGGCGGCCTGGATCCTGGACAATCTTTAGCGCCCGCACCCGCCGTGCTCACGGCCGCTCCATCTGCCAGAGAATGGTCGTGACATTTTTGCGCACCCAGATCCCGAAACCGATGTAGCGAAACCATTTGTTCAGCCGGCGCCGATACCAGGTGCCGGCCCGCAAATGCACGTCCCGATCGGTGCGGCTGCGGTCGCAATTGTCGCGCCAGTCTTCCGTGGTCAATGCCGACACATACAGCGCGGCGCGGCTCAGGCGGCTTAAATTCAGCATGGCGCGCTTTGCCTCCGCATCGGGCAGGTATTGCAGCACGTCGTAGCAAATGACCAGATCAAAGGGTTTGCGCGCCGCGAAGTCGACGATGGAGCCGAAGGTCCAGCCGAATCTGCCGCACAAGTACTCGCTCGACTCGAGTCCTGTGTAGCGCGCCCGCGGCAGGAGCTCCTGGAAAGGCTTTTGCAGCAGGCCGATGCCGCAGCCGGCATCGAGAATTCGCCGTACCGGAATCTGGCATTGTCTCAAGGCGCTCGCAATGAGCGCTGCGCGGCTGCGCATCTCGTCGAGCGTGACGACCCGCGTCGCCGCGTTCAAATAGAATTTTCGGAAATAGGCGGCGCCAAAATTGTTCGCCGGCGCCCGAGCGTGTACCTTACGTGCTCTTTTTTGTTGCCGATGTACCGAGGGTTCGCCCATGTTCGAGAAGCTTCCGCGCGCGCTGGCGTTACACGCCATGATAGTGGTCTCGTTGATTGTCTGCTCGCCCGCTTTGCTCGCCGCGACGGAATCGTCATCCGCCGGCGGCGTGCCTTCCATCGAGGCGAAAACCTCCGGCATGCGCCACATGCCCGGCTTCCTGCCGCTGTATTGGGACGCCAGGAATGGCAGGCTGTATCTGGAAATTCCACAGCTCAATGTGGACATGCTGTATTTCGATTCGCTCCCCTACGGAACCGGATCCAATGACCTGGGGCTCGACCGCGGTCAGGTGTCGGCGGCCAAGCTGGTTCGTTTCGAGCGCTTCGGCCCGAAGATTTTGCTGGTGCGGCCGAACGAGAATTTTCGCAGCTCGGCGCAAGATCCGGCCGAGCAGCTTGCGGTACGCCAGTCTTTTCCGGAGTCGATTCTCGGCGGCTTTACGCTGGCCGCGGAAAATTCCAGCGCCGCCGGGCCCGGCGCCGTCTTGGTGGATGCCACCGATTTCTTTTTGCGCGACGTCCATGGCGTAACCGAAGCCTTGGGGAAGGCGCTCCCCTATAAGCTCGATGCCGCGCGCTCGGCCATCGCCATCGATGCGACCAAAGTGTTCCCGACGAACACCGAAGTCGAAGCCATTCTGACATTCGCATCCGATGCGCCGGTGCGCGGATCCTTTGTCGGCGACGTGACGCCGGATGCTCACGCGCTCACGCTGCGCGAGCACCAGTCGTTTCTCGAGCTGCCCCCGCCCGGGTATTCGCCGCGGCGCTATGATCCTCGTGCCGGCTACTTTCCATTTGCATACCGCGATTACGCGGCCCCGCTGGGCGCCCCGGTGGACCAGCGCTTTATCGTGCGCCACCGTCTGATCAAACAGGATCCGCGCTGCGAACAGGCGTGTGTGCCGGTCAAGCCGATTCAGTACTACGTTGATCGCGGCGCGCCCGAGCCGATCCGTTCGGCATTGGTCGAGGGCGCGCGTTGGTGGGACAGCGCGTTTCAGGCGGCAGGCTGGGCTCCCGGCACCTTTCGAGTCGACGTTCTCCCCGAGGGCGCCGACCCAATGGATGCAAGGTACAACATCATTCAATGGGTGCATCGCTTCACGCGCGGTTGGTCCTATGGCCATCCGGTAACCGATCCGCGCACCGGCGAAATCATCAAGGGCAATGTGACCTTGGGCTCGTTGCGCGGACGCCAGGATTATCTGATCGCCGAGGCGCTGCTCTCGCCCTATGTCGCCGGCGGGAAAATGGCGCCCGGAGACGACCCGATGCTCGCGATGGCGCTGGCACGCACCCGCCAGCTGGCCGCGCATGAAACCGGCCATACCTTGGGGTTGGCGCATAACTTCGCCGCCAGCGCATTTCCGCACTCAGCCGGAGAGTCGGTTTCGGTGATGGACTATCCGCATCCTTGGGTGACCCTCGATCAGCATGGCGTGCCCGATCTCGCTCGAGCATACGGCGTGAATATCGGGCTCTGGGACAAGGTCGCGATCAACTACGGCTACCGTCAATTTTCCGATCCTTCCATGGAGCGCGCCGGGCTCGAAGCCATATTGAGCGACGCGACCAAGTCAGGACTCGTCTATATCACCGACGAGGACGCCCGCCCACCCGGCAGCGCGCACCCGTTCGCGCACCTGTGGGACAACGGCGCCGATGCGGCCGACGAACTGACGCGAATTATGAAGATTCGCAACGCCGCATTGGCGCGGTTTGGCGAGAACGCCATTCCATCCGGTGCGCCGCTGGCAACCTTGGAAGATACATTGGCGCCGTTGTATCTCATGCATCGCTACCAGACCGAAGCCGCGACCAAAATCATCGGCGGACTGGATTATCGCTATCAGCTGCGCGGCGACGGACAGAAGAATGCCGCGATAGTCTCTCCCGACGAACAGCGCAAGGCCCTGCGAGCGGTGGTGGCCACGCTTGCGCCGCAGACTTTGACTCTGCCCGAGTCGCTGCTGAAATTGTTTCCGCCCCGCCCGCCCGCCTTCGAACGCCGCCGCGAGGCTTTTCCCGCCCACACCGGATTGACGTTCGATCCGATTGCCGCAGCGGAATCCGCGGCGGATCTCACTTTACGCGTTTTGTTCGATCGCGAGCGCGCGGCTCGCCTGGTTGAATATCACGCCCGCGCCAACACGCCTTCTCTTGCTGAAGTGATCGATACGGCGCTTAAGGTCAACCGGCCGGTTCCAGCGGCGACCGGCGGCCATCCCGGCATCGAGATCGAGATCCAGGCCGCCGTCTACGCGCGCACCGTGGAGGCGCTGCTCACCCTGGCGGCGGACCCGAAGGCGTCCAGCGAAGTGCGTACCGTCACTGACGCGAAGCTCGCGGACTTGAGGCGCCGCAGCGATGCCAATTCGCCGCTTGAGGTCTATCTCGGCCGCCGCATCAGGCAGTTTCAAGACGACCCGGCAAAATTTGTCGCCGCCCAGGCGATTGAAGCGCCGCCGGGCATGCCCATTGGCGACGACGAGGAATAAGCCATGGCGGTTGCGGTGCGGAACGTCATTTTCGATCTCGGCGGCGTGGTGTTCGACTGGAATCCGGACCACATCGTGTCGCGCGTCCAACCAAACCCGGAACTGCGGGCCGCGCTCAAAGAGGCGTTATTCGGCCACTCGGATTGGCGCCTCTTCGATCGCGGCACGCTGACTGAACCCGAATTGATCGAGCGCTTGCAATTGCGGCTCGGCGCGACCCGCCAGGAGGTGGATGCGATCCTCGATGCGGTACGCAACTCTTTGGTGGAGAAGCCGGAAACCATAAAACTGCTTCGCGCCCTGCAGGGGCAGGGGACGCCTCTTTACTGCCTTTCGAACATGCCTGCCAGCGTCTACACGCATCTGCGTCAGCGGCATCACTTCTGGGATGCCTTCAGCGGCATTGTGATTTCCGGCGAAGTCAAAATGATGAAGCCTGAGCCTGAAGTTTTCATGCACCTGCTCGCCACCTTCAAACTGCTTGCGCAGGAGACCGTGTTCGTCGACGACCTGACCGCGAATATCGAGAGCGCGAGACGAGTGGGTCTGCATGCCATCTGCTTCAAAGACGCGGCGCAGTGTCGGCGGGAACTGCGGCAAATTCTCGGCAATTGAGCCTAGTGCAACTGCCTGTGAAAGGTTGCCGGGTCCCCGTCGCCGACGCGATCCCCCGCCAATGGAAAACCGGGTGAGTCCATTTTCATGGCGGTCGCGCGATCATTCTGCATGACGAATGAGACGAGGGACTGCGGGGATGAGCGGAAGGCGAACTTGCCGTCCTCTTGTTTGAGCAGCCGCTCCGGACCCTCGCCGAGCGGTTGGATCATCAGGCGCCCATTTTCATCGAACACACGGTAGGTCCGCCTGTATTGCGCGAATGAATCGTGCAAATTCGCGGAAACTTGGCCGAGCTTCAGCACAAAAGTCCCGGCAAGCCGCGCGGCCTCAGGCTGGGAGACGGTCCGGTCGGCGAGCTTCCGCTCCGGCGCCGGCGCGACGATGGGGAGGGCGGGAAGCCCAAGGACGGCGCGAGCCAGCGCGCGCGTGATCGCATAAGCGTTCTGACCCTCGGTATTGGTGAGCACCACAATCGTGAGCTGATCCTCGGGGAAGTCATACAGACTGCCGCTGTAACCAATCAGCGAACCATGCTGCCCGATACGCCGGTGGTCATCTTCGTGGTTCAGGATCATCGCGAAGCCGTACTGCGCTTTGGGATCTTGCGCGCTCATGTGCGCCGCGGCCCCTTCAGCGGTGCTCATGAGCCGAAAGGTCTCCGGACGCACCAGGCTCTTGGTTTTGATGGCCTGCCACAACTGCAGCAGATCGCCCACGGTGCTGCAGAAGCGCAGGTCGGAGTTGTAGGCCATGTCGTTTTCATTTGCCGCGACATAGCTCCCCGCAAAGCGTCGGTACGCATGGGCAAGACCGTGAACCAGGTTGAAATCGTCGCAATAGCCGGTGGCCTTGACGCCGGCCGGTTGAAAAATGTTTTGCCGGACATAGTCGGGGAAACTCTGGCCGGTAACCCGTTCTACGATCGTGACCAGCAATTGAAACCCGGAGATGGACCAGTCCCATTTAGCTCCCGGTTCATTCACCCAGTTCTTCCCCGCGTAGAGCGCCATCACTTCGTCGAGCGCTTTCGGCTGCCGGCTGGTCGCTTCGATCGGATCGCCCAGATAGTGATAGTCGACTATGCCGGACGTGTGATTGAGCAGCTGGCGTATCGTGACGTGATGGCCCTGCAGCGGAAACTCGGGAATGAACTTGGAGATGGCATCGTCCAGAGACAACCTGCCCCGTTCGACCAGTTGCATCACGGCTATTCCAGTGAAGGGCAGCATGGGGCCGACAACGTGATAGACCGTTTCATCTTTTGCCGGCGCATCGAGGCCAAGGTCCGCGAAGCCGTATCCCTTGTGCAGAAGCACCTGGCCGCGCCGCGCCACCAGAACCGAAGCACCGACAACGTGTTCCTGCGCCATAGCATCGCGCACGATGGCATCAAGATCCGCGCTGCCGTTGGGAGCAGCTGCAGAACCCGCGGCGCCGCTGAGAAGCAACGCCGCAAAGCAAAATGTTTTGGGTATTGTGCGCACGGAATTCTCCCTTCCTGAAGATCACTATAAAACGGATCGGGCCGCTGTGTCGGAATGCTCTTTCCGCCGCCTCGGGAAAGCACCTGTGCGCCATCCTCCCAGCGGTCCGTAGTCATGCGCCTACATTTATTCATAATGCGCTGATTGGCGGGCGTTTCTTCGCGTTTTTTTCGCCGGGAACTTGCACCCGCCGTCGGCTTGTCCAAAGAGGCATTGGACATTGCCGGAGCTGATCATGCGCAAAGCCCAGAGTTCGATGGTTCTACCTCGCCTTGTCTTGCTCACCGCTGCGGCGGCCGTAACTGGCTGCGCTTCGAAGCACGATACGCGCGGACCCTTTGTGGCGTCGGCTCCTTTCAGCAAAACACTTTCCGGCTCCGGCGATGCCGTGTGTTGGAGCGTCAAGCGCGCGCTGCTCGGTCAAGGGTACATGTTGGAGCGATCCAGCGAGTCCGGTGTCTTGACCGGCACACGGGACGCTCAGCCGGAGGATAAGATTAATGTCACGGTGCGTCTGCAGACCACCTGTGCCGATAATCACAACGGCACCAGCATTGTCTTCGTGACGGCGGAGCGTGAGGTCAGCAAGCTCCAGAAAATGAAGCAGACCACGAGCGCGGGCATCGGGCCCGCCACGATCACGATGCCGGCGGGCTCGGCAAAAGTTCTTGGGGTCATCCGACGAGAAACGATCGCAGATCCGAATTTCTACAACAGCTTTTTTGCCCTGGTCGAAGGGTTCGTCGCGCAAGAAGGGCGATCGCACGTGGAACAACACGCTGCAATATCCAAACAGGGCGACCAAAGCAACTAGTACGGCGAGCGGACGCCCGTCCGCATCGTTGAATTACGTTTCAGCCAATAGACCAATAGAGAGGAGGTACTATGCACCGCAAGGCGCTTATTGCAATTGCTGTTGGATCGATCATCGGAGCGACGCTGCCGGCGGCGTACGCCGATCAACCGTCCGCCGCACCGAATCAGGATGGTCAACAACCGGCGGCTGCCGCGCCGACCGATATTCGGGCGGACAACGGCGACATAAATACGAACCGCAAGGACATTTCGAAGGATCGCAAAGACATCTCGAAGGATCGGGCGGATATTCGCTCTGACCGAAGAGATCTGCGCGACGATTATGCGAAACAGCGTGAAGGCGTGAATGATACAGCCGACATTGCGCGCGACAAGGCCGACATTCGTTCTGACCGCGCAGACCTACGGGTTGATCAAAGAGACGTCGGTGCCGACCGGCGCGATATCCGCTCGCATGGTGACACCGGCAATTCCAAGCCGGAGGTGACGGCAACGGCGCTGGCGAGCAATGCTGCAACGGCTCCGGACGGCCGGCGGCAGGACGCTGCTGCCCCGCATGCGGCAGCGCAGGGTGCAGCATCGGCCGGCCGCGGCGACGATGCGAAGGATCAGCGCGATCTGCCCCGCGATCAACGCGACATCCGAGCGGATCGGACCGACATTTCGCGGGACAGGTCGGATATTCGAGCGGATCGTAGGGACGTGCAGACCGATCAACGGGACATTCGGGCCGACCGCAACGACATTTCACATGATCGGGCGGATATTCGCTCTGACCAATCGGATCTGCGCCACGACTACGCCGCGCGGCGTGCAGGTGTGAATGATCATGCCGACATTGCGCGCGACAAGGCCGACATTCGATCCGACCGCAGCGACATTCGGGCCGATCACCGCGACATGCAGGCCGACCGCAGGGATATCGCGCACGACCGGTCGGATATCCGCACCGATCACCGCGACCTGCGTGCCGATCAGCGCGATGTCCGCTCGGACCGGCAGGACTTGCGCGCCGACCGGGGTGATCTCTCGGGCGATCGCAGTCGCCGCACGGATATCGGCAAACCGAAGGCTGGGATGACGGCGCCGACGCTGGCGAGCAATGCCCGTGAGAATAGCCAGAAGGCGCAGGCCGCTCAGAAGATTCACAAGGCCTGGTATCACTTTTGGTAGTTGATCCATTCGCCTGCACGGGACTTCTCGTTCCGTGCAGGCGGCTTTGCGATCAAGGCCGCTGCTCGACAAAGGCCCGTGCTCGACACGTTTTTTATTCGACGGTCAGACTCTTCGCCAGATTCCGCGGCTGATCCACATCGGTGCCTTTGAGCACCGCAACGTGATACGCGAGCAGCTGCATCGGAATCGCGAACACGGCAGGAGCCTGCAGCTCCGTCGCGTGCACCGGCATCTGGATGACGGTGATGCCTGCCTCGCTCTCCATGCCCGCCAAAGGATCGGCGAACACATACAACTTGCCGCCGCGGGCGCGCACCTCATGCAGGTTGGATTTGAGCTTTTCCAACAGATCGTTGCTCGGCGCGACTGCAACCACCGGCATGTCTTCATCGACCAGCGCCAGCGGGCCGTGCTTGAGCTCCGCCGCGGGATAGCCTTCCGCATGGATGTAGGAGATTTCCTTGAGTTTCAGCGCTCCCTCCATGGCGATGGCCTGCAGCGGTCCGCGTCCCAGAAACAATGCGTGATGTTTCTCCACGAAAATCTCGGCGAGCGCCTGAATGGTCGCATCGAGCTTCAGCGTTTTTTCCACCAATCCCGGCAGCTGCAGCAGCTGTGAAACCAGAGCGCCTTCCTCGGCGGCCGCAGGTCCGTTTTTCGCCAGGGCGATGGTGAGCATGGCGAGGGCGGTGAGCTGGGTGGTGAACGCCTTGGTGGAGGCGACTCCGATTTCAGGTCCCGCCCGCGTCAGCAGCACGAGGTTCGATTCCCTGACCATGGAGCTTTCCGCAACGTTGCAAATGCTCAAGGTCGAGAGGTATCCCGCCTGCTTGGCATTGCGCAGCGCCGCCAGCGTATCCGCGGTTTCGCCGGATTGAGAAATGGTCACGAACAGCGTTTCAGGCGTGATTACCGGGTTGCGATAGCGGTATTCGCTGGCGATTTCGACACGGGCCGGAATTCGGCAGATCTGTTCGATGAGATAGCTCGCAGTGAGTCCCGCGTGAAAACTGGTGCCGCAGGCGGCAATGTGTACCGCCTTGACGCGCCTGAAGGTCTCGGCAGCGCCCGGACCGAAAGCGGCGTCCAATAATTTGCCGCCGGCGATCCGCTCCTCCAGCGTTTGCGCGATCGCGCGCGGCTGCTCGTGAATTTCCTTGAGCATGAAGTGCCGGTACTGGCCCCGCTCGACGGCGTCCGCCGGCAGATCGCTTTCCCGGACGGCGCGTATCGCGGTTTGGCCCGCCGCATCGAGGATGCGAACCGACTGACGGCGAACCTCCGCCACATCGCCTTCCTCCAGGAACATGAAGCGGCGGGTGACCGGCAGCAGCGCCGCCACATCCGAGGCCGTGAAATTCTCATCGATGCCAAGGCCGATGACCGCCGGACAGCCTTGCCGCGCCATGACGATGCATTCAGGATCCGCCTCGCTCAAAACGGCCAGCGCATACGCGCCCTGCAATTCCGCCACCGTCCTGCGTACCGCCGCCAAGAGATCTGCGGAAGAGGCGAGGTGGTGGTGGATGCGATGCGCGATGACCTCGGTGTCCGTTTCCGAGGTGAAGGTGTAGCCCAAGCTCTTGAGCTCGGAGCGCAGCGTCTCGTGATTTTCGATGATGCCGTTGTGCACGATCGCGACGCCGCCGCGCGAAACGTGCGGGTGAGCGTTTGCGGTGGTGGGCACCCCATGTGTCGCCCAGCGGGTATGGGCGATGCCGGTCGACCCGGTGAGCGGCTCATGATCCAGGGCGTCCTGCAGCATTTTAACCTTGCCGACCGTGCGCAATCGTGCGAGCTGGCCGTGATTGAGGACGGCGATGCCGGCGGAATCGTAGCCGCGGTACTCGAGGCGCCGTAGGCCCTCCATGAGGATTGGAACTGCATTTCGTTCGGCCACCACACCCACGATGCCACACATAGCGCTACCGGCCCGCAGTAAAAAAAGGGGGGTTAGTGTGCCCGAGGCGGCCGGTCAATGAAGGCCTTTTCACCCCGGTCTTGCAGGGCGAACAATACCATTTGCTAAATACTATTGGTAAGTATATAGTATTAGCCGATGGACGATAGTAACGAACGCAAGTTCCAAAAAGAGCTCAATGGAGGCCTGGTGGGCCTGGTTTTGCTGGCGGTGCTGGCTGAGTCTGACGAAGACCTGTACGGCTACGAAATCGCCAAGCGGCTGGCCAACTCCAATGAGGGAACCTCCATTTTCAAGGAGGGCACCATTTATCCCGTTTTGCGCGCTCTCTCCGCCGGGAATTTGCTCACCAGCCGCATCGTGCCCTCCTACTCCGGTCCGCCACGCCGCTACTACCGGATCACCGATCAAGGCCGCGGCGTGCTCGCAGAATGGAAATTGATTTGGCGGGGAACCCGAGACTTCGTGGATCGATTTATAGAAACAGAAAATCTAGGAATAGGACAGCCGTCATGAACCGCAATGCGCCACGCTCGATCGATCAGTACTTGCGTCAACTCCGCGAAGAACTTGCCGGCGCGGACTCCGCGCTCATTCAAGATGCCCTTTACGACGCCGAGGAATATCTGCGCGCGGAGGTCGCGGCGCATCCGGACAAATCCGAATCCGATGTGCTCGAACTGATTGCCTCCACCTACGGCGCCCCCGATGAAGTGGCCAGCGCCTACCGCGACACCGAGGTCAAGGTCAAAGCCGCCATGGCGACGCCGCGCAAGGAAGCAACATCCGTGGCGGGCCGATTCTTCGGCGTCTTTTTGGACCCCCGCGCCTACACGTCCTTGTTCTTCATGCTGCTGGCGCTGGCCACCGGCATCATTTACTTCGTGCTGGCGGTGGCCGGGCTTTCCTTGTCCGCCGGCTTTTCAGTCCTGATCATCGGCGTGCCGTTCTTTCTCATGTTCATGGCGGTTTGCCGCGTGGTCTCGCTGGCCGAAGGCCGCTTGATCGAAGCCATGACGGGCGTACGGATGCCGCGCCGGCCCGTCTATCAGGGCCGCGCTTTGGGTTTCTGGGCGCGGATCGGCGAAATGCTGAAGGACCCGCGCACTTGGAGCACGATCGCCTACCTCATCCTGATGCTGCCGATCGGCATCCTCTACTTTGTGATTGCCGTCGCGGGACTGTCGGTGAGTCTCTCGCTCATCGTGCTGCCCGTCGTCGGCGTTCTCGCCCAGGCCGGCTGGTTCGGCGCGACCGGCGCCGAGGTGTTCTCCACCGCGCAGCCGGAGTGGGTTTTCCATACCGGATTTGGCATACCGCTGCTGGGGTTGGTCGGGCTCTTGCTGCTGACCTCGTTGATGCACCTGGCCCGGGGCATCGGGCGCTTGCACGCCCTGTTCGCCAAATCCATGCTGGTCGCGCGGAGCGCCTCGAACAGCGCCGAGGCGACCGATCCTGCGGCCGCGCTCGCCGCCTAACGAAGCGCCTCCGGCCGCCGGGTTGGCGATCACACCTTGGGCTTCTGCGTCCTCTTGGCGATGACTTCGGCCTTTTCTTTTTCGCCCAGCTTGACCGGCCGCGTCCACGCATCCTTCGTGATCGGCATCGACCTTTCGAAGGTCAGCTTGTCATCGGGGGTGCTCGAGGCAATCGTCGATCCCGCGCCGGTTGTGGAGCCCGCGCCGATCCGCACCGGCGCCACCATCATGGTGCCGGAACCGATGAAGGCGCCGTCGCCGATGAAGGTGGGCCACTTGTTGGCGCCATCGTAATTGCAGGTGATGCTGCCGGCGCCCACATTCACGTCCTTGCCCACGTGCGAATCGCCCAGATAGGTCAAATGGTTGGCCTTGCTGCCCGAGCCGATTTCGGTGTTTTTGACTTCGACAAAATTGCCGATGTGCACGTCGCGGTGCATGACCGTGCCGGGCCTAAGCCTCGCAAAGGGCCCGATGCGGCAATTTTGCGCGACGACGGCGTGGTCGATGACGCTGTTGGCAAAGATTTCCGTGCCTTCGCCGATGAGGGAATGGGCGATAACGCAGTTGGGCCCGACCTTCACGCCGGCGGCAAGATGAACCTTGCCGATCAGCACGGCGTTGATATCGATGAATACGTCGCGGCCAACCTGGACGTCGCCGCGAATATCGACGCGGGCAGGATCCGCCAGCGTCGCGCCGGCGAGCATCAGCTCCTCCGCGCGCTGCCGCCGCAAACCGGCTTCGACCTCGCTGAGCTGAATCTTGTCATTGACGCCGGCAACCTCCAGGGCATTGGCCGCGGGAATGGCTTCGATGCGCACCGCGGCTTTGGCGGCGCCGGCGACCACATCGGTCAGAAAGTATTCGCGCTGCGTGTTGTTTCTCCCCAACCCGAGCAGCCACTCGCGCAGGCGCCCGGCCGGCGCGGCCATGAGGCCTGAATTGACCTCGCAAATCTGCAGCTGCTCTGCGCTCGCATCCTTGTGCTCGACGATTGCAGCGACCGCACCGTCGGCATTTCGCACGATGCGTCCATAGCCGTGGGCTTCGTCGAGATTGACCGAGAGGATGGCGAGCGCGCCCGCATCCGCTGCGGCGATCAATTTCGCAAGCGAAGCGCCGCTGATGAGAGGCACATCGCCGTACAGCACCAGCACCGTGTGTTCGTCGGGAATCAGGCACATGGCCTGCATCACCGCGTGTCCCGTGCCCAGCTGATCCGCCTGCAAAACCCACTCGACCGGCTGCTCGTGCAGCGCCGCCTGCACCTGCGCGCCGCCGTGCCCGTATACGACGTAGATATTGCCGGGATTGAGCGCGCGCGCGGCGCTGATGACATGTTGCAGCAGCGGTTCGCCCGCCAATGGCTGCAGCACTTTCGGCAGATCGGAGTTCATCCGCTTGCCCTGGCCGGCTGCCAAAATCACGACCGAAAGCTGCATGCGAACTCCGTTGGCGGCAGATTCAGACTCTAGGAGCCTCTAACTTTCTTGCGCAGGCGCTCGATGGCGCGCAATTGCGCCAGTACGCGCACCAATTCCGCTTGAGCTTCCGCGATATCCATTTTGTCGCTGCGGTTGCGGACGGCGTCCTCGGCGCGCTGTTTCGCCGCGAGCGCGGCGGCCTCGTCGAGATCTTTCGCGCGCACCGCGGTGTCCGCCAGCACCGTCACCAGGTGCGGCTGGATCTCCATCGCACCTCCGCCGACAAAGAAGGACTGCTCCTCGTGGCCCTCGGTCTCCACGCGTACTTCGCCTGGTGCCAGGGTAGTGAGCAACGGCGCGTGGCGCGGGTAAATGCCAAGCTCGCCCAGCGTCCCCGGCGCGAACACGCGCGTAGCTTCGCCTGAGAAGATCTGGCCCTCGGCGCTGACGATGTCGATGTGAATGGTGTTCGCCATGATTTACTGCAGCGTTTTGGCTTTCTCGACGGCTTCTTCGATGGCGCCGATCATATAGAACGCCTGCTCCGGCAGGTGATCGTATTCGCCGGCAATGATGGCCTTGAAGCCGCGGATGGTGTCCTTGAGCGAGACGATTTTTCCATCCTGACCGGTGAATACTTTCGCCACGTTGAACGGCTGGGTGAGGAAGCGCTGGATCTTGCGCGCGCGGTATACGCTGAGCTTGTCTTCCTCGGACAATTCATCCATTCCCAGAATCGCGATGATGTCCTGCAGCTCCTTGTAGCGCTGCAGAATGGACTGCACACCGCGGGCGATATCGTAGTGGTCCTGGCCGACAACGAGGGGATCGAGCTGGCGGCTGGTGGAATCCAGCGGATCCACGGCGGGGTAGAGGCCGAGGGAGGCGATCTGCCGCGACAGTACGACGGTGGCGTCCAAGTGGGCGAAAGTCGTCGCCGGAGAAGGATCGGTGAGGTCGTCCGCGGGCACGTACACGGCCTGAATCGAGGTGATGGAGCCCGTCTTCGTCGAGGTGATGCGCTCCTGGAGCACGCCCATTTCCTCGGCCAGCGTCGGCTGGTATCCCACCGCCGAAGGCATGCGGCCGAGCAGCGCGGAGACTTCCGTGCCGGCCAGCGTGTAGCGATAAATGTTGTCGACGAAGAACAGCACGTCGCGGCCCTTGCCCGAGGCCTGCTTTTCATCGCGGAAGAATTCGGCCATGGTCAGGCCGGTGAGCGCGACGCGCAGGCGATTGCCCGGCGGCTCATTCATCTGGCCGTACACCATGGCCACTTTCGATTTGGAAAGATCGTCCTTGTCGATGACGCCCGATTCGATCATCTCATGATAGAAGTCGTTGCCTTCGCGGGTGCGCTCACCGACGCCCGCAAACACCGACAATCCACTGTACTGCTTCGCAATGTTGTTGATGAGCTCCAGCATGTTCACGGTCTTGCCGACACCGGCGCCGCCGAACAATCCGACCTTGCCGCCCTTGGCGAACGGCACCAGCAGGTCGATGACCTTGATTCCGGTGACCAGCAAATCCTGACCGCCGGCCTGTTCGTCATAAGCCGGCGCCGCCCGGTGAATCGGCAGGTACTCCGTCGCCTTCACGGGGCCGCGCTCATCCTGGGGCTTGCCCAAAACATCCATGATGCGCCCGAGCGTGCCGTTGCCCACCGGCACCAAAATTCCCTTGCCCGTGCCCTTGACCGTGAGGCCGCGGCGCAAGCCCTCGGATGGGCCCATTGCGATGGCGCGAACCACGCCGTCGCCGAGCTGCTGCTGCACCTCGAGGGTCAGGTCGACCTCATCGAGCTTGAGCGCGTCATACACCTTGGGGATCTGATCGCGTGGAAATTCGACGTCGATGACCGCGCCGATGATTTGCACGATTTTACCGCTGGACATTTTATTGACCCCTCAACGGGGTTGCTGCGCAACCCCGTACATGAAGCGGCGCTACGCGCCGTAAAGAATAAATCTGGACCATATCTAAACCGCCGCTGCCCCGCCAACGATCTCTGAGAGCTCCTTGGTGATCGCGGCCTGACGGGCCTTGTTGTAAATGAGCTGCAGCTCATCGATGAGATCGCCGGCGTTGTCCGTTGCCGCTTTCATGGCCACCATGCGCGCGGCCATTTCGCAGGCCACGTTCTCGACGGCGCCCTGAAAGATCTGTGCCTCGATGTAGCGCATGAGAATGCCGTCGAGGATCGTCATCGAGTCGGGTTCGTAAATATAGTCCCAACGTTCCTGCAGCTCATCCTTGTCGACGGTCTGAATCGGCAGCAGCTGCGAGACGATGCCCTTCTGGGTCATGGTGTTCACGAACACGTTGTGCGCCAGCAGCAGCTGATCAACTTTCGTTTCACGGTAAAAATCCAGCATGACCTTGGTGGTGCCGATCAGATCGTTGATGTGCGGCCGGTCGCCGAGATGGGTGACCGAGGCCGAGATCTCGATGCCGGCGAGACGGCGGAAGAACTGCAGGGCTTTCGAGCCGATGACGCACAGGTACACCTTGGCGCCGCGCGACTGCGCCTCGCGGATCGAAGCCAGGGTGGCCTTGAACAGATTCAAGTTCAGCGATCCGCACAAGCCGCGGTCGGTGCTGATCACCACGATGCCGACGGAGTTCACCGGGCGCTCGAGCGTGAAGGGGTGCTTGTAGTCCAGATTGACCTGGCGCAGGTGGCCGATCATCTTGCGGACTTTTTCCGCATAGGGACGCGCCGCGCGCATGCGGTCCTGGGCCTTGCGCATCTTGCTGGCCGCCACCATTTCCAGCGCCTTGGTGATCTTGCGGGTATTTTTGATACTCGCGATCTTGCCCCGGATTTCTTTTGCGCCTGCCATTACGTCCTCTTCGGCCTCAGGTCTACAGCGTCGCGAAAAATTCGTCGCAGCATTTCTTTAAGGAAGCTTCGACTTCCTTGGTGAGGTCCGGCTTGCCGTTGATGGTCTTGAGCAGGTCGCCGTAGCTCGAATGGGCGAAGGACTGCAAGTTCGCCTCGGTCTCCACCACCTTGAGGCGCGCGACCTTGTCGAAATAGCCGTTGTTCGCCGCATACAGCGTCAGCGACATTTCCCCCACCGACATGGGCGAATACTGCTTCTGCTTCATGAGCTCGGTGACCCGTTGCCCGCGCTCGAGCTGTTTGCGCGTGGCCTCGTCCAAGTCCGAGGCGAACTGCGAGAAGGCAGCCAGCTCGCGAAACTGCGCCAGCGCCAGGCGCACGCCGCCGCCGAGCTTTTTGATGATATTGGTTTGCGCCGCGCCGCCGACGCGCGATACGGAAATGCCGGCATTGATGGCCGGCCGCATGCCGGCATTGAACAGGTCGGTCTCCAAAAAGATCTGGCCGTCGGTGATGGAGATCACGTTGGTCGGCACGAACGCCGTCACATCGCCCGCCTGGGTCTCGATGATGGGCAGTCCGGTCAGGGACCCGGTCTTGCCCTTCACGCGGCCGTTGGAAATTTTCTCGACGTATTCCGCGTTGACCCGCGCGGAACGCTCGAGCAGGCGCGAGTGCAGATAGAACACATCGCCGGGATACGCCTCGCGGCCCGGGGGACGGCGCAGCAGCAGGGAAATCTGCCGGTAAGCCACGGCTTGCTTGGACAAATCGTCGTACACGATCAGCGCATCTTCGCCGTTGTCCATGAAGTATTCGCCCATCGCGCAGCCGCCGTAGGGCGCCAGATACTGCATCGCCGCGGGGGTGGACGCGGATGCCGCGACGATGATGGTGTGCCCCATGGCGCCGTGTTCTTCGAGCTTGCGCACCACATTGGCGATGGAGCTTCGCTTCTGGCCGATGGCGACGTAAACGCACTTAACGCCCGTGCCTTTTTGATTGATGATGGTGTCGATGGCCACCGCGGTCTTGCCGGTCTGGCGGTCGCCGATGATGAGCTCGCGCTGGCCGCGGCCGATCGGCACCATTGCATCGATGGCCTTGAGACCGGTTTGCACCGGTTGCGATACGCTCTGGCGGAAAATGACGCCCGGCGCCACGCGCTCCAGCGGCGACTTCAATTTGGCATTTACCGGGCCCTTGCCGTCGATGGGCGCTCCCAAGGCATCGACCACGCGGCCCAGCAGCTCCGGACCCACGGGTACTTCAAGAATGCGGCCCGTGGTTTTCACCTCGGCGCCCTCGGAAATGCCCTTGTAGTCGCCGAGCACCACCGCGCCCACGGAATCTTGTTCGAGATTCAGCGCGAGTCCGAAGATGTTGCCGGAGAACTCCAGCATCTCGCCGTAACGCGCGTCGGCGAGCCCGTGGATGCGCACGATGCCATCGGTGACGCTCACCACCGTACCGACATTGCGTGCTTCGGTGGCGGACTTGAACTTGTCGATGCGCGCCTTGATGAGGTCGCTGATTTCCGATGCCTTGATGGACATAACCTAAATCCTCTAGCCAATACTGGTCGTTTACGCCGTCAGCTCGAACGCAACGCGTTTGAGCCGGCTGAGCAGGGAACCGTCGATTACCGTGTCGCCGGCGCGCAAGATCGCGCCGCCGATCAATGCGGAATCCGTGGCAAAGTGCAGGCGTACCGAGCGCTTGAGCTTGCGCTCCAGCGCTACCCCTAGCGCCTGCTGTTGAGCGCTGTCGATGGGTGCGGCGGAGGTCACGGTGACGTCGATGACGCTTTCCGCCTCGTCCTTGTATTCGTCGAACAACGCGGAGATCTCGGGCAAAAACCCTAAGCGGTGGTTTTCCCCGAGCAGGCGGAAAAAGTTCTGGCCGTGTTCATCGATTACCGTACCCGTAACCCCCATCACGAACTGCGCCAGCTCCTCGCCGCTCAACCTCGGGCTGCCGAGCAGCTCGTGCACCCGCGGATCGCGCACGGCCGTGGCGGCGGCGCGCAGCGTCTCGGACCAGCGCGGCAGGTCCTTGTCGCCTTGGGCCTCCTGGAATGCCGCTTTGGCGTAGGGCCGCGCGATGGTGCTTTTTTCAGCCATGCCGGATCGTCCTAGATCTGGGCCGCGAGCTTGTCGATGATGTCGCCATGCGTGCGCGAATCGATTTCGCGCTCGAGGATCTTCGCTGCCGCGCTGACGGCGATCTGCGCCACATCGCGCCGCAGGGTTTCGCGCGCGCGCGCGGCGGCCAGGTCGATTTGCTCCTGCGCAGCGGCCAGCAGCCGCGTACCTTCGGCCGAGGCGGTGCCCTTGGCCTCTTCCACCATGTCGTTGGCGCGATGCTGCGCCTGGTCGACGATCTGGGCGGCGCGTTCGCGGGCCTCGCGCATGATGACCTCGGCACGCTCATGGGCGGAAGCCAGGTCTTGCGTGCCCTTCTCGGCGGCGGCGAGTCCTGCTGCGATATTGCGCGCGCGCTCGTCCATCTTGACGATGATCAAGGGCCACACGAATTTCATCGTAACCATGATGAGCGCGACGAACACGATCACCTGCACGAACAGCGTGAGATTGATGTTCACGTTCGATTCCTTGCCGGCTTAAGTGCGGTCCGGCTTCAGTGCGTCAGAGCCGCGGTGAACGGGTTCGCAAACGTAAAGAACAGCGCGAAGCCGATGCCGATCATGGCCACTGCGTCGACCAGTGCCGCCACGATGAACATTTTCACCTGCAGCATCGGGGTCAGCTCGGGTTGCCGCGCGGCGCCTTCCAGAAAGCGGCCGCCCAAAATTCCGAACCCGATGGCGGTTCCTGCCGCGCCCATGCCGAAGATGATGCCTACGGCGAGCACGGTCATGGCCTGGACGTGTGCAATGTTTTCCATTCAAATCCTCCTAGACGAAAACGAAAATGTAATCTGGTTATCGGACTTAGTACTAATGCGTTTCCTGCGCCATCGCCAGATAGACGATCGACAGGACCATGAAAATGAATGCCTGCAGCAACCCTATTAAAAAATCGAACACGGTCCACGCCGCTACCAGAATGATCTGGACGACGACGAGGAACCACCCGCTGCCGGTCGAGAGCTGGTGGATGCCCGCCAACGACAACGTCGCCAGCAGCAGGAAAATCATCTCGCCGGCGAACAGATTGCCGTACAAGCGCAGTGACAGCGACAGCGGGCGCGCCAGCAGCGGCACGATCTCCAATAGGAGATTTACAGGAATCAGCATCACCTTGAGGACCGGATTCTTGGCGCTGAACGGCTGCAGCGTGAGCTCCCCCAGAAACCCGCCGAGTCCTTTTACCTTGATGCTGTAATAGATGATGAGCACGAACACCGTCAGGGACAGGGCGAACGTGACATTGAGGTCGGTGCTCGGCACCACCTTGAAATGTCCAACGCCGGCGCCGCGCGCCAGGGCCGGCAGCAGGTCCACCGGCAACACGTCCATGAAGTTGAATAAGAATACCCAGCAGAAGATGGTGAGGCCCAATGGAGCGAGCAGCTTGTTGCTGCCGTGAAAGGAATCCTTTACCTGGGTGTCGACGAACCCGACCACCATTTCCACGAAATTTTGGAATTTACCGGGCACGCCCGCCGTAGCGGTGCGCGCGGCCATGTAGAACGCGCCTATGAAAAGCAGCCCGAGCGTCAACGATATCCCAACGGTGTCCCAGTTGATGACGGAGAAATCCACTATTCCCTTGGGTTCCTTGTTGGAGAGGAACGTCAAGTGATGAAGAATGTATTCGTTTGCGGTGGTGGTTTGCTCTGCTGCCATTTCAATTCTTATGTGTGTCTCGATCCTCTCAAATCAACTGTTTTTCTAGCGTCCGCGCGGAATATTGGTCCCGCCCAGCGGCGGCAGCAGATTCGCCAGCGCCACCCAAAATACAAAAAAAGTTGCGACATAAGTGCCGAGCATCGCCAGCGGCACCACCCTCATCGTCTTCAGCACCACCACGAACAGCACGATGACGATCGCGATCTTGGCGGCTTCGCCGATGAAGAACGCGCGCATCGCCCGCTGCCCATCTGCAGCCGATTTGCCGCCAAAACCCAGCAATGCCATGACAAGACTCGCTGCGGTGCTGATGCCGCCGCCCATTGCGGCGGATAAAGCCGCGGGGGGGCCCGCAATCAGCCAACTCACGAGCGCGCAGACTACGGTCACGGCCGTCTGGCCCAGAACGACGCTGAGAGCCAGCCGCCGCGCTAGGGCTAAATCGATCGCGACCAAGTTAAATCCCGTGGAGCGAAGCTCACGAACACTTCGCTGACTGTGCCAAAAATGGCCGGCGCATTATAGAGAGGGCGCCCTGCTGCATCAAGGCGTTTTAAGGCTTTTTGTCGCCTATTGGATGTGGGCCAAAATGCCTTCCAACTCGTCCAAACTGTTGTAGCTGACGATCAGCTTGCCCTTGCCCGAGGCGGCGTGTTGAAAGGCGACTTTGGCGCCCAACTTCTCGGCGATTTCGGTTTCCAGGCGCTGAATGTCCGGATCTTTTACGGCCTCAGGCTGCCCGGCTTCAGCCGTTTTAGGATTTATGATGCGACGCACCAAACTCTCCGTATCGCGTACCGACAAAGCCTTCTTGGCGACCAAGGCGGCAACCTCGATTTGCTGGCGGCGGGTAGCGAGCCCTAGCAGGGCGCGCGCGTGGCCCATTTCGATCTGGCGATGCTCCAGCATCTCCTTGACCTCGTCGGTCAACTCCATCAACCGCACCAAATTGCTGACGGCGGCGCGCGAACGTCCGACAGCCTCCGCCGCGGCCTGATGCGTCAATCCGAATTCCTCGATCAGACGCAATAGCGCGCGGGCCTCTTCCAGCGGATTCAAGTTTTCGCGCTGAATGTTCTCGATGAGCGCCATCGCGACTGCGTCCTCGTCGGGGACGTCGCGGATGACGGCGGGAATCTCAGCGAGGCCCGCCATCTGCGCGGCACGCCAGCGCCGTTCGCCTGCGATGATTTCGTAGCGCTGCGATTCGGTTGGGATGGGCCGCGGCAATGGGCGCACCAGGATGGGCTGCACCAAGCCGCGCGCCTTGATGGAATCGGCCAGCTCGCCCAGGGATTCGGGACGCATATCGGCCCGCGGCTGATACTTGCCCCGCTGCAAAAGATCAACCGGCAGCGATGCCAGGCGATCGCCGACCAGAATCGGTGCTTTCTCAGGTTCCGGCGCGCCCGCGCGGCGCGCGAGCAGGGGACTGAGCTCAGCCAGGCCTCGACCTAAAGACGGCTTTTTGCCGGACATAGCAATTCCCCGTAAACCGATCGGGCGATTATACGGGCGTGCCCGGCGGATCGTCGCGGCGAATCATTTCGCCGCCCGGCAACTCGTCGCGGCGAATCATTTCGCCGGCGAGCGCCAGATAGGCCAGCGCACCGCGAGATTCCTTGTCGTGAAACAGCGCGGGTTTGCCGAAGCTCGGTGCCTCCGCCAGGCGCACGTTGCGAGGAATGACGGTGCGGAACACTTTCTCGCCGAAATGCTGTGTAAGTTGCGCGGATACTTCGTTCGCCAGGTTATTGCGCGGATCGAACATGGTGCGCAGCAACCCTTCGATCTCCAATTCAGGATTGATGCTCTCCTTGATCTGTTCGATGGTCTGCATCAACGCGGTCAGGCCTTCGAGCGCGTAGTACTCGCACTGCATGGGCACCATGACGGAATCCGCGGCCACCAGCGCATTCAAGGTCAGCATGTTCAAGGAAGGCGGACAATCGATGAGAATGACGTCAAAGTCGTTGCGCACTTGGGCGAGGGCGTTGCGCAACTTGAACTCACGCCCCACTGTCATGGTGAGCAGCCGAACTTCGGCCGCGGTCAGATCCTGGTTGGCCGGCATCAGCATGAAGCCGCCGTACTCAACCGTGACCAACGCTTCAACGGCGCTGCAATCGCCCAACAGCACATCGCAGCTGGTACGCGATTGCACATGCTTGTCGATGCCGCATCCCATGGTGGCGTTGCCCTGCGGATCCAGGTCGATGAGCAGCACGCGGCGCTTGGTCGCCGTCAACGACGCGGCGAGATTCACCGCGGTCGTGGTTTTGCCCACTCCGCCTTTTTGATTGGCCATTGCAATGACGCGTTTCATATCTTGCCCGGCTTCAATTGGCTTCGAATCAACTCCACGAGATGCCGTTCGTCGGGGAGGCCCGGCACCCTCAAACGATGCACCGCCAGCACGCGAAACGCTCTCGGCAATGCGGATATCTCATCATCAGGCCGTTTCCCCTTCATCGCCAGCAACCGTCCGCCGGGCGCACACAGATGGCCGGCGTAGGCCACGAAATCGGCGAGCGAGGATAGGGCCCGGGCGACCACTGTATCGAAAAGTTCGAAAGGTCTATAGATTTCCGCACGGGAATTGACCACGAGCACATTGCCGCAGCCGATCCGCTGCACCGTCTGCTCGACGAATCGAGCCTTCTTGCCCGTGGCCTCAATCAGCGTCAGGCGGCGTTGCGGGTTCACGACGGCTAAAACCAGACCCGGAAAGCCCGCACCGGTACCGACGTCCGCCAGCCGCTCGCCGCGCAGGTACGGCTGCAAGCTCAGGCTGTCGAGCACGTGTTTTTGCAGCATGCCGGGGCGGTCGCGTATCGCGGTCAAATTGAATTGCGCGTTGCCCTGCTCCAGCTCATCCACGAGCCTGAGCAGCGTTTCGGCGCGGGTGGGATCTAATTCGACTCCCAGGTCTCTCGCACCCGAAACGAGCATGTCGCATTCATCGGCGCGCATGGCCTTAGCCTGTTTGAGGAGCGTGATCGGCGGGGCCGGCCGGCTCGTCGGCGTCGAGCTGGATGGTCAATTGCGCCGAATCGTCCGGCTCGTTCTCAAAATGACCCGAGAATGCCGTACCGCCCTCGGAACCTGCGCACTCTTGCGTCGTCGCCTGGGCGTTTTTCATCCAAAGGCCGCAGGCATCGGCGAAAATTCGCGCCGCTTCGTCAGCCGGCAGCGGAACCGTCGCTTCCACCCGCGAAAGACGGTCATGCTTGAAGCACAGCAGATAGGAGGTGGGCGATCGAGCGATGAACGTCGGACGGTTTCCGTCGACGGCATAGCACTCCAGCTCATCGACGGGTGCGGCCCTCGCTGCGTCATCGCGAAACAGGAATACCTCGTGCAAGGTCAAAGGCACATCCTTTAATACCGTGCCGAACGGCACAACCAGCAGGACATGCCAATCGTAGGACGCATCCAGCGGCGCCGCGGCCGGCACGGAAGGCGCAGCCGGTTTCGGCGGCGGCGTCACGCAGGCGGCCAGCGCCAGAACCAGTGCCGCCGTCAGTGTTGGCCGTAGGCTTGGCCGGGGCGGATTCAATCAGGTCCCCGCCAATCGATTGGCCAGAGTTTCCAGCTCGGCCGCGGCTTCCGGGTCCGCGGGCCGATCGTGCTCGAGCACGCGCCGCAATGCTTGCAATGCCGTGTCCTTGATCTTCATGCAGGCCCTCGCGTAGTGAACGCGCCAATCGGCGATCAGCTCGCGCTCCAGGAACTCATAGTCTCGGTCGTTGACGATGGCATCCAGAACCATCGCGCACACGGCCAGCTGCTGCACACGAACCCAGCTCAAGACGGGCGCGGAACAGCCTTCGGCGAAACAACGGCGCAAATAGGCGGGTGGTTCCGCGCTCGCGATCTCGTCCAAAAGATCGCCGACATCGTAAGATTGGATCAAATGCTCGAAGCCCGCCATCGACCGCATTATCCTCGCGGTGTGAGAACATAGAAATATGAACCGAATTTATTTGTTGCTGCTGCTCGCCGCGGCGCTTTTGGCCGAGCCTGAGGCTTTTGCCGTCACGCGCGTCGAGCGCGGCAATTTGACCTTCGAAAACATTCCGCAGGCGCCGGCGGAGCTCTCCGGAAAATTGGATGGCTACCTCGACGCGCGCCAGGCAACGCCGCTTGGATGGTCGCCAAAGGGACAATTGCTGATTGCAACCCGATTCGCCGATGTCGACCAGCTGCATATCGTCGAGCAGCCGGGAGGCGCGCGCCGCCAACTGACTTTTCTGCACGAGCCGATCACGGAAGCGGCGTTCTCGCCGGACCCCGCGCGCAGCGCCTTCGTGTTTCTCTTGGACTCGGGCGGCAATGAAAATGCACAGCTCTATTACCAGCACTTGGGCGATCCGGCCGCCAGATTATTGACCGACGGCAAATCCTTGAACGGCGCGCCCCGCTGGTCCAACAGCGGCCGCGAAGTCGCCTTCTTCAGCACCGCGCGCGACGGCCGGACTTTCGACATTGAGATCGTGGATCCGGAATCCGGCGCCTTGCCGCGTCTCGCCCTGGCAGGCGATGACAGCGGCGCCCTGTGGTCCGTCCTCGATTGGTCGCCGGATGATTCGAAACTGCTGGTGCGCAAGGAAGTGTCGATTTCCGAGGCGTATCTCTACGTCGTGGACCTCGGCAGCGGGCAGAAGCGCGAACTCGAGCCGGCGCCGGCGAAAGTCGGCATCGCGGACGCCAAATTCTCGCGCGACGGCCAGGGTGTTTACTTGATCTCGGACCGCGAAAGCGAATTCGCCCGGCTGCGCTACGTCAATTTATTCACCAACGACAAGACGGTGGTTTCGGCGCACATCCCCTGGGATATCGAAGCGTTGGCGATTTCTCGCGACGGGCACTATCTGGCGTACGTCAGCAATGAAGCAGGCGTGGACAAGCTCAATCTGCTCGATTTGCGCTCGCACCAGGATCTCACGCCGCCGCGTCTGCGAGAGACGGGCATCATCGGTTCCTTGAGCTTCGATGCGACGGCCACGCGCCTTGCGTTCGGATTCGCGGCCGCGAATCAGCCGCGCGATGCTTACGTGCTGGACATCGCCGAAAACCGGCTGGAGCCCTGGACGCGCAGCGAGCCGGGCGCCGTGGACGCCGCCAGGTTTGTGCTGCCGCGGCTGGTGGAATTTCCCACCTTTGATCGGGTGGATGGCAAGCCTCGCCAGGTGCCGGCGTATGTTTACGAGCCCGCCACCGGCGGCCCCCATCCGGTGCTGATCTCGCTGCACGGCGGACCGGAGTCGCAGTTCCGTCCCGGCTTTGATCCCTGGATTCAATACATCGTCAACGAGCTGGGCTTCGCCGTGATCGCGCCCAACGTGCGCGGCTCGTCCGGATACGGCAAGACTTACATGGCGCTCGACAACGGCGTGCTGCGCGAAGACGCCGTCAAGGATGTCGGCGCGATGTTGGTGTGGATTGAGCTGCAGAAGAGCTTCGACGCCAAGCACGTGGTGGTCGCGGGCGGCTCCTACGGCGGCTACCTGAGCCTCGCGACACTGGTCAATTACAGCGACCGCCTGCGCGGCGGGGTCGATGTCAGCGGCATCGCCGACTTCGTCAGCTTCTTGACGAATACCGCGCCCTACCGGCAGAACCAGCGGCGCGCGGAATACGGCGACGAACGGGATCTGGAGATGCGCAGCTTCTTACGGCGCATCTCGCCCTTGACCAACGCCGATCGGATCACGCGTCCGCTGCTCGTCGTCCACGGCAAAAACGATCCGCGCGTGCCCGTCTCGGAAGCGGAACAGATTGTCAACAAACTGCGCGCGAAAGGCGGAGAGGTCTGGTACTTGCTCGCTGCCGATGAAGGCCACGGCTATCGCAAGAAGCAAAACCGCGATGCCTACTACGAAACGTTCGCGCAGTTTCTGATGACCCTGCGCAAATAAAGGCCCACCGGGTCCTATTTGCTTTCGGTGCTCGCCGTCGCCAGCGGCGACTTTTGATCTGCGAAGTAGGCGGCGGCGATTTTGACGTCGTCATCGCTGGTCAGCAGTTGCGCCATGCCGTCCATCACGACGTTCTTGCGGCGGCCATTTTTATATGAGGTCAGCGCCTGCTCCAGGTAATCCACATGCTGTCCGGCGAGCACCGCCGGCTTCGGCACGAGCGGGGAGTCGACACCGAGGCCGGTTTCGCCGTGGCAGGCAACGCAGGCCGCAACTTGTTTGGGCGGCGCTTTGCCCGGCGCCGGCGTGCCGGCCTTGATCGGCTGCGCGCCTTGCAAATAGGCTGCGATGTCCTCGATGTCCTGATCCGAGAGCGACGAGGCCTGCGCATGCATGGTGGCGTGCGGCCGTGTGCCATCGCGATACTCGTGCAACGCCGCGGTCAGGTATTCCGCGTTCTGATGGCGCAACATCGGCACGCTGTAGTCCGGATACGCGTTCCGGTAGTTGGCGATCCCGTGGCAGCCGTAGCACGTGTAGAACTTCATCTCGCCTTTGGCTGGATCGCCCGCCGCGTGCGCGCCCAGCGAAAACCACGTCAACACCATTACGGCGAGCCACGCTTTGGCAGTCAATCGAGCAAGCATCTAGTACTCCGGGCGTTCTTGCGTTCCATCAGGTGCGGTGATGTTAAAGAGTGGGCGGGCAAATTGCCACTGAACCTAAGCGCCCGTCCGAGTATTCCCGCGTAATCACTGCAAAACATTCGCCACATCCTGCAGCAATGTGGGATCGGTTGGCTTGGTTCCGGCCGGATAGCGGCGGGCCACCCGGCCGCTGCGGTCGATCAGAAATTTCTCGAAATTCCAGCCGATGTCGCCGGGAAAGCCGTTTTCCTGCGCCGTCAGCCACGCATACAGCGGATGGCGATGCGGCCCGTTCACCTCAATTTTCGCCGCAAGCGGAAAGGTCACGCCGAAATTGACCGAACAAAAGGTTTGGATCTCCGCCGCCGTGCCCGGTTCTTGTGCGCCGAACTGATTGCAGGGGAAACCGACCACCGTGAATCCCTTGTCCTTGAGTTCTTGGTAGAGCTCCTCGAGACCGGCATATTGCGGCGTGTAGCCGCAGCGGCTCGCGACATTCACCGCCAAGGTCACCTTGCCGATCAATGGCGCCAAAATATTGGGACTGCCATCGAGTCCCGGCATCGTGAAGTCGTAAAAACCATTCATGTGGGATCCTTCGGGTTAGCCGCCTCAAGCGGCGCGCTCGCGCCTCTTCAAATGCACCAGCAGCAAGGATACCGCGGCCGGCGTGAGTCCCGGGATGCGCGCCGCCTGTCCCAGGGTTTGCGGCCGCACGTCGCAGAGACGCTGGCGCGCTTCATTCGACAGTCCGCCGACCAAGGCGTAGTCAATGTCGGCCGGCAGGCGCAATTCCTCATTGCGCGAAGCGCGGTCGATCTCATCGCTCTGGCGTTTCAAGTACCCGGAATATTTGGCCTGCACTTCAACTTGCAATTTGACCTGCTCACTCAGGCGCACATCCCTGCGCCACAGCGCCTCCGCGGGTGCAACGGCGTCCAAATCATCGAAGGAAATTTCAGGCCTGCGCAACAGATCGACGGCATGCGTCTCGCGCGCCAGCGCGCCGCCCAGTTTGGCGAGCAATGCGGCATCGACCCCGGCGGGACGCACGACGGCGCGCTCCATGCGATCGACTTCGCCCGCCACCGCGTCGCGTTTGCGCTCAAAGAACTCCCAGCGCTCATCGCTGATGAGTCCGAGTTCCCGCCCCGCCGCGGTCAGACGCAGGTCCGCGTTGTCTTCGCGCAGCGAAAGCCGGTATTCGGCGCGGCTGGTGAACATGCGATAGGGTTCGGTCGCGCCGCGCGTGATCAAATCATCGACGAGCACGCCGAGATAGGCCTCGCTGCGCTTAGGAAACCAGGCCCCGCGCCCTTGCACGGCGAGCGCGGCATTGATCCCGGCCAGCAAGCCTTGGGCCGCCGCCTCTTCATAGCCGGTGGTGCCATTGATCTGACCGGCGAAATACAGGCCGGGAATGTGCTTGGTTTCGAGGCTGCATTTCAAATCGCGCGGATCGAAGAAATCGTACTCGATGGCATAGCCGGGGCGCGTGATGTGAGCATTTTCGAAGCCTGCAATGCTGCGTACGAATTCCTGCTGCACATCGAATGGCAGGCTGGTGGAGATGCCGTTGGGGTAAATCTCATGCGTGTCCAGGCCTTCGGGTTCGACGAAGATCTGGTGCGAAGATTTATCGGCGAATCGCACCACCTTGTCCTCCACCGAGGGGCAGTAGCGCGGACCGACGCCTTCGATCAAACCTGTAAACAGCGGCGAGCGCGCTAAGCCTGAGCGGATGATGTCGTGAGTCCGCGCGTTGGTCGCCGTGATGTGGCAGGGAAGCTGGCGTGGATGCTGCTCGCGCGTGCCGAGATAGGAAAAAACCGGCCGCGGGTCATCGCTGTGCTGCTCGCGCAGCGCCGAGAAATCGATGCTGCGTCCATCGATGCGCGGCGGCGTGCCGGTCTTCAAGCGTCCGACTCTCAAGGGCAATTCGCGCAGACGCGCCGCCAGACTCACCGAGGGCTCATCGCCGGCGCGTCCGCCCGGCTGGCTCTTGAGACCCACATGAATTTTGCCTCCCAGGAAGGTGCCGACGGTCAGAACGATCGCCGGCGCACGAAACTCAAGTCCGCTCGAGGTGACGACACCGACTACACGATCGCCCGCCAGGATCAGGTCGGCGGCTTCCTGCTGAAACAGCGCCAGACGAGGTTGCGATTCCAGAATTCGCCGAATCGCGCGCTTGTAGAGCTGCCGGTCCGCTTGGGCACGCGTCGCGCGCACTGCGGGCCCCTTGCTTGAGTTCAAGGTTCGAAACTGAATTCCCGCCTGATCGGTGGCGCACGCCATGGCTCCCCCAAGCGCGTCGATTTCCTTGACCAGATGTCCCTTGCCGATGCCTCCGATCGCGGGATTGCAGCTCATCTGACCCAAGGTCTCGATGTTATGCGTCAGCAGCAGCGTGCCGGCCCCCATCCGCGCAGCCGCCAGCGCCGCTTCGGTACCGGCGTGACCGCCTCCGATGACGATGACCTCGTACTGCTTCGCAAAACGCATGACGCTGAATCTACTCGCTTTTTGGCAGGGGGGCGTACTCTAAACGCTCGCGGCTAAAAGCACCAGGGAACCATTGCTGCGCGGTTTGAACTAATCCTTAGGAGCACTCGAAAAGATCACCGGAGCCCTCGCATGAACCCCAATTCATCGGTCCGCCCTGAAACAGGCGCCGCGCCGGCGGGGCGTGACGGCGGCGGTTTGGGAATCACGGCCATCGCCGTGATCGCCGCACTGCTGGTCGGCATGATTGGGATCTTCGATGTGGCAGCGGGAGCCGCGCCGCAGATCGGCCAGGCTGCACCCGATTTCACGGCGGTCGACAGCAAGGGCGCGCCCATCCGCTTGAGCGAATATCGCGGCAAAATCGTGGTGCTGGAATGGACCAACGCCGATTGCCCCTACACTCGCAAGCAGTACGGCAGCGGCAACATGCAAGGCGTGCAGGCGCTGGCGCAAAAGGACGGCATCGTCTGGCTGACCGTGATCTCCTCGGCTCCCGGCAAGCCGGGTTACGTCAATGGCGCCGCTGCAGATGCCCTGACGCAGTCGCGCCATGCGGTCCCCACCGCGGTGCTGCTGGATCCCACGGGAAGCCTCGCGCGTTTGTATGACGCAAAGACTACGCCGCATATGTTCGTCATCGACAAGGGCGGTACGCTTAAGTACATGGGCGGGATCGACAGCCTGGCGACCACCGACGAAGCGGATATCGCGCGCGCCGAACCCTACCTCAAGGAAGCCATGCTCGCCGTGGCCGCGGGCGACTCGCCGCCGCACGCCGTGACCAAGCCTTATGGCTGTTCGATCAAATATTAGAAGCTGGTCGGGATTCGGGTGAGCGCGCAATCCGCGTGAGCGCGCAATCCGCGTGAGCGCGCAATCCGCGTGAGCGGGTATAGTCCGCTGCGTGATTATCCGCCCTGCCGTTGCCGCCGAACGCCGCATCCTCGAGGCGCTGCAATGGCGCGCATCGCTCGGCAACGAAGGCGACCGCGACGCCTTGCTGCGTCATCCCGATGCCATCGACTTGCCGCTGCAACAAATAGCCGCGGGCGGCGTGTTCGTCTTGGAACAGGATGGCGCCATTGTCGGGTTCTGCGCCATTCTGCCGCGCGATGACGGCGATACCGAGCTCGACGCGCTATTTGTCGAACCCAGCGTTCAGCGCGCAGGATTGGGCCGAAAACTGCTCGAACACTGCTGCGAGAAGGCGCGCTCGATGGGTTCGAGCGCATTGCACGTCGTCGGGAATATTCACGCCAAGCAGTTTTATCTTTCCTGCGGTTTCGCCATCGTCGGCAGCTTCGAAACCCGGTTCGGCGCAGGATTATTGATGCGCAAGGCGCTGTAGCCCTCTATTCCACGGCAACCGGGATGCCGGCGAACTTGCCCGCCCATTTTTTGGGGCCGCTTTCGTGCACCGATTCGCCGTCGGCGCTCACCGCCACGGTGACGGGCATGTCCTTCACGTCGAATTCGTACACCGCCTCCATGCCGAGTTCCGGAAAGGCCACCACGCGGCTGCCGCGAATGGCATTCGACACCAGGAAGGCCGCGCCCCCGACTGCGATCAAATAGGCGGAACGATGCTTCGCGATCGAGGCGACGGTTTCGGGACCGCGCTCGGCCTTCCCCACCATCGCGAGCAGTCCTGATTTGCCGAGCATCGTGTCGGTGAAGCGATCCATCCGATTGGCCGTGGTGGGACCCGCGGGCCCGACCACTTCCGTACCGACAGGATCGACAGGCCCGACGTAATAGATCACGCGCCCGGTGAAATCCAAACCGTCGGGCAGCGCCTTGCCGGCATCGAGCAACGCGCAGATGCGCTTATGCGCGGCATCGCGGCCGGTCAGCAACTTGCCGGTCAACAACAGGCGCTCGCCCGGCTTCCAGGCCGCGATCTCCATTTTGGTGAGTCCATCGAGGGACACGCGGCGGGCGCTGGCGTCGGCGCTCCAATGAACCCTGGGCCAGAGATCCAAATTTGGCGCTTCGAGCAGTGCGGGTCCTGTGCCATCCAGCGTGAAATGAATGTGCCGGGTGGCGGCGCAATTCGGAATGACCGCGACCGGCAACGACGCGGCATGGGTCGGATAGTCCAAAATCTTGACGTCCAGCACCGTGGTCAGGCCGCCCAAGCCTTGGGCGCCGATGCCGAGCGCGTTGACGCGCCGATAAATTTCCAGGCGCAGCTCCTCGAGCGGCGTCTTCGGACCGCGCGCGATGAGATTGCCGATGTCGATCGGATCCATCAGCGATTTCTTGGCGAGCAGCATGGCCTTCTCGGCGCTGCCGCCGATGCCGACACCCAGCATCCCCGGCGGACACCAGCCCGCGCCCATCTCCGGCACCATTTCCAAAACCCAGTCGGCCACGGAATCCGACGGGTTCAGCATGGCGAACATCGATTTATTTTCCGAGCCGCCGCCCTTGGCGGCGACGGTGATGCCGAGCTTGTCGCCCGCAACGAATTCCGTATGAATCACCGCCGGGGTGTTATCCCGAGTATTGCCGCGCTTGAATGCCGGATCCGCCACGATGGAGGCGCGCAACTTGTTGTCCGGGTTTAGATAGGCGCGGCGCACGCCCTCATTGATCATCGCCGCAAGATCCAGCTTCGCGTCCCAGGCCACGCCCATGCCCACCTCGACGAACACCACCACGATGCCGGTGTCCTGGCAGATCGGCCGGTGGCCTTCGGCGCACATGCGCGAATTGGTCAGAATCTGCGCGATGGCGTCGCGCGCGGCGGGACTTTGCTCGACCTCATAGGCACGGCCCATGGCGCGGATGAAATCCGGCGTGTGGTAGTAGGAAATGTACTGCAGGGCGTCCGCAACGCTTGCAATTACGTCGGCTTCGCGAATGACGGTCATGTCGCAAATCTATCAAGTTGTGAGCAAGCATGGGTAGCGAATCCCATACAATCGCTGCAATGAAAGGCGGCATGCGGTACTCGGTCGGGGCGTTCCTGTGGATGGGGTTTTGCATGTGCGCCGTGTGGCCGCGGCCGGCCGCGGCCGAGAGTGCCGGAATTCTGCCGACAATCGAATGCCGGCTCGAGCATCCGCTGCATTTGACTTCGATCGCCGCGCGCTGCGGAACGTTGCGCGTGCCGCTCGACCGCGAACATCCCAAGGAAGGGTCGGTCGATCTGAAAGTGGCCGTCGTGCCCGCCCTGAACCGGCGCAGTACGGCCGCTCCCTTGTTTCTATTGGCCGGCGGCCCCGGACAAAGCGCCATGCAGGTGTACGTGGCGCTGAGCACCGCCTTCGCGCGCATCAATCGCACGCATGCCGTCGTGTTGTTGGACCAGCGCGGCACGGGATATTCCAATCAGCAGTCCTGCGTCTATCCCGAGGACTGGCAGGAACCTGCCGATCCGATGCCGGCGCTGCGCAAAGCGACGCTGGACTGCCTTGCAAAGCTTGGGTCCCAGGTGCGCTTTTATACCACCAGCACCGCGGTCCGCGATTTGGACGATGTGCGCGCGGCGTTGGGGTTCGACCAGATTGATCTGTACGGAGGCTCGTACGGCACGCGCGTTGCGGAACAGTACATGCGCCGCTACCCCGCGCACGTCCACGCTGTGATCCTGGACGGCGTCGTGTATCCGCAGCAGGCGATCGGCGCCGAAACCCCCGAAGACGCGGAACGCTCCTTGAACCTGATCATCGCGCGCTGCCTTAAGTCGCCCGATTGCGCCGCCGCCTACCCGCAGTTGCAAGACGAGCTGAAGGCGCTGCTGAGCCAGTTCGGGCCGCAGAAGGTCATGGTGACCATCGATGATCCGAACAGCGGGCTGCCGCTTGAAATCGAGTTCAACCGCAGAATACTCAACTCCGCGCTGCGCCTGCTTTCCTACAGCAGCATGCAGGCATCGCTGCTGCCTGCGCTGATTCACGAGGCGGCGCACGGCAAACTGCGGCCGCTCGCGGCGCAATCCGTGATGAACGTGCGGCAGATCGCCGATCAGCTGGCGAACGGCATGCAGTACAGCGTGATCTGCAGCGAGGACGAACCCTTGTTCGCGGGCGTCGATCGCGCCGCCATCGCGAAGACCTATCAAGGCACCGACATGATGGACGCGTTGCAAGTGATCTGCGGGCTCTGGCCGCGCGGGCCGGTGGACGCGGACTTGCATGCTCCCCTGCACAGCGATATTCCGACGCTGCTGCTGTCAGGTGAAGCGGATCCGGTCACCCCGCCCGTCGATGCCGAGCGCGCCGCCAGCGGCCTCACCCGCCACCGGCATTTGATCTTGAAGGGCGAAGGTCACGGCCAGCTGCCGACCGGCTGCATGCCGAATGTCGCGGCGGATTTTCTCGACAATCCCGCGCCCGCCCATCTGGATGCGGGCTGTCTGGACCGGCACACGCCCGAACCATTTTTCCTGAGCATGACGGGGCCCGCGCCATGATCGAGGCAATGGGCCTGAACAAGCGCTTCGGCAGAATCGAAGCGGCGCGGGACGTATCGTTCGTGGCGCGCGACGGCGAGATTACCGGACTCCTCGGCGCCAATGGCGCCGGCAAATCCACCTGTCTGCGAATGCTCTACGGCGTGCTGACGCCCGACAGCGGCAAGGCATGCGTCGACGGCATCGACATCCGCGGCGAGACTTCCAAGGCCCGCGCTCACCTGGGCGTGCTGCCGCACGCGGCGGGGCTGTACAACAACCTGACCGCGCGCGAGAACATCCGCTATTTCGGCACGCTGCACGGGATGGAGGCGCAGCGCTTGGCGACGCGCACCGCAGAGCTGTCGCGGGCGCTCGGCATGGATGCCTTCATTGAACGCCGTGCCAAGGGATTCTCACAGGGCCAGCGCATCAAGGTGGCCCTGGCCCGGGCGCTGGTGCATGACCCGGGCAATGTCGTGCTCGACGAGCCCACCAACGGTCTCGACGTCATGGCGATCCGCAATTTGCGCGAGATGCTGCTGACCTTGAAGGCGCAAGGCCGCTGCGTGTTGTTTTCCTCGCATGTCATGCAGGAAGTCGCCGCCTTGTGCGATCGCGTGGTCATCATCGGCCACGGCCGGGTGCTCGCGGACGCCACGGTGCAGGAGATTCGCGAGCGCAGCGGCGCGGCCACCTTGGAGGAGGCCTTCCTGCAGGTGCTGGGCGATACGGAAGGCGTGAGCTGATGCGGACCTTGCTGACCGTGTTTGCCAAGGAATTCCTGGAAAATCTGCGCGATCGGCGCACCCTGCTGTCGGCGTTGCTGTTCGGCCCCTTGTTTGGACCGCTGCTGTTCGGCCTCATGGTTTCGCGGATGCTGGAGCAAAGCGTGGTCGAGTCGGATGTGCCGCTGAAGATCACGATCTCCGGCGGCCATTATGCCCCGGGCCTGATCCGCTATCTGGAAGGGCGCGGCGTCAAGCTCAATCACAAGGAGCTGACGGAGAACGAGGCGCGTGCAGCGGTGAGGAACGGCCGCTCCCAGGTGGTGCTGCTGGTGCCCGCTGATTATCCGCAGCTGTTCGTGGACGCAAGACCTGCACCGATATTGCTGTTCGCCGACAGCGCGGATTCGCAGACGCGGAAAATTGCCGATCGGGCCAAGGCCATGCTGGGCTCTTACGGCAGCACGATCGCGCAATTGCGGCTCGAAATGCGCGGCGTGAACCCCTTGCTGAGCATCCCCATCGCGGTCAACGACGTCGACATCGCCACACCCGCCGGGCGCGCCGTGGTCGTGCTGGGATTCATGACCTATTTCGTGCTGTTCGCCTTGCTGATGGGCGGGCTGTACCTGGCGATCGATTCGACCGCGGGGGAGCGCGAGCGCGGCTCGCTCGAGGCGCTGCTCAGCCTGCCGGTGGCGCGTTCGGCATTGGTGGGCGGCAAAATTCTGGCAACTTGCGCCTATATGTGCATTTCGCTGGCCTTGAGCCTGACGGCTTTTGTTTGTGTATTTCGCTTCGTGCCGCTCGAACGCATCGGCATGAGCGCGAATTTGGGTCTGGGCACCGCACTGATGTTTTTTGGAATCTGCCTGCCGTTCGTGCCCTTGGGCGCCACGCTGATGACCTTGGTCGCATCGTTCACGCGCACCTATCGCGAGGCGCAAACCTATCTCACCACCGTGCTGCTGGTGCCGACGCTGCCGATCGTCTTTGCCAGCATTTATTCGCTGAGAACCAAGAGTTCACTGATGGTCATCCCTTCCTTGAGCCAGCATTTGTTGATGACCAGCGTGCTCAAGGACGAACCAATTCTATTCAACGACGTGCTGGTCTCCGCGGCCGCCTCGCTCGGACTTGCGCTGCTGATGTTCGTGCTTACTGCGCGACACTGGCGGCGCGAAACCATGCTGGGGTAAATGTTCCGCTGCCACATCCCCGACGCTTGCTGTATGAGCGTTTAACAGCGCGCGCAATTTAGGGGGATTCCTGTATAGCGTTCTACTAGAGCATATGTATACTATTTAGGAACGCATAGGTTCGCGTTGCTCAGGGGAATTCAGGATGAGCTCAACTGCGTCCGCACGAATGGGCACCGTGGCATTTCTGGCCATACTGACGGTGTCCGCAGGCTCCATGCTCTGGCTTTTCTGGCGTTTTCCACTCATGACCGCAATCATCACGCTCGGCGTGTTCGCCGCTCTCGTCGTATTGGCGAGGCTTGCCCGATCCATCGATGTCGACATGCAGGATCTGGATCGGACCGAACAGAGCGTTTGATGTCGGCGATCGGCGACAGCGCCTCGCGCGCGAGGCAGCATTACTGTCGCTGCGCGCTTTTCGAGATGACTCCCGGCTAGAGGTTGGCGGTCACGCGGGCCGCCGCGGCTTTGGCGCGCAAAGTCTGCGGATGATCGGCGCCGAGCTGCGCTTCCAAATCGATGCTCGCCTGCTTCAGAAGCGCCGGCGCTTCGGCACTGTGGCTCTTTGCCAGGGCCTCGCCGAGCCGTTCCCGGACCTGGGCCAGTTCCCAGATATCGTCGGGCGTCTTTTCCCGAATAGCCACCGCCTCCCGCAACAAAGTCACGGATTCGGCATTGCGGCCCAGCGCCAAATCGGCCGAACCCAAGCCCTCGAGCGCCATCGTCAGCGTGGCCGCGCTCTGCGCGCCCAACTTGCGCAGCCCCGCAGCTGCCTCGGCAAACTGTTGCTGAGCTGCTTGATTGTTGCCCTGGCTCGCGGCGAGCTGTGCGGTGGCGATTTCCGTGCGCAGCGTCAAGGGATGCGCGGCGCCGTAGTGCGCCAAGGCCGACTGGTGCGCCTCGAGCAGAGTACTCGCTGCCTGTCGATTGCCGGTGGCCAGGAGCGCCTCGCCCAAAAAAGTCTTCGCCTGAATGGCCACCGGACTGTCGGGCCCCGCGTATCGGCTCGCCATGTCCGCCGCTTCGCGCAACACGCTGATTCCCGCCTCATTGCGGTTGGTTACACTGAGGATCCGGCCGTAGTAGCTCATCGCGGCGGCGACGGCGGCCGAATCGCCCGCCAGCGCCCGCTCACGCTCCACCGAACTCTTCAGCAGACTCTCGGCATCGCGCAAATGCCCCGCGCGCATCTCCAGCGTGCCGGTATTGGCCACGATGATCTGTGCATCGATGCCGTCGCCGAGGCCGAGCGCGCGGTAGATCGCCGTGGTTTCGTAATAGGCCTTGAGCGCCTCGGGCACCCGGTTCACGGTGCCGAGCGTAATGGCAAGCGAGTTGAACAACACCGCAGTCTCGCGGTTGTCGTGGCCCGACAGGGCGATGCGTTGGGCGATTGCATCGCGCGTCGTGGCGATCGCGCCGTCGATGTCGCCGCGCGTGCGTTGCAGCCGCGCTCGGGTAGCCAATCCCTCGAGGCGCTCCTCCGCATATCGCTGCGGCGAGGCGCGCCAGAACGTTTCCGCCTGCCCCAGCAATATTTCAGCGCGATCCGCATGCCCGCGCAGCAACTCGATGTTGGCGAGTTTTTGGCGCGCGTCGGCAACCGCGAAAGGATCCGCTTTTGAGTCCGCTTGGGCGAGAAATCCCTCGAGCAGCGATGCCGCGCCATTCACATCCTCGAGAGCGCCGTACAAGTCCGCCAGGGTCAGAACGACCTGGCCCGCAAGCAGGGGTTGATCGCGATATTCCTTCAGCACCCGCTGGGCGCTCAAGTCGATCATGCCCTTGGCCGTCGAGGATTTGGAACCCTGGTCGCTGATCGCCGATCGAAACAGGCCGGTCAAATTGTAGCGCACCGCTTCCTCGCGCGCCGCGTCGCGCCGCGCCACGTCGCGTTCCTGCGCAGCTTTCTCGGCCTGCCACGCCGCCACGCCCAATCCCACCGATAACGAAACAATCACCGCTGCCACGGCCGCGGCGGCCCAGCGATAGCGGCGCAGTGTGCGGCTGATGACATACAGGCGCGCGCCTTCGCGCGCCTCGACCGGCTCGCCGCGGCACGAGCGCTCGACATCGAGCTTCATGGCCTCGACCGTTGCATAGCGGTCGCCCGGCTCCTTGCGCAGGGCCTTGGCGACGATGGCGTCCAGATCACCGCGCAGCAGCCGTGGCGGAATCGGCGCGTTGCCCTGTGTTTCCGCCGTCCGGCTCAAGGACGGGGCCGGGCGCTGCAATACTGTGCGCATCGCCTGCAATACCGGCGTGTCCGATCCCATCCACGGATGCGCGCCGCTCAAGAGTTCAAACAGCAGCAAGCCCAGCGCATACACATCGGTGGCGGTGGTCACCGCGCCGCCGGTGAGCTGCTCGGGCGCCGCGCAAATCGGCGTCAGGGGGGTCATTGCGGCCTGGGTGACCCGGGCACGCTGAGCGTCCAGCAGCTTGGCGATGCCGAAGTCCAGGAGTTTCACCGCGCCGCTCGGCGTCACCAAAATATTGGACGGTTTGAGGTCGCGGTGAACGATCAGATTGCGATGCGCGTAGGCAACGGCGTCGCACACCTGGATGAATAGGGCGAGCCGCTGCTCGAGCGAGGCGTGGGCGATCTGGCAGAATTCGGTGATCGAGCGGCCCTCGACGTATTCCATCGCCATGAAGGGACGGCCGTCGTCGGTTACCCCGCCGTCGTAGAGCCGCGCGATGCCCGGATGTTCCAGCCGCGCCAGAATCTGCCGCTCCGCCTGGAAACGCTCCATTTGCGCCGCCGCGTCGCGCTGCAGGAGCTTGATTGCGACGCGCTGCTCGAAGTTGCCGTCGGCGCGCGTGGCTTCGTATACCTCGCCCATGCCGCCGCGGCCGAGGAGCCGCGTGATGCGCCAGGCGCCGAGACGCAATCCGATGGTCCCGTCCGGAAGCAAATCGTCGGCGGGAGGCTTCGGCGGGACCGACAGAAATCCGCCCGAGGCGCTCGCCGAGCGCAGCAGGCTTTCAACTTCGGCGAGCACGGCGGAATCTTCTACGCGCCGCGCGCGCAGATTCGCAATCCGCTCCGCTTCGGGCAGGTCGAACATATCGTCCAGCAGCGCATCGACGCGCGCTCTTTGCGCGGCAGACAGCGGGGCCGTGACTTGATCGCTTGGATGCATATTCTTTGTGAGCCTGGCGCTTGCGCGCCAGTTTACCTCAGGAAGCCGCGAAAATTCGGTTGCACAGCGCGCCCAGTTTCTCGGGCAAATCGTCCGCGGGCACCGCGATGTCGTCGTTGCCGCCGCGAAGCTCTATATCGCACAGCAAGTCGTTCTTCTGCGCGATGACTTCATGCAGCGTGTCCTGCCACACGGCCGCGTCGCCGACGCCTCTGAGCGGGCGGACCGGCAGCGGCATTTTTCCGGTCGACCAGGCGTCGAGCGAGGCCCTGCCAAGGCCGGGGCGCACACTCACCGTAATCGCCGAGAAACCAGTGGTTAGAAAGGCGCACGACTGACCGTCCCCGGCCAATGCCGTCGCGTGGGTGATCGGTGCGTGCAGGAAGCCGCCGAGATCCGCCGCCTTGAGGACCAGCGTCTCGCAGGGAGAAATGGGCGCTAGGACGGGAGGCGGGGCACTGGGCGCTTTGGCGCAGCCCGCCAGACTTAAGCATGCGGCAAAGAGCGGAACGCCCAGTTGCGCAATCCCATTCATTTTGATTGAGCCCCCGCATCCTTCATCGACTCGAGGCGCGCCAGGTCGATTTGACTCAAGGATTGTTCCAGCGAACCCATGTCCACGTCATCGCCGCTGACATCGACTGAGAAGCGCTTCACCAGCAAGACGCTGAGTTCGCCGTGCTTGTTGCGGGCGTCGTATTTTTCATGCACCGTTCTGCCGCCGATTATCACGTCCTTCTCGAAGCCGCTGTCGCTCTCCGACGTGGTGTTCTGAACCAGGCTTCCCGCCAAATCCATCAGTCCTGAAACGCCGGACATGTCCGCGATCTCAACGTGCACGGCGGCGCCGTTGTTGCCGGCATAGTCAGCTTTGGCTGACGAAGCCTTGACGCCCAACGCGCCCTGAGTCTCGCCCTGCGCCTGAGTGCGCTTCATGCCGGACAGGGAAGTCGGCAACACTCCCTCGAGTGTTTTGAAATCCACCGTATCGACGCGATGTGGACCGCCCAGTGAGCCGCCCAAGGCCGTGAGCAAGCCCCCCACCGCAGACGCCGCATTTTGCGGATTTTGTGCGGGATCCGGCGCCGCAGGCGCGGCCGCGTTTGGCGCGGGGGCCGCCCGGCTTTGTTCGCCTGCTTTCGCAAGATTCGACAGCGCCGCGGTTAGCCCCGCCTTGCCCTGCGCGTCGGTACCCAGGGCATTGCCCAGGATGTTTCCGACGGTGGCCGCGCCCTGATCACGTGCGGCCACCTGCTCCGCCGCGCGATCAGCGCCGTTGGCGCCGAGAAATCCCGACCGGGCGCCGCCGATGTGAGCGACGGTGCTCAGCACGGCGAACACGATGCCCACCAGAATGGTGCAAATCACCACGCTCGCGGTGTAGCCGAAGGCCTTCTCCTTGGGCGATTGCATGAGCACCGGCAATCCAAGGTACAGCACATAGATGCCGTAGAGACCTGCGAGGAGTTGCAACAGCGTCGCCAGGATCGGCGACAAGGCGAGCACGGAGCTCAGCATTGCCGGGGTGAGGCTGTAGGCGGCCACTTTGAGCGCCTGGCGCTGATCCTTGCGGCCGGAAAAGGTGGGCGCCAGTGCGTTGATGATGAGTGCCACGATGAATACGCCGAACAAGGCGGACACGAACATCATCACCGTATAAGTCAGTCCGCTAGAGATCGGCATGCGAAAGCTGGTGCCGAATGCGGAGTTGACGCCGAGCACCGACATTCGCAGGAAGCCGATGAGCGCGGCCAGCAGCGCGAGCGGCATCACATAGCCTACGTACAATTGCGATGCAGCTGTGGGTTCCGCAGCAATGACCGGCCATTCGGACTTTGGACTCAGGACAATATTCTTGATGCGGGCAAGCAGCCCGGGCGCGGCTGCCGAGGCGGCGGCCCAGGCCTTCGAAGTGGTCGCGGCCGCGCCGCCTGCAGTTGCGGCCATCGCTGGTGTTTGCGGTGCCGGCGACTGCGGCTCCTGGGGTGCGGCCGATGGCGCCTCGATCTGCTGGCCACAGCTTCCGCAGAAGCGGGCATTGGCCGGCACGGGTTTATTGCACTTGGGACAGTTCACGATATTCTCCTGGTTCGGCAGTTGGTTTTTTCGCGTTGGCGTCATTCGGGCAAGCGCACGGGATCGCCGGGGCCGCCGTGTCCCGGCGGGATGGGCTGCGGGTTCAGGGCGGATTTGCCGCCGCCGACCGGTTGTGCCACGGGTTTGCCGCCTACAAAAATGATGCCGTGCTGAACCCCTGGCCCGGTTGGAACCTTGGGAGCGACCGCGGTCGCGACGGGGGGTTTGCGCGGCTTAAATGCTGTCGTAAATCCTGTTGACTGGATATGGGAGTCGACGGCCGTCAGCGGTACGTGCGGCGGTGCCTTGGCGGGAACATGCTTGGCCGGCGCATCCGCCCAGCTTGCGGCGGGCAGAACTGCGAGTAAGCCGAGCAACGAGGCTGCAACAAATTGCGGTGATTTTTTCATGACGTGCTCCTGTGGTCTGACTATGAGAACCAGATGCGCGCTTCGATCCCGCCATGGCGGGTTCGCGCCGGCGTTGCGGTTTTTAATCGCAAAGAACTCACGCGCGGGAAGTCGGCATGAAAGCGTTTTGCACCAATTGCGGCCAGGAACTCGGCGCGAACTCGCGCTTTTGCACCCATTGCGGCACGGAAAATCCTGAGCCTGCGGCCGCCGCGAAAAAGGATCGCCGCTGGTTGTGGTGGGTGCTCGCGCTGATCCTCATGTTCATTCTGGGATTTCTGCTCGGAAAAATGATGGCGCCGAAGCCTCCGGCTTGCCCGGCCGTTGCCGCGGGCGGCGGTGGCGGTGGTGGCGGTGGCGGTGGTGGCGGTGGTGGCGGTGGCGGCGGTGGAGGCGGTGGTGGCGGCGGTGGAGGCGGTGGTGGCGGTGGCGGTGGCGCGCGAACAGCGGGTGGCGGCAGTGGTAGTGGTAGTGGTAGCGGTAGCGGTGGACGGCGGCGGCGGCGGTGGTGGTGGCGGTGGTGGTGGTGGTGGTGGCGGTGGCGGTGGCGGCGGCGGCGGCGGTGGCGATGGCGGCGGCGGAGCGGGCAGCGGTCCGCAAACTCCGGGCGGCAGCGGGGACTTAGGCGGTGGGGGTGGAGGGGCTGGAGCGGGCGGCGGCGGCGATCCGCCCCCGTCTGGCGGTGTTGCGAAAGGCGAGGAAGCCGCCGGTGATTTGATGCGATTGGAGCAGGGAAAACCGCTTGGCTTGGGAGATGCCGATGACAAGCCGGAAACGGATCCGCCTGCGGCGAAGTCATTCAGCGCGCACGATTTCACCTACGACAAGACCGGATTGCCGCGCTATCCAGACGCGATCCAGGCGGTCGTCAGTTCCATTACCTACGATCCCCCCGATAGGACCGATACGTACCGAACCGGCGCGGGCATCGTGACCGGCAGCACCTTCGCCACCGTGGTGGATTGGTATCAAAAGAATCTGCCGGGCGGCTGGCAAAGCACGACGGTCGGCGACTTCGCGCAGCTCGGCGCAGCGGCGGGGCAACTCTCGCCTGAGAACATTCTGAAAATGCTGGGCGCAGCCGCGCAGAACGGTGCCGCGCCGCAACCCCTCACGGCAGCGCCTGCGACGACTCCCGCCGACCGCATCCGAATCTCGATTTTCAAGCCGCCGGCCGGTCAGAGCAACCGCGGCATCATGATCGTGCAGAAGGGCGACCATCCGGTGGAAGCGCTGCTGCAGGCGCGCGTGAAACCTTAAGGCCGCACGACTACAGCAAGCGCCGCCGGTTGTGTCTAAAATCGCAGAATGGAAGAGGCACACCCCCTCCCCGACGAGGCCTTTACGCGGTTGGAGACGAGCACCGCTTCCGCCGACGTGCGCCGGATCGCCGCCGAGTTGCTGCCCGCCTTCTATCAGCAGCTGAGGCGAATTGCGCAACGCACGCGCGCGCGAATGGGTGCAGGTCACACCTTACAAACGACGGCATTGGTTCACGAAGCGTACCTGCGACTGGGGCAATCACGCAGCTTCGTCGATGAAACCCATTTTTTGCGCGCAGCCGCGCTGGCGATGCGCCATGCCTTGATCAATTACGCGCAATCGCGCGTCGCCGAGAAACGCGGCGGCGGCGGCCAGCACGTCACTCTGTCCCATATCGATGAGTTTTCCGTCGATTCCGATGAAGGCCTGCTGGCGCTCAACGAGGCCATGGAAAAACTCACCCAAGAGATGCCGCGGCTGGCCGATGTGGTCGAGTGCCGTTTCTTCGGCGGCTACGGCGAAGAAGATACGGCGCGGGCGCTCGGGGTTTCCTTGCGCACCGTGCAGCGTGACTGGCTCAAGGCTCGCGCCTGGCTGTTCCGCGAAATGGGCGGCAAGCCTTAGAGTGGCGGGAATGGCGGCGCCAAACGGTTCTTAAGTTTCGTAAGCTTCGAACACAACGATTCCAGGCACCTTTGAAAACCTGGATGTAAGCGGGAGTAATCACTGTGAGCTTATTTGGTCACCCCACCGATTTGAATCGGCAATTCATTGCCAGACCGGACGCTGCCAAGGAAGACATCCTCTACAAGTGGCCGGACATGACCATCCGCAAGTTCACCCAGGTGACCGTGCAGCCGGACGAGACCGCGCTCTTTTTCAAGGAAGGCAAGCTCGCCGGCACCCTGCCGCAGGGCCGCTCGACCATGGATGGCGCGCTCATCCCCTTCCTCGGCGACATCGTCGACTGGGCGAGCGGCGGCAACATGTACCGCGCGGAATTGTACTTTGTGGGCACGCGCGAATTCGTCAGCCTGCCCTTCGGCGGTCCCATCGACAACATCGAGGACCCGGAGACCGGACTGGCAGTTGGCCTCCGCGTATTCGGAGAATACGCCCTGTCGGTGAGCGATCCGACCGCAATGATTTTGAAATTGGTGGGGACTCGCCAGGCCACGAATGATCTGATCACCGATTGGGCACGCGAGCAAATTCTCAAGGCCTTGCGCACCAGCGTGGTGAAAAAACTGACCGCCGAGAAGTGGCCGGTCCTGGGACTGGCCGCGCGGACCGGCGACATCGAGTCCGCGCTGATCGCGGATGTTCAGGCACCCTTGGAGCCGTACGGCTTGAAGATCACCCGGCTCGGCAACATGACCATCAGCTTGAGTCCCGAGGATGAACAAACCTTGAAAGGCTTGCGCAAGGACACCGCTTACACCCGATTGGCCGGCGGTTTTCGCGAATATGGTGTCGGAGCGGCGCTCAAAGGCATCGGCGAGGGAGCGGCGGCCGGGGGCGGCAACGGCGCCGCGGCATTGGGGATTGGCATGGGATTGGGCGGACTTGTCGGCGGCATCGGTATCGCGAATAACCCAAGCGGGGGTCAGAGTCCCGGCGGCGGCGCAGGACCCGGACCGGGAGCGAACCCGAGCGGCGGGGCCGGCGGTGCGGCGTGCGCCAGCTGCCACGCCCCGAACGCACCGGGCGCGAAATTCTGCTCGAGTTGCGGCGCTGCCATGGCGCCAAAGGCCGTGCACTGTACCGGCTGCGGCACCGCTGCCGTGCCCGGCGCGAAATTTTGCGCCAACTGCGGTGGCGCGTTGACGTGAGGCGCGCCAAGGCCAAGCTTTGCGCCGGGGCGATCTCGGCACTGGGCTTTGCGGCCACGGCACTCGCGCGAACCGGCGGCGGCAGCCACGCGGCGGCCAGCCACGGCAGCAGCTCAGGCGGATCCTTCGGCAGCGGCGGCTCCTTTGGCGGTCTCATCGGGCTGCTGATCATTATTTTCATCGTTGGCTATATTTTGCGCCGCGTGAGAAATGGCTCGTCCGGCCAAGCGCTCGGCGGTTCTCCGCTAGGCCGATCGCCGCAGGCACAGGCGGCGATCGCGACCTTGGGATCCGTGATCGGCGCGTCCGGTCTCGCCAAGATTGCGATGGGTGATATGGGACCCGGCGCCGGCGCGCTGCGGCGCCCCCTGCCGGCAGGCGTCGATGCCATCCGCGCCCTCGATCCGGGTTTCGAAATGGAAACCTTTCTGCAGCGTGCCGAAATGACTTTTTTCTTGGTCAAGCGCGGCGTGCAGAGGAACGATGCCGCGGCAGTGCGCTGCTATTTGAACGATGGCGTCTTCAACGCCGTGTCGCAGGGCATTGCGCAATCCAAGGCGCAGCATCGGCATGCGCTCCTCGAGAGTCTCAATGTTCGCGGACTCGCGATTGAAGATGCAGAGTGCAACGCGCAAGGGCAAAGCATCGTCGTGCACTTTGATCTGGTGTATCGCGCCAAGAGCCTGAATGATGCCAATCAGACCGTGGCGGACGAGGGACAGGACCAACGGCATGCGGAGCGCTGGACGTTTGGGCGCGGCCCCATCGCACGCACCGCGGTCAATGGCGGCGTCATCGCATCACGCTGCCCCGCATGCGGCGCCGAACTGCGGCTGGCGCTCGATGGCACCTGCACGCATTGCAAAGCCAGCGTCACCAATGGCTCCGTTGACTGGGTAGTCGTCGACGTGCAGCCGGCTGCCTATGTCGGCTATTCGGCGGACTCCTCGCTGGGATTTGCAGCGCAGAGCATTCCCGAAGGCGTCGCGGCGCTCACCGCCGCCGACAAAGACTTTTCGCTGGGTGCCTTCGAGGGCCGGGCCAAGACGGCGTTTCTTGCACTTCAGGATGCGTGGTGCAAACAAAATCTGGACGCCGGCCGCGCCTTCATGAGCCCCGGCGCCTATTTCACCTGGAGCGCGCAGCTCGAGACCCTGGCCGCCGAAGGCCGGCGCAACGTCATGGAAAGTCTGAGCGTCAGCGCCGTCAGTCCGGTGCGCATCATTCATGGCCGCGTGTTCGATGACCTGACCGTGCGCATCAGCGCCGCCGCCGCCGATTTCGAAGTCGATCAGAGCGGCAAAATCGTTTTCGGCGATCGCAGCGTCCGGCCTTTCATGGAAGACTGGACCTTTCAGCGCTCGGTGGGCGTCGCCACCTTGAACAAACCCGGCACGCTCGAGAACACCTGTCCGAGTTGCGGCGCTCCCGTGTCCCTGACCCAGATCGGCGAATGCCGCTACTGCAAGGCCGCCGTGACCAGCGGCAAATTCGACTGGGTCGTGTCGCGCATCGACCAGGAAGACGAAAGCAGCGCCGGAACCGGCGCGTCGTTGAACATGAACCATGTCGGCGAGGCCATCGCGCTGCAGGTGGGCGGCGCCATTGTCGGCGGCTTGCTCAGCAGTCTGCTGTCGGATCGGCGCTGACGCTCGCCCATAGAAATCGCGCGGCGCCGCACGGCATCATTTGCCGATGCAAAAACTGCTGAATATTTCGCCGAGCAAATCGTCGCTGCTGAAATCACCGGTGATTTCGCCCAACGCCAATTGCGCGCGCCGCAGCTCCTCGGCGAACAGCTCGAACGCCCGCGTCGTGCTCAGCGTTTGTGCAGCTTGCGCCATTGAGACCCGGGCGCGATCCAGCGCATCCAGATGGCGGCGCCGCGCCGACAACGCCCCCGCGTCGCCGCTGCGAAACCCGGCGCGATTTTTCAGGTGAGCGCGCAAGAGATCGAGGCCCGCGCCGCTCCTTGCGCTCAAGAACACCCGCGGCGGTTCGTGCGATTCATCGACGTGCGCCTGCGCGCCGCTCAAGTCTATTTTGTTGAAGATCAACGTGACCGGCACGCCTTGCGGCAGCTCATTGAGCTCCGCCGCCAGCTCCGAAGCGCCGCTGTCGGCCGCAGGAGCCGCCGCGTCCAACATGTACAGCACACGGTCCGCCCGTTTGAGCTCAGCGAGCGCGCGACGCACGCCCTCGGCTTCGACCACATCCTTGGCGCGGCGCAGGCCCGCGGTATCGATTAAATTCACCGGCAGACCATCCAAGTCGATCTGATGACGCAGGACATCGCGAGTGGTGCCCGGTTGGTCGGTCACGATGGCGATTTCATCGCCGATGAGTTTATTCAGCAAAGAGGACTTTCCGGCGTTGGGTTTGCCGGCGATGACCACGTTCAAGCCTTCGCGCAGCAGCGCACCCTGACGCGCGGCCACAGTGATGGAATCGAATCCCATGAAAATCTTCGCCATGCGATCGCCCAGCACGCTGCCCGGAACAAAATCCAGTTCCTCATCCGGAAAGTCGATGGCCGCCTCCACCAGCGTGCGCAGCTCGGTGAGCTGCGCCTGCAATTCATGCACACGGGCGGAGAACTCTCCCTGCATCGAGCGAACCGCGGCACGCGCCGCGGCGGCGCTGCCGGCGTCGATGAGATCGGCGATGGCTTCGGCCTGTGCGATATCGATCTTGCCGTTCAAAAAGGCGCGTTCGCTGAATTCGCCCGGCCGCGCCATGCGGCAGCCCAGTTCCAGCAGGCGCTTCAGCAGTGAATCGAGCACCCAGACGCCGCCATGGCCCTGCAGCTCCAGGACGTGTTCGCCGGTGTAGGAAGCGGGCGCGGGAAAATACAGCGCCAGTCCACGGTCGAGCGGCAGGTCATCTACCCCGAGAAAATGGGCGACCTGTGCGACACGCGGCGCCGGCAGATGACCGATGATCGACTCCGCGATTTGCGGAACGTTCGGACCTGAAACCCGGATCACCCCGACCGCGCCGCGCCCGGGAGCGCTGGCGATGGCGGCGATGGTGTCGGTGACCACGGAGCTAAGAACGCTGCTTGGCCGTCTCGGCTTCGACCACTTTGTTCACCCGCCACTGCTGCAGGATGCCGAGCACCGTGTTGGTCAGCCAGTAGAGCGTCAATCCGGAAGGAAAGAACGCCATCATGCCCGTCATGATCAGCGGCATGAACTGCATGATCTTGGCCTGCATGGGATCCGGCGGCGCGGGATTCAATTTGAACTGCGCGAACATCGCGCCGCCCATGAGCAGCGGCAGCACGAAGTAAGGATCACGCGAGGACAGGTCGTTGATCCACAGCAGGAAGGGTGCCTGGCGCATTTCCACGCTCTCGAGCAGCACCCGGTAGAAGGAGATGAACACCGGAATCTGTACGACCATCGGCAGGCAACCCGCCAGCGGATTGATCTTTTCCTTCTTGTACAGCTCCATCATGGCGCGGCCTAATTTCTCGCGGTCGTCCTTGAAGGTCTCCTGAATCTGTTTCATGCGCGGGCCCACGGCGCGCATCTTGGCGATGGAACGGCCGGCGGCCTGCTGCAGGGGATAGAACAACAATTTGATCAGGAACGTGACAATGATGATCGACCAGCCCCAGTTGCCCGTGAGCTTGTGGATCCAGTTGAGGCCCGTAAACAAGGGCTGTGCCAGCACCGTTAAGATGCCAAAGTCGACGGTGCGCTCGAGGTTGCGGCCCAATGCGCCGAGCTGCGACTGCAATTTGGGACCGACAAACAATTCTTCGTGGAACTGCGCGGTCGCGCCGGCGGGCACATCGATCATGGGGCCCGTGGCGCTGATCAAGTATTGGTTGTTGCGAACCTGCAGCTGATATTGATAGGGCTGGTTCGCGGGCGGAACGATGGCCGCGACGAATTGATGCTGCAGTGAAGCCAGCCAGCCATTCGATAGGGTCGCCGAGTACTTCGAGTCGGTGTCGCTCTCGACGTTGAGATCCTTGGACTTGGTGCCGTCGTAGACCGCAGGGCCTTTGAACGAATAGGTCTCGACGTCGAAATAGGATCGCGACGCGTGTTCCCAGTGCCGCAGGATCTGCGCGTACGACGCCAGTTTTCGCGGCGCGCCGCTGTCATTTTTCACATCGTACTCGAGCGCGATGGCGTACTCGCCGCGCTTGAAAATGAATGTCTTGGTGACGGTCAGCCCCGCGCCGTCCGACCAGGTCAGCGGCACGCGGAGCTCAGCGGCCCCGGGCGCGAGTACGAAACTCTTTTGGTCGGATTTCCAAACGGCTAAATGGGTGGGCGCTGTTTCGCCGGCGGTGCCGATGAGCCCGCTTTGCAACAGGTACAGGGTGGGCGGGGGCTCGTAACTGAACAGCCTGACCGGAATATTGGGCGTGTCCTTGCGCAGCGGATATTCCTTCAAATCGGCCTGATCGAGTTCGCCGCCTTTGAGATTGATGATGATGTCGAGCACATCGGTGCTGACATGCAACGGCATTGTGGGTGCTTCCGAAGCGGACGCGGCCGGCGCTTCTCCCGGCGCGGGCGCAGCGGCCGGTGCCGCGGGGTTTGTTGCCGGCGGCACGGCCGTCGAGGCCGCCGTCGCGGCGGACGGAGCCTTCGGCAGCGCATCAGCCAGGGTGCTCACGGGAGCAGCGGCCGTCGGCGTGGCGCCGGTGCTCGTTTGCGCGGCGGGCGCGGCCGGCGGGGGCTCATAGTCATGCAGCCAGGTCTGATAGTTCAGAAACAGGATCGCGGCGAGCACGCCCCAGAGCGCGAGACGGATATTAGGCACCGGTCGCCCTCTTATCCGGAACCGGATCGTAGCCGCCTTCCCTGAAGGGGTGACAGCGCAGCAGGCGCCGCAAGCCCAGCCAACTTCCGCGCACAACCCCGTAGCGTTCGATGGCGGTATGCGCGTAGCAGGAACACGACGGATAGAAACGGCAGCGAGGCCCAAGCATGGGACTGATCGCGAGCTGATAGCCGCGGATCATCCACATCACGAGTTGGCGGGGCGTTATCATTTCTGCAGCGACTTCCAATGCTCATCGAGGCTTGTGCGCAATTCGCGCGAGCTCGCCGCTCGCGCGGCGTCCCGGGCCGACACGGTAACATCGACTGGCGGCAATGAGTGTTGGTTCAAGCGAAAGGATTCTCGTGCCAGGCGTTTGATGCGATTGCGCGCGACCGCGCTCCCAAAGGTTCGGGTCGCGATGCTCAAACCCAACCGGGCGTGGGTTTCATGGTTGGCGAGAACTGACAAACTGAAAAACGCATCCGAAAATTTTTTGCCGCGCCGTTTCACGTCACGAAATTCGGCCGGCTGGTGCAAACGCTTGCGCGGCTCGAACGTCAGTTTACGGATCTGGAAGCGCCCTGAAGGGATCGCGCTACGGACAGAGTTTCTTGCGGCCCTTGGCACGGCGGCGGGCCAGCAATCGACGGCCGCTCTTGGTGGCCATGCGCGCGCGAAAGCCGTGGGTACGGGCACGATGCAAATTACTGGGGTTGAAAGTACGTTTCATAGCAGCGCGACTCGAGCAAAAACCACGGGCCAAATCAAGGGAATGGGCGATTTACGAAAGGCGGCAAGGGTACTGAGCGAGCATGGATGTGTCAATAGACGCCCCTTCAACTTGGAGCTAGACTCCCTGCCCTTTCGTTCATTTGCCCCTTGTCACAAACCTAGGAGAGCGCTCTTGCCGGAGTCGCTATGGAACCGCTGTCTGCGAGTACTCGAGGGCGAGCTCCCGGAACAGCAGTTCAACACCTGGGTGCGACCCCTGCAAGCCGTGGAGCGGGACGGCGAACTCAAGCTGCTGGCGCCGAACCGTTATGTCATCGAGTGGCTGGGCCAGAACCTGCTGCCCCGGATCAAGGAGCTCATCCTTGCGTTCGCGGAAGGGCTTGCCCCGGAAGTGGCGCTGGATGTGGGGACGCGGGCCGGCGTTATCGTGCCGGTGCCGCCGGCAGCCCTGCGGGATGACGGCGCGAGCGCGGCGGCCAGGGCGCGCAAGCTTGCCCCGGTGGTGCTGGGCAGCCGCATCAATGCGGAATTTACCTTCGACAGCTTCGTCGAGGGCAAGAGCAACCAGCTCGCCAAGGCGGCGGCGATTCAAGTTGCGGGAAATCCCGGCCGGGCATACAACCCGTTGTTCATCTACGGCGGCGTGGGTCTGGGCAAGACGCACCTGATGCACGCCGTGGCGAATAAGCTCAAAGAACGCAACGTCGAAGCGCGTCTGGCCTACGTGCACAGCGAGCGATTCGTTGGCGACATGGTGCGGGCTTTGCAGCACAACACCATCAACGATTTCAAGGCGGCGTATCGCTCGCTGGACTGCTTGATGATCGACGATATCCAGTTTTTTGCGGGGAAAGACCGCTCCCAGGAAGAATTCTTCCATACCTTCAACGCGCTGCTCGAAAGCCAGCAGCAGGTGATCTTGACCTGCGATCGCTACCCGAAAGAAGTCGACGGCCTCGAGGAGCGTTTGAAGTCGCGCTTCGGCTGGGGCTTGACGGTGGCGATCGAGCCGCCCGAGCTGGAAACCTGCGTCGCGATCTTGATGAGCAAGGCAGCGATGACGCGTGTCGATCTGCCGGAGGAGGTCGCCTTCTTCATCGCCAAACGGATCCGTTCCAACGTGCGCGAATTGGAAGGTGCCCTGCGCAGAGTGGTTGCGACTTCCAACTTTACCGGCAGACCGATTACGCTGGAGTTCGCCAAGGAGGCGTTGCGCGACCTGCTGGCGTTGCAAGAGAAACTGGTCACGATTGAAAATATCCAAAAGACCGTGGCTGAATACTACAAAATCAGGATCGCGGACTTGCTGTCGAAACGCCGCAGCCGTTCAATCGCGCGTCCGCGGCAAGTTGCGATGGCGTTGGCCAAGGAATTGACCAATCACAGCCTGCCGGAAATTGGCGATGCTTTTGGCGGTCGTGACCATACGACCGTGCTGCATGCCTGCAGACGGGTGAAGGAACTGCGAGAGACGGATCGACGGATCGGCGAGGACTATTTAAACCTGTTAAGAACCCTCGCCGGATAGGGTGGGGAAGCTGTGGATGAGTCTGTGGATAAAGTTACCCACAGGAGAACGACAGTTTGCAGGCGGACTGTGGACAAGTATCAAGGGGTTTTCGTTGGGTTATAATTAATTGATTTATATAGCATTTATTGCATTATCCACAGTAATTTGATCCTTCATTAATCATAGTAATAATCTCTTTTAAGAATCTAAATCTAAGATGAAAGACGGGTGAGCCCATGAAATTGACGGCAGAACGCGAGAAATTATTGACCCCCTTACAGGCGGTCATCGGGGTGGTCGAACGCCGCCAAACCATGCCGGTACTGGCCAATGTGTTGCTGGGGGTGCGCAAGGGGCAGTTATCCATCGCGGCAACGGACTTGGAAGTGGAACTCGTCGCAGCCACGGACGTTGCGGTCCAAGACGGCGGTGACATCACCGTTCCAGGGCGTAAATTTCTGGACATCCTGCGGGCGCTGCCCGAGAAGGTTTCGGTTTCCTTGAGCGTTGAAGGCGAAAAAGTCGTCATCAAGGCCGGTCGAAGTCGCTTCAGCCTTTCGACGCTGCCGGCTGCAGACTTTCCGGTGATTGATGACATCAACTCGCAACAGACCGTGCAGTTGCCGCGCAAGGAATTGCTGCGGCTGCTGGAGAAGACGCATTTCTCCATGGCGCAGCAGGACGTTCGCTACTACCTCAATGGCATGTTGTTGGAAATTGATGCGCAAGTGTTGCGCGCCGTGGCCACCGACGGACATCGTCTGGCCCTGTGCGAGACGGCCTTGGGTGCCAAGGCCAAGAACTCGCAGCAGGTGATTGTCCCCCGCAAAGGCGTGCTGGAATTGCAGCGCGTGCTCACCGATGAAGGAATTGCCGAGGTTGCCATTGGAAGCAACCACGTTCGTGCCCAAATCGGCGACATTCGCTTCACATCAAAGCTAATTGATGGTCGGTTCCCGGAATATTCTCGGGTCATTCCCGCCTCGCCGGCGGCTGCCATCCGTGCCGATCGAGACGTACTCCGCCAGGCGTTGCAACGCACGGCGATTCTATCCAACGAGAAATATCGTGGAATTCGCGTTACCGTGAAGAAAAACGTTCTCACGGTGCAAGCACACAATCCCGAGCAGGAAGAGGCCGAGGAAGAGATCGAAGTCGGCTACGACGGTAACGATCTTGAGGTGGGATTCAATGTGAATTACTTGTTGGATGCCCTCGCCGCCATCGATGGACAAGAGGTTGAACTCGGACTCACCGACAGCAACAGCAGCTGTTTGATTCGATCACCGGGCAACGCCAGCGCCCGCTACGTTGTGATGCCGATGAGGCTATAAGCCGTGGCGTTGAGCCGACTGCAAGTAACGGACTTCCGCTGCTTGCAGTCGGTGGAATTTCATCCCGATGCGCACTTTACGCTGATCAGCGGGCCGAACGCCTCGGGTAAGACCAGTCTGCTCGAGGCCATCTATGTGTTGGGCCGGGGCCGCTCATTCCGCACCCGGCGCTTGGATCATCTCATCAGGCACGGAACCGAACGGTTCGTGGTATTCGCCGAGGTCGATACCTCGGCTCGTCGTGTGCCCATGGGAGTTGAGGGATCACGCAATGGTATCCGAGCGCAAATCGACGGAGACAAGCCCTCCTCTCTCGCGGAACTCGCCCTGTTCCTGCCGGTGCAGATCATTGATCCGGAGGTGCATCATCTGATTGAGGAAGGCCCCAGCCGGCGTCGTCGCTTCTTGGATTGGGGAGTGTTCCACGTGGAGCAATCCTTCGTGGGTCATTGGCAGCGTTATCAGCAAGTGCTCAAACAACGTAACGCGGCGCTGAAGGCGCGTCAGCCCAAGACCGTGGTGTCCATTTGGGACAGTGACCTCGTGCGCTCGGGCGAGTTATTGGGTGCGGCGCGGGCCCGCTATGTAGCCCTGTTGAGACCCATCGCGGAGGTCATCGGCCGAAACCTGCTGGGACTGGAGCTCTCCTTGAGCTACCGCGACGGATGGCTAAAAGATCAAAGTATGGCTGAGGCGCTTCAGCACAGCTGGAATCACGATCTGGACATGGGCGCCACCCAAGTCGGACCGCATCGCGCAGAGCTCAGCATTCGGCTCGGTGGGTTGCCGGTCAAAGATCGTATATCTCGCGGACAGCAGAAACTGCTTGCCGCCGCCTTGCTGATAGCTCAGATCAAACTCTTTCCTGAAGACTCACCGGTGCAACCCACCCTATTGCTGGATGATCCCGCGGCTGAATTGGACCACGAGCGCCTGGCGGACCTCATTCGGGAGGTGTCATCGCAGTCGGTGCAGTTAATCGTCAGCACCCTTCACGGCGAGTTTCCGGCCTTTGGACAACCGGGGCGACGGTACACCATGACCGGCGGTCAGGTATCGTCGGGCTAAGTTTCACGTGGAACAATTGCCATAGAAAGCGCGGCCGGACGCCTTCTCTATATTTCGACCCTTGTCGCAGTGGTCTTTTCGGTCGCGAACCCGGTTATTCCATTCCGGCCGGCTTCGTCGCGAAGAATCAATCCGCTTCGGCTTGGCGATGTTCAGCGGCTTTCTCTTCTACAAAGCCCTGCTCTTGTACTGGGTTTATCGCCACAGGCGGCAATTTCTACCGGAAGAATAGGGCTTAAATGCGGCGCCGGCCAGTTCGTCAACCGCAGCGTCGATCCGCGGCTCACATATCGGTATAACATACTGATTTATCTAGAGATTAATAGCCAAAATGATTAGTTTTTGGCGCCAGAAACTGTTAACATGCCGGGTCGCAATTTAGGATTGAGTATGGCCCAGGACGACGTTTACGATTCGAGCAAAATCAAAGTCTTAAAAGGCCTGGACGCCGTCCGAAAACGTCCTGGCATGTACATCGGCGATACGGACGATGGCAGCGGCCTTCATCACATGGTTTTCGAGGTTGTGGATAACGCGATTGACGAGGCATTGGCCGGTCATTGCGATCGCGTCGTCGTGACCATTCATGCAGACGAATCGGTCACCGTGACCGATAACGGCCGTGGAATACCTGTGGATATCCACGCCGAGGAAGGACGCTCCGCAGCCGAAGTCATCATGACCGTCCTGCACTCCGGCGGTAAGTTCGATGACAGCTCTTACAAGGTCTCGGGTGGCTTGCACGGCGTCGGCATCTCGGTGGTGAATGCGCTCTCCGATTATCTCGAACTCAATATCCGGCGCGACGGCCAGCTGCACCGCCAGGAATATCGGCTCGGTGAACCGCAGGCGCCCATGGTGGCGATCGGCGACACCACCGAGCACGGCACCACGCTGCGCTTCAAGCCGAGCTCGCAGATTTTCACGCACATCTCATTCAACTACGACACGCTCGCCAAGCGCTTGCGCGAATTATCGTTTCTCAACTCCGGCGTGCGCATCGAACTCGTGGATGAGCGCGATGAGAAATCCGAAGTGTTCCAGCACGAAGGCGGACTCAAGGCATTCGTCAAGCATTTGAACCGCAGCAAAACGCCGGTGCACGACACGGTGCTGTGGTTCCAGACACGCGACGGCAATACGCAAGTCGAAGTCGCGATGCAATGGAACGACTCGTATCAAGAAAGCATGTTCTGCTACACCAACAACATTCCGCAAAAAGACGGCGGCACTCACCTTGCGGGTTATCGCGCTGCATTGACCCGCACGCTCAACAACTACATCGAAAAAGAATTGGCGTCGAAGAAGGAAAAGATTCAGACCACCGGCGATGATTCGCGCGAGGGACTGACCGCAATCCTTTCTGTGAAATTGCCGGATCCGAAATTCTCCTCGCAGACCAAGGACAAATTGGTTTCCTCAGAAGTAAAAGGCGTGGTGGAGTCTGCCGTTGCCGGGCGCCTCGAGGAATTCCTGCTGGAACATCCGCAGGAAGCGAAATCTATCGTCAACAAGATTCTCGAAGCGGCCTATGCGCGCGAGGCCGCGCGCAAGGCGCGCGAAATGACCCGGCGCAAAGGCGCGCTGGATATTGCCGGGCTGCCGGGCAAGCTCGCTGACTGCCAGGAAAAAGATCCCGCGCTGTCGGAAATGTTTTTGGTCGAGGGTGATTCCGCCGGCGGCTCCGCGAAGCAAGGCCGCGACCGGCGCACGCAGGCGATCCTGCCGCTCAAGGGAAAAATTCTCAACGTCGAGAAGGCGCGCTTCGACAAAATGCTCGCGTCCGCGGAGGTGGGCACCTTGATCACTGCCCTCGGCTGCGGCATCGGGCGCGATGATTTCAACGTCGATAAGCTACGCTATCACCGCATCATCATCATGAGCGTGGACGGTGACGATCATGTCTTCGTGAAAGATGAGCGCGGCGTACGCATGGTGCGCATCGGCGCGTTCATCGACAGTGCCCTGGCGGGTAAATCCTCGACCGGCAGCGTTGATAAGCTGAGCGGCGAAGGCCTCGGCGAAGTGCTTTGCTTCGGACTGGAAAACAACGCGGTTCGCTTCCGATCCATTAAGGCCATCATCCGGCACCCGCTGGAGGAGAAGCTGTTTAAGGTACGTACAGCTTATGGTCGCGTGGTTCGCGTAACCTCTAGCCACAGTGTCTTTGTGCACGATCAGGATGGCGTCAAGTTAAAACGCGGTGCTGACCTGCGAAAGGGCGACCGCATGGTTGCGCCCGCACGGATTCGCTTGCCCACGGATGCTCCCGCGAAAATCGATTTGCTCGGAGTCCTTCACGCGGTTCCGGAAGCCGCGAAGCAGATCTGGTTGCGTGGCCCAGCAGTCGAATCTTGGTTCAAAGACCTCGTTCGCGCGAAATGCTCGAACAATGCGCAATTGACCGATCCTCGCGTGGAGATTCCCGCGGAACTCCGTGCTGAGCTAGCCGGCCGCCGCCGGATGAGCGGCATCACCAACCAAGCGCTGTGTGCTTCGGTCGGCATTCGCCAACCGGTTACTTTTTACGCGTGGGAGAAAGGCGTATCTCGACCGACGGTGAGCCACTTCCACGCCTATGTGCACGCTATTGGTGCGGATCGTGAGGAAGTATTGGCTCGTGCGCGGATTGCGCCAAGTCGCTTAGAGCGCGTCTGGGAGACCCAATACAAGGGCTCTGGACGCAATTTGGTTCGCAACCAAGTACGGCTCTCCGACTTGAACTCGGAGGATCTCCAATGGTTTTCGAGTCGAGACGATATGCAGCTGACCCCGGAGCATTACGCTCGCAACGGGATTCCGAGATATTTGGCAGTCGATGAAGACCTGATGGGATTGCTTGGCTTTTATCTCGCCGAAGGATGCTGCTCGGATCGCGGCGGCATTCGTCTTGCGATCGGACGGAGCAATCAGCGGTTTGTTAAAGAAATGACGGAGAAGTTCTCGCGGTTATTCGGACTGCCGGCGATCGGTTACTCATCTGATGAAAGCTGCGGCGAACTGAAGCTCGTGAATCGCGTGGCCGCGCTCGTCTGGCAGCACGTTTTCGGGTTTGCGAACGTCGACTCGCTCACCAAGCGAATACCCAATCTCTTGTTCAATGTCTCTGAGCCCATGAGATTAGCGTTCCTACGAGGATATCTCCTGGGCGATGGCACCGTTGCAAAACGCTTAATTGCCTTCGCGACCTCGTCATACGATATCGCGAGCGGCTTGGTCTATTTGCTCAGCTCTCTAGGCGTCGTTGCCACGACCTCTGAAATTCAGCCTGATGGCGTTGTCCGCCAGATTAATGGTGGCCCATGCGAAACAAAGCACGTCCATTGGATTGTCAGCGTCGGTGCGAGGGAAGATCTGCGACTTCTCCAACCTGTCTGGGAGGATCATCCGCGCGCTTCACGTATGCATGAGTTGTTGAAATCGACTCGGCCAACCATCAATCGGAGATTCGAACTGATCGGCGGTGATCTAATGGCGCTGCCGATTAAGTCGATCGAAGAAGTGCCTTCGAGCAGTGGCTATGTGTACGACTTTTCCGTCGAGGGCGACGAAAACTTCGTCGCTGGTATGGGCGGCATATGCGTACACAATACAGATGCCGACGTTGATGGAAGCCACATACGCACCTTATTGCTGACGTTCTTCTATCGGCAAATGCCCATTCTCATCGAGCGCGGCCATATCTATATCGCGCAACCGCCTTTGTACAAGGTGAAGAAAGGTAAGCAGGAAACCTACGTCAAGGACGATCTGGAGTTGAACGCAGTGCTCCTGAATACGGCAGTGGATGGTGCTGCATTGCATGTAAATGCGGAGGCGCCGGCTCTATCCGGTTTGGGTCTTGAGTCTTTGGCGAGGAAGTATGTCGAAGTTCAGAGCATCGTCGCGCGTTGGGCGCGCCGCTACGACGGCCGCTTTCTTGAGCAACTGCTCTACGTTCCGAAACTGACACCCGAGACGTTCGATCGAATCGACGTGCTGCGCGATTGGTGCCGAAATCTGGAGCAGCGGCTGAATTCGCTGGACGATGCCTCGCGCCGTTACCGGGTGGTGCCGGATACGTTGCCGGCTGGCGGCCACCGAATCAATCTGCAGCGGTTGGAGCACGGGCTGACGTCTGTAAAACACGTGCCGCGGGAGTTCTTCGATTCGGCCGAATATCTGCGCATCGCTGAACTCGCCGAGACCTTGAGCGACCTGATCGGGCCGGGCGGATTTGTGCAGCGGGGCGATGACAAACTGGAGGTCACGAGCTTTAAGACCGCGATGAACTGGCTGTTCGAACAAGCCAAGAAGGGCCAGACCATTCAGCGTTACAAGGGCCTAGGCGAAATGAATGCCAGCCAGTTATGGGACACCACCATCAATCCGGAAACGCGCCGGCTCATGCAAGTGCGAATCGAAGACGCCGTGGCGGCAGACGATATATTCACGACACTGATGGGTGATGCGGTGGAACCACGGCGCGAATTCATCGAAAAGAACGCGCTCAGCGTCTCGAACTTGGATATCTAACGCCCGACCAGGCGCTGCAGCTGTTCGGTGTACCTAGCCCCCGTCACACCGATCGTGCTGACGGTCTCTCCGATCTCGCGCAAATCTTCCGCGGTGAGCTTGAGAGATAGCGCCCCGATGTTCTCCTCCAGGCGGTGCAGCTTGGTGGTCCCTGGAATGGGAACGATCCAAGGCTTCTGAGCCACGATCCATGCCAGTGCGAGCTGCGCCGGCGTCGCGTGCTTGCGCGCCGCGATGGCGCTTAGCGCATCCACCAGTGTCTTATTGGCCTTGCGTGCTTCGGGTGCGAAGCGCGGTATGTTGTTGCGGAAGTCCTTCGCATCGAATGCCGTGCTCTCATCGATTTTCCCGGTGAGAAAACCCCTGCCGAGCGGGCTGAACGGGACGAATCCAATCCCCAGCTCTTCGAGCGTCGGAAATACCACTGTTTCTGGCTCTCTCCACCACAGCGAGTACTCGCTCTGCAGCGCCGTCACTGGTTGAACCGCGTGGGCGCGGCGGATCGTCTTGGCGCCCGCTTCAGAGAGACCAAAGTGCTTGACCTTCCCGTCCTGGATCAATTGCTTCACGGCGCCCGCGACATCTTCGATCGGCACCGCGGGGTCAACCCGGTGCTGGTAGAAGAGATCTATCCATTCGACCTTCAGGCGCTTCAGCGAAGCCTCCGCGACTTCTCGGATGTGCTCCGGCCGGCTGTCGAGACCGCTCTGCTTGCCCGCCTCGATCTTGAAGCCGAACTTCGTCGCAATCGCCACCTGATTGCGGAACGGCGCCAATGCCTCGCCGACCAGTTCCTCATTGGTATGGGGTCCATAGATCTCGGCCGTGTCGAAAAAAGTGATCCCGCGCTCAACCGCCGCGCGAACCAAGGCGATCATTTCTTTCTTGTCGCCCGGCTGCCCATAGCCATGGCTCATGCCCATGCAGCCGAATCCCAAGGCTGCGACTTCGAGCGTGCTGCTTCCGAGTTTGCGCTTCTGCATGTTGACGACCCTTGCTGGTGAATCGCGGCATTTGTGGAAACGACAAGCTTAATCCCTTCAGGGCCTTGACGCTCTCCCGCCCGACTGCCTTGATTTTCTCGCGAAGCCGCGCTCGTTGGGGCTTGTCTATTTCAGGAAGGATTCGAGCGTTTCGAGATACTTATCCGGCTCTTCGTACGCCGGCAAATGGCCGCTTTTTTCGAAAAAGACCAGCTGCGCGCCTGGTATGGCGTGCGCCATACGCCAGGCGGTGAGCGGGGCGACATTCATGTCGTGGCGGCCGGTGATGACCAGGGTCGGAAAGCGAAATCCCGCCAGCTTGGCAGTGAGATCGAGATTCTCGGTGGCTTGCGAAACGGCGCGGCTCACCGCAGGCACGAAGCCGAGATCCCCCATGTGCGCGAGGTAGGCGTCGCGCAAGTCAGTGGAATAAAACATCATGCTCATATGATTGACCAAGCCCGCTTGAGCGGCAGCCTCCGGATCGGCGGCCAATCGCGCGGCTTCCTTCTCGCCTCGTTCCTCTTGGTCCGGAAAAACCTGGGGCAACAGATGCACCAAGCCCTTCCACGAGGGCGCGGCGGAATCAGACAGGATCAAGCGCGCGACATGTTCCGGATGAGCGGCGGCATAGGCCATCGCAATCATTCCGCCGTAGGAATCTCCCAGGACGGCTACTCGGGTTGGCGCCAAGGCTTTGCGGACCGCATCAAGATCCGCGACCTGCGCCTCCATGCTCTGCGGCGCACCGGGTTGCATGTGCTTTGAGGCGCCGGTGCCGCGCTGATCATAGAGAATGACAAAGCGGTGCGCCGCCACGCGCTGCCATAAATCGTTCTGCATCATGTAGGCGTGGGACAGTCCCGGGCCGCCGTTCACGGCAATGATGGGAATCGCGGCCCCGGGTGCGCCCAGCGTCTCGTAGCCCAAATCGACTTCCGCTGTGTGAACCGATCCTAATCTTCGCGCAACCTGGGCGGACAACAGCGTCGGCATGAGGATCGCGAGTGCGAACAAGAACTTCGGCATACAAACCTCAGATGAAAATAATTGTCATGTCCCCGCGAGACTGCCGGCAAGTTTAGACTAACGTCATGAATACGCGGCCAGAAAAAATTCCCGGTCCGGATCACCCGATTTCGATCTCGCACAACGCGCGTCGCGTCGTGGTCAAGGTGGCCGGACAAGTGATCGCCGACACGCAGGCTGCGCTGCGCCTCGAGGAAGCCAGCTATCCAGCCGTTCTCTATGTCCCGCGCGCCGATGTGGACATGTCCAAATTGCAGCGCACTGAACACACGACGTACTGTCCCTACAAAGGCGATTGCAGCTACTACAGCATTCCCTCGGGCGGCAGCAGGTCGATCAACGCGGTCTGGTCCTACGAGAAGCCGTACGCGGCGGTGGCGACAATCGGCCACTATCTGGCTTTCTATCCCAGCCGCGTCGATTCGCTCGAGAGCGTCTAGCTTAAACGGCCCGGGGGAACTCCCCGCCTTAATGTCCGAGCCTCTCCTGATCCGCTATTCTTCTCCCATGGCGGTTCAAGAGTGGATTCGAAAAGGCCGCGAGCTGGGCGCGAGCGATCTGCATTTCGAAGCGGACACCGCGCCCGTCGCACGCGTTCGCGGCCAGCTCTCCGCAATCGGTCAGCCCATCGCCGGCGCGGCGCTCGTGCAGGCTGCACGGGAACTGCTCGGCAACGATGGTTGGTCGCAGTTCTTAAGCCGGGGTTCTGCGGATGTTTCCCGCACCATTTCGGGCGTGCGCTGCCGCATCAATATTTTCCAGACGCTTCGCGGCGTGGCGCTGGCCGTGCGGCTCTTGAGTTCATTCCAAAACAACCTGCGGGCCTGCAACCTGCACCCGGATTTAAAGCGGCTGACGGAGATGACGACGGGCTTGATCGTGATCTCGGGACCCACCGGCAGCGGAAAATCCACGACGTTGGCGGCACTGGTCGAGGAAATCAACTCATCCAGCGCCCGTCATGTCATTGCCATCGAAAGCCCGCTGGAATATGTGTTCACCAATCGACGCTCCTTCATCCGGCAACGGGAAGTGCCGACGCATTCCCCCACCTATGAGCAGGCCTTGGTCGACGCGTTGCGCGAGAATCCCGATGTTCTCGTCATCGGTGAAATGCGCACTCCCGAGGTCATGCGCCTCACCTTGAGCGCGGCGGAGACCGGGCACCTGGTGATCGCCACCATGCACTCCGCAACCTGCGCGGAAGCGCTGACGCGCATCTGCATGTCGTTTCCCGCGGAAATCCAAGGAGGCATCCGCGCGCAGCTCGCCGATTGCTTCGTCGGCGTTGTGTGCCAGCGCCTGGAATTCCTCGCGGAGTATCGTCTGCGCGTTCCGGTGTGCGAAGTCCTCTTGCCGAGCGCCGCCTCCAAGGGGACGATTCGCGGCGGCCAATTCAGCCAGATCGCCAACGTGCTGCAGACCGGCGGCGAGACCGGCATGTGGAATTTCGACCGTTACCAACGCTGGGTGGCGCAAAAGAAGGATTGGGTGCAGCCGACCTTGGCGACGCCTTTGCCGGAGGAGCGGATCGCTCCGGCGCCGCTGAAAATTCAGCGCCCCGCGGTCACGCCGCCTGCACCGAGAGACGATTCCCTGGAGATATCCATTGACGAGGACGTGGACCTCGATGAATTGGCAAAACGCATCGAGCAGCGCACGCGCGGACCGCGGGAATAGAGTCGGCTAGTTCCTGGTCGCGACGATGCGCACCATGCCGCTGGGCGTGGCATCGCGCTTTACCCTGAAGCCGAGGTCGGAGAGCTTGGATTCCACCCACTCCGGTGCAAGCCGGAGCTTCGGATAACAGCTGACGGTCTGGCACCAGCGACCGTCGTGATTTTCGTGCAGTAAATCGGTAACCGTCACCTCGTGATCCGCATACTCGAGAAAACAGGTCAAGATCCGCTGCGCATCCGCACGCACCAAAATGAATCGCTGTTCTCCTTCCAAGCGCCGGTTGGCGTAGTCGCGGAAGGTCGTTGCGAACACGCCGCCGCGGGGCAGCGCTGCCGCCACGTCCGTCAGCAGCGATTGGACGCTGGACATCGCCGGCAGGTGCGTGAGCGTGTCGCCCATGCACACGATGAGCTGCGCCTCGCCGCTCAGGAAGCGGCGGAACTGCAGCAGATCGGCATGGTGAACGGCGATGGCCAAAGATCCGCGGCGCGACTGCAATTCATCCAGCAGCACCTGACAGTCGTCCAGAGCCACGACCTCAAAGCCGCGCTGTGCCAGCGGCACGGCGTGCAATCCCAACCCCGCACCGAGATCCACCGCCACGCCGCGCTCGGCCGGCAGAGCCAGTGCCTCAATTTCCGCCGCACTGCGCGCAAAAGCCGCTTCCAGATCTCCGAGCATCCAGGAATAAACCGGGCCGAGATGCGTCTCGTAGTGGGTTGCCGACGTTGTCATCGTTTCCCGGGGCTCTATTCCAGCTGCAGATCGCGCATCGCCGGTGTCGCGAAGGCGACGCCGCCATCGACCGTCACGGTCGAACCAATCACATAGTCGCCGGCACGCGATGCCAGGAAAATCGCGGCGCCCGCCATGTCCTCATCCGTACCGATCCGCCGCGCGGGAATGTGCTTCGCAACCTCATCGCCGCGGTCGCGCGCTTCCTTGTTCATGTCGGATTTGAACGCCCCGGGCGCGATGGCGGTGACGTGAATATTGTCCTTGACCAGGCGCGCCGCCATCAGACGCGTGAGCTGAATGAGACCGGCCTTGCTGGTCACGTAAGAATACGTTTCCCGGTGAGTCAGATAAATGCCGTCGATCGAGGCAATGTTGATGACTTTGGCGGGCCGCGCGGCCGAGGCGGCTTTGCGCAATGCCGGCGCCATCGCCTGGGTGAGAAAAAAAGGCGTCTTGGCATTCAGATTGAGCACCTTGTCCCACCCTTCTTCGGGAAATTCATCAAAGGCCGCGCCCCACGCGGCGCCGGCATTGTTGACCAGAATATCCACCTTCGGCTCTTGGGCCATCACGGCCGCCGCGAGCCCCTTCGCTCCCGCGACCGTCGATACATTCATCGGAATGGAAATGCAGGTCCCGCCGTCGTTGGACAATTCCTTTGCTGTCTGATTGCAGGCGTCGGCTTTGCGCGCGGAAATGTAGACCTTTGCGCCCTGCGCGATGAACCCTTCCGCAATCATTTTGCCGATGCCGCGCGATCCGCCCGTGATCAGCGCCACACGTCCCTTGAGCGAGAACAGGTCCTTCGTGTTCATGCGATGCCTCGTTGCTTGTGGTTATTTGCGGCCCCATTCTAGCTGAAAGGCCGGCCGTGCTAAGTCGCGCTCGGTGCCCTTTCCCTTGGCCAGCGCTCATGGCACAACGCCAGAAACCGGGTTCCGGCCTGCGACATCGGTTGATGCTTCAGGCTGTATGCGCCGACCTGCCGATCGATGCTGCCGTAGGGCAGCCCTTCGATAGGAATCAGTTGCGGCGGCACCTCGGTGAGCAGGTCCGATACATAAGTAACGCCTTTGCCATCCGCGACCAGCGCGAGCCGCAATTCCATGTGGCTCACCTCCCACACCGATCCGAATGCGTCGCGCAATCGTTCTCCCGTGGAGCGCCGTGCCGTTTCATCGAGAAAGGAGGTCACCAACGGCAGTTCACGCATCGTTCCGACCGCATCCCGTGCCAAGGCGGCGCGCGCCGGATGATCGCGCGCAATCATGAGACGGCGGGTTTCGGAGAAACAGGGATGCAGCGCGAAGTGCGCCGGCATGTTGTGATGAAAGGGTCCGAACCCGAGTTCCCATCGGCCCTCGGCAACGCCGTGCACGATTTCGCGGCTGGGAGCGACGACGACTTTCAACCGCGTGAGCGGGTTGCGCTCGCAAAACTCCTTGAGCAGCGCAACGCCTATGCGCGAGTTCGCGGCCGGCGAGAGCGCGAGCGACAGCGTCGACAGCGCCCCGGTCTTGATCTGGACAATGTCCTCGAGCGCTTCGCGTTCCTCGTTCAGCGTCGATTGCGCAAATCGCAGCAGCCGGATGCCGGCCTCGGTCGGCCGCGGCGGATTGCCTCGGCGCAACAAACTGGTGCCCAAGCGATGCTCCAGATTGGCGATGGCCTGGCTCACGGCTGATTGTGACAAATCCAGGCGTTCCGCTGCGCGGCTGAAACCGCCGGCTTCGATGACGGCGTGAAAGCAGCGCAGCTCATGACGTTCAATCTGCATCGGTAAAGGATAACCCGAGCGCGGCTATCCGCCTCACTGATACTTCCATCACTTCCGCTGTCTGGCCTTCTGAGCCTTGCGGGCTTTTACTGTAAATACGGAGGTGACCATGAACGCGGTGGTGGATATCAAGAAGGGCCTGGAAGGGGTGGTGGTGGACAGCACCTCGATTTCCCTGGTCGATGGCGAAGCGGGGCGCTTGTATTACCGCGGGCTGCCAATCGAAAGACTGGTTCAATATCCCTTTGCCGCGGTGGCGCATCTGGTGGTGTTCGGCGACCTGCCGGACGACGCGCGTCTGCAGAAGTTCGAGGATTTCCTGTGGAGCGCCGGGCGGCTGCCCGCGGAACTCAGCCGAACGATTGAGAAACTGGCGCAACTTCGCGGCCACCCCATGGCGACTCTGCAGGCAGCCATGCCCTTGATGGCATTCGAGCCGCCGCCCAAAGTATTCGGCCGCAGCGACGATGAACAGGAAGCGCTGGTGGTCGCCGCTCGATTGCCCGCCGCGCACGCCATGCTGCACGCAGTGCGCTCAGGTCGAATTCCCACGGCTTATCCGCAGACCCGCCGCTACGGCGAGCGTTTTCTGCAATTGCTGCACGATCGCCGACCCTCTGAAAAAGAGGTCCGCATCTTGGAGCAAACGCAGATCCTGCAGATCGATCATAGTTTCAATGCCAGCACCTTCACGGCGCGGGTGGTGACATCAACGTTGGCGCCCCCCGCTTCGGCGTTGGCGGCCGCGATGGGCTCGCTCTATGGTCCGCTGCACGGTGCCGCCGATCAAGGCGCGCTCGAAATGGCGCAAGAAGTGGGCCACCCTGGACGAGCCGCGGACTTCGTGGCGGGATGTCTTTCGAGCGGAAGGCTCGTGATGGGCATGGGTCACCGGGAATACCGCGTGGTTGACCCGCGTTCGAGGATCGTCAAGACCCTGGCCGAAGAAATCGCATCGAAACCCGACGAGAAACGTCTGATCGAGACCTTGAAGGCAGTCGATGAAGCGTTTGTTTCGCAGACCGCGCATAAGAAGCGGTCGCTGCGCGCCAATCTGGAGTTCTACAAGGGCGTGGTTTACCTGGCGCTGGGGTTGCCGAAGGAGTTCTTCACGGCGACGTTTGCCGCTGCGCGTATATTCGGCTGGTCCGCCCACATCGTGGAACAGCGCAAGGACAATCGGATCGTTCGACCGTCGGCAAACTACATCGGTCCTGCTCCGCAACCCGATTAGTTTTTGACGGCGGGAGTCTTCCGGTAACATCGCGTGCATGCTGTTTTCGGAGACTCTCGCCTCGATGCAGCCGCGGGATGGCGGATGGCAAGCCGTGATCGGTGCGGATTGGTCCCAGGGACGCGCTACTTTCGGCGGCATGGTCGCAGCGCTTGGCAACGAAGCGATGCGCCGCGTGGTGCCCAAGGATCGCGAGCTGCGGGGTCTCGAGACCACGTTTGTCGGACCCGCGCTCGCCGGCGAGGTCAGCCTGGACGCCGAGATTTTGCGTGTCGGCAAGGCCGTCACCATTGCCCGCTCCAGGCTCTGGAGCGACGGCAAGATTGCCGCGACGCTCACCGGCATCTATGGCGCGGCGCGCGCCACGGCGCTTTCCATCACCCCCGCTGTCGCAGCAGGCGTGCACCCAGTCCTGGACTTGCCGGACCGCCCGGCCGTGGACATGGGCGCGCCATCCTTTGTGCGGCATTTCGCTTACCGTTGGGCGGAAGGCGCGCGACCTTTCGCCGGCTCGAGTTTGCGCACCTCGAAGACCTACGTTCGTCATCAAGATCCCGCGCCTCTCACCGAATCCCATGTGGTGGCGCTGATCGACTGCATCCCTTCGGTGATCCTGCAGCTCATGCGCACCCCTGCGCCCTCGAGTTCGCTCACGTGGACGCTGCAATTTCTCCGTCACGACTACAGTTTCGCGCCCGAGGCGTGGTGGCGCATCGATGCAGAGGTCAACTCCGGCGGCGGCGGATATTCCTGCGAATCCTGCGTGCTGATCGATCCTAACGGCGCGCCCGCGGCCGTCGCCCGTCAAATGGTGGCCGTGTTTGGATAAGAAGGCACTCAACGTTTCGATCCACACAGAGTGCGGCAATTGCGGCGCCACTCTGATGGGGCCGTACTGTTTCCAGTGCGGTCAACACGCGCACGAGAGCGCGCGTTCCGTCTCGGCGCTATTCCACGACTCTTGGCACGTCGTAACCCATATCGACGGCCGATTCTGGCAGACCCTGTGCATCTTGTTGTTCAGGCCGGGCAAGCTCACGAAGGAATACTTCGCGGACCGGCGGGCGCGATATCTTCCGCCGGTTCGTTTGTATCTGGTCTTGAGCGTGCTGTTTTTCGGATTCGGTCTGGCGACGCCCAAAAAGAGCGACCTGCCGCCGAGCGGCGCTCCGCCGGCCGTGGCGCAGAGCCGGCAGCCTGACGAAGGCGCTGCTGTCAAAGCCCCGGCGGCGCGGAAGAAATCGCGGGGCACTATTTTCGACATCAGCGATTGCAACGACGTCAAGAGCTCGTGGAGCTGGCTGCAAAATTCCATGCGGCGGTCTTGCCTGCGCAATCAGCAGGACGGCGGAGAATCGGTCGAGCACGCGTTCATCGCCAATATTCCGAAGATGATGTTCTTGCTGGTGCCGATGATGGCTCTGGTAATGCTGCTCCTGTATTGGCGGCCGCGGCGCTACTACGTCGAGCACCTGGTGTTCTTTCTGCACAACCACGCCGCAATATTTCTGCTGCTTCTCATCCAGGCGCTGCTCGGCTGGATTGCAGTCTGGCTGGCCTGGAAAACCTTCGCCGGATGGGTGATCGCGATCATCAGCCTCTATAGCGTCTGGTACGTGTATCGCGCCATGCGCGTCTACTACGGTCAAGGGCGGCTGCTGACCTTTACCAAAATCTGCGTCGTCGGCTTTATCTATCTGATTGGATTGTCGCTCACGCTGGCCGCAACGGGATTGCTCAGCGTGATCATCGCTTGAGCAAGATCTTCCGGCAATCTTTGCGCGGCTATTTGCGGACGAAAATGCTTTTCGGCAGCTTCACGTGCACGCCGACATTGGGTTTGTCCACGAGCTGCGTAATGGCGACGTTCCCCGCGATGCTGACCAGCTGATAGGCCTGATGCCGCGTCAGCTTCTTTTCCGACACCAGAAAGTCGATCATTTCCTGGATGGCAGTCTTGGTGGCGATGACCAGATCCGGGTCGGTCGCCATGCTGATGTAGTCGGTCGCGGTTTCGGCGCGCGGCCATTTCAGCTTCATGTCCTTGCGCACGGTCAGCTGCAATCGGCCTCGCAGCGAAGTTTCGATCGCGGTTTGATCCACCTCGCCGTCGCCCTGCGCCACATGTCCGTCGCCGATCTCGAACAACGCGCCGCGCGCAAACACGGGAATATAAAGAGTGCTGCCGGCAACCAGCTCGCGATTGTCCAAGTTGCCGGCGTGGCGGCCCGGCGGATTGCTGCTGACACGGCCCAGTTCCGGTTCCGGGGCAATGCCAATGCTGCCGTAGAAGGGTTTCAGCGGAATCACGATGCCAGGCAGGAACTCCGCCGTCATCTTTTTGCGATCGAGATGGATGATCTTCGACGGCACGCCGGCTTCGCAGTTCTCCGGCAGGTAGCCGCTGCAGCCGTTATAACCGTAGTCGAGCGGCAACTCGATCGAGAGGATTTTGACTTCGAGCACGTCTCCGGGTTCTGCGCCCTCCACGTATACCGGCCCGGTCAGGATATGGCCGCCCGGGCCGCGGCGCTCGCCGGTCACTTCGCTGACGATGGCTTTGAGCGAGGCCTGAATCTTGTCGTCGGGCACGCCGGCCTTGGCCAGTCCCGCGGGCGTATTGGTCAGCAGTGTATCCACATCGATGATGTCGCCGGAGTCGATGCGCAACACCGGCGGCGCATCCGCCCAGTAGTAGCCGTAGGCCACGGTGGCAGGCGTAGCCTCGAGTCGGTGCGTCTTCGGCGGGTGCGCCAGGGCGCTTGCGGCGGCCAGGGAAAGAAGTGTCGCCAATGCGATGGGGATTTTTTTCATGGGACCGAAAGATTACCCTGTCCGCATCCGAAGCACTATGATCCGCCGCGGGAAATAACGATAACCTCTGGGGAACGCATGATCAAGCAACTGCAATTCGCCGCCGCGGCGCTGCTCATCTCGGCGCTGGGCTCGAGCTTCGCGGCGGGTAAGGCCGGCAAGGATTTGAAATCGGCCGCGCCGCTCAATCTCACGATCTATCACATCGAGGGGCGGCGCTCGGAGCGCATTGTCTGGCTGTGCGAGGAACTGGGCCTTCCCTACAAGCTGGAATACAAACGCGGCGACATCGCTGCGTCGATGAAGACCATTCACGATGCAAGTCCTTTGATGCCGGTGGCACCGACGGTGCGGATCGGCGATCAAGTCATGGTGGAGTCCGGCGCAATCATTGAATTGATTCTCGCCCGTGCAGGAAACGGCCGCCTGGAGCCAGCGGTCAATTCGCCGGATTATCCTTATTATTTGCAATGGATGCATTTTGCCGAAGGCTCATTCGCCGCACGCGCGATCGCCGACTATCGCGTCGCCCTGATCCAGGGCAGGCCCAAAGCGCCGGCCGGCGGCTACAAGCTGGTCGACACGGAGGCGGTGCTGGCATTCATGGAGGACTTTTTGAGCAAGCATCCCTACTTCGGCGGGGCCGAGTTTTCCGGCGCCGACATCATGATGCTGTTCCCCACGAATCTCACTGAAGGCTTGAACGTCGCGGATCTCGCCCCCTATCCGCACATCATTGCATGGCGCGCCAATGTGCAAGGCCGTCCCGCGTATAAGAGGATGCTCAGTGTCGCGCGCCCCGATGGCGTGCCGGGCATGCCGAAGCCCCTGCCCAAGACTTAAGTCTAGCCGCCGGACCGGCGGGGTTTGAAAAACGGCGACGCAACCCATCCAGATCGCGGCGAGACGGAGCGCGACGCTGCGTTCCGGCGTCGACAGTTTGCGGACGCCGGCTATTTTTGCCTCGCCTTGGCCAGATTCTGCTTCACCCGGGCTTTCACGATTCTCGCCACCAGCGCGTAGGGAATGGGCTCATCGAGGGGAAATTTCAAGTTGCCTTTCGGCCCCGCATACCGTGCAACGGCGGCCTTCAGCTTCGCGTCGCCCCTCACCGGGGGGAAGATCCCGATATGCGTTTTGAATGCCGCGAAATAGATCAGAATCCCGTGCAGCGCGAACGCAGGCATCCGGTAGCTCATGATTTCCTGGGCCGCGGTAGGCGCCGCTCTTTTGACGGTTGACCGCAGTTTTTTTATGCGGGACCGAACCTCCGGCGAGCACCCCGCGATGTATTGATCGATGCTCCGCGGTTTGGTGCGCGCCGCCACGTTAGGCTGCCTTCACCGCCGAGCCCTGCGAAATGTGCGCAAGGCCCGCTTCGATCGCCCGCCTGACCTCGTCGTTGAGCTCGCGTGCATCCTTGCCGTTGGCGTCGATGGGCTCGCCGATCACGACCCGGATCGTGCCGGACTTTTTGATGATGCCGCGCCTCACCCAAAAGTCGGCGGCGTTGTGCGACAGAGGCACCACGCACTTGCCCGTTTCGGTTGCCAACAGCGCTCCGCTGACACCGTATTTACGCTTTTCTCCCGCGACGACGCGCGTCCCTTCCGGAAAAATAATGATCCAGAGGCCGGCCGCCAGGCGTTCTTTGCCCTGCTCGATGACCTGGTTCACCGCCCGGTGTCCCGCTCCCCGATTGATCGAGATGGGCCGCAAGAGTTTTAAGCCCCAGCCAATGAGGGGAATCCAAAGCAACTCGCGCTTCAGCACCCAGACCTGCGGCGGGAAGATCAGGAACTGTGCGATGGTCTCCCATGCCGAAGTGTGGTTGCTCATCACGATATGATTGCCGGCGGGTATCCGTTCGCGGCCTTCCACGACGAAGGACAAGCCGCACACTTTGTCCAGCAGCCAAAACTGCAGCCGTGCCCAATTGCGGGCGATCGCGAACTGGGTGCGATACGGCGACCAAAAGCACAGTGTCATGAATCCGCCGAAAGCCAGTGCGGACACCATCATGAACGCAGTGAAGATGAGCGACTTGAACAGCTGCATTCGCTGACTAGCCGGGCAATCGCGACAGATCTGCGACCCCGCCGAGCAGGACCTGCACGTCGCGCAGCAACGCCAGGCGGTTGTTGCGCTTTGCGGCATTCTCGTCCATCACCATGACGCGATCAAAAAAATCATTCACCGGGGCGCGCAATCCCACCAGCGCCTGCAAGCTGTCCCCATAACGCTGTTGCCGCGTGGCATCGAGAACAGGATCGCGCAAAGCGGTCAATGCGTGATGCAGTCCGCGTTCAGCCTCCTCGCTCAGGGCCTGCGGGTCGACCACCCACTCGAGGCTCACCTGCGTCTTCTTGAGAATATTCGCAATGCGCTTGTTGATCCCGGCCAGCACGGCGGCATCCGGCAGCAGCAGAAATTCCTTCAAGGCTGCGAGCCGCGTGACGGTGTCCAGCGGCGAACGCGGGCGGTTGGCCAGAATCGCATCCAGCATCTCGGGGGTGGTGCCGGGCTCTTCGAGCAGCATTCCGCGCAAGCGTTCGGCGATGAAATCGTAAACTTCGTCGACCACCTGGGCGCGCCTTACCGGCTGCGCGGCTGCGGCCGCGGCCAGCACCTCGGGCAAATCCAAGTCCAATCGCGATTCGAGCAGGATACGCAAGATGCCCAAGGCGGCGCGGCGCAGGCCAAACGGATCCTTGGTGCCGGTCGGTCGTTGCTCGATGGCGAAAATTCCCACCAGCGTGTCGATCTTGTCGGCCAGGCTCAAGGCCTGGCCAATCTTCGTCGACGGCAACGCATCGCCGGCATAGCGCGGACGATAGTGCTCCTCGATCGCCACCGACACATCGCGCGGCAACCCTTCCGCTTCGGCGTAGTAGCGTCCCATGGTTCCTTGCAGTTCCGGAAACTCACCCACCATCGCCGTCATCAAGTCCGCTTTTGCCAGTTCGGCGGCCGGCGTGAGGTCGGGGCCGGCGCCGATACGGCGGCCGATGAGTTGCGCCAGCTGGGTCACACGCGCGGTTTTCTCCGCGTAACTGCCCAGCTTGGCCTGAAAGATCACACCGGACAGCCTTGCGGCGTGTGCCCGCAATGAAATCTTGCGGTCCTGCTCCCAAAAGAACGCCGCGTCGCTGAGGCGCGGGCGCACCACGCGCTCATTGCCTTCACGCACCTTGGAGGGGTCGCGGCTTTCGATGTTGCTGACGGTGACAAACCAGCCGGATAGCTTTGCATCGGGCCCCTGCACCGCGAAATACCTCTGGTGATCCTGCACGGTGGCGATGACCACCTCGCGCGGCAGGCTCAAGAAACGCTGCTCGAACTGACCGGTCAGAGGCACCGGCCATTCCACCAGGGCGGTGACCTCGTCGAGCAGCGCGTCGTCGATCAACGCCGAGCCGCCGCTCTCGGCCGCGGCCGTGACGACCCCGGCGCGAATTGTCTCGCGGCGTTTGGCGAAGTCCGCAATGACTTTGGCGCGCCGCAATTTTGCCTCATAGCCCTTCGCGCTCTTGAGCGAAATGGGTTTGGGGTGGTGGAAGCGATGGCCCGAAGTCACCCGTCCGGATTGCAGCCCCAACAGTTCAACCGGCACGACCTCATCGCCGTACAGGAGCACCACCGAATGCACCGGTCTCACGAACTCGGCGCTGTGCGCACCCCAGCGCATGCGCTTCGGGATGGGCAGCGCGGCAATGGCTTGCGTCAAGATGTCCTTGAGCAGAGCCGTCGCTGCGGCGCCGCGCTCTGTGCCGCGAAATTGCAGCCATGCGCCTTTTTCAGTGGTGAGCCTTGAAAGCTCACCGACCGCGACACCGCAACTCTTCGCAAAAGCCGTTGCCGCCTGTGTCGGCGCACCGTGCGCATCGAAGGCCTGGGCTAGCGGTGGACCGCGCCGCTCCACCTGCCGATCCGGCTGGCGTTCCGCCAGGTTCTCGATCCAAACGGCAAGCCGTCGCGGCGTCGCGAAGCCGTGCGCCTCGCCATGCGGAATGGCCGCTGCGTCGATGCCTTTGATCAGGTTGATCGTCAGCGCCTTGGATAGCGCCCCCAGACTGCGCGGCGGCAGCTCCTCGGTCAGCAGCTCGAACAGCAGGTCCTTGCCCATCAGGCCACCCGTTGTTGCGTGCCGTTCTTGAGCAGCGGAAAGCCGAGCGCTTCGCGGCTGTCTCGATAGCCTTCGGCGACGCTCCGCGCCAAGGTTCTTACCCGAAGAATGAAGCGTTGGCGCTCGGTGACGGAAACGGCGTGGCGCGCATCGAGCAAATTGAATGCATGCGATGCCTTCACCATTTGCTCATAGGCGGGCAGGACCAATTTGTCCTTCAGCAGCAGCTGGCAGGCCGCTTCGCAGGCGTCGAACTCCACCGACAGCACGGCTGTGTCGGCCTTTTCGAAGTTATAGACGGATTGTTCCACTTCATTTTGGTGAAACACATCGCCGTAGGTCACGGTGCCGAAGGGCCCGTCAGTCCAGACGATATCGAAAATACTTTCCCTGCCCTGAATGTACATGGCAAGGCGCTCGAGGCCATAGGTGATCTCACCCATCACGGGACGACAATCGAGTCCGCCCACCTGCTGGAAATAGGTGAACTGGGATACTTCCATGCCATTGATCCAAACTTCCCAGCCTAAGCCCCACGCGCCCAACGTCGGCGATTCCCAGTTGTCCTCGACGAAGCGGATGTCGTGCGTCAGCGGATCGAAACCGAGATGGCGCAGCGAATCCAGGTACAGCTCCTGAAAGTTATCGGGGGAGGGTTTGATGCAAACCTGGAACTGATAGAAGTGCTGCAGCCGAAAGGGATTGTTGCCGTAACGTCCATCGGTGGGGCGGCGTGAGGGCTGCACATAGGCGACGCTCCACGGTTCCGGGCCCACGGCGCGCAGAAATGTCGCCGAATGAAATGTGCCGGCGCCCATTTCCATATCGTAGGGTTGCAACACGATGCAACCTCGGTCGGACCAGTATTTTTGAAGCGCAAAAATCAGGTCCTGAAAGGTTCGCGGCGGGGCGGAAGTGGGCATGAATGCTCGCGGGACAAAGTCAGCGAGTATAGCGACGCGGCCTGGAGGTGTCCTCAAGCTCCCCGCGCACTGAATTAGCTCACGGACTGCGAAAAATGCCGGAAATCGAAGCAATCTGAGTTTTCGACCGTGCCATGCACCAATATGTGGCGTCACTTTTCGCGATTTGATCCATAATGATGCGCGCAGCCCGGGTGAGCACTCCAAGTGCTTGATCTGTCTGCGCTGATCAATGGCACAGTAGCTGCATTGCGCTAAAGAGCCCCGGCTGGCCGGGCCAGCTTACACCCCACTGCGAGGACGCAAATGATTCCCGCCGATGTTCTGAAATTGATTAAAGAAAAAGACGCGAAATTCGTCGATCTCCGTTTTACTGACACGATTGGCAAGGAACAGCACGTCACTATCCCCACGCGGCTGGTAGATGAGGGATTTTTCAATGACGGCAAGATGTTCGACGGCTCTTCCATCGCCGGGTGGAAGGGCATCAACGAGTCGGACATGATTTTGATGCCGGATGCCTCGACGGCGGTGATTGATCCGTTTTACGAAGAGACCACGCTGAATCTGCGCTGCGACGTCATCGAGCCGATGACCATGCAAGGCTACGGACGTGATCCTCGCTCCCTGGCAAAACGCGCCGAAGCGCATTTGAAAGCTTCCGGCATCGCCGACTCGGCGTTATTCGGACCGGAAAACGAGTTCTTTATTTTCGACAACGTCACGGTCAGTTCCAGCATGAACGGCTGCGCTTACGAAGTCGATTCTTACGAAGGCGCGTGGAACTCCGGCAAGGCATATGAGGAAGGCAACCGCGCGCACCGGCCGGGTGTGAAGGGTGGCTACTTTCCGGTTCCCCCCGTGGATTCGCAGCAAGACATTCGCACCGCGATGTCGATGGCTTGCGAAGAAATGGGTTTGAAATTCGAAGTTCATCATCATGAAGTGGCGACCGCCGGCCAGGGCGAGATCAATGTGGCGGCGAACACGCTGACCAAAAAAGCCGACGAAGTGCAGATCCTGAAATACGCACTGCAGAACGTCGCGCATGGATACGGAAAAACCCTGACTTTCATGCCGAAACCCATCGTCGGCGACAACGGCAACGGCATGCATGTGCATCAATCGCTGCAAAAAGACGGCAAGGCGCTGTTCGCCGGAGATAAATACGGCGGTCTGTCCGACATCGCGCTGTACTACATCGGCGGCATCATCAAGCATGCACGCGCGATCAATGCCTTCACCAACGCCAGCACGAATAGCTACAAGCGCCTGGTGCCGGGTTTTGAAGCACCGGTGAAGCTCGCGTATTCCGCACGCAATCGCTCAGCCTCCATTCGCATTCCCTGGATTTCCAATCCCAAGGGCCGGCGCATTGAAGTGCGTTTTCCGGATGCCACCGGCAATCCGTATTTCATGTTCGCATCCATGTTGCTCGCGGGACTGGACGGCATTCAGAACAAGATTCATCCCGGCGATCCGGCCGACAAGGATTTGTACGACCTGGAGCCGGAGGAAGACAAGAAAATCCCGACGGTTTGCCATTCGCTCGACATGGCGCTGGATTACTTGGACAAGGACCGCGGCTTTTTGAAAGCGGGCGGCGTGTTCACCGATGATCTCATCGACGCCTACATCGAATTGAAGATGAAGGAAGTGACGCGCTTGCGGATGACCACGCACCCGATTGAAATTGAGATGTATTACAGCCTGTAGTTGGGAGCCTCTCCGCGAGGCTCCGTTGGGTGCTTGGGCCTTAAGGTGACGGCGGTCACGCCGTCGTCACCCCGTTTTGTGGTCCGGAGGCGATAGGTCTATGCTTTGGAAATATGCACCCGCGGCAGACATGGTTGGCGATAGGCCTGTTGACGGCCGTTTCGGTGCAGGCGGCCGTTATCTACAAATGGGTCGACGCCGACGGTGTGGTTCACTACTCCGATCAGTCCTCGCCGGGTGCGGAAAAGATCGTCACGGCGGTATCCTCCTCCTCGTCTCCCGCGCCGTCGGGGGCGCGCAATGCCAGCATGCCCAGCACGGCCCCGCAACGGGCTGCGCAGGGCGGCCTCAATTACACCGAATTTTCGATCGCTTCGCCGGCGGCGGAGCAGACCTTTTTCGGCGACGACGTCGTGGCCGTGCACCTGAATCTCAACCCGTCGCTTCGGCCCAATCAGTCCATCACCTGGCACTTGAACGGCAAGCAGCTCGATTTTCCGCCGAACGCCGTGTCGTTCGCTCTGCCGCGCCTGGATCGCGGCACGTATGCGCTTGCCGCCACCATCACCGATCAGCAAACGAGCGAATCACAGACCAGCCCCAGCGTGACCTTCTTCGTGCGTCAGCCTTCGGCGCTGTCGCCGCAATCGCCGTTGCGCAAGTAGCCTTTCGCGAGGCGCGAACGGATGCCCAGCTTGTCGGCTGAGCTCCAAATGGACAGTCTAAGAGTCGACGGCACCGAGCTGCTCGACGCCATGGTGACCAGCGTATTCATGCTGGATGAGGCGTTGCGCGTCACGTACTTGAATGCCGCTGCGCAGACCTTGCTGGGACTCTCGACCAATCGGGCCCTGGGCCGCTCAATCGCTGAATTGACGCGCGGCGCCGAGGGCTTGGCTTTGATGTTCGAGCGCGCGAGCGAGGGGGGTGAAGGCGTGGTGCAGCGCGAGCTGGCGTGGTCGGCCCCCGGAGGCGTCGACCGCATACTCGACTGCGCGGTGACTCAGGTGATGTTGGGCGGGAAGGGCCTGCGGCTGCTGCTGGAGATCGAAGACATTACGCAGCATCGGCGCCTGACTCGCGAGAACGCGTTGTTGGCGCAGTTGGGCGGCAGCCGATTGATGGTCCGTCAACTCGCGCATGAGATCAAAAATCCGCTCGGCGGCCTGCGCGGCGCGGCTCAATTGCTCGAACGGGAACTCCTGGATCCGGCGCTGCGGGAATACACGCGCGTGATCATCAGCGAAGCGGATCGTCTCACGCACTTGCTCGACTCCATGTTGGGTCCGGGTCGTCCGCCGGCGAAGCAGCTGGTCAATGTGCATGAACTGCTGGAGCGCGTGTATCACTTGCTGCGCAGCGAAGCGCCCCCGGGCGTCGCCATCGATCGGGACTACGATCCGAGTCTGCCGCCCCTGACGCTCGATCCCAATCACATCATCCAGGCGATGCTCAATCTGGGCCGCAACGCCATTCAAGCGCTTACCGGCGCGGCGGTCGATTCTCCGCGGCTGATCTTGAGAACGCGCGCGGCGAGCAACGTCAGCGTCGGCGCGCATCGCCACCGCCTGGTCGCCTCGATTCAGTTCGAGGACAACGGCCCGGGCGTGCTCAACGAGATTCGCGAAACCATCTTTTATCCGCTGGTATCGGGTCGCGCCGACGGGTCAGGCCTGGGGCTGGGGATCGCTCAGGATCTGGTCAGCCGACATGGCGGCTTGATCGAATTTGACAGTGCTCCGGGGAGAACGATATTCGTCATTTCCTTGCCGATGGATTCAGTATGAATGTGAAGCCGCTGCAAGTCTGGCTGGTCGACGACGATTCATCCATTCGCTGGGTGTTGGAAAAGGCGCTGAAAGGGAGCGGCATGACGGCCAAGTGTTTCGACCAGGCCGACAATGTCTTGACCGCGCTCCGTGGCGATGCGCCCGATGTCCTCATGACCGACATCCGCATGCCCGGCCGCAGCGGCCTGGACCTGCTCAAGGAAATCCAGATCTCACGCCCCGGATTGCCGGTCATCGTCATGACCGCGCATTCGGATTTGGATGCCGCCGTCGCAGCGTATCAGGGCGGTGCGTTCGAATACCTGCCCAAGCCCTTCGACATCGACAAGGCGGTCGACCTCGTGCGCCGTGCCGCACAACAGGCCAATTTATCCACCGACGCCGAGGCCACCCGTCGCAGCATCCCCGAACTCTTGGGCCAGGCAGTATCCATGCAGCAGGTATTCCGTGCGATCGGCAGGTTATCCCGCTCCAGCATGACGGTTTTGATCACGGGCGAATCGGGTACGGGCAAGGAACTGGTCGCGCGGGCTCTGCACCGCCACAGTCCGCGCTCGAACAAGGCCTTCGTGGCGCTCAACACGGCGGCCTTCACCGCCGACTTGTTGGAATCGGAACTATTCGGCCACGAAAAGGGCGCTTTCACCGGCGCTGATTCGCTGCGCCGCGGCCGCTTCGAACAGGCGGATGACGGCACGCTGTTTCTCGATGAAATCGGCGATATGTCGCCGGCCCTGCAGACGCGGCTGCTGCGCGTGTTGGCCGAGGGCGAGTTTTACCGCGTCGGGGGCCAGACGCCGGTGAAGGTCGACGTCCGCGTCATTGCGGCGACCCACCAAGATCTCGAGATGCGGGTGAAGTCCGGTCATTTTCGCGAGGATCTCCTGCACCGGCTGAATGTGATTCGCATCGAAATTCCACCGCTGCGCGAGCGGCGCGAGGATATTCCAGAATTGCTGCGTCACTATCTGGCGATCGCCGGTCAGGAACTGGGCGTCGAGCCAAAGTTGCTGACCGGACCTGCGGAATCGGCACTCGTGACTTTTGACTGGTCCGGCAACGTGCGGCAATTGGTCAATGCATGCCGCCGCCTTACCGTCACCGCTCCCGGCCGGGAGATCCGGGCCGAGGACATTCCGCCGGATCTCGGCGGGTTGCCCGTGGGACAGACAGCCAACCACGATTGGATGGCCAAGCTTTCGCATTGGGCCGAGCAGGAATTGGACTCAGGCACGCAGCGCCTGCTCGACACGGCCGTTCCCGAAGTGGAGCGCATTCTCATCCGCGTGGCGCTGCGCAAGGCCGACGGACTCAAGCAGGATGCGGCAAAGCTGCTGGGCTGGGGCCGCAATACGCTGACCCGCAAGATGAAGGAGCTCGGAATGGAAGACGTCAGCTAGGCTCGAGCCGGTCGGCATCCCTACGCCGAGGTCTCGGCGAGCTTCACCCGCGCGGCAGCTTATAATTCATCCATGGGCGATTTTCTTTCCAAAAAACTGGGCGCGGTGCAGGCGCTGCTGCTCGGCATTCCGCCGTCAGAGTGGTTGATCGCGGGCGGCGTGGGGGTCATCGTCTGGGCCTCCCTTTGGATCCTGCGCGACCTGATCGCATCGCGCTACAAAAAATACTCCAGCACCAAGAACCCGACGCTGATCCGGCTCATCGGCTACCTGATCGGCAACACCACGCAAATTCTTTTTTTCGCCGTGGCCCTCGATGCCGCGCAGGAGAGCCTGACACTGCCGGACCGGGTGCAGCGGATCGTCGCCAACACCGTGATGATCCTCATTTTGATTCAGATCGGCCTCTGGGCCGGCCGCTCGGTGCGCTTTTATCTGGAGCTGAAGGAGCGCGAGCGCGGCGCCGACCGGATATTTTCCGGCTCTCTCGATATCATCAGTTTCGTCGCGCGCATGCTGATCTGGTCGGTGTTGATCCTGCTCGGGCTGGAAAATCTCGGGGTCAACATCACCGCGCTGCTGGCGGGGCTGGGCGTCGGCGGCGTTGCCGTCGCGCTGGCATTGCAAAATGTTCTCGGCGATCTATTTGCCTCGCTGTCGATCGCACTCGACAAGCCCTTTGTGATCGGCGACAACCTCACCATCGATACCTTCATCGGCAAGGTTGAGCACATCGGCATCAAGACGACGCGGCTGCGCAGCGAAGGCGGCGAGCAGATCATTTTGTCGAATGCCGATATCTTGAAGAGCCGCGTGCGCAATTTCGGGCGCCTGTCGCAACAACGGATATTGGCGACCATCCGCCTCGGGTTCGACACCCCGACGGAGAAGCTCAAAGCGCTGCCGCAATTGCTGGAAAACGCGGTGCGCGAGCATCCCCAGGCACACTTCGAGCGCTGCCACCTGAAGACCCTGGGCGAAACCTCATTTCATTTCGAGCTCTCCTACTTCGTGCAGCAGCCGGCGGCGAATCCCATGCTCGATCTGCAGCAGGCGGTAAATTTTCGCATCATCGATGAGGTGCGGCGCCTGGGGCTCGAGTTTGCCTATCCCGCCCAACTGGTTTTGTTGGACGGGCAGCGCGCCGCGCCCGAGAACTAGCCACGGAGCCGGTCTTAAGTGTTTCACGTCGTGCTGTTCGAACCCGAGATTCCCGGGAATACCGGCAATGTCATCCGGCTGTGCGCCAACAGCGGTGCGACGCTCCACTTGATCAAGCCTTTGGGCTTTCGCCTGGACGACAAGAGTCTGAGGCGTTCCGGGCTCGACTATCACGACCTGGCGGACGTGAAAGTTCATGCGGACCTTAATGCCTGCCTGGCGATGCTGCGAGGTTCGCGCTTGTTTGCGGTCGAGACCGGCGGCGCGCGCCGCTATGACGAAGTGCAGTACGGCAGGGGAGACGCCTTCTTGTTCGGACCGGAAACACGCGGCTTGCCGCCGAGCGCACAGGTGAGGGTTGGAGCGGACCATTGCCTGGTCATTCCGATGCGCGCGCGGAACCGCAGCGTCAACTTGTCCAACGCCGTCGCAGTGGTGATTTACGAAGCGTGGCGGCAGCTCGGCTTTGACGGACAGCCTCAATCCGGCGCGGGCGCCTAGGAAAATCTCCTTCGATATTGCGCGGGACTAACCCCGACTTTCTTGCGAAAGTGATGCCGCAGCGTGGTGGGCGAGCCCAGGCCGCAGCGCTGCGCGATTAGGTCGATGGAGAGCCCGGTGTTCTCCAGCAGTTCGCGCGCCGCGTCAACCCGAGCCCGGATGATCCAGTCCGCCGGGCTCGAGCCGGTCGCCGCCCGAAAACGGCGCATGAAGGTGCGTTCGCTCATGGCCGCGAGGCGCGCCAATTCGCGGATGCGCCAGGGATCGCCGGGCCGCTTCATGATTCTGTCGAGGAGCGCGGAAAGAGATTTTGCCGATCGCGGTGCATGCTCGCGGTCTTCGACCGGGCGCTCCAAGAACTGCGCTTGGCCGCCATCGCGATGCGGGGAAATAACCAATCTGCGCGCCACTTGGTTTGCCGTCGCTGATCCATAGTCGCGGCGCACCAGATGCAAGCACAGATCGAGCCCCGCCGCGCTGCCCGCCGAGGTCAGAAGGCTGCCCTCATCCACGTATAGAACGTTCGCATCGACGCAGACTTTGGGGTAGCGGCTTTGCAGCGCCTCGGCGTAGCGCCAATGGGTCGTGGCGCGCCGGTCATCGAGCAGGCCGGTGGCCGCAAGCACGAATGCGCCTGAACAGATGGACAGCAACCGCGCGCCCCGCGAATGGGCGTCTCGCAAGGCATCGAGTATCGCCTGCGGCACGGGCACCTCGATGCCTTCCCACCCCGGGATCACGATGGTGCCGGCCGCGCGCAGGCGCTCGAGGCCGCCCGCCGCCCTCATGCGCATGCCGTACTGAGATCTGACGCTCGCCGCCTTCGCAGAACAGGTCTCGAAGCGATACCAATCCGGGCCCAATTCCGGTCTCGCCAGTCCGAACACCTCCGCGGCGCAGGAGAATTCGAAGGCACACAGGCCGTCGTAGACCAGCGCGACGACCAACGGATTGCGGGTTTTTGAGGAGCTGCGGCGATTTGGCATGATTTGATCGATGAATGGCAATTCCGCCAATTGTGCGCGGACTGACGCACGGCCACAATGAGCCGATGCCGAATGCCGTGCAGATACCCGCAGCCGCGCCGGCCGAACTGGCTGCGGCGCATTTCGAATCCCAATTCACGTTTGAAACAGATTGTTGGGACACGCACGAGGCCATCGGCAGCGGCTCTCCGGGTTTTGTGCTTCTCGATGTTCGCAGCCCGGAATTGTTCGCGCAGGGCCACGTCGCCGGAGCGGTGAATCTGCCGCACGCCAAAATCATCGCCGCGAAGCTGCGCGAGTATCCGTGCTCGACGCTGTTCGTCGTTTACTGCGCGGGCCCGCACTGCAACGGCGCGGCGCGAGCAGCGGCGAGGCTCGCGCGCTTGGGGTTTGCGGTGAAGTTGATGGCCGGCGGAATGACGGGCTGGATCGATGAGGGATTTGAACTAAAGCGGTTGTGACGCATTTTCCGGCAGCATGTCCGCGTACAAATTCCAAAGCTTGAGCACGTTCGGACTGATCAGCGGCAGCGACTTTAACTTGGCGAAGGATCGTTTTGCGGCGTCGAGGTCTTTTTCCGCCGTCAAGGATCGTCCCAGTGCCACATACGCTTCATCCGGCCGCGACAACTGCCCCTTGCCGATTCCCCGATTGATGGCGGTCACCGCATCCGGGTAATCGCCGGCGCCGTAATAAACCTCGCCGAGCTTCACTTCAAGTTGTCCCGCGAGATTCTGGGATGCCTCGGCATCGAGCGCCCGCAAGCCCTCCATGTCGGCGTCGGCGCGCGTCTGCAAGGCATTCAATAGACGCGTGGTGCGCTCTTTGTGCTCATCCTTGAGAATACCGCTGCGCAGCGCCTTTCCCAGAACTGCCTGCGCTTCCCCCGGCAAACCTGCATCGCCCAGCAATTGCGCCATCTCGATGTAATCGGTATCGGCATTCATGGAATGAGTGTCGTACATGACGCGGTAAATCATCAACGTATCGTGATCGTCGCGCGCGCCCTGGCGCTCCAGGCGAATTAAATTATTCCAATATGAAGTCTTATTGGTGAGACGAATCAAATCGTACAGCGCGGCTCGCATGCCGCCGGTGTCGCCGGCATCGGCGGCGCACTGCAATTTCAACTGGTACAACAACTCCTTGGGCGGTTGGCCGGCCTTCTTGAAGGCCGCAATGCCCTCATCGCCCCACACACCGGAATTCTTGCAGTCCTTTTGTTGATAATAGAGCTGCGACATGAGCAGCAGGTCAGCGTCGGTGGCGGACCCTGAATCCGCAAGCTGCTTGCCGTAGCCGATGGCCGTTGCGACGTGGTTGTTGGTCGCGGCCAGATGGAACAAGAGCCGGAAGATTTTTACCAATTCCTCAGCGTGGTATTGGCCGGAGGCAAGTGCCGCTTCATACGCCGACTGCGCGTCCCGGAAGTTCTTCTGTTTCAGATAGACGGCGCCCATTGAGTCATAGATCCACTTCTCATCGACTGCCGACAGCGGCGACTTGGATTTGGCCGCCTGCAGCCGAGCCAGGGCCTCATCCCAGCGGGCGGCATGCATGGCGCTTTGTGCAGAGTTCATTTCGCGGGCAATCACGCTGCTCGTCGCGACCGGCGATATCGAGCCGGTTGCCGCAGCGGGCGAAACGGTTTCACCCGAATAAGCGGGGTTGTCGGAGCGCACCGAGGTGCCATGCGCCCGATGGGTAGAAAGCACCTTGAAGCTGACCGAAACCAAGGAGACGGAAATCGCGACGGCGATCAGCCCCCAAATCCAAAAGCCCATGGCCTTCAGCAGATTGTTCATCTTGTGCGACCTCACAAGGCTGAACACAGTATAGCCCGCTGCCGGCGCCCGCGGCCGTCAGCGATTCCAGGGCTTGAGCACTCGTCGAACCGGGTCGGTGACCGTCGCCGAAACCGCGGGGTCCAGCAGCCTGCGTCGGCGCAGATGCCGAATCGCGGCCTGGACGGTCGATTTGGACAGCCCCGTCTTGGTGGCAATGGTCTGCAGGCTGACTGACAGCGAGTCCCGCCTGACCTTTGCTGCATGGCGCAAAAAATACAGGTACACGATGAAGGCCGCGGGTCGGCGATCATGTCCCACCAGGTCCGGCATCAGGACATCGACCACGTAGTTGTCCAAATTGAAGTGCTGCATCGGTAATTACTATACCGATTATCGGTACAAGGCGCCCGCGAAATATCCGATAATTGCCGCCGTCCAACCGCTCTAACGGAGTCAGCATGATTACTCAGGTCAAATTCGTCGGCATTCCGACCGGCGATCAGGATCGGGCGCTCAAGTTCTATACCGAGAAATTGGGATTCGAAGTGTCGACGGATCAGGTCTTCAATGCCAAACAGCGCTGGATCGAGTTGCGCATCGCGAATTCGGCCACGCGAGTCGTGCTGTTCACCCCGGAAGGCCACGAGAGCCGGATTGGCTCATTTTTCAACGGTTCATTCGCCTGCGATGATGTGGGCGCCACGTATCGGCAGCTCAAGGCCCGCGGCGTCGAATTCGAGCAGCCGCCCGAGAAGCAGCCGTGGGGCGAGTTCGCCATCTTCAAGGATCCCGACGGCAATCAGTTCGTCCTGTCTTCGCCGGCGTGACTCAGGTTGAAGCGGCCGGGCGATTGGCCCGGCCGCCGCGCTCAATTGGCCGCTGATTTAATTCCGGCTTTCTGCGCTTCGATCCAGCTATTGGTGCGGGCATCCAGCAGGTCGAGCGGCAGCACGCCGCCGTTCAGCATCTCGTCATGAAAGCTGCGGATGTCGAACTTCGGACCCAATTCCTTTTGTGCGCGGTCGCGCAATTCGCGAAACTTGAGCTGGCCCAGCTTGTATGACAGCGCCTGTGCCGGCCATGCGATGTAGCGATCGGTCTCCGATTGAATCGTGGGCTCATCGACCGGTTGATACTTGCGGAAGAATTCGACCACCTGATCGCGGCTCCAGCCCTCGGAATGCAGACCGGTGTCGACGACGAGCCGTACGGCGCGAAACAGTTCGCTGCTCAGTCTGCCGTAGTCGCTGACCGGATCTTGGTAAAAGCCAACCTCCTTGCCCAGCTGTTCGGCATACAGCGCCCAACCTTCGATATATCCGGAGTTGCCCGAGTGCTGCCGAAACTTCGGCAGGCTGGTCATCTGCTGCGCCACGGAGAGCTGCATGTGATGTCCCGGGATGCCCTCATGATAGGCCGTGGCCTCATCATCGATCAGCCAGCGATGCGCGAAATTGGACGTGGCGACGCTGACGCGTCCCGGCCGCTTGCCGTCGGGCGTGCCGGTTTGATAGTGCGTCGCCGCGCCGGACTGAAACGGCGGGATGGCTTCGACCGTCACCGGGGAACCGGGGATGTAGCCGAACAGCTCGGGAAGCTTGGGCTGCATTTGCGCAATGTACTTGCGAAAGTCATCCAGAATCTGCTCGGCCGAAGTGGGGATGTACTTGGTATTGGTCTTCAACGCATCGCGGAACGAGGCGACATCGCTGAATCCCTCCTTGCGGGCGATGACCAGCATCTCGCCTTCAATGCGATCGATCTCGCGCAGGCCGATCGCGTGAATCTGATCCGGCGTCAAGGTGCTGATGGTGGTGCGGCTGCGGATGTCGTTCAGGTAGCGCTCCTTGCCGCCCGGCAGCGACGTGACGCTCAAAACTGTCCGGCCTTGAGGCGCGTAATCGGAGCCGATGAAGGCCGCGAACTTCTTGTAAGCCGGGATCACCTCGTTGTCGACTGTGTCGGTGATCGCCTTGGTCAGGCGTTCCCGCTCCGCGGCTGAAATGCTGTCCGGGTACTTCTTCGTCGGCGATAAAAAAGGGTCCGACGCAATGATGCCCGCGCATTGCGCCGGCACCTTCTCGAGAAGAAACCGCACCGGCATGAGCTTGTCCTTCATTCCCGCGCGCAGGGTTGCTTCGGACTGGCCGAGGGCGCGTGGAATCAGATGCAGCCGCGCAATGTAGTCCTCGTAGTGTTTGACCGAGTCGAGCGGAACCGCGAGCGGCAGGTCCGCCAAGCGGACCTGCGGCCCCTCCATCTGATTCACCGGCATTTCGTATTCCTTGAACTTGAAGTTCGCGATCCGCTGCACCAGTAAGCGTTGCATGACTTCGTGGGACAACTTGTCCTGTTCCGGAAAGCCGGCGGTCGAGATCGTATTCAAGCGCGACAGAAAGCCCTTGTCCGTGGCGTCCTGCCGCTGATACGCCGCGGGCGAAAAATCCTCCAGTTGATCGTTATACCGGTAGTCGCCGACGGCGGTCGCGCGTTCCGGATGGGTCTTGAGATCGGTTTGGTATTGCTCTTCGAAAAGCGCGTTCTGCGCCGAAATCCGCGCAGCGACCGGATCGGAATCCTTCGCCGCGGCCGTGAACGAACAAGCGACGAGCAGGCCGATGAGTGCTGTTTTGTACATATTTCGAAAGGTTAGCACGGCAGCGGCTACTTCGCGGAAGCGGGGAAAGCCGGCAATTTCCCGATATCGCGCGCATCGTGCTGGATGATGACGGTTGCCTTCAAGTTCGTCGCGAGCTGCTTGAACCGATCCAACGAGGCCAGTGTCTCGGCACGGCTGGTATTGAAGGTCGGCACGCCGTTGCTGTCGTAGTTCTCGCGAAAGTGGCTCAGGTCGCCGGTGATCAGCACGTTCCCCATATCTTTGAGCTTGACCAGCAGGCTGTGATGACCGGGCGTGTGCCCGGGAGTGTTCAACATGATGACGCTGCCGTCGCCGAACACGTCCTTGTCCCCGATGATGGGCTCGACCTTCCCGCCGCCGTTGATCCAATGCGCGAAATTCGCAGGATTGACGCCGGGGTTCGGCTTGGGTTCATTCAAGGCGTCCCAGTCGCCTTTGCCGATCAGCAATGTCGCCTGCGGAAAGGACGCCACTTGGCCGACGTGATCGCCGTGATAGTGGCTGATCCCGACGAAGCTGATCTGCTCAGGCTTCAGGTGCAGTTGCGCGAGCTGTTCCACCAAGCTTAAGGCCGGCGCCGTCGGCGCGGGCTTGCCGGCGGACGCGGGCGGGTTGCCGGTGTCCCACACCAGGTAGTCGTTGCCGTGTTTGATCAGGTAGCAGCTGAATGTCAGCTGCACACTGAGCCCTTTGAGCGCCGCGACATCGGAGAATCGGCTGACGTCCGCAACGGTGTTGGTCTTGCCGCAATCGAAGCGCGTCAAGGACAGTTCGGGCGCGGATTGCGCAGCCGCGGAGGCGGCACTCAGGCACGCGCTCGCCAGCACGGCCGCGGCAAAACCAAGATCCATACGTTTCATTGCTGTTCCCCTGTGGTTCATTTTATAAAATTATTCGGCCTCGGAGCGCACGTCGCGTCCCATGAGCGCCTGCACTGCCGAACGGACCGGCTTGTTCTCATACATGATCGCGTAAATTTCGCGGCAGATCGGCATGTCCACCTGCAACCGTAGCGCAACATCGTGTACGGCACGCGCGGCCGACACGCCCTCGACCACCTGATGAATCGCGCTTTGCGCGGTCGCCGGGGATGCGCCCCGGCCCAGTGCCATGCCGAAGCGGCGGTTGCGCGACTGGTCATCGGTACAGGTCAACACCAAGTCTCCAAGACCGGCGAGACCCATGAAAGTTTCACGCAGCGCGCCGAGCTTCACGCCCAGGCGCATCATCTCCGCAAGACCTCGCGTGATCAGTGCCACCCGGGTATTGGCGCCGAACCCCATGCCATCGGCGATCCCGGAGCCGATGGCGATGACATTTTTGACCGCGCCGCCGACTTCCACGCCCATGATGTCGGTCTGCGTATAGGCGCGGAAACTGGGGCCCGACAAGCTCGTAGCGAGCTCTTTGGCGAAGCGTTCATCCGCCGATGCGATGGTCATCGCGGTGGGCAGGCCCGCGCCGACTTCCTTCGCGAAGGTGGGTCCCGACAAGACGGCGCCGGGAGTTTCGCCCAGAATCTCGCGCACCACCTGGTGCGGCAGAAGTCCGGTCGCAATCTCGAATCCCTTGGTTGCCCAGGCGATGCGCGCGTCGCGCCGCAGGTGCGGCCGGACATCCTGCAAGATCGCCCTGAAAACGTGCGAGGGCACGGCGATCAGCGCATCGCGGGAAACTTCCAGAGCCTTGGGCAGATCGGCGGCAATCTGCAGTTCGTCCGGGAACGTAGCCTCGGGCAGATAGCGCAGGTTGCGGCGGCTTGCGCGCATGGCCGCCAGCTGCGAGCCGTCCCGGCCCCACAATTGCGTCGGGTGTCCCTCGCGCGCCAGCAAGATGGCGAGTGCCGTGCCCCAGGAGCCGGCGCCGACGACCGTCATCGGTTCCGCACGCCGGGTGTGCATGGCGGCGCCCAGGCTCCTAATTCACCAGATTCGGCTGCTGCGGAGGTTGTTGGGCTTGGTTGAACAGCGCATCGAAATTCACCAAGGGCAGCAGGAAGTTCGGGAAGCCGCCTTTGACGATCAGGTCGGAGATCACTTCGCGCGCATAGGGAAACAGCACGCTCGGACAGAAGCTGCCGACCAGGCGCTTCAAGTCCTCGACCGATGCGCCGCTGATGGTGAACAACCCGGCTTGTTTGACTTCCACCAAATAGAGCGTCGTGTCGCCTTGTTTTGCCTCCACCGTGACGGTGAGCAGTACTTCGCGGGCTTCCGGGGACAATTCCTCCGTGGAAGTGTTCATATTGAGCTGAAACTTGGGTTCCCAGGCCTGATTGCTCGGCAGGCGCGGACCATTCGGCGACTCGTAGGAACAATCCTTCAAGTACACGCTCTGCAAACTCACCTGCACACCGCCCACATCTGCCTGTGGCTCCGCCGCTGTAACCTCGTTCATCCTGCCCCCTGAATTAATCGATCCAACTCGCCGCTGCGGTCCAGCGCGTAGAGCTCTTCACACCCGCCAACATGTTTGTCGCCGATAAAGATTTGCGGAACCGTGCGGCGATTGCTGCGTGCAATCATTTCCTCGCGGGATTTCTCATCGTCTTCGACATTGATTTCGCTGAAATCCACCTGCTTCTGCTGCAGCAAGCCTTTGGCTCGCTGACAGTACGGACACCAATCCGACACGTAAACGGTGATCACCGGCTGCGTCATTTCGGATTGCTCTTGCTCCTGGCGGTTTTCGTCAGCGGTAAATTATCCTTTACCCAGGCATTCAAGCCCCCCTGCAGATTGAACACCTTGGTAAAGCCGAGTTTCATCAAGGTGCGCGCAGCACCGGCGCCGTCCGCGCCGCTGTCGCAATAAGTAATGACGTTCCGGTCGCGCCATTTTTTCAAGGTGTCCGCTTGCGATTCGATCTCGCCCGCCGGAACATTGCGCGCATCGACGATATGCCCGGCGTCGAACAGCTCCTTGCTGCGCAGATCGATGACGAGGGCGCCCTGATTCATGAGCCTCACCGCCTGCGTCGCGCTCAATGCCGCAAATGCCTGAACCCGCGCTCGCAGCTCGAAAGCCACCACGGCAATTGCGACCAGCAGCGTCGCGCCCGCCAGATAGGGATGATGGCCAATGTATTCTAACAATCGCTGCATGTCGCACAATTCGGGCTTTTTGGGCGCGCAAGTATAGCAGCGGTCACAAGGCTTGTATGCTTGGGCGGATGACGAGTACCCGGCCATGAATCTGCGCTTTACAGCCCTTTGCAGCGGCGCGTTGATCGCACTGCTGTGCGCAAGCAGCCCCGCTGCCGCCCCGCCGGCGGACTCGGCGCACGCGGACGCTGCGAAGGCGAAGCTCGCGGCGTTGCGCGCGCGGATTGCCGAACTCACCGGGCGCTTGGGATCGCAGCTGGCGCAGCGCGACTCCTTGAGCGCGCACGTGCGCGAGACTGAACTGGCCCTCGCCGCGAAACGGCAGCATGTCGAAGAACTGCATGCGGCGCAGCTCGCGGCGGAACGGCACCGCTCGGACCTGCGCGCCGAAGAGGGCCGCAACCTCACTGCACTGCAAGCGGAACGCGCATCGCTTGCGGGTCAGGCGCGGGCGGCGTACATGATCGGGCGTCAGGAAGAACTTAAACTGCTGTTGAACCAGAGCAATCCTGCGAGCCTCGGCAGAACGCTCACCTACTACGGCTACTTCGCCGAACAACGCAGCCAGAAAATAAAATCCATTCAGGGCAACGAAGCGCGCGTGCAGCAGCTGGTCGCTGAGATCGAGCAGCAAACGCAACAGCTGCAGAAGCTGACGGATGAGGCGACGCAGGAAATTGCGGGCCTGCAGCACGCGCGTGCCGAACGCAGCGTGGCGGTCGCCGCGCTGACAAAAAAATTGCAAAGCGGCAATCAGGAACTCGGCAATCTGAAGCGCGAGGAGCAGGCGGTCGAGGCGCTGGTCGCGGATCTTGCGCGCATGATGCAGGACTTTCCGACCGACCCGTCGCAGAGCTTCGACCGCATGCGCGGGAAATTACCCTGGCCGGTACCGGGAAGCGTGAGCGCGCGCTATCAGGCGCCGCGCGAAAACTCGGGCGGCGTTCGTTGGAACGGCGTGATGATTGAAACGCAACGCGGTGCGAAGGTGCGGGCGCCCTTCTTTGGACGCGTGGTGTATGCCGACTGGCTGCAGGGTCTGGGGTTGCTGATGATCATCGGGCACAGCGGCGGCTATATGACTTTGTATGGCCACGCAGAGGTGCTCTACAAGTCGGTCGGCGATAAAGTCGCGCCGGGCGATGTGATCGCCTCATTGAGCGATGCCGAGGGCGCCAAGCCGCAGCTTTATTTCGAAATACGCCAAGGCCGCAAGACCGTCGATCCCAAGCTCTGGCTTAAGTCGGCCCCCTAACGCCGGCTGATAATTTTAATTTAACACTGCAACGAGGCCGCTGGCGGCAAGGCTTCTGCGCACGTATGCTTAACCTTCAAATGCGCAACAAATCTGGTAACGCCGCCCTCTTGCTGGCCGTCGGCATTGTCATCGGCCTGTCGCTTGGGCTTGCGCATGGCGTCCTGGCCGGGAAGCCCGCTCCCGGAGCGGATTTGCCCTGGCAGGACGCGCGCATGTTGGCCGCGGTGCTCGAGCGGGTGAAGCACGATTATGTGAATCCCGTTGACGATCATCAGCTGCTGCAGGCGGCGATCCGCGGCATGGTGGCATCGCTCGACCCTTATTCCGCCTATCTCGACGGCGACGAATACGATGAGGTCAAGATCAGCAGCTCGGGCCGCTACACCGGCGTCGGCATCGACCTGTCGATCGAGGACGACCAGGTGGTGGTAATTGCCCCCTTTGACGGCTCGCCGGCTGCGCTGGCGGGAATTCGCTCGGGCGACATCATTGTCACAATCGACGGCATTCCCGTGAATACCAATAGTTTGGCGGACACGATCGGACGCATGCGCGGCGCGGATGGCACATCGGTGAAGATCGGCGTCATGCGCGAAGGCAATCCTGAACCCATGCTGTTCACGCTCAAGCGCTCGCGCGTGGATCTGCATAGCGTGCGCGGCGAGATGCTCGAACCCGGATTTGCATACCTGCGAATCTCACAATTCAGCGAAACCACCGGCGATGATCTCAACGCCTCAATGAAGGACCTGCGCAAGCACAACGGCGCGCCGCTCAAGGGTCTGGTGCTGGACCTGCGCGACAACCCGGGCGGAGTGCTCGAAGCGGCCGTGGCGGTGGCCGACGCCTTCCTCGACAGCGGGGTCATCGTGACTGCGAAGGGACGAACTCCGGACTCCAAATTCGAAATGGACGCGACGCCGGGAGATCTGCTCAATGGCGCGCCCATCGTCGTGCTGGTGAACGGCGGTTCGGCGTCAGCGGCGGAGATCGTCGCGGGCGCGCTCAAGGATCAGCATCGAGCAAAACTCATGGGGCGCACGACATTCGGCAAAGGCTCGGTGCAAACCATCATCCCGCTGTCGGATGACCGCGCCGTCAAGCTGACCACGTCGCTGTATTACACGCCGTCGGGCGTATCCATCAATCACCGCGGCATTGCACCTGACATCGAGCTGGAGCGGGATCCGAAGCCGCCGGCAAAGCCGGTACCCGAGAATGCGCCGCTGCAGCAGCGCGATGTTGAAGTGAGGCGTGCCCTGGAGGAATTGAAGGTGTCGCCGAGTGCTCGCCCCGGCGCGGTGACGACCGCGGCACTTCTTTAGGCAATGCGCAGCACACGTTCCATCGAAATCCTGTGTTTGGCGCTCGCCGCCCTGGTGCTCATTTGGTCCGGGGCGCTGGCCAATCAGATGTGGCCGGTCTTAGGGTTGCTCGCCGCCTTTGCACTTGCCATCGTAGGGTTTCGCGGCCGGCGCTTCCTGCCGGGCCGCACCCGTTCCAAGCTGTTGATCGAATCATGGTCCATGGTGGTGTTCATCACCTGCGTGCTGTGGTTTACCGGAAAGGGCGCGAGCCCTTTGTTCAATCTGTACCTGTTGCCCATCATATTGAGCGCGCTCACGCTCGGCCGCGTCATCACCTTGGCGCAGGTCGCGGCCATCGCGGTTTGCCACCTGTTGCTGGCCATGACCACACCGGGACTCGAGGTGATATCGCTGTTGTATGCCAGCCAGGTCGTCGGACAGCTGGCGCCGTTTCTCTTGGTGGCGTATCTCACCACCACCTTGTCGGCGGACATCACCGAAGCGCGGGAAAGAATCGAAAATCTGGCGCAGACCGATTCTTTGACCGGACTCTACAACGTGCGGATGTTCAACGAAGTATGGCAGCGTGAGCACATGGCCTCTGAACGCAACCGCGGCGGGTATTCCCTGCTGATGATTGATATCGACAAGCTGAAGGAAATTAACGACATCTTCGGTCTCGAGGCCGGGAACAGCGCCCTTATGCTGGTGGCGCAATGCCTGCAACGCAGTATCCGTGCAACGGACCATGCCGCCAGACTCGGCGGCGACGAGTTCGCGGTCCTGCTCCCCGGCGCCTCGCCCGAGGTGGCCGAGGCCGTGATCAAACGGGTGCGGCACAATGTTTATAAGACCACGCTGGATCTTAAGTCGCGCATGATCCGCTGCAGCGTGAGCATCGGCGTGGTCAATTACCCCAAGGATGCGCGGGACATGCGCGACCTTCGCAGCTTGGCGGACGACAAGATGTACCGGGATAAAGAACTGCGCCGCATGCCCGGAGCTGAAGCAAACGCTTGAATCCCTACCGGCAAATAGTTGAATGTGCTGGACTTTTGCGGGGAAAATGGCAAAGTTAGCGCTGCATCACGCCTGGGGTGCTTAACATATGGTCAGCTTGTCATCTTCCGTCTTGATTTGAGAGAGGGTTAATGCGGTCATTCACTCGAGCATCTGAGTTTTCGCGCGCGCCGCGACGGCTTGCCATCTGCGCATTAGCCTGCATTTCGTTGAGTTTTGTGGCATTTCAGGCCACGGCCAAGAATCTGGGCGCACCGAAGCTGAAATCCAGCTCCGTGCTCATCGTGGACCAAAGCGATTCCTCGGTGCTTTACTCGCGCAACCCGGATGTCGCCGCACCCATCGCCTCCATCACCAAACTCATGACGGCCTTGGTGGTGCTTGACGCCAAGCAGCCGCTGGATGAACCGATCCAGATAACGGAGGCCGACCGCGATTATCCGAAGGGGGCCTTTTCCCGCCTGGCCGTGGGCACCACCCTGACGCGCGGCGATCTCATGCACGTTGCGCTCATGGCGTCTGAAAATCGTGCCGCGCACGCGCTCGGCAACAATTATCCCGGCGGCATCAAGGCCATGGTGGCCGCGATGAATGCCAAGGCGAAGGCGTTGGGCATGACGAGCGCGCACTTCGTGGATCCAACCGGGCTGTCGAGCCAGAATGTGGCGAGTCCGGAAGACCTGTCGAAGCTGGTGATCGCCGCTTCGAAAAATCGCACCATTCGTGAATTTTCGACCGACAAGAACTATTCCGTGCGGGTGCACAAGCGTCTGGTCGAGTATCGCAATACCGATAATTTGGTCGCCAATCCGACCTGGAACATCATCGTTCAGAAGACCGGTTATATCGCCGAGGCCGGGAAATGCCTGGTGATGGCCGCGGTCATCGACGGCCGCTCGGTCGTCATTGTGCTGCTCGATTCTTTCGGCAAGTACACCCGCGTGGCCGATGCGCAACGCATCAAGACGTGGATGGCGAACACCTCGAACCCGCGCTTCCAAGTGTCGATTCGTTAGCAAAAAGTCGTCCCGACTTTTAAGTCGATGCGAGTTCGCGGGCAGCCGCGAGCGTCGCGCTTTTGGGGTCCATGTTTTTCTCGAGATGCGGCACGGCTTCCCGCGCAGTCGCTTTTGCCTTAGCCGTATCGCCCAGCGCAGCTTCGGCGCGCGCGCGCCAGAAAAGCGCTTCGCCGATCCAGGCGGATGATTGCGCGTCGATGGCCCCGGCTTTGGCCAGCTCCAGCGCGGCCTCGGCGTGCTGCTTCGTTTGTTGAAACGCGCGGCTGGCGAATGCCAGGCGCGTGCGCAGTATTTCTACATCGCGTGCATCGGAATTCGTCGGTTGGCGGCGCGCGGCAATCAGCGCCGCAGCCTGATCGATGCGCCGCGCCGCCTGCGGAAATTGTTCGTGTCCCATGTCCAGATCTGCATGGAGCAGCAGCAGGCGCACGATTTCCGGCCCGTGCTCATTGTCCTGGAGCATTTTTTCTTCCGACGGTTTGAGTTCCGCCCAGCCCGCGTCGGCCGCCGGCAGGTCATCGCGCTTAATGTCTTCGCGGACCGTCGCCGTGCGAAACACGTTTGCCATCGACACCATTCCGGCGCTCTGCGCCTTCTTGCCGGCGTCCGCCAGTGCTGCGACCGATGCATCCGGCTGCTGCATCGCCAGTTCCGCCAGCGCCCGGCATCCTATGAGAAAGAATGGTAATTCGGCGTCCGGCACGTCGCGCCGAACGTCGGCCAGAATGGAGTCGACGAAGTCGCGGGATCGCTCTGCCTCGCCGCCGCCGCGCAGAGAATTGCAGCCGACCGAAGCCATCGCGAAATAGCGGCTCGAATCCGTCAGCGTGCGCTCTTTGGCCACCTTCAGATTGGCGCGATCGGCCTCCCACGCCCCGCGAAAATCGCCCGCCATGTACAACGTGCGGGCAAGATCATTCTGTGTCGCCACCCAAGAATTGGAGCCGTAAGCGTCCTCTTGTTCGAAACTCTTCAGCACCGAACGCAGGTCGACAATGGCGTTGGCGTAGTCGCCGTCCGCTTGCGCGATCAACGCGCCGGCTGTTCCGCAGTTGGCGCTAAGCCCGGGCGCGATAACGTGAAGGTGTTGCATCTTTGCGCGCGCTTTTGCGAGACGCACACGCGCCTCCGGGAGTTGATGAGCGATCGCAAGATCCCGGGCGCGGCGGCAGCCGGACTCAGTTTGCATGTAGGGATCATTGTCGAGGCGCTCGATGATGGCATCCGCCCTGGCCGTCGTCTTCGCCGCGAGTTCGGCCTCCCCCGTGTCGAGATAATTCGCGCCCAGTCCGAATAGCAGCGATGCCATGACGTCCTGCTCGCCTTGAAAATTGCGCTCGACGAATTCGACCGCGTGATCCAGGCGTTTGCGCAGTTCCTGGGGGGGCGCGTTGGCTGTGCTCTCGGTGAGCATGAAACTGCTGAGTTCGCTCAAGCCCCGGGTACGGCGCGTTTCGCCGAGGGAGATATCCCGTTCTTGGTGCGCCAGATAAAGCTGCCACAGTGCCACGGTGCTCGTTCCGATGAGGCCGATGGCGACGAGCAGGGCGCTCAAGACACCGCCCCGATGACGGCGCACAAACTTGGATACCCGATAGGGGATGGTATCGGCCCGCGCTCGCACCGGTTCGTGCGTCAAGAAGCGCCTGAGATCGTCCGCCAATGCGCCGATGGATGCGTAGCGCTCGGCCGGCTCCTTTTTCAGCGCCTTGCGCAGAATGTTGTCGAGATCGCCCTCGAGGGCGCGACGGCGAATGGTCGGGACCGTGCTCGCAGTCGAGGCTCGCGCCGGTTCCTCGGTGAGAACCGCGCGCATCCACTCGGCGCTCGAGCGGGTGCCCGCCGCAATCGGCTGGGTTCCGGTCAGCAATTCATACAGCACCAAGCCGAGGGAATAGACGTCGGTGAGTGTGGTGACGGGCTTGCCGAGAAGCTGCTCCGGTGCAGCATATTGAGGCGTGAGCGGTACGGCGCCGGACAGAGTGGTCGCGGCCGCACCATCGCCCTGCAATAGCTTGGCGATGCCGAAATCCAGCAGCTTGACCGAACCGCCGTGCGTCACGAATATGTTGCCGGGCTTGATGTCGCGATGCACGATCAAATGACTGTGGGCGTGCGCCACCGCGGCCAGCACGCCGAGAAACAGGTTGATGCGCGCTTCCAGGCCCAGCTGTTCGCGCTCGCAAAAGGCATCGATCGGTTCGCCCTCGATATATTCGAGGATCAGGTACGGTTGCGTGCCAACCAGCACGCCGGCATCGATCAGCCGCGCAATATTGGGATGGTCGAGCCGGCCAAGAAGATCGCCCTCGATGCGAAAGCGCTGTTCTCCGGTTCTGCCGATCCAGGCGGCGTGAACGAACTTGATGGCGACAACGCCTTGGTAAAGGCCGTCGCTTCGATGCGCCTTCCAAACGCTGCCCATCCCGCCACGGCCAATTTCGGCGTCGATGACGTAGGATCCGATCTGGCGCCCGACCAGGGTCGATTCGCCCATCCCCTGAAGATCGATCGGCGAGCCGGCCAGGAATCCTGTGAACCCCTCGCGTTCCCTTGCCGCGAGCGCGGCCGAGACCCGCTCGGCCATTTCAGGCTCGGTTTTCCCGAGCGTCTCGAGCCATCGCGCGCGCTCCGGCTCTTCTAGATCAAGTACTTGATCCAGGAGCCGGCTCAAATGCTGCCACTTCTCGTGCGTTTCCATCGGCATCAGGACCCTAAAGGCGGGCTGCGGTCATATTTAAATCGTATTCCAACCCCGAAAACAGTCATACCCCGATCAATGCCTGACAGTCATATTATTCGAGCGGGTAACCCAGGCTGGAGGTCGATATGCGTGTACGTCTCCTTTGCATCGGATGGGTGGCGTGGCTTCTGGTCAATCCGGCGGTGGCCGCGGAGCGCGCCTTGTCAGTGACGATTTACAACGATGATCTGGCCCTGGTCCAGGACCGGAGGGATATCGAGGTCAAGGACGGCCGTCAACGCATCGAATTCCAGGACGTGTCGGCTCAAATTCGACCGGAGACGGTGTCGCTGTCGGCTGCCGATATCGCCATCGTGGAGCAGAACTTCGACTTCGACCTGCTGACGCCCGCGAAGCTCATGGAAAAGGCGGTCGGTCAGGAAGTCACCATCGTGCGCGTGAATCCGGCCACCGGGGCTGAAACGCGCGAGCAGGCGCAGGTTCTTGCCACCAATGGCGGCGTGGTCTTGAAAATCGGTCAGCGCATCGAGGTGTTGCGCGATGACGGGCTGCCGGTGCGCGTCATTTTCAACAAGGTGCCGGACAATCTTCGCGCGCGGCCCACCCTGTCCGTCAGCATCATCGGCGCGCACGCCGGCACCCGCCGCGCAACCTTGAGCTATCTCACGCCCGGGCTCGGCTGGAAGGCCGACTACGTGGCGTTGTACAACGAGGGCGACGGCAAAATCGATGTGCAAGGGTGGGTGACGCTGACCAATTCCAGCGGCACCACGTATGACAATGCGCAAACGCTTCTGGTCGCCGGCTCTCCCGGCCAGGTAAACGGCGCTCAGTCTGGCAATTTTCGTCCGCCGGTCCGCCGCCAGGTCTTGCAGCGGCCGGGAACGGAAAGCGGCAGCCGCGAGCGTTTGGGAGACTACTACCTCTATCCTTTGGCCGAGCGCACCACCATCGCCAATCTGCAAACCAAGCAGGTGAGTTTTCTCGATGTTCATGGCGTGCCTGCCGAGCACGGCTATGAATTTCGCAATCGCTGGCTCGGGACCGCCGAAACCCCGCAGAGCGCCCAAAGCATCTACAGTTTTTCCACCAGCGCTCACGCCGGCTTGGGCGATCAGCTGCCGGCCGGAATATTGCGCTTCTACATGAAGGACAAGCGCGGCGATCCGCAATTCATCGGTGAGAGCCGCATTGATCACACGCCCATGGGTTCAACGCTGTCGCTGGCAACGGGCGATGCCTTCGACGTCAAGGTCCATCCCGTCGTCGATAAACGCACACGGCTGTCGACATTCGACTGGCAAACCGAGATGCGCTATGAGCTGACCAACGCCCTGCCGCGCGCCGTCGTGGTGAAATTGCGCCAAGACGGCTTGTGGGGCGACTCGAGCGTCAAAGCGGAAAGCCAGAAGAGCACCCGGCAGAGTGCCGAGGCAGTTGAGTGGCCGGTGAGCGTGCCTGCGAACGGCAAGGCGACCGTCACGGCCACATTCGAAACTCGCTACTAGCCGGCATGCGCGCATACCCGCTATTCGTGGGTTTGGGCCTCATGGCTGCGAGCAGAATGGTGTCCGGCGCGGCAGCGGAAGTCCTTGCGGAGCCGCCGGCGGATCTCATCGTCACGGTATACCGCGCGCCGTACCGCGAGTCGGGGTCGATTGATCTCGATGACCTGAACGGTTTCGCCTTGGTGACGGAGACGCGGCTCGTTCGGCTGCCCGCCGGTGTCAGCCATGTGCGATTCGAGGGGGTGGCCGACGGCATCGAGCCGAGCAGCGCCCTCATCACCGGGCTGCCGGGCCAGGTGGTTGAAAAGAATCGGGATGCGCGCCTCTTGAGTCCCTCCGCATTGATCGCATCCGCGGTGGGCAAACCGGTGGAATTGCTGCGGTCGAACCGCAAGAAGGGCACCACTGCGCGATTGCCGGGCACGATACTTTCGGACGCGGAGGGCGGCGTCGTGTTCAAGACCGAGGCAGGCATTGAGGCCCTGCGCTGTTCCGGACTGCCGGAGACCTTCAGCTTCGAACCAGCCGCCGATCTCTCGGCGCGGCCGACCTTGTCGGTCGAGGTACGGAGCGCGAGCGCCGTAACCCGGCAGGTCACGCTGTCCTATCTTGCCCGTGGTTTCGATTGGGCCGCCGACTACACCGCAACCCTGTCTCAGGATGGCCGGCGCCTGGACCTCGGTGCCTGGGTGACGCTGGCCAATTCGAACGGCGTGGGATTTCCACGAGCGCACGCGCAAGTGGTGGCCGGCAAGGTCAATCGTGTGGGCGCTGAGGATGGTGAGAATGACGAGGTCGGACCGATCGATATCGGCGGGCCCATCCTGGCGCAATGCTGGCCGCGCGGCTCGACCAGCGATCAGCCGCCCATGATCCTTCGGCGGCAATCCACGGATCGCATGTTCATGAAGAGTCTGGCGGCGCCGGCGCCGGCGGCGATGGGCCTTCAGGAAGTCGTGGTCACCGGCGCAAAAGTGCAGCAAGAGCAATTGGGCGATTTGAAATTGTACCGCGTGCCGGAGCGCACCACGCTCGCCAGCCGCCAATCAAAGCAGGTTCGGCTGATGGATCAGTCGGGCATTCCCGTCGATACCATTTACGGCGCGGACCTGGCGACGGGCTACCGCGGATCCGAATCTGAGGCCCCGGCACATCGGTTGCTGCGGACGAAAAACACCCTCGCCAATCACCTGGGATTGCCGCTGCCCTCAGGCTCGGTTGCCGTATTCGGCTGGTTCAACGGCGAGCGCTTGTTGCAGCATGAATCCGGCTTGCGCGATATCGCCGTGGACGAGGAGCTTCAGATCGATATGGGCGAGAGTTCCGACGTTCAGGTGTCGGTGACGCCGCAGGAGACGCGCATCGACTCGAGCGGAGCCAGGCTGCTGCCGCTGGTGCCGGGTGTGACGTTGCGCTCCGTCAAAGTCGATGAGGTTCAACGCGTGGAAGTCAGCAATGCCCGCGCCGCCGCGATCGATTTCGAGCTGCGGCTGAGGCTGCCGGACGGCGCACGCGTCGTGCGCGCCGATCATCCCTTGAGCGCTAAAAACGGCACACCCATTTTCCGTTTCAAGGTTCCCGCCAACCAGATGATCACTGTGCGTTTTCAAACACAGGCCACCGGCGATGGAATTCTGCGCACTCCATAGCGTTTGGCGGCTTGCCAAGTAGCTTACAATCGCCCCATGCCGGGAAGTTTTAAGCAAGCAGCTGCGCCGCAATGATGAAAAGCCGCCAATCGCGGATCAAAAACTATTTCGCCGAGAATCGGCTGTTTACGATTCGCAGCATCGTCGCCGGCATATTCGCGGCCGTGCTGCTGTTGCTGGTCGCGGGACGCCTCTACTACCTGCAGGTCATCAAAGGCGACTATTACAAAAGTCTCTCACAGGGCAACAGCATCCGCACCGAGCCGATTCCGCCCAGCCGGGGCTTGATCCTCGACCGCCACGGCGTGGTGCTGGCGGACAATATGCCCGCCTTCAACATCGAACTCATTCGTGAACAGGTGGGCGACACCAAGGCGGTCGATGCCACGCTGGCGCAGTTGGTCAGCATCGGCCTGTTGCGCAGTGACGAGGTCAGCAACATCCGGCGCACGATTCTCCTGCACAAGGTGTACGAAAGCGTGCCCATCAAGCTGTCCCTGAACGAGGAGGAAATGGCGCGCTTCGCAGTGCATCGCTATCAATTCGCCGGCGTGGACATTCGCGCACGCTTGGCGCGGCATTACCCGCTGCGCGAGATGGGTGTGCATGCCATCGGCTATGTCAGCGCCATCAACGAACAAGACTTGAAGCAAATCGACAGTGCTGAATACGCGGGCACCAGCCTCATCGGCAAACTGGGGGTGGAAGGCGCCTACGAACAGCAGCTGCACGGCAAGCCGGGTTTCAAGGAAATCGAGGTGAACGCCGCCGGCCGCCCGGTGGACAAGCAAGGAGGCTACGCGTCCGAGCTGCATACACGCCCTCCCGTGGCGGGTGAGGATTTGATACTGGGCATGGACGTGCGCGTGCAGAAGGTGGCCGAAGAGGCGCTGGTCGGCAAGCGCGGATCGGTGGTGGCGCTCGATCCTAAAACCGGCGACGTCATCGCTCTCGCCAGCACCCCGGGATTCGATCCCAATGACTTCGTGCGCGGCCTGTCGGTCGCGCAGTATGCGGCGTTGTCGAACAACATCGACGTGCCTTTGTTGAATCGCGCGTTGAGGGGCGCGTATCCGCCGGGCTCGACGGTGAAGCCCCTGTACGCATTGGCGGCGCAGCACTACGGAATTTTGACTCCGGAACATGTCGAATACTGCCCCGGCTACTTTACCTTGCCGGGCAGCAGCAACAAGTACCGCGACGACAAGATTCATGGATCCTTGGATATGCGGCACGCGATATCCGAGTCCTGCGACGTATATTTTTATCGGCTCGCCGACAAGATGGGCATCGATCGTATGCACGCTTTCATGAGTGCGTTTGGCTACGGCGAATTGACGGGAATCGATATTCCGGGGGAAAAGCCCGGCTTGTATGCCTCGCCCGAATGGAAACGACGGGTGTTCAAGCGCAAGGCCGACCAGGTGTGGTTTCCCGGCGAAAGCATCAGCATGGGCATCGGCCAGGGTCCCATCACGGTCACACCGCTGCAGCAGGCACACTTTGCGGCGGAAATCGCCGAGCGCGGGAAAATCATCGCCACGCCTCGACTGGTCGCGGCCACTCGCGCACCCGGTTCGGTGACCGTCGTGCCGCGCAATCCAACCTTCGGCAAACCGGTCGATCTTGGCACCGACGAGCAGTGGAACGTGATTTATGACGGCATGATTGGCGCAGTCACGCAACCGGGCGCCACCGCCTATCAGGCGTTTGTCGGCGCGCGCTACAGGCTGGCAGGCAAAACCGGAACCGCCCAGGTGGTAACGGTCAAACAAACCGAGAGCACCAAGCACAAGGAGGCCGATGAGCGCAAGCGCGAACACGCCTGGTTCATCGCCTTCGCTCCGGTCGATGATCCGAAGATTGCGATTTCCGTTTTGGTGGAGAACGGCGGCTTCGGCGGTTCCACCGCCGGTCCCATTGCGCGCAAAGTGATCGACTCTTACCTGCTGGCGGACGAGCCGGCGGAGCCGAAGAAAAATTCCGCCGAGCTTGGCAGCGCCGCCAACGCGCACTGAGGCGCATCAATCGCGAGCGGCACCGGATCCTTAGTATCGGATCGTGAAGTGCACGCCCCAATTCCTGGGCTCGCCCAGTTGCACATACAGCTTATAGTTGAAGTCCGGCGGTTCGTCGCCGAAGTAAAAGCCGCGCACCGTGTAATTCTTGTCGAGCAGGTTGCGTCCCCAAAAATAGGCTTCCCAACGTGCTGTCTCCCATCCCAGCTTGCCGTTGAGCAGTCCATAAGCGCTCGAGCGCGTCCAGTTCGGCGGCAGATCATAGAAAAACGCACCCATGCCGGTGATGTCGAGGCGCGCATACGGGCCGCGCGGGTCGCGCCAAGTTGCATTGATGGCGGCCTGCCAGGGAGGTGCATGCGGCAGCGCGCGATCGGGATAGGTCACGCCGTTTTGCACAAAACCCTGGTACTGGGTCTGCAGCAGGCCGAGCGAGCCGCCGAACGCCCAGCTTTGCGTGGCCGCCCAGCTCGCCGTGCTTTCCAAACCATAGTTGAAGCCGGATTTGGCATTGCCGGTGTAGAAGATGAAGGTGTTGGGATTGCTCGGATCGAGCTGCTCGCCCGTGATCAACTGCTCGTTGTGGCGCAGCATATAAAACAGCGAGGTGTTGATTTGCAGCCGGCCGTCGATCAGCCGCGCCTTATGGCCGATTTCCAGATTCACATCGGACTCCGGGCCGAAGAGTAATTGGTTGGCCGGCAGGCCGGCGCTCAAGTTGAATCCGCTCGCCTTGTAGCCGCGGGCAATGAGCGCATACAGGTTCTCACCGTCGGCGACGCGGTAGTCGATCGACGCTTGGCCGCCCCACAGGTTGTCCGCCGGACCAAAATCATTCGCGGTCGTCGGTGCATCGAGATTCGTGGTGGTATCGCTGTAGCGGCTGGTGTGACGCTCGCCGCGCAGCCCCAACGACCATCGCGCCCGTTCACTGAAGTTCCCGTCGAGCTGTCCATAGACGGCAGCATTGCGCGAGCGATATTCGCTCGAAATGACGCTGAGCGACTCAGAGTTTTGCGTCGCATCGAAAGGATCGATGTAAACGGCGGCGCTGGTGTCGGTCAAGGACTCGCGCAGCTCGAAGGCGTAGACCCCGACCAGCCAGGAAAGCCCGTGCGGCGCTTCGTTCGTGGGGGTATCGCCCAGGCGAAATTCCAAGCTGCGAGTCGAGCGATGGCGTACCTGATCCTCGGTGGCGTCGTCCGTATAGGGCGCCCATAGAATGGGGTTGCCCCAGTCGCCATCGAACCCGTAATTGACCTGGGTATCGGCATAGGTTGCGATGGTGGTCAGCGTGGCTGAATCCCAGCCCAAGTAGGTCGAACGGGCCGAGAATCCGGTCGAATATTGCCGATCGGCGCCGGGATTGTCTGACTCCGTGGTGCGGCTGTTGTCGATCGCGAACGCATCGTAGCCATTGTTGATTTGCGTGCGCATCAAGGTCAGATCGACGCGCCAGTCCTCACTCGGTTGATAGCGCCATTTGCCGCGCAGGGTGAGTTCGTCGCGGTTGTCGGTGCGGCTGCTGCCCAGGTAGGCATTGTGGTAGAAACCGTCGCCGGTGTACTGCTGCACTGCAAGCCTGAAGGCGGAATCAAGCGTGCTGACCGGGCCGGTCAGGACGGCGCCATACGAATGCTCGCTGTAGTCGCCGGCGTCGATTTCGGCCCGCCCGCCGAAGGTGTCGGACGGATCGGCGCTTTTCACGTAGATCAATCCGGCCAACGCATTGGCGCCGTACAAGGTGCCTTGCGGGCCGCGCAGGACCTCGATGTGATCGACATCGAACAATGTCGCGGCTGTACCTAAGCCGCTGAAGTCGATGTCATCGATGAGAAATCCGACCGACGGATTTGGAGCGCCCTGGTATTGCTGCAGTTCGCCGATGCCGCGGATTTGAAAGTACCGCGGGCGCGAGGTATCGCCGGCCCAATTGAGGTTGGGCACCAACGGCAACACGTCCTCGAAATGCTGCTGGCCGGCGTCGCGCAGTGTTGCATCGTTCAACACCGAGACGCTGCCGGGCAACTGTTCGAGGGGGATGGATCTTAGCGTGGCGGTGACGATGATCTCGTCGAGGGGCTCATTGCCGGCGGAATCTGCAGCTTTCGCCGCAGACGCAAGGTTCAATGCAACGATGAAAATGCCCAGCGCGGAATAACTTCTACCCATGCTCCCTCCGCCGGTACTAACCGGATCAGGTTCAATGGGTTTGCTGGTGTGCGTTGCGCTGCCAGCATCTCAGGCCCTTAAGGCCACCCCAGCGTTTTAATGAAAACTTAGAAAAAAAGCGCGCGGATCGCGCCGATCAAACCGCCTACAACCAGGATCACCATGGGCAGGAACGTCATGCCATAGCCTACTTCCCGTTTGGCCGGGTCCTTGACGTAGGTGTAGGCGTAGAGCTCCCTCCCGATCAAATACACCACCCCCAGCGCGGCGGCGACCAGGGGACTGAAATAATGAGAGAAGAGATAGATTCCCGGCAAAAAAGCAATTAACTGTTCCAAGGTATTTTGCTGGACGCGGAACAGGCGTTCGAAGATCTCATTGCCGGTAATCGCGGGCGCCTTGACGCCGTACCGTCCCCGGGCTGAGCCGACTCTGAATCCGAAAATAATGAACTGCAGAACTGCGAGCGCAGTCACGATATCGACATAAGCCATGGAACTTCCTCCGCTGATATTGGATTCTAGCACTCCGTCGCCGGCAGTTTTCCGTCAGGATCGTGACCCAATGAGCTTACCCCGCAAATCAACTCGAAACGGCACTCGTGGCTATGCCCACCTGGTTGAAATCGACGTGCCCGTTACCCGGGTTTGGAGGGCATTGACGGAGCCCGGATTGATCAAAATATGGTCAGGGCAGGAGGCCGAAATCGACCCCCGCCAGGGCGGCCTGTATCGCATCGGCAAGCGCACCGGAAACTCGCGGGAAGCGCATATCGACGTTTTCGAGGTCAACCGGCGGCTGCGTCTCATTTACCTGAACGGCAAGAATTCGCCCCCGAGTGACAGCGCCGCGGTCGACGATTTCATCCTGGACACGCGCCGCGGCGAAGGCAAAACCTCTCTGAGGCTCTTAGGATCCGGCATCCCCGAAACACCCGAGTGGGACCGGAGCTACGCCAGCATTCGTATGGGATGGGAGCGCTTCATGGGCCGCATCAAGGTGACGCTGGAAAGTCCCCCAGTTCCAAAAAAGCCCGCCAAAATCGTGCCGAAGGACCCGCCCCTGCCCGGGCTTGATTATTGATAGAGCGCCCTGAATCTACCTTGTTATGCTGGTCGGCGGCGGGACAACAAGGAGAGGGCAATGCTTGGGTTTCTCATTCGCGCGGCGCTGGTTGCGTTGGGCCTGTGGCTCGCAACTGACTGGGTGAGCGGCGTCTCGATCGATACCCCGTCGACCTTGATTCTTGCCGGCATATTGCTCGGCGTGGTGAATTCCATCGTCCGGCCCATCGCCATCTTGCTGACCCTGCCGATGACCATTCTCACGCTCGGCCTGTTCCTGCTCGTCATCAATGCCGGGATGGTCGCGCTGGTCGCATGGATGTTGCCGGGCATGCACATTGCGGGATTCGGCGCCGCTTTCTGGACTTCGATACTGGTGAGCCTGGTGAGTTTCATCGGGTCCTGGTTTGTCGGCGGCAAAGGCCGCGTCGAAGTGATCCGCAGACGCGGCTGACCTCGAGCGCCTTGTCGCAGGCCGCGGCAATTCTAGGGCGAGGAGGCCAGCTCGAGCGCTTCGAGGCGCGGGCCCTCGATGCGGCCGATGTGCACCGAAGTGTCGTACAACACTACGCTGAATGCCACCAGGGCGATCAGCAGTGCGATGGAAGCTTTGAGGTGCCGGGTTTCAAAGTTACGCACCGCGGTGCCAAATCCAATGAGCGCAAATACGGCGCCGACGATGATGACGGCATCGACGCTCGCGCGCTGCCAGTAGCTTCCGCCCAGGTGCAGCCACATGCCGAACTCGTCGAATGTCAGCGCCATGGCGACGCCATAACCGAGAGCCGCGCGCTTCAGGTCCAGGTTGCAGCGCGCGCTGAACAAGAGGTAGGCGGCGACGCCGGCCAGCAGGAATATCCCATAGTTCAAATGATGCACGTGCGTGCCGTGCATGAAGAAATAGAGATTCGGCATGCGGTTGGACATGATGAGCAGCACGACGATGCGCGCTGCGATGAAGGTGATGATGAAACCGAACAAGGCCCGGCGCGCGAGCGGCCCTGGCTCGATTGAAATCGGCGCGAGGTTTGCGGGCGTTGTTTCGTTTGACACGGGAGACCTTTTGACGCGCTTCGCTTCCAGACTACTGAGTCTTGGGCTCCGCCAAAGTGATTGGATCCGTGAGGCTGCCGCCGGGCAACGCCAATATGCAGACGCCGACGATGATGATTGCCATGCCGACGAGTTGCAAGCCGGTGAGATGCTCGTGAAGCGCCAGCCACCCGAGGAGCGCGGCGATGGCGGGATTCACGTAGCTGTAGGTGCCGATCACTGACGGCGTGGTGTGCATGGTCAACCAGCCATAGGCGGTGTAGGCGAGGCCCGAGCTCAGGAAGGTCAGATAGCACAGCGAAATGAGCCCCGGCGCATTCGGCGGCCAGTGCATCGAGTCGCCGCGGGCGAGCGCCACAGCCAGCAGCATGAGGCCCCCCATGAGCATCTGCAGCGCCATGAACATCGTGGAACTCAGCTGGGTTGTGATGCTGCGGTAATACAGCGTGCCGAGCGCCCAGGACGCGCTCGCCGCCAGGACGCCCAACTGCGCCAGCGATCCCGTCGAGAACACCGGCCCCTTGGGAACCAGCATCAACATTGCGCCGATGAATCCAATCACCATCCCCAGGACCGCCGAGCGGGTCAGCGGATGCCCGCGGCGTCCGAACACGCCGAGCCCGGCAATCCAGAATGCGGAGGTGCCGTTGAGCAGCGCCGCCTCATTGCTCGCCAGATATTGCATGGACCAGGTGTTCAAGCCATTGCTGATGAACACCATGAAAAAGCCCGCGATGGTCACGTGGCGCCACTCACTCAGCCGGGTCGGCAAACGCCCGCCGCCATAGAATTCAGCGATCAGCGCCAGCAATACCCCGGCCGTGACGAAGCGAATGCCGGCGAACAGTGCGGGCGGGAGATTCTCGACGGCTATCTTGGTGAATAGGAACGACGATCCCCACACCAGATATACGATGAGGAGGCAGGCGAGAACTTTCGTGGAATGACGCGAGTCGCGCAATCTAATGCGAGAACTGCGGCGGCGCGGCGCAACCCGTCGTCATTCGATGTTGCCCATGAGTTTTTTAACCGGCCGGCTGATGACCAGCAAGATTGCGCCCACTCCCACGGTGAAATACACAATGTGCATGTATTGCCCCGGCATCGCCGCGACGTTATTTGCGTCGAATTCTCCCGCAATGAGCCCCGCGACAAGATTGCCCAGCGAGGTCGCGAGAAACCACATGCCCATCATCTGGCCGACGAAGCGCTTGGGCGCCAGCTTGGTGTAGTAGCTCAGGCCCACCGGACTCAGGCACAGCTCGCCGAAGGTATGCAGCAGATAGGTCATCAGCAGCCAATACGGCAGTACTTTCGAGCCGTGAGCCACGATGGCGGCCGCCGCTGCCATGACCAGAAATCCCGAACCCATCAGCATCAACCCGAGCGCGAACTTTGCCGGCGCGGAAGGATTCAGATTGCGCCGCGCCAGTGCGATCCAAAGCCACGCAAAAAACGGCGCGCACAAAACGATGAAAATGGAATTCAGCGACTGAAACCAGCCGGTCGGGATCTCAAAATTCAACCATCCGATCACGCGGTCGGTATAGCGGTCGGCGAACAAGTTCAGCGATGAGCCCGCCTGTTCGAACCCTGAGAAAAATAACGCGCAGCCGACGAACAGCACGGCCAGCACCACGCCGCGCCTGCGTTCCTCCGTCGTGAGATCCGCGAACAGAAAATAATAGACAAAGTACAGAATTCCCGTGCCGGCGATGATGTAGGCGGCGGCGTGGCCCAACTGCAGCGCATTCATGGGAATCCATCCGAGGCTGGCGCTCAAGACAACCAGCGCCAATGCGCCCACGCCAATCCACAATCGCAGCCATTCCTTGGAGAGCGGCACTGTGCGGGTATCGCTGCCGGCGGCGTGCACGGTTGAGGCGCGCAAACCCGCCTCTCCCAGATACCTTCGGGTCAGATAAAACTGCACCACGCCGATGATCATGAAAAATGCGCCGGCGCCGAATCCCGCACGCAGGCCGAAGATATTCTGTGCGATCGGAATGACCAATGGGCCCAATGCGCCGCCGATATTGATACCGATGTAAAAGATCGTAAACGCCGAATCGAGGCGCGCGCCTCTCTCCGGATAAAGGCCGGCCACGATGGCGCTGACGTTGGGTTTCAGAAGGCCGACGCCCAGAACGATGACCAATAGGCCGATGTAGAAACCCTTCGGGCTGGTTGAAATCGCCAGCATCAGATTGCCGGCGGTAATCAATCCTCCACCGAGCATCACCGCCCGCTGTGCGCCGATCAGCCGGTCAGCGACCCAGCCGCCGGGCAGCGCCGCCAGATAAACAGCGCCGTTATACAGTCCGTAAATCGCTGCTGCGGTCTTATCGTCGAGCCCCAAGCCGCCGGTCGCCACCGAGGCGACCAGGAACAGAATGAGCACCGCCCGCATGCCATAGAAGGTGAAGCGTTCCCACATCTCGGTGAGAAACAGCGTGGCCAGCCCGCGTGGGTGCCCAAAAAACGTGGCGGCCAACTTAGGCCCCCGCTTCGCGTTGAGCCTGTTCGGCTGCCTCTTTCTCGCGCGCCGCTATTTTTTCTTTGAGCAACAGTCCGGCCATGATGATCCCTATTTCGTAGAGCAAGTACATCGGCACCGCCATGGCGCTCTGCGACACCGCATCCGGTGGCGTGACAAAGGCGGCAAAGATGAATATCCCCAACAGCACAAAACCGCGATTCTTCTTCAGGGTCTTGAGATTGACAAACCCCGTCCAGACCAATAGTACAGTAGCGACGGGCACTTCGAAGGCCACGCCAAAGGCCAGCAGCAGCACCATCACGAAATCTAAATAGGCGCCCATGTCGGTCATCATCTGCACGCCATGGGGCGTGGTGGCGACGAAAAAGCTCAGCATCACAGGAAACACCGCGTAGTAGGCAAACGCGGCGCCCATGTAAAACAGGATGATGCTGGATATCAGCAGCGGCACCGCCAGTTTCTTCTCGTGCTTATAGAGACCGGGCGCGACAAATGCCCATGCCTGGTAGAGCACGACGGGCATGGCCAATCCGACGGCGAGCAGCAGTGCCAGCTTGAAGGGCACCGTGAAGGGCGCGACCACGCTGGTCGCGATGATGGTGGCGCCGCGCGGCAACTTCTCGATCAACGGTTTTGCGACGAACGTGAAGATCTGATTCATGTAATAGGCGCAGGGCACGAAACAAATGCCCACGGCCAGCATCGCCTTGAGCAGGCGATCGCGCAGCTCCAATAGATGCGAGATCAGCGTCCCTTCGGCGAGTTCGTTAGGGTCCCCGGGCTCATTCATTGGCGGGTTTGTTTTCGGGCGGACTCGGATGCCAGTCCGCACCCTGGACGGTCGCGGCGTTTTCCGGCGAGTAAGCGGCCGCAGGCGCGTTTGCGGGCGGCTGCGCTACCACCGGCGGCGGCGTGTTCGGCACGTAGGAAGTATCGAATGGCGCGGGCGCGGCGCCGGGCACCGCTTCAGTTTTGCTGGAGGGCGTTGATTTGGTCTGTCGCAGCAGTTCCTCGGCGCTGACTTCGCGCTCCAACTGCTCGGTCAATTGGCGCGCCATGGCGCGGGCCCTCCCCACCCAATTGCCGACCTGGCGCGCAACCTTCGGGAGTTTCTCGGGGCCCAACACGATGAGTGCTATGGCCGAGGTGAGCAGGATCTCCGAGAATCCAACATCAAGCATGCGGCATCAGGCGTTGGTTTTCGGCGGTACCTTGACGTCGCTCTCCCGCGTCGCCGCGCTCGAGGCAAAATCCGCGTCCTTGTCCTGCTTGAGCTGTTTGGCAGCTTCCTCGGTTTCGCCCTCGTTCATGGCCGACTTGAAGCCTTTGACCGCCGCGCCCAAGTCGGAGCCGATGCTGCGCAGCCGCTTGGTGCCGAAAATCACCAAGGCGATCAGCAAAACGACAATAAGCATTTTTGAATCGAACATCTCGCTTCTCCGATTCCACTTGTAACCAATTGGGCGCCAATGATACGCCAAAGATATTATGACATTTGACCGCGCCGGACCGATGCGTGTTCGGTCGCATTTGGCGGTTTAATCAACTTTCCAACCAAATGGTTACCGGACCGTCGTTGGTTAAAGACACCTGCATATGTGCGCCGAACAAACCGCTTTCCACGGACCCCAGTTCATCGCGCGCGGCCTGGACCAAGACATCGAACAATCGACGGCCCTGCTCCGGCGGCGCCGCGGTTGAGAAACCAGGTCTTAAGCCCTTGGCGGTATCGGCCGCCAGGGTGAATTGCGGCACAAGCAGCAATTGCCCCTTAACCTGGATCAAGCTCAGGTTCATCTTCCCGGCTTCGTCGGGGAAGATTCGGTACAAAATCAGCCGCGCAAGCAGCCGCCTCGCGCTCGTTTCATCATCGGTGGGACGAACGCCCACCAAGACCAGCAAACCGCCGCCAATCGCCGCGACTGATTGACCCTCAACCACGACCTCAGCACGCGAAACTCGCTGTAATAGGGCTATCATCGCTTTAGTTTTTCCATATTATCCTTAAAAAAACGATAAATATGGGTTCATATCCCATTAACGTACATAATTGGCTTGGATAATTCATTGCGCTTAGAAATGATCAATATCCGACTGAAATACAGAAAAAATGGGACAATAAATCCTAGAAATGACACAAATGTTCTTAATTGTGGGAAATAAATACTCAATGTCAGCCAATCAGCGGCAAAACCAGGTCCAACAAGCCCGCATTGGCGCCTGCCGCACGGATTTGGGAAGATTGCATGCCCATTGCGCGGCCACCTTTCAAAAGGACCCAGCTTGACCGCATCCTACACAGAAAATTTTTGGGTGAGCACCGACGGGCTGAAGCTCTTCGGGCGAGTGTATCCGGGCCCCCAAGCCTGCGCGCGGACGGTGCTCTGCCTGCATGGGTTGACGCGCAACAGCCGCGACTTCGAAGACCTCGCTCCCCATCTGCAACTGCGCTATCGGGTCATTGTCCCGGATGTGCGTGGTCGAGGGCTTTCTGCGCGCGATCCCAACCCACAGAACTATCAGCCGGCGATCTACCTTCAAGACGTCCTCGCTCTGATCGACCGTGTTGATGCGAAGCGTGTGGCCATCATCGGTACGTCGATGGGAGGTCTGCTGGCGATGATGATGGCGGTTGGGTTTCGCGATCGCGTTGCCGCTCTGGTGCTCAACGACATGGGGCCGGAAGTCGATCCCAAGGGACTCGAGCGCATCAAGGGTTACGCGGGCCGGCTGCCCGCACCGAAGAATTGGGATGAGGCCATTGCGCAAACGCAAAGCCTGTTCAGCAATGCCTGGCCGAATCTTTCTCCTGCGCGTTGGGCGGCGCTGACACGCCGCGCCTATCGAACCGATGAGACAGGCGCTCTTCAGATCGACGCCGATCCGATGATCGGAGAAATGCTGCGCGCGGCGCCCGCGGCAACTGCCGATCTGTGGCCATTGTGGAAAGCGCTGCGAGGAATGCCAATGCTGGCCATCCGCGGCGCGCAATCCGACATTTTGAGCGCGGCCACCTTTGCCAAAATGAAAGCGGAAAATCCGGAGCTTCTGCAGTTCGAAGTGGCGCGGCGCGGGCATGCGCCGCTGCTGGATGAGCCGGGGTGCCTGGCGGCGATCGATGCCCTGCTCGCGCAAGCAGGCTGATTGCGGGTAAGACGACGCTTACTTGCGCCACAAAGTGGGCGTGAACAGGACCAGGATGGTGAACACCTCGAGCCTTCCCAGTAGCATCGCCGCGGAGCAAACCCAGGTCTGAAAATCGGTCAAGACCCCGTAGTTGCTGCCCGGTCCGACCAGCCCCAAGCCGGGACCTGCGTTATTGATGCACGCGATAATGGCTGAAAACGAGGTCATGAAGTCCAGGCCGCTCGCCAGCTGCAGGAAAACCAGCGTCACGATGCTCATGAAATACAAGAACACAAAGGCCAGCACCGCGAACACCACGCGATTTGCGATGACCGTTCCTCCGACCTTCAGCGGCCGGACCATGTTCGGATGCACCAGCTGATTCAATTCGCGGTGCGATTGCTTGGCGAGCACGAGCGTGCGGATCATTTTGATGCCGCCGCCGGTGGATCCTGAGCTGGCCACGATGCAGCTCAGAAACATCATCCACATCGGAGCGAATATCGGCCAGCGCGAATAATCCTGGGTATGCAGCCCGCTGTCGGTGGCGATCGAGACCAGATTAAAGACCGTGTTGCGAAGCGCCGAGGGGTAATCGGGATACGTGCCCTTGTAGAACAAGAACAGCGACACACCGATGCAGCTGCCCAGCAGCACTCCCAGAATTGCCTTTGCCTCTGCATCGCGAAAATATGCCCGGACGCCGCGCTGGCTCCAGGCAAGAAAGTGCGTCGCAAAATTGAGCGCTGCCAGAACCGAGAAGGCGGTCATCAGCATCTCGATGGGCAGAGAATTGAAATGGCCGATGCTCGCGTCGTAAGTGGAGAAGCCGCCGAGCGACAGCGCCGAAAAGCCGTGGCACACCGCATCGAACCAGTTCATTCCGGCGAGTCTCAGGGAAACGATGCAGACCGCCGTCAATCCGGTGTAAACCGCCCACAGCAGTTTGGCGGTCTGCCCGATGCGCGGCGTGAGCTTGCTGTCCTTCATCGGTCCCGGCATCTCGGCACGGTAGATCTGCATGCCGCCGACGCCGAGCATGGGCAGAATGGCCACCGCCAGCACGATGATGCCCATGCCGCCCAACCAGCTCAAAAGATGGCGCCAGAGATTGATGGAACGGGGCAGAAATTCCAGCCCGGAGAGCACCGTACCGCCGGTGGTGGTCAGGCCGGAGGCGGCTTCGAAGTAGGCATCGGTGAAATTGATGGGCAGGTAGTCCCACAGGGGAAATCCGGCCACCGCGGGCAACAGCACCCAGGTCAGCGCCACCAGCATCAGGCCGTCGCGGGTTTTCAGCTCGCGCTTGAAGCGCCGCGTGGCGAGCCACAACAGAGCGCCGAGCACGAAGGTCGCCAGGGCGGAAATGATGAAGGACTGGAGCGCCTCATCCAGTCCCCAGATCGCCAGAATCAACGGCGCCAGCATGGTCGCCGCGAACACCATCATGACGAGGGCGAATACGTGGGCGACCGGCAGTAAAATGTCTTTCACAGAAAGGAGGCGGAGCCTTGGAAGAGTTTTTCGACCGCTTCTATGTGGCGGCGGTCGGTGAGGAACAAGATCAAATGATCGTCGGGCTGCACGGTGGTGTCGTGGTGCGCAATGATGACCTCATCGCCGCGCACCACCGCTCCGAGCGTCGTGCCCTCGGGCAGGGAAATATCCTCGATGCGCCGGCCGATCACCTTCGAGCTGTCGGCATCGCCATGCACCACGACCTCGAGCGCCTCGGCCGCGCCCCGGCGCAAGCTGTGCACGCGCACCACATCGCCGCGCCGCACATGCGCCAGCAACGATCCGATCGTGACGGTCTGCGGCGATATCGCCACATCGATCGAACCGCTCTCGATGAGCTCGGCATAGGAAGGCTTGTTGATCAGCGCCATGACCTTGTGCGCGCCCAAGCGCTTCGCGAGCATGGCCGATAAGATATTCGCCTCTTCGGAATTCGTGAGCGCGGCGAAAATATCCGCGCTGTCGATATTTTCCTCGAGCAGCAGCTCCTCATCGGCCGCATCGCCATGCAGCACGGTCGTGCTCTTCAGCTGCTCGGAAACGCGGCGCGCGCGTTTGCCGTCGCGCTCGATGAGCTTGACCTGGTTCTTGCCTTCCAACTCGTTCGCCAGCCGCAGGCCGATGTTGCCGCCGCCGGCAATCACCACGCGGCGCGCGGGCGCCTCCTCGCGGCGCAATTCCTTCATGACGATGCGGATATTTTCGCGCGCGGCCAGAAAAAATACCTCATCGCCGTCCTCGATGACCGTCGTGCCCTCCGGCTTGACGCTCTTGCCGGCGCGGTAGATCGCCGCAACCCGCGCGTCGGCCGAAGGAATGTGCTCGCGCAAGGTGCTCAAGGTCTGGCCCACCAGCGGTCCGCCCTGCAATGCGCGTATGCCCACCAAGCGCACCCTGCCGTCGGCGAAATCCAGCACCTGCAGCGCACCCGGGTAGCGGATCAACCGCGCCACGTACTCGGTCACCAATTGTTCGGGACTGATCCAGACGTCCACGGCGACGCCGTTCTCGCCGAACAAGCGGTCCCTTTCCGTGTAGTCGGCGGAGCGCACGCGCGCAATTTTCTTCGGCGTGCGATACAGGGTCCACGCAATGTGGCAGGCCAGCATGTTCACTTCGTCGCTGTTGGTGAGCGCCACGAGAATGTCGGTGGTGGCGATTCCGGCGGCCTCGAGAATGCGCGGGCTCGAGCCATTGCCATTGACGGTGCGAATATCGAGCCGATCCTGAAGATCCCGCAGTATCTCGTCATTGTGATCGACGACGGTCACATCATTCGCTTCCTCGCGAGAGAGGTGATACGCCGCCGTGCGGCCCACTTGTCCGGCGCCCAAAATGATGATTTTCACAGCCAGGAGCCTGTCGAATTATTGCCCATTACTCTACACGACCTCGAGATTGGCGTATGACAGCATCAGCCACTTCGTGCCTTGCCTCTCAAAATTGACTTGAATGCGGGCATGCGGTCCGTTGCCCTCGAAGTTCAAGACCACCCCGTCCCCGAATTTTGAATGCCGCACCCGGCTGCCCATGCGCATTCCGGCGGCCGGCGATTCGTCCAGGGTGCTGCTGCGTTTGACGAACACCGGACGCGATACCTGCAGCCGCGGCCGTATCTCTTCGATGAGGTCGGGCGGCAATTCGCTGATGAAGCGCGACGGCTGGCCATAGGCATCGACGCCGTATAGCCGGCGCTGTTCGGCATAGGTGATATAGAGATGGCGCATGGCACGCGTCGCGCCGACGTAGCACAGCCGGCGCTCCTCCTCCAACCCGGCCAGATCGGCAACCGAGCGCTGATGCGGAAACAGGCCGTCCTCCATGCCGGCAAGAAACACCACCGGAAACTCCAACCCCTTGGCGGAGTGCAGGGTCATCATCTGCACGCAATCATCGTACGGGTCCGCCTGACCCTCGCCGGACTCGAGCACGGCATGGGCGAGAAAGGACTCGAGCGGGGAGAGTTCGGCTTCCGCCTCGCTCTCCGGCGAGAAACCGCGGGCTGCGCTGACGAGTTCCAACAGGTTTTCGATCCGCCCTTCGCCGCGTTCGCCTTTTTCCTTCTTGTAGTGTTCGATCAGACCGCTCATCTGAATGACATGATCGACCTGTTCGTGCAGCTCCAGGCCGTTGACCTCGCGCGCCAGCCTGTCAATCAGCTCCATGAAAGATTGCAGCGCCTGGGAGGCACGTTGCGGCAGGGCGGCCTGCGCGCCAATCGCGCCATTCCACAATGAGGTGCTGTTGGCGCGCGCCGTTTCGCGCACCAGGTCCATGGTTCGGGCGCCAATGCCCCGCACCGGCAGGTTGACGACCCGTTCGAACGAGGTGTCGTCGGCGCGGCTCGCAGTGAGGCGCAGATACGCCAAGGCATCCTTGATTTCAGCACGCTCGAAAAACCGCAGGCCGCCATAGACCCGATAGGGCATGCGTGCGTTCAGGAACGCTTCTTCGAAAACGCGAGACTGCGCATTGGAGCGATACAGCACGGCGACTTCGCGCCGCGCACCGCCCCGCGACACCCATTCGCGGATGCGGTTGACCACGAAATCCGCCTCGTCGCGCTCATTGAAGGCAGCATAGAGCTTGACCCGCTCGCCATCTTCGCCGCTGGTCCACAAGGTTTTGCCGAGACGGCCCGCATTGTTGGCGATCAAGGCATTGGCGGCCTTCAAGATCGTTCCGGTGGAACGGTAATTTTGTTCCAGCTTGTAGAGCACCGCGGCGGGGAAGTCGCGCCGGAATTGATTCAAGTTCTCGACCCGCGCGCCTCTCCATCGATAGATTGAATTGTGCGTGACCACGCCGCCCGCGATGAAGTTGTGCGTGCGCTCGACGTTGATGTCATAGACCTCGGCATCGTGGCTCTCGTACTCGATGCGCTCGACCACGTCGAACCGGCCGGAATCAGCCACCATCACCATGCCGCTGCGGATGCTGGCCGCCGCAATGAAGGGCAACGACCTCTGGAGCATATGCCCCTGAAGGACGTAGCGCCCGTCGAGCCGCTCGCGGATGGCGCGGGCAATCGACATCAGCTCGTCGAAGTCGGCGCGCACAGTCTCGAAGCGCCAGCTCTGCGCATGCGCCTTGGCGGCGCGAACGCGCAGGCCCATCGCTTCCAATACGCTGCGGTCCGTGCGCGAAACGCCCACCACCGAAATGCGATGCATCGGTGTGCCGCCGCGCCGGTCGCCGCACAGCGTGATGACAATGTTGCGACGGTTGGAGTTGCGGCTCTGTGGCTGGTGATGCGGCCGGTCGATGTCCAGTCCCACTTCTTCCAGCAGCCGTTCCGCGGACACCAGCGTGTTGAGCGAACTGAATATCCGTTTCAGATGGCCGGCATCGTGCACGAAACCGTTGCGGCCTTTGCCTTTGCGCGCAACGAACGGGCAGGCTGGCAGGCCGAAGCGCAACGACGTCAGCAACTCGTCAATGCGCGCCTCGTTCTCGCTGGCATGGGTGCGGACGATCCACAGCGCGTCCGCATGCTCCTGGAGTGAGCGCTGTTTGAAGCCCACCATGGGCCGCGCCTGACCTTCCGTGTATATCTGCGAGGTGCCGAGCCGGTATCCCACGCCTTCCTTGTGCATGAGATAGAGGAAATAGGTCTGAGGTGTTTCGCCGAGCACATAGCCGGCGAAGTGCACGTGCTCAGGGGTGCTTTTGACGACGGCGCCGGAGCGCAAATGAACGCATACGAGCCGTCCCTGACGCCGTTTTGCGAAGCACTCGGTCACGCGCGCCGGGCGCAAATCACCGCCGCCGTAGTTGGACAGCACCGAATCGCCGGGGACGATTGACTCGATGGCACGCTTCGCGCCGTCGCCCATCGTCACCTCAGTCCCGGCCGCGAGACATTGATCGTCATCGCCGACGACGAACGGCATGCCCCCCTTGGCGGTCAGCAACATGAGCCACTTGTACTGAATGGCATTGGTGTCTTGGAATTCATCCACCAACACGTGTTGAAACCGCGTCCGGTAGTGCTGCAGCAGGCCTAAGTTGTCGCGCCACAGCTCGTAGGCGCGCAACAGCAGTTCAGCGAAATCCACCACACCCGCCCGCTGACAGGCCTCTTCATAGGCCTGATAGATCTTGATCAATTGCCGTCGGGTCGGGTCGCCGTCGTCCTTGATGTGCTTGGGTCTCAAGCCCTCGTCCTTCTGGGCATTGATGAACCAGAGGATCTCGCGGGGAATCCAGCGCGTCTCGTCGAGATCGAGCGCCTTTAAGACCTTGCGCAACACCCGCGCCTGATCCTCGGAATCCAAAATCTGAAAGCTTTGCGGCAGTCCGGCTTCGCGCCAATGGATGCGCAGCAGCCGGTGTGCCAGGCCGTGGAAGGTGCCGAGCCACATGGCGCCGCTCGGCAGACCCAACAGGGTTTCGATGCGGCTGCGCATCTCGGCGGCGGCCTTGTTGGTGAAGGTGACCGCCAGAATGCTGTTGGGCGATGCGCCTTCGACTTGGATCAGCCACGCGACCCGATGGACCAACACCCGGGTCTTGCCGCTGCCCGCGCCGGCCAAAACCAGGGCCGCGCCTAACGGGGAGGCGACCGCCTGCCGTTGGTCTTCATTGAGGCCGTCGAGAAGGTGTGAAACATCCATAAGGGCGCGGATTGTACTGCACGCGACCCTGCTGCAACGGCTTGCGTTTCAGGAGATTTTCGGGCGGCTTTCTTCAGCAAATTCAATGAGCGCCAGCACCAGGGAAAGCACTACGGGGCCCGCAATGACGCCGATGGCCCCGAATGCCGGGATCCCGCCCAGTACGCCGACGAATACGGCCAGCGCGGAGATCCGCGCCCGGCCTGAAATCAGGAAGGGGCGCACGACATTGTCCAGGCCGCTCAAGGCAGAGCCCCACACCAATAAAAAAATGGCCCAGCCCCAGTGCTTTTCAAAGAACAGCCAGATGACGGCCGGAATCCACACCAGAGCCGACCCGCCCACCGGCAGCAACGACAACAACGCCGCCAGCACGCCGAATACCACCGGCGAAGGCAGGCCGGCAATGGCAAAGCCTATGCCGATGAAAAGCCCTTGCAGCATCGCGGTCACCGTGGTGCCGAAGACGATGGCGCGGGTCACGGCGCCCAGCTGACTGAACAGGCGCTCCTTGCGATCCTCGTCCATCGGGATCAGGCGGCGAGCGCGGGCAATCATGGCGTCGCCGTCGCGTAAAAAGAAGTACAGGAGAAACAGCATGATCGCGAACGCCAGCAGCGAACCGAGCGCGCCCAGGAACAGCGAGCCGCCCCAACTCGCCGCGCGCTGCATCACCTCGCGCGTTCCCGATACCAACCAGGATTGCACCTGCGCTGCGGATATATCGGCATGCGCCTGCAGCCAGGTATTGATGCGTGCGATCCAGGGGAACTGCTGAAGATCGGAAAACGACTTGATGTCCATGTCGCTCGCGGATTTTTGCAGCTGCTTGAGCAGTGCGGATATTTGCGAGACGAATTCGACCGACAGCGCGCTCAAGGGCAGCAGAATGACGATGGGCGCCAGCACGGTCAGCACGCCCGCGGCAATCGACTTGCCCTTGAGGCGCCGCCGCCAGCGCAGATTGACCGGAAACAGGAGAAACGCAAGAAATGCAGCCCAGGTCATGGGCAGAGCGAACGGCTTGAAAATCAACAGCAGCGCATAGCCCAGAATGGCTGCGACAGCCAGCGCAAAAACCCTCGAATAAAAACTAGGTGTGGCGCGCATGAGAACATCCTAACATTCGGTGTGCCACCGAGGAGCCACACATTCGCAGCTTCACACGATTCAGAATCTTCGCGTCGGCAAGTTTGGGCTGCGCATTTTCCTGCTTTCTTGGCGGTGCAGTCATGAGCGCGCCGCCGGGCGCCCCGACGATTGCGCCCTATGGCTCGTGGGCCTCCCCCTTGAGCGCCGCAGCCCTCGCCGCAGGCGGCATCAATTTCTCCGACCTGCGCAGCGCCAATGGACGCTTATACTGGGTCGAGAACGTACCGGCGCGCGGCGGCGAGGTCGCGCTGTTCAGCTTCGGCGGCGGAGCGGTCGAGCAGATCACCCCGAATGGAGCCAATGTGCGCTCCCGCGTGCATGAATACGGCGGCGCGCCGTTCGTTGCCGTCGGCGATGCCGTTTACTACAGCCAGCTGTCGGACCAGCGCCTTTATGAACTGAAACGGGGTGGCACACCGACGCCGGTGACGCCGCCGAATTACCGCTATGCCGACTGCATCGCCGTGCCGGGCGGCGCCGCGAAATCCGCAGCCGCACTGCTGTGCGTGCGCGAGGATCACACCAACCCTGCGCGGGTGCGCAATGCGTTGGTGCGCCTGTCCGCAGCGGCTGGCGGGGCCGGCGAAGTGCTCTTTGAGGGCAGCGATTTCGTGGCCTATCCGCGCTTGAGCCCGGACGGCCGCCGGCTGGCATTCCTCACCTGGAACCATCCGAACATGCCTTGGGACGGCACGGAACTCCGAGTGGCGGAGCTGACGGCGGCGGGCCTGAAGACGCCGATCACGGTGGCCGGCGGCAAGGCCGAGTCCGTGCTCGATCCTCAATGGGCGGGCGATGACCTCTACTTCATCTCCGATCGCAGCGGATTCTGGAATCTGTATGCCGATCGTGCCGGACGCACACAGCCGATATGGCCGCGCGCCGCTGAATTCGCGACGCCGCTGTGGTCGTTCGGCCAATCGAATTATGTATTGTTGGGCGACGGCCGGGCGGTGGTGTGTTTCAGGGAGCGGGGCATCGCGCGCTTGGCCGTGGTGGATCTCGCCAAGGGCACCGGGCGCGAACTCGATCTTCCCTATGTGGAGTTCTCGCACTTGACGCGAATCGATGCTCACCACGTTGCCGCGGTCGTCGGCGCGTCGAAGTCTCTTGCCTCGATCGTGAGCATCGACGTTGCAAGCGGCAGGGCTACGATCTTGCGCACCGCCGGCGAGTCGCCGCTGCATGGCGATTCCATCGCGGTCGCCCTGCCCATCGACTTTCCCAGTGCGCACGGCAGAACCGCGCATGCGTTCTACTACGCACCGAGCAATCCGCGCTATCGCGCCCTGCCTGGGACATTGCCGCCCTTGCTGGCATTGGTGCACGGCGGTCCGACCTCGCAGGCATCGCCCGCGCTGCGTTCCAGCGTGCAATTCTGGACCAGCCGGGGAGTTGCCGTCGTGGACGTCAACTACGGCGGCAGCTCCGGCTACGGCCGCGCCTATCGACAAGAGCTTAACGGCAACTGGGGAGTCGTGGATGTCGAGGATGTGATCGCGGCGGTGCGTTTTCTGATCGGCACCGAGCGCGCGGATGCCATGCGCACCGCCATCAGCGGCGGCAGCGCGGGCGGCTACACGGTGTTGGTCGCCTTGAGCAGCAGCGATGTGTTTCACGCCGGCACCGATCGCTTCGGGGTTTCCGACATGACCGCGCTCGCGCGCGATACTCATAAATTCGAGAGCCGTTATGTGGATTCGCTGATCGGTCCCCTGCCTCAGGCGCAAGCGGTCTATGACAGCCGTTCGCCCTTGAACCACCTCGACGGTTTCAAGGTGCCCGTGCTCGTGCTGCAGGGCGCGGATGACCCGGTCGTTCCGCCGAATCAATCGCAGCGCATCGTCGATGCGTTGCGCGCAAGACATGTGCCGGTGGCCTACATTCTCTATCCGGGCGAGAGTCATGGCTTTCGCAAGCCCGAGACCATCATCAATTCGCTGCAGGCAGAGTTGGCGTTTTACGGCCGTGTTTTCGGCTTCAAGCCTGCCGATCAGCTGCCGGCGTTGACGATCGAGGGTTTGCCGCCCGCGTCTTGAGGCTGTGCTTCCGCGCCGGGTGCATAGGGCACGGCTCGTCCGAGCAGCCATGCTTCGATCATGGCATTGACCGTTTCGGGCGCTTCCTGCTGCACCCAATGGGAGACGTTGGGCAGATAGCGCAGCGTCAGATTCCTGACGTATTTCTCCGTACCGTACGTCAGTTCCTTGCCGAGAGCCGCATCGACTTCGCCCCAGATCATGAGCGTCGGCGTGCCGATTTGAGGCGTGCCGCGACGGCGCGTGCGGCGCAGTCCGCGGATCAATGCTCGATAGTAATTGAGCATGGCGGTGAGCGCGCCGGGCGCGGCGGCGGCTTCCCGGTAGTGGCGCAACACCTCATCGGGAAAGCGGCTCTTGTCCACGGCCATGCCGAGAAACGCGCGTCCGATCGCCTCGCAACCTCTGCGGGCGAGTCCCCATTCCGGAAGCCAGGGGAGCTGGAAAAAGAATATATACCAGGACTTCGCCAGTTGACGGCGGGTGCGCAACCCCTTTTCCATCAAGGCAGGGTGCGGAACATTCATGATGATGAGCTTTGATATCCGCAGCCGCCCGAACATGGCGTAGTACCAGGCGATGACCGCGCCCCAATCGTGCCCCACGAGCACGATGTCCTTTGCACCCGATGCCTCGATCAGGCCGGCAACGTCCTCCTCCAGATGCTCCAACGCATATGCCGGCACGCCCAGCGGGCGGGAGCTCCTGCCATAGCCGCGTAGATCCGGCGCCCACACGCGATAACCCATTTGCGCGAGCAGCGGCATCTGGTAACGCCAGGAGTACGACAACTCCGGGAAACCGTGCAGGCACAGCGCAAGGCGCTCGCCGGATCCTGCCGTCGCGACATGGAAGTCGATGCCGTTGGCGCGGATGGTCTGATGCTCGATGGGGTTCATGGTGTCTATTTCGCGAGTTCTTGCTATGTTTGACGCAAATTACAAGAAGCGGAGACCGATGCCCATGGATCGAATCAAAATGCTTGCCGTGCTGCTGGCGTTGTGCACCGCCGGATGCACCCCGTCCGCGTTCGACCCCGCGGCCGAATCCACCCGGCTCGCGCAGCGCGATGCCGACTGGTCGAGCGTGTCCTTTGAGGGCAAGGATATCGAAAGGATCGTCGCTTATTGGAGCGACGATGCGCATCTGCTGCAACCGGGCCTGCCGCCGATCGACGGCAAGGCTGCGATTCGCGCCTTCGTCGCGGCCAGCCTGAAGATCCCCGGTTTCAAGATTCATTGGGTGTCGGAGAAGCCGGTGTTCTCTCCGGACGGCAGAATGGCCTACATGCTGAGCAAGGTGGAAACCACGGCGCCCGGCGCGAATGGAGCGCTCGAGTCCACGCACGGGCGTTCGGTGACGGTCTGGCGCCGCGATGGGGACGGTGTCTGGCGCTGCGTCGTCGATATCTCCAACGATGCGCCGGCGGCATAAAGTCATGCGTGCCGCGATTCTCCTGGCCTCGCTGTTTTTCACCGCGGCGGCTTTTGCGCAGACCTACGATACGGTGCTTCAGGGCGGGCGCGTGATGGACCCGGAAACCGGGCTCGATGCCATCCGCAATGTCGGTATCAGTGAGGGCCGGATCATGCGCATCTCCCCGGCGCCTCTCGCGGGCAGGCGCGTGCTTGACGCCAAGGGTTTGATCGTCGCGCCCGGCTTCATCGACCTGCACCAGCACGCACAGGATGTCGCGAGCAGCCGCCTGAAGGCTTTCGATGGCGTCACCACGGCGCTGGAAATGGAGATCGGTGTGCCGGATGTCGCGGCGTTCCTGCAAAGAAAGGCGGGCCGCTCGCTGATCAACTACGGCACCACCGCCAGCCACGCCGCCGCGCGCGCTCTGGCGCTCGGCGCGCCCATACACGAACCCAGCATCATTCCGCCGTCCGGTCCTGTGACCAACGAGCCTGCCACCCCCGCGCAGATAAGCGCGATCGAAGACCGTCTGCGGCAGGAGCTCGATGCCGGCGCCTTGGGGTTGGGCATGGGCATTCAATACACGCCGGGAGCGACCCGCCTCGAAGTGATTCAAATGTTTCGGCTGGCGGCATCAAGGCGCGTGCCGGTTTTCACGCATGTCCGCAGTTTCGGGCTGATCGAGCCGGGCTCGAGCATCGAGGCCATCAGCGAAGTCATCGGCGCCGCCGCGGTCTCCGGCGCCTCCTTGCACATCGTGCACATCAACAGCAGCTGCATCAGCGTTGCGCTCGAATGCATCTCGCTCATCGCCGGAGCGCGCGCCCGGGGTCTCGACGTCACCACCGAAGCCTACCCCTACATTGCGGGAATGACGGCGATCAACTCGGCGCTGTTCAATCCCGGTTGGAAAGAGAAACTCGGTGTGGACTACAGCGCGCTGCAGCTGCCCGACACCGGCGAGCGGCTGACCAAGGAGCGCTTCGATGCCTTGCATGCGGAGCCGGGAAATCGCGCCGTGCTGCTCTTCATGAATACCCAAGAGAGGGTGGACGCGGTCATTGCCGAACCGCTGGTGATGATCGCCAGTGACGGCGAGGACGGGCATCCGCGCAACGCCGGCACCTTCTCGCGCATCCTGGCGCGCTACGTGCGCGAGCGCGGCAGCATCACGCTGATGGACGCGATTCGAAAGATGGCGTTGATGCCCGCGCAGCGGCTGGAGAAATCCACCGTGGCGGCGCGCCGCAAGGGGCGGCTGCAGGAAGGGGCGGATGCCGATATCGTGGTGTTCGACTCAAGCGCGGTTGCGGATCGCTCAACCTACGCGGCGCCGCGGAACCTAAGCGTGGGCATGAAGTACGTGATCGTGGGCGGCACCGTTCTCATCGATCAGGGCAAGCTCAATGCCAATACATTCCCGGGGAAGGCCTTGACGTCTGTTCAGGCCGGGAAATAAAGATAGTGGTCGACGATCAGCGCGGCGAACAACAACATCAAATAAGTGATTGAGAATCTGAAGGTGCGGATGGGCAGGTCGGGCCGTATTCCTTTGTTGAGCGCCACCACGAAATACAGAAAACGCGCGTTCAACGCCACTGCGGCCGCCAGATAGACCAGTCCGCTCATGCGCGTCAGGAACGGCAGCAGCGTCGCCAGAATCAGCAGGATGGTGTACAGCACGATCTGCAGCCGCGTGTAGGGAATGCCGTGAGTCACGGGCAGCATGGGAATCCCCACCTTGGCATAGTCGTCGCGCCGCGCGATCGCCAGCGCCCAAAAATGCGGCGGCGTCCAGGTGAATACGATCAGGAACAGCAGCAGGGCATTCGGATCGATGGAGTTGGTCACCGCGGCCCAGCCGAGCACCGGCGGCGCGGCCCCGGCGGCGCCGCCGATCACGATATTTTGCGGCGTCGCCCGCTTCAGCCACAGGGTGTACACGATCGCGTAGCCGATCAGTGAGCAAAAAGTCAATGCGGCGGTCAGCCCGTTGACGCCCGCCCACAAGATCGCCATCGACGAAACCCCGAGCGCGACGGCAAAGGCGATGGCATGACCTTCCTGCAAGTGCCCGCTCGGCAGCGGCCGGCGGCGCGTGCGATTCATTTGCCCGTCGATGCGCTGATCCAAAATATGATTGAAGGCGGCCGCCGACCCCGAAGCCAGCGCGATGCCGATGGAACCCAAAATCAGCGCATTCAGCGGGATCCAACCCGGCGATGCCAGCACCATGCCGACGATGGCCGTGAACACGATGAGCAGGCTCACCTTGGGTTTCGTGAGCTCCAAATAATCCCGCCAACCCCCGCGGACAACGGCAGCGATGGGGGGATTAGTGGGTACGGTGGACATGGTGCAAGGGTATCACGCCGAGCCGGCGGACCCGGGCCTGGGCACGGCGGCTTGCGTGGGTTGCGGCCAGAGTAGGCGCAGCAAAGTCACGGTACAAATTACCAGCAGGGCCGCGCCGGCGTTGTGCATCGTGGCCAGGCCTAAAGGCATTCCGAAATGCACCATGCTCACTCCGATGCCGATCTGCAGCAGCACGGCGCCGATCAGCAGGCCGCCGGTCGCTTTCAAAGCACGGCTTTGGGCCCGCACGAGGGTCGTCGCGCCGACGAAAATCAAAATGAGCCCGACGGCCAGCGCGCCGATTCGATGCGTCACGTGGATGGCGATGCGCGCAGGGTTCGCCAGCACGCCGCCGGTATAGTCGATGTCCAGCCCGCGCCACAGCACGAAGGCGCCGCGAAAATCCATGTGCGGCCACCAGGACTGCTGGCAGGTGGGGAAGTCCGGACAGGCCACCGCCGCATAGTTGCTGCTGGTCCAGCCGCCGAGCGCGATTTGCAGTGCGAGCGCGGCAAGGCCCACCAGTGCAAACTTGCGCAGGCCCGGCTCGCGGCGCGATAACTCGCGCGGCTGGGACGGAAGCGCCAGCCACCACAAGATGGCGAGAGTCGAGAGGCCTCCGAGCAGATGCGCCGTGACGATCAAGGGCTTCAGCAACAGCGTGACGGTCAGGGCGCCGAGCGCGCCCTGCAGGCAGACGAGAACGAACAGCAGCGCGACGGCCTTGAGCGGCTGACCCCGAGTCCTGCGGTTCCACAGCGCCCAAGCCAGCAGGGCAACGATGATTGCCCCGAGAGTGGTCGCGAAATAACGGTGAATCATTTCGTGGATGGCTTTGCTGAAATTGTGGTCCGCTTGCGGATAGATATGCCCGTAGCATCCCGGCCAGTCGGGGCAGCCCAAGCCCGCATTGGTCAGCCTCACCCAGGCGCCCAGTACCACGACCGTCGCGGCCAGCGCAGCGCCCAACAGCGCGAGGCGTCGAAACCAAAGCAAGCGTCGTTGCGTTTGAATACTCAGGCTCCTGCTAGCCGATGGAGGACAGGCGCAGCAGCCGCTTCATGTCCTCGAGCATGCCCTTTGGGCTGGCATCGGCGGGATAGAACATCATGAGATTTCCCAAAGGATCGACCACATACACGCGGTGCGAATTGAGCGCGCCGACGCGCTGCGGCAACAACGCCATGAGGGGATCATCGGCCGGACTTGAACGGACCGCGATCAAATCCGGATGTGCCGTCAGAAGTTCCTTCAGGTCGCAGCAGTCGCCGTCGCCGATGAAGACCCGCTGCACGCGATCCATTTCCCGATCGAGCGCCAGACGCACCTGACGCGTGTCATAAAGATGCCGGCGGCATTCGTCATCGCAGCGGCCCCGCTGCACGTACAAAAGAGTCCACTTCCCCCTGAGAAATTGCGGATTGGTTTGCACGGCGCCCGCGCCATTCGCCGCCGCGGCCAACGGCAGCGACAGTGCGGGAAGCGGCCGCGCGGGTTCGATCAGCTCTCCGGCATTGACGCGGCCGCCGGGATGCCAGGCCTTGCCGTAGTACAAATAGAACGACAGCGCGAGGGGTGCGAAAAACATCAAGGCAACCCCGATCAAGATGCGCCGTTGACGCCGGTCGTGCGCGCTCACCGTCATGCCGGCACCGGCTTGCGGCGTCGAAAATTGGTCACGACATAGATCACGGCCAGGGCGAGCGCCAGCCCGAACCATTGCACCGCATAGCCGATGTGGCGCATGGGCGGAAATCCCGGCGGCACCCAGTTGCGCACATAGCCATCAGGTTCAGCGCCATCGAGCAGGATCAGGTCGGCGGCAGTTGTCCACTTCGATTCCTTCAACAACTGCGCCACGTCAGCACGCGTGGGATAGGCCGCGACGATCGGATAGGGAGGAGCCAGCGGCGCCGGAAGCCCTAGGCGAATGCCGGGACTCGGCAAATTGTCGGCGCGGCCGCGGACGGTTCTTACGTTCCCGCCGACGGCAATTGCCGGCCGATCGGCGCGCGTCCGTCCTACGGGCACCCAGCCGCGATTGACCAGTACCCAGCCGCCGCCTTCCAGGGCGAAGGGAGTGATCACGTAGTAGCCGGCCCTGCCGCCCTCCACCATGTTGTCGATCAAGACCTGGCGCGTTTCATCGTAGCGGCCCACGGCCTGAACCCTGCTGTAGCGCGCTACTTTCGCCGATCGCAGATCGATCGGCTGCGCCGCGCCGTCGGCGGCCGCAAACGAGTCGAACAAGACCCGCTTCTCCGCCGCTCGATGCAGCTGCCAGCGCCCCAGGGAAACCAGCAAGACCATCAGGGCGATCGCGAGCAGCGTCGTGAAGAGCCGCGGCTCGAAAGTCCAATTTCCCACTTGGATGGACACGATATACTGCGGGTCGTTCAAGGCCTAGACGCGCCAAATGGCATTCAAATACCTCATCTTAGTGATGCTCGTGCTGATCCTGATCAGCTTGGGTAAGGCGCTGTTTCACTTGTCGAGCACCCGCGAGGATGATGGGAAGAAAATGGTCGTGGCGCTCGCCTGGCGCATCGGCCTTTCAGTCGCGCTGTTCGTGCTGCTAATCGTCGCCTATTACAACGGCTGGATCCAGCCGCTGCATCACAGCCAGTAGACGAAGAAAAACAGCCCAAGCCATACCACGTCGACGAAGTGCCAGTACCACGCGACGGCTTCAAAGCCAAAATGCCGCTTCGGCGTGAAGTGGCCTCGCAGCACCCGGAACCAAATCACCGTCAGCATGATGGCGCCCACGGTGACGTGCAGGCCGTGAAATCCGGTCAGCATGAAAAATGTGGTGCCGTAGATGCCGGTGCCGAGTTGCAGGCCGAGCTCGGTGTACGCCTCGTGGTACTCCGTCGCCTGCAGGGCCACGAAGGAGAAGCCCAGCAAAAAAGTCATCGCCAGAAAAATCTTGAGCCTCAAGCGGTGTCCGGTGATCAGCGCATGGTGTGCGATGGTGACCGTGACGCTGCTCGACAGCAGGATCGCGGTATTCACCACCGGCAGTCCTAAGGCCGGAACGGTTTCGAACGTGCCGTTGGCGCGCGGTCCCAGGGCGGCAGGTCCGTTGGTCGGCCACACGCCGCCATAGTTGTTCCACAACAAAAGCTTGCTGAACATCTTTACGCCGTCCCCGGAAAGCCACGGCACGGAGAAATTGCGCGCGTAGAACAGCGCGCCGAAAAAAGCCGCGAAGAACATGACCTCGGAAAAAATGAACCACATCATCCCCAGGCGGAACGATCGGTCCACCTGCATGTTGTAAATACCCTGCTGGTTCTCGCCGATGACGGTGTGGAACCACAATATGAAGAGCGACGCCAGCAGCAAAAAGCCCGGCAGCAAGAACCACGGAGAGCCCCAGTCGTTGAGCGTAACGACGGCGCCCAGCATCAGTGTGAACAGGGTGACGGAGCCGTAGATTGGCCACGGGCTGCCATGCGGGATGTAGTACTTAGCGGTGTCCGAGTGCGCTTGCGCCATATTCAAATCTCTAACGGTTTGGGAACGGGCATAGTTTAACGAGTGAACTCAACGAGATGTTGCCGATTGCGTCGTATCGTAGAACGTATAGGCCAGCGTGATCCGGTCGATATTGGCCGGCAACTGCGGGTCCACGATGAAGCGCACCGGCATGTCGCGGCCTTCGCCGACGCCGAATTTTTGCGGGCTGAAGCAAAAACACTCGGTCTTGTGGAAATACTGCGAGGTGCCGGTCGGAGAGATGCTGGGAACGGCTTGGGCGACGGAGGCCACCGACGTCAAATTCTTTGCATAGAATTCGGTCTCGTACAGTTTCCCGGGATGAATCCGCATCGAGGCGACCTTGGGCCTGAACTCGTAGCTGCCCACCGAGGCGGGCGACGCCACGAATTCGATGGTGATCTCGCGATTGGGATCGATTGCTTCCTTCACCGCGGCAGGACCGGACTTGGCCTCGGCGTTGCCGATGCCGGTCGCCCGGCAAAACACGTCGTACAGCGGCACCAGCGCCCAACCGAAGGCGAAACTGGCGGCGGTCATGATCAGAAGCCCCAACAACAGCTTGCGATTGGCGCGCTTGCGGTCCATCAATGGTGACTGCGAAAGACCAACAGCGCGATGAAGCCGAAATAAAACGCCAGTGCCAGGGTTGCCAGCCCCAAAGCCGCATTCCTGACGCGGTGTTTGCGTGCGTCTTGCGACGATCGCGCGTCCTGGCTGGTGCTCACTTGACTTCAGGCGCCGTGGTGAAGCTGTGGTACGGAGGCGGCGAGGACAAGGTCCACTCCAGGCCGTTGGGCCGCGCGTCGTCCCAAACCTTCGCGCTGGCCTTCTTGCCGCCGCGGATGCACTGGATGATGACGATCGCAAACAGGATTTGCGACAGGCCGAAACCAAAGCCGCCGAGCGAGGACACCATGTTCCAGTCGGTGAATTGCACCGCGTAGTCGGGTATGCGCCGCGGCATGCCGGCCAGTCCCAGGAAGTGCTGCGGGAAGAACAGCACGTTGACAAAAATCGTCGACAGCCAGAAATGCCACGTGGCCAATTTCATGTTGTACATGTGGCCGGTCCACTTCGGAATCCAGTAGTACACCGCGCCCATGATGGCGAAGATCGCGCCGGGCACCAGCACATAGTGAAAGTGCGCCACCACGAAGTAGGTTTGGTTGTATTGGAAGTCCACCGGCACGATGGCCAGCATGACGCCCGAAAATCCGCCGATGGTGAACAGGAACAGGAAAGACAGCGCGAACAGCATCGGCGGTTCGAACGACAACGAGCCGCGCCACAGCGTCGCGGTCCAGTTGAAGACCTTCACGCCCGTCGGCACGGCGATCAGCATGGTCGACATCATGTAGAACAACTGCGCCGCCACCGGCATGCCGTCGACGAACATGTGGTGTCCCCACACGATGAAGGACAGGAAGGCGATCGACGCGATGGCGTAAATCATCGAGGTCGCGCCGAACAGCGGCTTGCGCGCAAAGGTCGGCAGGATCTCCGAGATGATGCCGAAAGCCGGCAGAATCATGATGTACACCTCGGGATGCCCGAAGAACCAGAAGATGTGCTCGAACATCATCGGATCGCCGCCGCCGCCCGCATTGAAAAAGCTGGTCCCGAAGAAGTGATCGGTCAACAGCATGGTGACCGCACCCGCGAGCACCGGCATCACGGCGATCAGCAAGTAGGCGGTGATCAGCCAGGACCAGGTGAACAGCGGCATCTTCAACAGGGTCATGCCGGGAGCGCGCAGGTTCATGATGGTCACGATCACATTGATCGCGCCCATGATGGAGGAGGCGCCCATCATGTGAATCGAGAAGATCAGCATCGGAAAACTGTCGCCGGTCTGCAATACCAGGGGCGGATACATCGTCCAGCCCGCGGCGGCCATGCCGCCCGGCACGAATATCGACGACAGCATCAAGGTGAACGCAAACGGCAGGATCCAGAAGCTGAAATTATTCATGCGCGGCAGCGCCATGTCGGGCGCGCCGATCTGCATGGGCACCATCCAATTTGCCAGCCCGACGAAAGCCGGCATGACCGCGCCGAAAATCATGACCAGCGCATGGTTCGTGGTCATCTGATTGAAGAACACAGGATCCATGAGCTGCAGTCCGGGCTTGAACAGTTCCGCGCGGATCAGCATGGCCATCGAGCCGCCGATGAAGAACATGATCAGGCTGAACACCAGGTACATCGTGCCGATGTCCTTGTGGTTCGTGGCAAAGATCCAGCGCTTGATCCCGGTGGCCGGACCGTCATGGTGATCATGATCGGCGTGGTCGTGTTGATGCGCGTCGCTCGCGTGAACATTGGCCATAGTCAGATAGCTCTCTTAAAAAATTGCTGCAATTAATTCGGCAAGGCTTGCGCGGTGGGCGGCGCCGCGGCCGGCGCCGCTGCAGGCAGGGCTGCTTGCTTCGCCGCCGCCTTTTGTATTTCCACCCACTTCTTGAATTCGTCGGGAGTCCGCACATCGACCACGACCGGCATGAAGCCATGATCGCGGCCGCACAGCGCGGCGCATTGCCCGCGGTAAATCCCTTCCTTGCCCGGATCCACCTTGAACCACAATTCATTGATGAAGCCCGGGATCGCCGCGCGCTTCGCGCCGAAATCAGGAACCCACCAGGCATGGATGACGTCCTGCGAGGTCAGCAGCAGCCGCACCTTGGTGCCGCTTGGAATGACCAGGGGCTTGTCGACCTCCAGCAGATAGTTCGGCACCGATTTCGGATCGATGCCGGAATTCAGCTGCCGCGCAAAATTCGAGTCGCGCGCCAGGGTTGAGAAAAAATCCACGCCCTGCGCCGCGTCCATGTAGTTGTATTCCCATTTCCATTGGTAGCCGGTCACGCGGATGGACAATTGGGAATTGCGGGTGTCTTCCTGCTTGATCATGAGATCGGCCGCCGGGATCGCCATGACCACCAGAATCAGCACCGGAACGATGGTCCAGATGATCTCCACCTTGGTGCTGTGGAGCATGGTGGTGTCGGCCACCGCGCCCTGCGAGTGGCGGAATTTGACCAGCGCATAAATCATCGCGCCGAACACCACGACCGCGATGCCGACGCAGATCCAAAACACCTCCATGTGCAGGCCGTACATGTCGCGCGCCAGATCGGTCACGCCGGTCGGCAAGTTGTAACCGTTCGAGGTATTGGCGCCGGCGTTGGCGGCAAACCCCAAAGCGGCCAGGCAAAGCGCTGCGGCCGAAATCAGCTTTCGCGGCCGAGAAGTGCTGTGATCGAGGCCTAAAGTAAGTCTCATCTAAACGGATCCCCTATTTCGCGAACAAGCGGCGGTGATTCGTTCACGCCGCCGACCAATCTACCCAAACGCTCAGCCAACACGCGGCGATCTTCCTCGGTCAGGAAACTGCCGACCTCGTAAGCCCGTCCGTGACTCTCAATCGTCAGCCGGCTGGTGCCGAGGCGCCGTGGCGGACTGCGAAGTCTAACCTTCGCCCAATGCCTCGCAAACTCCTGTTTTTGCGCGCCATGCCGCGACCGGGTCACGAGATGGATCCAAGAATCGTTGATCAGCACCGTCTGGGTGTAATTTCGCCGCTGCATGCTGGCGTGCAAGGCTACCCCGAGGCCCAGCATCTCCACAGCCCAGAACAACAAAACCGGCCAAAGTCCCCTGAGCACAAAAAACAGGGCAAAGCTCAAGGAAAACAGGCATGTAGCCGCAAAGAAAAGTCTGGCGCCCGCCAGGCTGAGCGAACAATTGGGCGCCAGATCGATGCGCTGTTCCATGCCGGGAAGGATAGCGTAAGGCGGGCGGCTTTAGGATCGGTGAGCGCCCTATTTCTCTCGCGCTTTGGCGCGCCGTTTGTGCAACTCCCGCTTGATTTCCTCCAGGGAAACGCTGGCTGGCTCCGGTAAGCCGGGTCGTGGCGCGTGCATGGGCGCCCAAGCGTGAGCGAAGACCACCTCGTAGGTGGCGGGAAGTCGATCGTCCTGCCGGAACTGCTCATAGGCCGCCTGCATGGCGGCGAACTTGCGTGGACCGGTGAGGCCTCGCGTTCGGCCGGCCGTGGAATTGTGCGCGCCGGTCGCCTTGAGGTCTTCCGCCACCTTGCGCACCTCACGATACTGCAGGGTGATTCGCTCGACATCGAGCACCGGCGCCGCAAAGCCATTGCGCACCAGCGCGTCGCCCAAATCATGCATGTCGATGAACTGATGCACGTGGCTGCGAGCGTCCACTTCGGCCCACGCCAGGCGCAATTCGCGCAAGGTGTCCGGGCCCAAGGCGCTGAAACTCAACAGACCTTGCGGCTTCAACACCCGGCGAAACTCGGCGAACGCGGCATCCGGGTCGCACCATTGCAGCATGAGATTGCTCACGATCAAATCGACGCAGCCTTCAGGCAAGGGCAACGCCTGCGCATCGGCGCAGACACGCTCGAACGGCCGCAGCCAGGATCGCTGCTTGCCGGCCGCCTTCAGCATCTGCAGCGACGAGTCGAGCGCAACCACCATTGCTTTGGGATACCGGCGTTGCAGTGCACGGCTGGCGTGGCCGGTGCCGGCGCCGGCATCCAGCACCACACCGGGCTTGAGCGTCACCCACTGCAGCCGCTCAAGGAGACTCTGTCTGACTTCCGCATGCAGCACGGCCGCTGTGTCGTAAGTCCGGGCGGCACGATCGAAGCAGCGTCTGACACTTTTAGGATCGAGGGCGTACGCGCCTAGGTCATCGCTCATAAGCGATTACGATGCCACAGATGCTCCCGCGCCGTGCGATTCGGCGGCGATTTTCAGGCGTTGAAACAGCTTAAGGTCGTGCGCCGTGTCGGGATTTCCCGTGGTGAGCAGCTTCTCGCCGTAAAAGATTGAATTCGCCCCGGCCATGAAACACAGGGCCTGCAATTCATCGCTCATTTCAGCGCGCCCCGCCGACAGGCGCACGTGGCTCGCCGGCATGAGAATTCGCGCCACCGCGATCATGCGCACGAAGTCGAACGGATCCAGCGCTTTTGAGTCCGCCAGCGGGGTTCCCGGCACGCGCACCAGGCTGTTGATGGGCACACTTTGCGGATGTTCCGGCAGCGTTGCCAGGGTATGCAGCAGCTCGACGCGATCCGAGGGACTCTCGCCCATGCCGACGATGCCGCCGCAGCACACGTTCATGCCCGCGTCGCGCACCGCCTGCAGCGTGTCCAGCCGGTCCTGGTAAGTTCGGGTGCTGATGATTTCCTGGTAGTAGCGCGACGAGGTGTCCAGATTGTGATTGTAGAAATCGAGTCCCGCGGCCTTGAGCTCGAGCGCTTGGGCCGGGCTCACCATGCCGAGCGTGGCGCAGGTCTCCAATCCCAGCGCCTTGACCTCGCGGATCATGGCCAGCACTTTGCGCAGGTCCTTCGGTTTGGGGGAACGGTAGGCTGCGCCCATGCAAAAGCGGGTTGCGCCGGAATCCCTGGCGGCTCGGGCGCGCGCCGCAACGTCCTGAAGCTCCATCAGTTCCGATGCTTCGAGTCCCGTATCGAAGCGCACGCTTTGCGGGCAATAGGCGCAATCCTCCGGACAGGCACCGGTCTTGATGCTGAGAAGGGTGCTGATCTGGACGGTGTTCGGGGCTTGAAATAGACGGTGAACCTGCTGCGCTCTGAATACCAAGTCCATGAAAGGCAGGTCAAAAAGCTCGCTGACCTCGGCCAAGGTCCAGTCGTTGCGTAAGTTCACGGCAGGCATCTCCTTTGGCTTCAGTATTGAAGGCCCCGCGCTTCTAGTCAACCAGATAAAATAGATATGGTTTACCAAAGCGGCGCGCGCGGGAGCGCTAGAATCCCCGGCGCCCAATGCTTCAGCCCGACGCCAACAAATCGATGCCACTTTCGCGGGATGACGGCGCCTCGCTGCATTACACCCTTGCCGGCCAGGGCGATCCGCTGGTGTTCATTCATGGTTTCGGCCTGGATGCCGCCATGTGGGATGCACAGTGGCCGGTATTTGCGCAGCATCACCGGGTCATTCGCTACGACATGCGCGGCTACGGCAGTTCGAGTCTGCCCGCCGGTCCCTATTCCCACGTGGACGACCTGTTGGCGTTGATCGATTCCTTTAGCGCCCGCCCGGTGCACTTGGTCGGACTGTCGCTCGGCGGTCGAGTGGCGCTGCGGGTGGCTGCGCTGCACCCTGAGGCAGTGCGCTCGCTGACCTTGGCCGATCCGGCGTTGGACGGACACGCTTGGACGGCGGACTGGCTGCAGCGCTGGCGCAACATCGCCGACGCGGCGAAACGCGGCGAGCTCGCCCAAGCCAGGAAACTCTGGCGGGAACACATTTTGTTCGAGCCGGCGAACAAGGACCCCGAGGTTGCCCATGCCCTGCAACTGATGATCGATCGATATTCGGGTTGGCATTGGCACCATCCCGACCCCGGCACGGCTCCGTTGCCGGCCATCGCCGAGCGCCTGCGGAGCATTTCAATTCCAACCTTGGTTCTGGTCGGTGAGCTCGACCTGCCGGACTTTCAGAGCATTGCGCGGCGTCTCGCGCTCGAGCTGCCTCGAGCCGAATTGCGCAGCATCGCGGGGTCGGGACACATGAGCAACATGGAGGCGCCGCAGGAGTTCAACGAACAGGTGCTCGGGTTTCTGCGGCGCTTCTGAGCGCGCGCGGTCTTCAACGATTGAACTGATACTCGAGCGCGAGTCCGATGAACACCGACATGCCGAAGTAATTGTTGTTGAGGAAGGCGCGGAAACAGCCGTCCCGGTCGCGCGCGCGAATCAGCCAGAGCTGGTAGATGAAAAATACTGCGCCGGCGGCCAGGCCGGCGTTGTACCAGCCATGCGCGCGAATCGTTTTGCCGACCAGGTAGAGGGTCACCAAAGTCATGACCTGCAGCACGAAGATGATGTGCCGATCCGAGTCGCCGAACAGAATGGCGGTCGAACGCACGCCGATGCGGATGTCGTCGTTGCGGTCCACCATGGCGTACATGGTGTCGTACACCGTCACCCACAGCACATTGGCGAGCAGCAGCAGCCACGCGACGCGCGGCACCGTTTCGATTTGCGCGGCGAACGCCATCGGAATTCCCGCGCCGAATGCCAGTCCCAGGTACAGCTGCGGCACCGACAGAAATCTCTTCACGAAGGGATAGGTCACCGCAATGAACGCGCCCGCCACCGCCCACAGCAGCGTCAAGCGATTCAGCTGCAGCGCCAGCACCAGCGCCGCGAGCGACAGCAGCGCGAACAGCACCAAGGCTTCGAGCGTCGTGAGCCTGCCCGCGGCGAGCGGCCGGTCCTTGGTGCGCGCGACCTGCGGATCGAAGCTGCGATCGGCATAGTCGTTGATGGCGCAGCCGGCGGAACGCATGAGCACGGTTCCGGCAACGAAAATAATGAAAATCAGCGGCTTCGGGTTGCCGCGGCTGCCGATCCACAGCGCCCACAAGGTGGGCCACAAGAGCAGCCAGATGCCGATGGGCCGGTCCAGGCGCATGAGACGGATATAGTCATGAATGGTGCCGAGAATTTTCGGCAGCTCTTCGGTGGTCCAGGGATGGAAGCGAATGCGATACGCATACCAGCGCAATCGCGCCATGATCATCTGGGCCAGTTCATCGCCGTTGCGTGGCAGTGGCACGTGAGTGTGGTCTAGGCGCGGCCCATGGAGGGCAGGAACAATTCTTGAGTCAGCAGGGGAGCGGCGCGCAGCGTGATGCGTGCGCGGCGCGCCCAAAGTCCTGCGGGTTTGATCTCGGCGTTGCGCAAGGCTCGCGCCGTCACGGCTTCTTGCGTCGGCAGCCACGCGTACTCATAACGGCCGCGCTCGACGGCGGACAGGTCCGCCAGGGTTTCTCCCAGCGCCGAATCGCCGAGTTCCGCGAGCCACGGATGCACGCACAGCGTCGAGTCCGGAACGATGCTCTGGCTGAATACCCAAATGGTGTCGCCGCAGCACATTTCGACATCCCGGAACAGTCCGGCATCGTCTTCGGTGCGCAGCGCCGCCTTGTGCGAGGCGCTCAAGAGGCCGGTCCATTGATCCACCAGGCGCAGCGCGAAACGCGCGCCGCAGGTCTCCTTGAGGCGGTGCGTCAGCAGTCCCTTGCCGATGAGCCACGGGCGCAATTGCGCGTCCATCGACAACTGGCCCAGGCGTTCCTGGGGTTGCCACTGAATGGATTCGATCGGACGTGCGCTGCCTCGAGTCATCCGCGCGATTCTACCCCACGCGGCCGTATTGCTCTGCTAATCCCACCCAACGGCGGATGAGCGGCGCCGCATGCAGAGGATGGTCGCGCAGCAGGGACTCCGCGGCAATCTGCACCCGCGGCAGCAAATCCGCGTCGCGTAATAAATCGGCAACGCGCATTTGCGCAAGCCCCGTCTGCCGCGTGCCCAAAAGTTCGCCAGGTCCGCGCAACTCTAGATCGCGCCGTGCCACTTCGAATCCGTCATTCGTGTCGCGCATAACCCCGAGGCGCTGACGCGCCATCTGCGACAAGGGCGCCCGGTACATCAGCAGGCAGGAACTGGCGTGCAATCCGCGCCCGACCCGGCCGCGCAGCTGATGCAGTTGCGCCAATCCTAAGCGCTCGGCGTTTTCGATCACCATCAGGGTCGCGTTCGGCACATCGACGCCGACTTCGATCACCGTGGTTGCCACCAACAGTTGGATCTGCCCATCCTTGAAGCGGCGCATCGTGCCCTCTTTGGCTTGGCTTGGCATGCGTCCATGCACCAGTCCCACCTTGAGCTCAGGCAATGCGCCGGCCAACGCCGCGGCCGTCTCTTCCGCGGCGCTATAGGGCATCTCCTCCGATTCGTCGATCAGCGGACACACCCAGTAAACCTGGCGCCCCTCCAGGCAGGCGGTGCGAATTCGCTGCACCACTTCGTCGCGGCGCGTCTCGGCGAGCACCACGGTTTTGACCGGCGTGCGTCCCGGCGGCAGCTCGTCAATCACCGATACGTCGAGATCGGCGTAGGCCGTCATGGCCAGCGTGCGGGGAATCGGCGTGGCGGTCATGATGAGTTGATGCGGCTGATGGCCGCCGGCCGCGCCTTTCTCGCGCAGGCTCAGGCGTTGGTGCACGCCGAAGCGATGCTGCTCATCGACCACGACCAGGGTCAGCGAGGCAAACGCGACACTTTCCTGGAACAGGGCATGCGTGCCGATGACCATGCCGGCGTGACCCAGCCGGATGCCCTCGAGCACCGTGCTGCGCGCTTTGCCGGTCAAGCGTCCGCTAAGCAAAGCCACGGCAACGCCGAGCGGTTCGAACCAGCGCCGGAAATTTTGCGCGTGCTGATCGGCGAGCAATTCGGTCGGCGCCATCAACGCAACCTGTCTTCCTAATTGAATGGCCTGCGTTGCCGCCAGCGCCGCCACCAAAGTTTTGCCGCAGCCCACATCGCCCTGCACCAGGCGCAGCATCGGCTTGGGTAACTGCAAATCGCCTTCGATTTCCAAGAGCACGCGCTGCTGCGCGGCGGTCATGGAGTAGGGCAGCGCGGCGAGAAAGCGGGCCTTCAGAGCGCCGGCCGCCTGCAGCGGCCAGCCCGGATCGCTTTGTATCCGCCGGCGCAGCAGCTTGAGCGACAGCTGGTGGGCCAGCAATTCTTCGAATGCCAGGCGGCGCTGCGCCGGATGGCGATAACTCATCAGCAAGTCCACGGGCGCATCGGTGGGCGGCCGGTGCACGTACAGCAAGGCATCGCGCAGCGAGGGCAGGCGGGAGTCGGCGAGCAGCGCGGGCGGCAGCCAATCCTTCGGGTCCTCGGCGCCGGTCTGCTCCAGCGCCAATTTGACCAGCAGCCGCAGCCTTCCTTGGGTCACGCCCTCCGTCATCGGATAGATCGGCGTGAGATGCTCCTCAGGAAGCTGCGGCGCGTTCGGATCCACGCGGCGGTATTCCGGATGCACAAACTCCAAGCCCTTGGCCCCGCGGCGCGCTTCGCCGAAACAGCGCACGCGCGCGCCGCGCGCCAGGCCCTGTTGCTGCTGCGCCGTGAAATAAAAAAATCTCAAGGTGAGGAAGCCCGAACCGTCGGCGATCCGGCACAGCATTTGACGCCGGCCGCGAAACGCGACCTCCGTCAGCAGCACTTCGCCTTCGACCGATGCGCGCTGTCCTGGGCGCAGCTCGCCCAGGGGCACGATGCGCGTCCGATCTTCATAGCGCAGCGGCAGTAAAAACAACAGGTCCTGGGTTGTTTCGACGCCCAACATGCGCAGGCGCGAGGCGAGCGATTCGCCGACGCCGCGTAATACCGTGACCGGCTTTAAGTCGATCACAGGGCGACGATGCACTCCACTTCGAACTGCGCGCCGCGCGGCAGCGACGCGACCCCGACAGCGGCCCGTGCCGGATAGGGTTCGCGAAAATATTCAGCCATGATTTTATTCACCAGCGCGAAGTGCGACAGGTCGGTCATGAAGATGTTTGCCTTCACCACATTATCGAGCGTGGCGCCGCTCGCGATGACGATGGCCTTCAGGTTGTCGAAGGCCCGGCGCACCTGCGCCTCCATGTCGCCCTTCACCAATTCCTTGGTGGCCGGGTCCATGGGAATCTGGCCCGAGACCCAGATGGTATTGCCCACCCGGGCGGCCTGCGAGTAGGTGCCGATGGCGGCCGGCGCATTGGGGGTCGAAATAATTTGTTTGCTCATAGCCTTGGATGGTGGTGATTGAAGGGGACTTAAGGCGGCGATAATTTAAGCCAAAGGGGCGAATGAAGCCAAAGCGCGAATTAAGCCAGCGTGCGGGCGACCCGCTGCACATCCGGCATGCGCCGGACGGTGCGGATGACGCGCGCGAGGTGCTTTCGGTCGCGCACCTGCACTTGGAATTTCAAAGATGAACTATTCACGTCGCGTTCTTCCAAGGACACCTGATCGATGTTGGTTTCCGTGCCCGCAATGCTCGAGGCCACTGCCGCCAGCACGCCCACCCGGTTGTTGATCTCCAGCTGGATCTCGGAGCTGAACAGGCGGCCGCGCGTGGGCTCCCAGGCCACTGACAGCCATTTGTCGGGCTGTTTGCGGTACTCGGCGAGATTACCGCAGTTCTGACGATGAATCATCACGCCGCGGCCGGCGCTCAAGTAAGCCATGATGGGATCGTTGGGGATGGGAAAGCAGCAGCGCGCGTAGGTCACCAACAGCCCCTCGGTGCCCGCGATCATGAGGGGCCCGCCGGCGTGGGCGGGTCCCAAATCGCCCTCGCCATTGGCGGGCTGCAGCCTGCGGGCGACCAGCGGCGCCAGGCGCTCGCCCAGGCCGATTTTTTCGTACAGCTCATCGGCGTCGCGCAAATTGAATTCCTTGACCACCGCGTCGATTTGCTCTGCGGGAATCTTCTTCAAGCTGAGCGAAAACTCCTCGAGTGCGAGTGACAGCAGCCGGCGTCCGAGTTCGAGCGCATCGCCCTTTTTCAGATTTTTCAGGTATTGGCGGATCGCCGCGCGCGCTTTCGCCGTGACCAGAAAACTCGACCACGATGGATTCGGCTTGGCGCCCTTCGCCGTGATGATCTCCACCGTCTGTCCGTTGCGCAGCGGCGTGCGCAGCGGCACCAGGCGCCGGTCCACTTTCGCCGCGACGCAGCGATTGCCGACATCGGTGTGGATGGCGTAGGCGAAGTCGACCGTGGTGGCGCCGGTCGGCAGGCGCAGAATTTTCCCCTTGGGTGTAAAGACATAGACCTTGTCGGGAAACAGGTCGACCTTGACGCTCTCGAGAAACTCTTCCGAACTGCCGCCTTCCTGAATTTGCACCAGGCTTGCGAGCCACTCGCGCGCCCGGTCGTGTTCCACCCCGCCGAAGGTGTCGCCGCCGGATTTGTACTTCCAATGCGCGGCGATCCCGGACTCGGCCACGCGATGCATCTGCTCGGAGCGGATTTGCACCTCGATGGGCACGCCGTTCGGACCGAACAAGGTGGTGTGCAGCGACTGATAACCGTTGACCCGCGGAATGGCGATGTAGTCCTTGAACCGCCCCGGCATCGGCTTGTAGACGCTGTGCACCAGGCCCAGCACCCGATAGCAGACATCCGCGTTGTCGACGATGATGCGAAATCCGTACACATCGACCATTTCGTTGATGGAGATTTTCTTGTTCTGCATCTTTTTATAGATGCTGTACAAGTGCTTCTCGCGGCCTTCCACGGCGCCTTGGATCGCGGCTTTCTTCAATGCGCCTTTGAACGTTTCAGCAATCTTTGCGATGAATTCCTTCTGGTTGCCGCGCGCGCGCTTCAGTTCTCGTTCGAGAACCTTGTAGCGGTACGGGTACAGCGCCCGAAACCCGAGATCCTCCAGCTCCAGCTTGACGGCATACAGTCCGAGGCGCTCGGCGATCGGCGCATAGATCTCGAGAGTTTCGCGGGCGCTGCGCCGGCGCTTGACCGGCGGCATGACGCCCAGGGTGCGCATGTTGTGCATGCGGTCGGCGAGCTTGACCATGATGACGCGGATGTCCCGCACCATTGCCAGCAGCATTTTGCGAAAGCTCTCGGCCTGCGCTTCCTGGCGGTTCTTGAACTGGATCTGATCCAGCTTGCTGACGCCGTCGACCAGCTCGGCCACCACCTGGCCGAAGATCGAGGCGATCTCGGCCTTGGCCGTGGGCGTATCTTCGATGACATCGTGCAGGATGGCCGCGACCAGGGTGTCCGCATCCAAACGCAAATCCGCGAGAATGTCGGCCACCGCCACGGGATGGGTGATGTAGGGTTCACCCGATACCCGTTTCTGACCCTGATGTTTCTCTGCGCCGAAATCGTAGGCTTCGCGCACCCGCTCGACCTGGGCGGGGGATAGGTAGGCTTCGAGTTTGTCTAAGAGCTGACTGATCCCGGTGGAGCGTCTTCCACCAGGCAGGAAACCAAGTATGGAAGACGCATAGTCCATTGCCGCTCTTGTGAGTTCGCCGTCTGTTTAGTCCCCAAGCCCGAGCTGCGGCGCACGGAAATCCGACGGCATGTCGAGCTCGCTGACCGGCGGCTGTGCCGGCTCTTCAGGCTCTTCCAACATTTCCAGCGTGATATTTCCGGCAGCGATCTCGCGAAGCGCTACCACGGTCGGCTTGTCGTTTTCCCATTCAACGGTTGCTTCCGCACCGTTGGCCAGGCGGCGGGCACGCTTGGCGGCCAGCAACACCAGGTTGAACAGGTTGGGTTCATTTTGAAGGCAGTCTTCGACTGTGATACGCGCCATGCTTGAGGTACTTCCAATGGAGGGATGGAAATCATAGCAGAAATGACGCTCCCCTCGCCAGCCTGCAGGGAGCGCAACACGCCAAAAAGGCCGCTATTTCGGCAGGATTACGCCGCTGCTGCTCAAGGATTAACCAGCCGCGCCGCCAGTTGCACCACTTCGGGCCGCGCCGCCTCAAGAAGGCTGGCGCGGCCCTCGACGATGGCCTGCAGGTCCTCGATGGCCTGCTCGAATCGATCGTTGATCACGACGTAGTCGAATTCGCGCCAATGGTCCAGATCCTCTGCGGCATCGCGCAGACGCCTCGCGATGACCTCTTCGGAATCCGTGCTGCGGCCCTTGAGGCGCTGCTCCAACGCCGAGCGCGAGGGCGGAAGAATGAAAATGCTCACCGCTTGCGGAATCCTCGAGCGGACCTGGCGTGCGCCCTGCCAGTCGATCTCCAGCAACAGCTGCTCGCCGTTCGACAAGGCCTCCTGGACGGCGCGCACGCCGGTGCCGTACCAATTGTCAAAAACCTGCGCATGCTCCAGCAACTCGTGGTTCGCGATCATTTCCTGAAAGCGTTCCTGGCTCACGAAATGGTAGTCGCGGCCCGGAATTTCGTTGAGTCTGGGACGGCGCGTCGTATAGGAGACAGAGAACTGAATGCGCGGCTCGCGCTCCATCAAGGCCTTTACCAAACTGGTCTTGCCGGCGCCGGACGGCGCGGCAACTACGTAAAGGCGTCCTGATGGCATCGATCGCTACGGGAGTTGGACACGGTTTGTCCAGCCCGGAATTTAGCATATGCGTGGCGTCGGCGCGGCGCTCAGCGCGCGGCGGCCCTCAGCGCGCGAATCTGGAGCTGGCGCGAAACGGCAGCTACCGGCTCTTGCGCGAATCGGCGCGCCGCACGGCTGTGCAGATGGCCGCGAACGCCAGGGCACATCGACATTCAATAAAAATACGGTAGCGCCCGCACCGGTGCTGAGATCGCCGCGGGAAATTCCGAGCGATCGCTGCACAGCCGATGTCATTTCTCCTGATTATTCACCGCCCGCTGGATAAATCGCAGAAGCGCCGGCAAAGGAGACATGGCCGAAGGCAAAGGAAGGTCAAGGAGCCGGCGGTCCAAGCGGAGCGCAGCGATGCCAGACCTGCGGTAAGCTGGCGGTTGGCGCGCAGCGCAGGAAATGCCAGTGAAAATCCGCAATCGCCACACTCCCCGACCGGCCGACGTGCCGGATTCCAGCCGCCGAACGTTCAATCGGCGCTGTGGCGGGCTCGCCGCGGCGCTGCTCATCGAGGCTGCGCCTTATCGGGTCGCGTTCGCGGCGAGCGGCGATGACTTGAAGCCGGCCGCCCGGTTGCAGGCCTTCCTCGAGGAATTCGCACGTACGGAAGGCGAAGAGACCTCGCTCGATCTGAGCGCCGCTGCGTTCCGGCGCAAGCTCAAGACGACATCCGCAAAGCTCCAGCGCTTGCGGGCGATCGGCCGCAATTCACTCCAAGGCGACGATCTATTGAATTATCGCTTTGCCGAGAGCCTGCTGGTCGGCCAGATGCTGGCTCAGGAGAGGAAGCTCTGGAGCATGGATCCGCGCGTCTACCTGCCCTTCTCCGAGCTGTCGCAGCTCATCGAGAACCCCGACGCGACCGGGGCGGATTCGGCCAAGGCGCTGGTCCTCCTCAAGGCGCTGCCCGCCCAACTGGCCGACGGCCAGCGGAATCTCAAGGTCAACGTCGCGCGCTTCCGCGAACTCGCGCTGTTCATGGCGGACGGCGCGCGCGGTGTGCTGCGCGATGACGTTCCCGCATTCGCGTCGAGGCACCCGGTTCTGAAATCCGCGTTTGCCGCGGCAGGCGCGCGCGCGCTCGATGCGCTCGAGGAGTTCCGCACGTTCCTCAAGGATCGTCTGCCGCTCAAAGCCCGCGGCGACTATGCGATGGGCAAGGCCGCATACGATCGCATGCTGAAGGAGCAGTACCTGCTCGATCATGATTCCGACTCCCTGTATGCCTATGGGCGCCGGCAATTCGACGCGACGGTGCGCGAACTCGAACAAGTCGCCGCGCGCATCGATCCTGGCAAGACCTGGAAGGAACTGGCGGTCGAAATCAAGAACCTGGGTCCGGAGCCCGGCCGCATGATCGAGGCCCACCAAGAGTGGGTCGACAAGGCGAAGGCGCACGTGCTGGAGAAGAAGCTGGTGCCCATTCCGTGGAAGGAGCGCGTCGAGGTGGTGGCCCGCGCGCAGTTTCAGCGCAAGAACAGCTACTACGGCGATTTCGACGGGGCCAAGGGCCCGAACGCCGAGGGCGTCTGGGTGGGGCATTGGCGCATCAACCCTTTCGAGGATCAATGGGACGAGGAGACGAAGCGTCAGTACCTCACCGAGCATGATTGGGGCGTGATCATCGACACCGCGCCGCATGAGACCTACGCCGGCCACCACGTGCAGGAAATCTACCAGGCGCACAACCCTTACAAGCTGCGCCAGAAGTTCGGCATCGCCATCTTCTCAGAAGGCTGGGGTCTCTATAACGAGACTCTGATGTACGAAACCGGCTTTTTTCCCTCAGAGCGGATTCACCTGCGCCAATTGCAGTTGCGGCTGTGGCGCATCGCCCGGGTGATCTGGGACGTGGGCCTCAACACCGGCAAGCTGACCTACGACGAGTGCGTGTCGCTGCTCGCGGATGGCGTCGGGTTCCTGCGCTGGGCCGCGGAGCTCGAAGTGGACGGCTCGGCCACGGAGCCGGGCTATCGGATCGGCTACTTCATGGGTGCCTCCGAGATCACCGCCATGCGCGAGGAGGTGAAGGCGCTCCTAGGCCCGCGCTTCACGCTCTCCGACTTTCACGAGCGCCTGTTGAAGGTCGGCAACATGCCGCCGGCATTGATGCGCGAGGGGCTGATGCAGAGCTACAGGTCTTGAGCCGCTCCATGTTCTCGATGACTTAAATCTCGTGCAGCGCTTCCGCAACCTTGGTTTGCGCGGCGCGAATAGCGGGAACTAGCCCACCTAGCAAACCCAGCGCGCAAGCCAGGACAATGGCGATCACGATCAAAGAAGGCGTGATATTCAATGAGTAAACCAGCTGCGAATCCCAGACGGCGCCGCCGAGGGTGCTGATGGTCGTACCATTGAACGCAGTATATGCGACGGCGGCGCCGGCGACCGCACCGGCAAATGCAAGCAGTAGCGCTTCGATCAGAACCGCGATTGCGACTGCGAACGATGAAAATCCTATTGCACGAAGCGTTGCTATTTCCACCGTTCGCGCAGCAACGGCTGACTGCATGGAGTTGAGCGCCCCGAAAAGCGCACCGAGCGCCATGATCGAGCCGATCGAGTAGGCGACCAGCTGCAACATGCGATTAGTTGAACTCGAGGCCGTAGCCAAATACTCCGGCTCTGTGCGCACATCGACCAGCAGGCTCGCATCTTGAGCTAAGGCGGCTTTGAGGACCGCGAGTGAGGTGCCGGATTCTCGCACCAGCGATATGCTGTTGAAGGAGTCGAGCTTGTAGGCCGACATCACCGTTTGTGCATCGGCAATCAACTCGCTCTGCCGCGCACCGTCGCCGCCCGCGAAAGTACCCACGACAGTCCAATCACCGTCTTGCAGGCGAACCTGGTTGCCGATCGCCAACCCGGCGAATTGCGCACTTGCCGAAGCGCCGACGAGCAGTTCCTGATTGCCGGCTCGAAATGGTCTTCCGGAAACCAGCTTAAGTTCCGGACGCAGAACGAAGTACTGCGGACCCACCCCGCGCAATGTCACATAAACGTCTGAGTTATCGCGCTTGCGCGCCACCGGAGCCACCAATAGCACTTCCGCCGACGCGACGGGTCGGTCGCGTGCGTCGTGCCTTACTCCCGCGGCGTTCAGCACTGCGGCGACGTTTTCACGGGAGAGACCGCTGTCAATTTCAGCATTTGCTCCGCGCGAGAACACAATCGTGCGATCGGCACTCCCATCGCCTTCAATCGTGGTGCGAAACCCTAAAGACATCGCCAGCACTGAAATGAGGACCGCGACGACGCCGGCAATGCCGACAACGATCACCAATGAGTTCCCGAGTCGTTGCGGAATGCTGCGTAGATTCATTGCCGTGAGGGCGAGAATTTGCGAGATCGTAGACATGGCGTCAGCGTTTGGACAAGGAGGCGACGATGGACATTCGCGACAGGCGCAGCGCCGGCAATGACGCGCCTATCAATGCGAGTAAAACCGCACAGAACAAGCCGATCATTGCAACTGCCGGGGACACCACGATAATGCCGATATCCTTCTTCGCAAGGGGCGCTGCCAGATAGGCTAAGCCTAAGCCGAGTGCAGCGGTGGGCATGAAAAGCAGCAAAGCTTCCGTGTATGCGAGACCCAAGATGCGACCATCTGAGTAGCCCATTGCCTTGAGGACCGCGAATTCGGGGATGCGCTCATGCAGGGACTGCCGCAGAGTATTCCCGGTCAGGAAGGCTAACGTGAATAGCACGGCGCCGATAATTGCATCGGTAAAGAAGGCCACGTCCCCCAGCTGTTTGGTTTGGAATTCAGCGCGCTCCTGGTCGGAACGAGTACGCGTTTCGTGGGAAGAATTCGCGAAAATCCGATCGATAGCCGCTGCAGTCGCGACTGCCTTGGTGGGGTCCGCGATGCGAACGTAAAACGAATCCGCCGTTGCGCGATTCTCGACCCGGTACTCATCCAGATACGCGTAGTTGATTATTGCCAAAGAGGAAGACATGGGTGCTTTTGCGGTATCAAAAGTACCCACGATGGAAAACATCCAATCGCGGCTTCCATCGGTCTTCAGGGTCTGCGATCGAACCGTGATCGTCTCACCGACTTTCCATCCAAAGTGCCGCAGCATGGCCGGACTCGCGAGCATCCCTGCACGGGTTTCGCGCATCGCCTCAACGCCTCCCTTGGCAACGATGAAATGGGGTCGCAAACGGAAAAAGAGACCGGCTTCAGTGGCAATGGCAGCGATCATGTTTTGGGCGGTCGGCTCGCCGTAGCTCCCGCTGAAATGCACTCTTTGCGCCACTTCTTTGACGCCTGCAATGCCCTGGATTTTCGCCATGGCTGAGATCGGCAACTGCGCGCCGCCCGGAACCCGCGTGTCCGTCACCAGTAGATCTCGGTGAGCTTCCGCGATGACTTTCGCGAAGCCCGCGTTGACTCCGTCCAGAAGTCCTACCAACAGGAAAGCAATCACGATGCACAATCCCGTAAGGATCGAGCGCGCCGGCCTGCGCCACAGCCCCGCCCAAACCAAGGAAAGGAACTTCATGCAAATTCCTTCACGCGTGGCGCCTGAAGGGGACCGAATGATCGGCGCGAATACTGACGATCGAGAAAGTCCACATGCGCTTATATCATCGCGTCTAGTGGCTTAGTGTGAGCGAATTCATTTAACGGAGCGGAAAAGGTCCCAAGGTTCCCTGACGCGACAACGCATAGAGCTTGGAAGTCCTTGGGACGATGGTCGCAATTGCCTGATTTACAGAGAAATGCGAGCGATGCCGCGGCGGCCCCAAACAGCTCCGGAAACTACTCGATGTTCTGGACCCGCTCGCGCGAAGTGACCCAAAGATTGCCCGGCAATTGGCATCGCCGCGAGTGGGTGCTGAAGGTGGTGAAGTCAGCGCCCGCTATCCTTCGGTGCCGAATGACCGGTTGCGGGAAACGCGTCGGGCTCTTCACGGCCTATTCTGTTGAAAAACTCTCTTTCGGTACACGGACGGTTTTTCAGCATTATAGAAATGCAGCCGAAAAGCCGAGGAAAACACGACGTACGGCTGACTGAGCCAGATCGAGGGCGGAGATCGTCAAGAGCAGGTGTTCCCTCGAATCAGGGAAATCTCCGGCTTTCTATAGCGCTACGATTTTCCCGCCAAACACGCCGAGAGAGTTTTTCAACAGAATAGGCCAAGAGCGGTCCTTCGCCTTATTCAGTTAGATGCCACAGAGCAGCCATTGGTGGAGTGCGCTAAGCTGAAGCCGGCACAAAAGCTGATTTCACGAGCTCGCTCTCAGCGGTAGGTGCAATGGAAGACCACTCGCTCATACATTTTCGAACGATTTGCCGCGAGGCTTTTGGTTTTCTGGTGGCCGACTATAAATTTATCGAAGCCACAAATACCCAAATCGCCCCGTATGTTAATCCGTACGTTGTGAGGTTCGAAAATGGCGCGATCGCAGTTCAAGTGATTGGTGAAGGGTACGGGCAAAGCGCTAGAGTTCAATACGTTGCTCCTGATGGACGCCCGGTACCCATTCAAGTGCTTGATCCAAGCTGGGAGCCCAACCGTAGGCACCGCAAGCGGCTCAAAGTCCCGCTATCACAAGACGCCCAGATTCAGGAAGCGGCGGAACTCATCCGCCTGAGAGACCGGCAAATTCTAGCCGGCGACTATGCGAAACTTTTTGAGGGGGCGAATCGCGCAGAGCAAATTACAGCACGATTTAAACCCGACTACACGATGCCTAGCTCAGTTATCCGAATCGCGCAGCAAATTGCTGAAGAGATTATCGCGGGATCCATTTCTCCTTACGACGGCGGACGCCGCATTTGGAAGGAGTGCCAACTCCGTTTAACACCTGGCGATCACCGCTTAGATCCGTTTGTCTATTGGGCCAGCGAGTACGAAGAAACGCTGGAACCGGACCGACGAGCGCTCTGCGATAAAGCTATACGCGTTTCCGCCGAGGATCTCGTAAAGAATGGTAGTGCTGTCTCTAGCCAATTGTGGGGCTGAACGCAGACTCTCGCCGCTGGCGGCTTCGGGTCGTGAGGCGACGTGGGACGCAGGAGCAACCCACCCACTGAAGTACAACCACTTGCGGATACCAAACCACCCATTACGATGGCTAAATTCCGCTGACGCATTGGAACGTGACGAGCCGCGCGAAACCTGCCGCTCGCGAGCGCAAGCAGCGGGTCCGAAACGCGCCGTTGACGATCCAGTCATGCTGCGCTGTAGATTAGTTGGCGATCCGCACTTTCTTCGCGCGGCGGCGGGCCAAATACCAAAGCGCCGTACCAACCGCGATAGCTCCGATCCCCATCAGCAGCCATTGACCGGATGCGCCTTGTAACTCAGTACAATTCGCCACGCACAAGATCGGCTTGATGTGCACAATGCCGGCGCCCTGCAACGCCCAAAGCGCACCTAGAGCTATAAAGACAACGGCGAGCACTTGCAGCAGTCGATTGATCATGGCCGAGTATACCCGTACGTTCCGGCAGCGCGATCATAGTTTCCAAAAACGCGCCGAAGACGCTGTAAAATGAAGGACAACCAACACGACCCTTATCTTAGACTTCCCGACAACGGACATTGGTAACCGTCGGCTTCGGGTCCGAAAGTACGCATTGGCGACGCCCGGCCAAGTTGGCCATTGGCGAGACAGAGTAAACCTCGGAGGCGGCCCGTTGGCATTGCGAGCGCCCGACTTGGTATGCTCTCCAACATCCTGGTGACCATCGCGATCGCAACTATGGCGTCCTCCGAACTTGTCGATCCATAGAGCGGGCATTGCGCTCCGCTCAGCAGTGAGTAGAATCGCGCGCCGTGAAAACGTTGCGCGAATATCTTAATCAGCGGTACCGAGTTGTCGGGCGCGTGGTTGTACCACTGCTCTTTGTCGGCCTGATTGCGCCGGACATCCTGCAGCGGGTGACATGGATTCCACGGTGGGCTCTCGGTGCCACGTTTCCTTTCGCCATCGTGATTGTGCTGCTGGCGTTCGGCCGCATACGGTGTCCGCGATGCGATCGCTCGTTGGGGATTGGCGCCCAAGCGCAGACGAGCCCGAGGGGTCGCCCTGGCATCGAAATTACCCGGTACACGCTGCGCGACATCAAGTGTCCCCACTGCGGCCTCACATTGGACCAGCCGATCCAACGGCAAAAAAACCTCGCCATTGATCGTTAGGCTGCTAGATCCGTGGCGAGGGGCGTGAACGCGAAGTCCAAAGTTCGATTCGAGTACAAATACGTTTAGCTTCCCCCGAAGCTGCCCTTGACGACCGACTGGAGAGGGTCGACACAAGCCGATGGGCGGCCATCGTGCCGGCGTCGGGCGGTAGTCGGCCAGAAGCCGTCAGCGACGGGCTAATAATGCGAAGAAGATAGCGGACATTGGCCGTCGCCGTGTGCAAAATATCGAGTCAAGATGCGGGTCCGAGCTGCGGGTGCTTGCGCCGTCTTTCGAATGCCTGGTTTTGCGGAGGATTGATTTGCAATGCCAATGACGGGGTGCGCCGGCGGCGGCGAGACACCGCGCCTTGAACCGCACGGGTGACGTGAACCAGACCCCCACTGCTGAGCGCGTTCAATTCCTAGCAACAAGATCAATTCATTGCATCGCGTAGGCTGTAAATTGTCAGACAAAAGTGTTGTAGCGCTATGGGGCCGAACTAGCATGACGCACAATAGTCCCAAGGGAACGAAACGATGGGAAGGATTGATGCGATCGCCGCGATCATGTTGCGATCTGGAGTAGGTCTCGCCGTTGCTGGAATAGCCATTCTGTTCAGCCTGGCGCCGGTTCAGGCGCAAGGCGATAAGATGACGGCGATCGCCATTCCGGCCCAGCCAAATGCGATCGAGCTGGGAACCGGAGCGCTTCCGGACGCGAAGGCGCAGGAATCTTGGCACCGCCAATATGGCAGCGTCTTTGCTCGCAACGTGACGATCGCGACGCTCACTCCTTTTCTCCCCCAACCGGGGAAAGCGACCGGCGCAGCTGTGATTGTTGCGCCTGGCGGCGGCTTCATGAGCTTGTCGATGGAAAATGAAGGCTGGGATGTCGCAAAAGCGCTGGCGGTCAAGGGCGTTGCGGCCTTCGTACTCAAATACCGGCTGAATCAGACGCCGGCCGATCTGCCTGGCTTCGAACGCTCGATGCAGCGGATGTTCTCCGGTGCGGCCGTCCGGCCGCCGCAGCCCAGCGCGGACGATGCCGCGACGCGGCTAGCTCCGCAGATTGCCGATGCGCGCGCCGCCTTTGCGCTGGTCCGCCAGCGCGCCAAGGAATGGCATATCGATCCCGATCGAATTGGGATGGTTGGATTCTCGGCCGGTGCGGCGCTGACCTTGATGACGGCGCTCCATGGGCAGGATGCAAAGCCCGCCTCCATCGGGATTATCTACGGCCCCATGGCTTCAGTGACGGTGCCAGCCGATGCGCCCCCGCTGTTCGCAGCGCTTGCTGCGGACGACCCGATTTTCGGCAATTCCGGAAGTGGACTGATCGATTCCTGGCGGGCGGCGAAACGCCCGGCCGAGTACCATCTCTTCGAACAGGGGGGACACGGTTTCGGTATGTACCCGAAGGAGACGACCAGCACCGGCTGGTTCGACTCCTATGTCCGCTGGATCGGCATGCATGGCATGCTGAAGCCGGCGCATTGACCAATAAAGCCGACTCCCCAAGACTGAAGTTACGACGTTATCGGCACTTGTTTCCGAGAGCATTCTCAAACCGTGAGTTCCTCCAAAGCTGCCGTCGGCGATGGGCAGCAGAGGGTCGTGAACCGACAGTTGGCAGGTGCGCTGGATCGCGTTTCGTCTCGCGCCGCGCCATTGCGCTGCATCGTCGCCTGCTGCACTGTGATCCGGTAGCTGCTTCACCACATCAACCAGCAGAGCATCCCACCCGCCAGCGCAGCAGCGGCTGAGGCGGCGCAGTTCGCGTGTGGCCGCATGTGATCGGATAGGTTGATGACGGTGACTGGCTGGCGGGGCAACTGCGCGATTTGAGGTGTAGTCCAGCTCGCTGCCTTGTGCTCTCTTGAGTCGTTGGTCAAGAAGCGGCGAAACGGAAAACATCGGTCGAGTTTTCGATCCGGGAGCGGCAGCTTCAAAGCTCACGTCGCCAATCTCGGGGTTAGTCCCTTTCGCGGAGCGCTTTGTCCCAAGAATTACCGAAACGCACATAGCTGTGTGATTGTTTTCGGGATGAGGGATGTTTCATGTGCGAATCGGTGAAGGGACGATGGGCGGTCCTGGTTACCCTACTCATGTTGTGCGGTTGCGTGGCTGGGCCGCCGGCGTCAACACCACCCAATGAGGTGACCACCGCAATCTCTCCGCCGGCGGCAACCACTCCTGCGAGATCCGCAAACGCGAATTCCTCCACCGACAATGCGAATCTGGTCGTCAATCAGACCCTGCTGAAACGCGGCTACCAGCCGCGCCGGTTCAAGGGACAGCTGAAATACTGTCGGACCCAGGTCCTCACCGGAACGCGTTTCAGCAACACGGTGTGCCTCACACAGGAACAGATCAGCGCGACTGACGGTAATACAAAGAACAACCTCGACACCCTCGGCCGGGCAGGCCGCGCGCTCTGTCCCAATAATAAGTGTGACTGACAAATTGCCGCATCACCCAATAGAACCTGCGCGAGCACACCATTCAGCAATAACCTCCACCCGACGCAAGAATAGAGAAATGCGAGCGATGCCGCTGCGGCCCCAAACAGCTCCGGAAACTACTCGATGTTCTGCACCTGCTCGCGCATCTGCTCGATCAGCACTTTCATGTCGACCGCGGCGCGGGTGGTCTCGATGTCCTGGGACTTCGATGACAGGGTATTGGCTTCGCGGTTGAGTTCCTGCATGAGGAAGTCGAGCCGCCGGCCGGCGGGCTCCTTGCCTTCGAAGGTTTTGCGCACTTCGGCGACGTGGCCGCGCAGGCGGTCGATCTCTTCATCGACATCCAGGCGTTGCGCCAAGATGGCCAGCTCCTGCTCGATGCGGTCATGGTCCACATCGCTGATGAGCTGCGCGATGCGATCGAGCAGCTTCGCACGCATGCGGGCGCGGATTTCCGGAAGCCGCTCCGTGACGCGCCCCGAGAACTCCAGCAAGCCGGCGCAGCGCTGTTCCAACGCCTCGCGCAGGCGTCCTCCCTCGCTGTCGCGGGAACGGGTCAGGTCCGCCAAGGCTTCCGCGAGCAAAACGTGTGCGGCGGCGATCATGGGTGCGGTGTCGCGGCTGCCATCGCGGATGACACCGGGCCAGCGCAACAGATCGAGTACGTCAATTCGCGCTGACACGCCCGCCTGCGCGGCCAGCTGTTGCGCCCGCAGGGTGAGGCTGCCGAGCAATTCGGCATCCACTTCGAGCGCGGTGGCGAGGACCGCGGGCCGAAAATGCAGCGAACATTCGACTTTGCCGCGTCGGACCGAGGCGGCGACCGCGGCCCGAAAGTCGGCTTCGGCGGCGCGGAATTCCTCGGGCAGGCGGCACCCCGCCTCGAGAAATCGGTGATTGACGGTCTTCAATTCCCAGGCCAGCAGTCCCCAGGGGAACTGCCGCTCGCGTCGGGCAAAGCCGGTCATGCTACGAATCATGGGGGTCGCCGTTAAAATCGGCGATACTACATGATCGCAAGCCAGACGAGGAGCAGGCATTGCAGATCGAAACCGCGGACGTGAGCCTCATCGGGCACCGCGAGGAAAACCAGGACCGAGTTGCGATTGCGGCCGCAGAACAGGCCGTGCTCCTCGTGGTGATCGACGGCATGGGCGGCCACGCGGATGGCGCGCGCGCGGCGGAAACCGCGCTCTCAACCATGCTCGAAGCGTTCTGGCAGACGCCCCATCCCATTTTTGATCCCATGACCTTCCTGCATCTGGCCTTGGGCCGGGCGCACGAAGAGGTCGTGAAACTCGGTTCGGCCCTGAGTGCGGAAGCGCGTCCGCGCGCGACCTGCGCCGTGTGTCTGGTGCAAGATTCCGCGGCCTACTGGGCGCATGTCGGCGACAGCCGCGTCTATCAATTGCGCCAGGCGCAGGTGCTCGAACGCACGCGCGATCACAGTCACGTCGAGGTGCTGCTGCGCGAAGGTTTGATCACGGAGGCCGAAGTGCACGGTCATCCCATGCGCAACTATGTCGAGTGCTGTCTCGGCGGCGACGCCGCCCTGCCCGAAATGACCATCTCGTCGCGGCGCAAATTGAAAGCGGGCGATGTGCTGCTGTTGTGCACCGATGGGCTGTGGGCAAATTTGAAGGACCAGGACCTGGGGCGCTTCGCGCAGAGCACCACCAAGCCGTTGCGCGACTCGCTCAACGATTTGGGAGCGCAGGCCGTGGAGGCTTCCGCGCCGTACAGCGACAATACCAGCGCCGCCGCGCTTCGTTGGAAGGCAGCGTGAGTATTCGGCCGAGCGGGCGCGCCGCCAACGAATTGCGCGAATTGAAATTCGAACGCGGCTATACGCAGCATGCGGAAGGCTCGGTGCTGGTGAGCTTCGGCTCGACCCGGGTGTTGTGCACCGCCAGCATCGAAGACAGCGTGCCGGGATTCTTGCGCGGGGCCGCGCAGGGCTGGGTGACCGCCGAATACGGCATGTTGCCGCGTGCCACGCACACCCGCTCGGCGCGCGAGGCCGCGCGCGGCAAGCAAAGCGGCCGCACGCAGGAAATTCAACGCCTGATCGGGCGGGCGTTGCGCGCCGTGGTCGACTTGAAAGGCCTCGGAGAACGCACCGTGACCATCGACTGCGACGTGTTGCAGGCTGACGGCGGCACGCGCACCGCGGCGATCACCGGCGGTTTCGTGGCCCTGGCCGATGCCATCGATACCCTGCTCAAGCGCCGCGCAGTCGCCTCCAACCCCTTGCATGGCCAGGTCGCCGCCGTGTCGGTGGGCATCTATCGCGGCACCCCGGTGCTGGATCTGGACTATGCCGAAGATTCAAACGCGGAAACCGACATGAATGTGGTGATGAACAGCGGCGGCGGATTCGTCGAAGTCCAGGGGACCGCGGAGGGTCACGCGTTTCGCCGCCATGAGCTTGACCAGCTGTTGGACCTTGCAACGCAAGGCATTGCGCAATTGCATGCCGCACAACTCAGTTCCCGCGCCGCCTAGCGGGCCGCCATCGCCGAACAGGCCCGCATCGGCTCGCAGGCCCGCATCGCCGAGAAGATTGGTGCTCGCCACCGGCAACGCCGGCAAGCTGCGCGAGTTTCGCTCCCTGCTCGCCGGATTGCCGTTCGAGTTGACCAGCTCGGCGGAACTCGGGCTTTCCCTCCCTGCGGAAACGGGCACTACTTTTCTCGCCAATGCCCTGCTCAAGGCGCGCCACGCCGCGGGCTTGAGCGGCTCGGCGGCGATTGCGGACGACTCGGGACTTGAAGTCGACGCCTTGGGCGGCGCGCCGGGCATCTTTTCGGCGCGTTACGCCGGTGCGGAAGCGGACGACGCGGCAAACAACGCCAAGCTCATGCGCGAGCTCGCCGGTGTGCCGCAGGTGCGGCGCCGGGCACGCTACCGCTGCGCGCTGGTATTCGTCGGGGATGCGGCGGATTCCGCGCCCGTCATCGCCGAAGCGGACTGGGAGGGATTCATTCTGGATGCGCCGCGCGGCGCCGGCGGGTTTGGCTACGACCCTTACTTCTGGCTGCCGGACCTGGAGAAGACCGCGGCCGAACTGCCGGCCGCGGAGAAAAACCGCTTGAGCCATCGCGGCAAGGCAATGCAAGCGCTTCGCGTCCGGTTGGCGGCCCGGCCGTGAACCCGATCCCGCTGGCCTTGTACGTGCACATGCCGTGGTGCGTGCGCAAATGCCCGTACTGCGACTTCAATTCACACCAGCTGAAATCAGGTCAGCCGGACGCTTCATACATCGATGCCCTGATCCGCGATTTCGAGCTCGAGTTGCCGCGCGTGCGGGGCCGCAAGATTGGGAGTGTGTTTTTCGGCGGCGGCACGCCCAGTCTGTTCAGTCCCACCGAATTTGCGCGCCTGATCGCCGCGCTCAAGGCGCGGATTGAGTTCACGGACGACGCGGAAATCACTTTGGAGGCCAACCCAGGGACGATTGAGCGCGGCAAGTTTCAAGGCTATGCCGAGGCGGGAATCAATCGCGTGTCGTTGGGCGCGCAAAGTTTTGACGAAAATGCGCTCAAAGCGCTGGGGCGCATTCATTCAGCCGACGACACGCATCGAGCGGTCGAGGAATTGACGGCAGCGAATCTGAGCAATTTCAATCTCGATCTCATGTACGCGCTGCCGCAGCAATCGCTGGAGCAGGCCTTGAACGACGTGAAGATCGCCTGCTCGCTTCAGCCCGCGCACATCTCGTACTACCAGCTCACGCTCGAACCTGGAACGGTGTTTCATTCGCGGCCCCCAGCACTGCCCGGCGATGAGATGGCCTGGGAAATTCAACTCGCCGGCCAGAAGATGCTGGCGGACCGTGGCTACTCACAATACGAGGTGTCGGCCTACGCCAGGCAAGGCGCCCAATGCCGGCACAACTTGAACTACTGGCAGTTCGGCGACTATGTGGGTATCGGCGCCGGCGCTCACGGCAAGGTGAGCCTGAATGTACCCGAGAAGATCCTGCGCACCGTCAAGCCCAAGCAACCGCGCGAATATCAGGCCGAGATTGGCCGCGCGGCGCTCACCGCCGGGGATGGCAGCTATATTGCCGCCGCCGACCTGCCGTTTGAATTCATGCTGAATGCGCTGCGTCTAAACCAGGGATTTAGCAGCGATTGCTACCAGGCGCGCACCGGATTGCCGCTGGGGAACCTCGATGAAAAGCTGGCAATGGCAAAAAAGCGCGGACTGCTTGAATCGGCGGCCGGAGGTTGGCGGCCGACGGCGCTCGGGCTGCGCTTCCTCAACGATCTTCAGGCCGGTTTTCTGGCTTAAGCTTATGCACATCGCCCGCCGGACCTCTAACAAAGTGAGACCTACAGCACATTGCATCTGCAGTAGGTCAGATGCGTCTCGTAATCTATTGATTAAAAAAGAGAAAGTAGCCTGTCTATTTTTTGATCAAATCAACAATTACGCGAATTTCCGCCGTACGAGTCACCTCTGCGGGATGCCGTCCACAGACTTATCCACAGTTATTGTGGACAAATAAGTGCAATGAAATGGCTCTTGTGAACGCATCAGGGTGCGCATATGATGCGCGGCCCTGTTTTTGGCATTGAAATCCCGAGGTCTGGCCAAACTTAAGGGTCCAAGGCGTGGCGATGCGGCTTTTGTAAAAAGCGCTTCGATTCTGCCGCAACTGTTCAGCGAGGTTCCCATGAAAGCCGGCATCCATCCCGATTACAAACAGATCACGGTCACGTGCACGTGCGGCAACAAGTTCGAAACGCGTTCGACCATTGGTCAAGATCTGCAGGTCGAAGTTTGTTCCAACTGCCATCCGTTCTACACCGGCAAGCAGAAAATTGTGGACACCGGCGGCCGCGTCGACAAGTTCCGCAAGAAGTACGCGACCGCGCCGGCAAAACCTGCCGCGCCGGCAAAAGCTTAGGACGCGCCTAACAGGCAGTTCATTTCGCGCGCGCGAGGTCTCGCCGCGCATCGCAACGTCGTCTGAAACGAGCCGCGCGCGAACTCGCGACGTTTCTCGCTTCGGCGACGTACGCGCTTGATTCCGTTGTACGGCCGTGCAAGGCTGCGGCCTGAAACAATCGAAACATAGCCGCCGGAACAGCGAATGAGCACGAAATACGAACTCAAGAACCTCACCACCGGAAAGACGAGCCAGCTGAATGCCATTTCCGGGACGATTGGGCCCGACGTGCTCGATATCTCGCATCTGACCAAGGACCAGGGAGTCTTCACCTTCGACCCCGGATTCATGGCCACGGCCAGCACTGAAAGTAAAATCACCTACATTGATGGCGACGCGGGCGTGCTGCTGTACCGCGGCTACCCGGTGGAGCAGCTGGCAAAGCAGTCGAGCTTTCTCGAGGTGGCCACGCTCCTCATCAACGGCTCGCTGCCGAGCAAGGCCGAGCTCGACGCGTTCACCGACTCGATCATGCGGCACACCATGGTGAACGAACAATTACTGGGGTTTTTCCGCGGTTTTCATCACGACGCACATCCGATGGCGATGGTATCCGCGGTGGTGGCCTCGATGGCGGCCTTCTATCACGACACCACGCACATCGGCGATCCGCGGCATCGGGAAATTTTCGCGCATCGGATCATTGCAAAGCTGCCGACGATCGCCGCCGCGGCGTACAAGCACACGCTCGGACAGCCGTTCATCTATCCGCGCAACGATCTGCACTACACCTCGAACATGCTCAACATGTTTTTCGCGGTCCCCTGCGAGCCGTTCGCGATCGACCCGGTTGCCGCCGAAGCACTCGATCTCTTGTTCATTTTGCATGCGGACCACGAGCAGAACGCCAGCACCTCCACCGTGCGGCTCGCCGGCAGCACCGGCGCGAATCCCTATGCGGCCATTTCCGCCGGCGTATCCGCCTTGTGGGGACCGGCGCACGGCGGCGCGAACGAAGCCGTGCTCGACATGCTGGACAGCATCGGTTCGGTGGCCAACATCGACAAGTTCCTGGCCAGGGTGAAGGACAAGAGCGACAGCGTGCGGCTCATGGGCTTCGGCCACCGCGTGTACAAGAACTTCGATCCCCGCGCCAAGATCATCCGCGACATGTGCTATCGGGTATTGGAGAAAATGGGCAAGGGCAACAACCCGCTGTTCGACCTGTCGCTGAAACTGGAGGAGATCGCGCTGAAGGACGAATATTTCGTATCGCGCAAGCTCTATCCCAACGTTGATTTCTACTCCGGCATTATTTACAGCGCTCTGGGCATCCCCCGCTCAATGTTTACGGTCATGTTCGCCATCGCGCGAACCGCCGGTTGGGTGGCGCATTGGCAGGAAATGGTCTCGGATCCGAATATGAAAATCGGCAGGCCGCGCCAGCTCTACACCGGCCCCACCAAGCGAGACTACCAGCCGATCGAAAAGCGCTAAATCGTGCTGGATTCAAGCTCGGTCATGAAATGCGCGCCGCTCCTCGTGCTGATCGTCGGCATCGCCTTCGGCCAGGAAACGCCTCCTGTCTCGCCGGCCTCTGGCTCGCCGACTCCAGTTCTGCCAACGTCAGCCGCGCCGGCGTCCGCTCCCCCGGCACCCGTGCCCGCGAATGCCTCCCGCCCGGCCGCCATGGCTCCCGAAAAAAATCTCTGCGCTGCGCGCGCCGATCCTGTCGCTGTCGGCAGCGTGCAGTGGAACGGCTGGGGCCGCGATCCTTTCAATACGCGCTATCAACCGGAGCCGGCGATTCGCGCCACGGATGTGCCGAAGCTTGGCTTGAAGTGGGCCTTCGGATTTCAAGGCGGCAACGAATTCGGGCAGCCCACCCTGGTGGACGGCAGGCTGTTCGTGACGAGTTCGGCGGGACGCATTTACGCATTGGACGCCAAAAGCGGCTGCACCTACTGGACCTACGATGCGCCCGCCGGCAGCCGCACGGCGATGTCGATCGGCGAGCTGGGCCAGTCGAGGCGCGCCGCGATCCCGCGAAAATTGAAGCGCACGCTCGCGCATCTTGATGTCATCAAGGCGCCGAGTGCCGCCTATTTCGGCGACGACACCGGCGCCGTTTATGCGCTCGACGCTCAAAAGGGAACGCTGCTGTGGAAGACGCAGGTCGACACCCATCCCACGGCGCGCATCGTTGGTGCACCCACCTTGGACAACGACCGGTTGTATGTCGCGGTGGGGTCCAGCGAGGACGGCAACCTCGGAAATCCGAATTACAGCTGCTGCACATTTCGCGGCAGTGTCGCCGCGCTCGACATGGCCAACGGCCGCGTCCTGTGGAAGAGCTATACCGTGCTCGAGGAGCCGCAGCCGACGCGCAAGAACAGCGCCGGCGTGCAGGAATGGGGGCCTGCGGGCGCCGCCGTCGTCTCCTCGCCCACCATCGATGCGAAGCGCGGCGTGCTGTATGTCGGCACAGGCCGATCCACGACCGGAATCGAGCTATCGCTCACCGATGCGATCGCCGCATTCGATTTGAGCGACGGCAAGCTGCGATGGGTCAAGCAACTCAATCTGACCGGCCGCACGGCCCATAGCGGCTTCTTCAGTTCACCGGTTCTGCGTACCTTGGCAAGCGGCAATGACGTCATTTTGGCCGGACAGCTCTCCGGAGTGGTTTATGGACTCGATCCCGATCACGGCGGCGAGATCCTGTGGCAGGGCAGGCCGGGCGGTGCCGATGCCAAAAGCGATGGCGGGGTGGCCTGGGGTACGGCGGCCGATCACCGCAGCTGGTTTGTCGCCCTGTCAGGCTCCCTGGCAGAAGCCGGCAATCTGAGCGGCAGCCTGTGGGCGCTCGACCCCAAAACCGGCGTCGCGCGCTGGCATACGCCGTCGCCCACGCCGGCCTGTTCCTGGAGCGAGGGCCCGTGCTCGCATGCGCAATCGCAAGCGGTCACGGTCATGCCAGGCGCTGTGTTTTCAGGATCGATGGACGGGCACCTGCGCGCCTACTCAACCATCGACGGCAAGATCCTTTGGGACTTCGATACGGCAAAATCATTTCAAACGCAAAACGGCGTGCGCGCCAGCGGCGCCCCTCTCGACCATGGCGGCGCGACCATCGTCAACGGCGGCGTTTACATCATCTCAGGCAATACGCTGCTGGCCTTTTCTGTCGACGGCAAATAGGACTACTTATGGCACGTTACGCGCGAATCATTTTCCTAAATGTCGGCGCTTTGTTCATGACCGCGGCCTTCGCCGCGAGCCATGCGGCCGCTCAAGCTGACGTTCCGTCGCTGGAAAACTCGGTGGTCAAGATCTTTTCGACCATGCGTTATCCGGATCCATTCAAACCCTGGGCCAAGCAGGCGCCGAGCGAGGCCACCGCCTCGGGCGTGGTCATCGAGGGCAAACGCATCTTGACCAACGCGCACGCCGTGCTGTATGCCAGCCAGGTGCAGATTCAGGCCAATGCCGCCGGCGACAAGTTATCCGCATCGGTGCTCGCGATCGCGCCCGGCATCGATCTCGCGGTGCTGCAGCTCGATGATCCGAGTTTCTTCGACACCCATCCGCCGGTGCAGCGCGCCAGCAAGCTGCCGCAGATCAAGGATCCGGTGCTCGCCTACGGCTTTCCGACCGGGGGCTCGTCGCTGTCGATCACCAAGGGCATCGTGTCGCGCATCGAGTTCGCTTCGTACAACTATCCGGTCTCGGGCCTGCGCATCCAGATCGACGCGGCCATCAATCCCGGCAACAGCGGCGGTCCGGCCATTGCCGGCGACAAAATGATCGGCCTGGCATTCAGCCGGCTCGGCGGCGACAGCCAGAACATCGGCTACATCATCCCGAATGAAGAAGTGGATCTATTTCTCAAGGACATTGCCGGCGGCCAGTATGTCGGCAAGCCCAGCATGCACGACGATTTGCAGACGCTGGAAAATCCGGCGCTGCGCGAATACCTGAAGCTCGACAAGAGCGTCGAAGGGATGGTGGTGCATCGACCCGACAAATCCGACCCTTCGTATCCGCTCAAGGAATGGGATGTGCTGACGCGCATCGGCGATACGCCCATCGACAATCAGGGCATGGTCAAAATCGACAAGGATCTGCGGGTGAATTTCAACTACATGATTCAGAAGGTGGCCAAGAACGGCAATCTGCCCCTCACCGTGGTGCGTGCCGGCAAGTCGCTCAAGGTCGAACTTCCCGTCTCGGCCGAGTATCCAACGCTGGTCTCCGATCTGCATGGCGAATATCCGTCGTACTTCGTTTACGGACCCATGGTGTTTTCGCGCGCCACCCGGCAGTTTTTGGGCGCATTTGAAAATAACGCCAACCTGATGCGCGTCCTGGGCTACGTGAAGAGTCCGTTGGTGACCCGCGCTTTCGATCCGCCGAGCGATGATCTTGAGGAGCTGGTGATCATTTCCTCGCCGTTCTTTCCGCACAAGCTGGCGAACGGCTATTCGAATCCCGCAGGCTCGGTGGTCTACTCGGTGAACGGCACGCCGGTGAAGAGCCTGAAACATCTGGTGGCGCTGCTGCGCGATCTCAAGGATCCGTTCGTCACGTTTGAGTTCGCCGCCAAGGGCGGCGAGGGGCTGGTTTTCTCGCGCTCTGCGGTCGTCGCTGCAACCGACGACATTCTCACCGACAATGGCGTGCGGGCGCAGGGCTCGCCGGACATGCTGGCGGTGTGGCAGGCGAAAGCGGGGACTTAGGCAACGCGGAAGCCGGCCTCGGCACTATGAATTTGACCGGGCCCGCATGTATGGCCCCCAGGCCGTTCACGCTGGATCGTTCGAACTCACGGTGCTGGAGGACGAGACCAGTTCCGACACTTCGCGCGCATCGGCGCGTTTCATCGGCCGCCCATCGACGGGTGAATAGGGCGATTGACGAATGCCGTCGATGGGGAACACGGTGGCATCGACGGTGCGGCCGTTCGCCTCGAATCGCAGCGCCGGATAATTCACGCTGCGCTCTGCATCCATCTTCACGCGCCGCTCGTAGAACTCGTGCGGCACGCCCATATCCAGCAGCCGGATTGCGACCGACTCGGACGCATCGGCGAATAAATGCAAATTGATGTCGCTGTAATTCGTGGCAGTCCCGGTGAGCACGGAGCCCACCAGGCGGGGTTGAAACTCCGCCAAGATGCGCATGGTGTCGAGCGCAATGCGCCGCTGCTCCTTGAGGGTGTGATCGTGGGTATCGCGTCCGAAGAGACGCTGGTGCGCGCGCAGCGCATCCTCGATTTCGACGTTTTTGGGCAACACCGCGACATCATTGACGCCGAGGCGATCAGCCGCCTTGCGCTTCGCCTGCAGAAAATCTTCAATGCCGTGTTCCGCCATGATTCTCGCGGCCTCTTGCGCGAGAGCGCGGCGCAAATCTTCGGTACGCTGCGAAAATTTCTTAGCCATCGGTCGTCTCAGGCATCGTCTTAGAATATCGGTTTATCGGTCTCCGGGTTGTTCGGGTTCTGCCCTTCGTACAGTTCGGCCTTGGGCAAATTACCCTCGATGAACTTTTCCATGATGCCATTGGGGTCGTCCGAACTGGCGAGCAGCCCGGTCTTCGGCGAAATGCGCACGCTGACGATGCCGTCCGGGATCGGTACCGGATGCCGCGCTGCGCCGGCCAGCGCCTGTTTCATGAAATAGGTCCAGGTCGGCACCGAGACGCGGGCGCCTTGCTCGCCTTCGCCCAAGGTCCGGTCCTGGTCGAACCCGGTCCACACCGTGGTGACGATGTCGGCGTTGAAACCGTTGAACCAGGCGTCGTGAAACTCGTTGCTGGTGCCGGTCTTGCCTGCGATATCGTCGCGATTGAGCGTGCGGGCCCGCTGGCCGGTGCCGCGCTTGATGACATCCGCCATCATGTCCGCCAGCAGGTAGGCCACCTGCGGACTGATGATCTGCGGCGCCATATTCTTCACGGGAATCAGTGATTTACCATCGTGCGGCGCTTCGTCCAACAAGCTGGTGTGGGCTGCCGCCGCGCTCTTTGGCGCCGGGCCATCGCTGGGACGTCCACATTGAGGACAGGCGATGGCGGGGTTTGCCTGCTGCAGGACTTTGCCATTGGCGTCCTCGACCCGATCAATGTAGTAGGAGCTGACTTTGAAGCCGCCGTTGGCAAAGGTCGAGTAGCCGATGGCCACCTGTAGGGGGCTTAATTCCGCCGTTCCCAAGGCCAGGGTCAAGTCGTCCGGCAGTTGCGACTTATCGAAGCCGAAGCGGGTGACATAGTCGCGGGTGTACTGCCCGCCGATGGCGCGCATCAAGCGCACCGACACCAGATTTCGGGAATGCACGAGGGCATCGCGCAGGCGGACAGGCCCATAAAACAATCCGGTGTCCTCGTGCGGGCGCCATGCCTGCTCCTTGCCTTCCTCGTCGATGACCACCGGAGCATCCAGCACCACGCTGGCGGGGGTAAAGCCCTTGTTGAAGGCCGCCGCATAAATGAAGGGCTTGAACCCCGAGCCCGGCTGGCGCCGTGCCTGGGTGACGCGATTGAATTTACTCTGAAAGAAGTCAAAGCCGCCGACCAAGGTCACGATCGCGCCGTCTTTCGGATCGACCGACACCAGCGCGCTCTGGGCCTCGGGCACTTGCACGAAAAGCAGGGATTCGGGCGTGCGGCCCACGGTGTAGATGACATCGCCGCGGCTCAAAATTTCCGAGGCCTGTACCGGTGGCCGGTCGACCTTCTCGTCCGGCAATTCGCGCCGTGCCCAAGAAAGCTTTTCCCAGGGCAGCGTCACGACCCCCAGATCCTTGACGTAAATCTTGGCGCTCTTGGCCTCGACTTGCTGGACGATCGCGGGTTTTAAGCCGCCGATGATGGGGAATTCTTCCAACTGGGCGTCGAACTGCGCGGGCGTGCTGATCTTAGACAGATCGACCTTCGCACTCGCGCCGCGGTAGCCATGGCGCATGTCGTATTCAATGAGACCGGTGCGCAGCGCGACGGTGCCGGCTGCCTGCAGGCGGGAGTCCAGGGTTGTGTAGACCTTGTATCCGGCCGTATAGACGGCCTCCCCGTATTTGTTCTGCATGTCGCTGCGCACCATCTCGGCCAAGTACGGCGCGTCGACCTCGATGGATGCGCCATGCAGGCGCGATTCCATCGGACTCGCTTTGGCCTGATCGTAATCAGCCTGACTGATGTAACCGAGTTCCAGCATCCGGCCTAAAACATGGGCGCGGCGCACCTTGGCGGCTTCGGCGTTGGCCACCGGATTGACCGTGGAGGGGGCGGTCGGAATGCCTGCCAGCGTGGCCATTTCCGCGAGGCTCAATTGATCCAAGCTCTTGCCGAAATACACCTCCGCCGCCGCGCCGACGCCATATGCCCGTTGGCCCAGGAAGATCTTGTTGACGTACAAGGAGAAGATCTCCTCCTTGGTGAATTCGGCCTCCATGAGCAAGGATATGTAGATCTCGCTCATTTTCCGCTTCATGTCGCGGCGCGGGGTCAGGAACATGTCCCGCGATACCTGCATGGTGATGGTGCTGGCGCCCTGGCGGATGCCGCCCGCCTTTAGGTTGGCCACCGCCGCGCGCAAAATTCCCTGCCAATCGACCCCGTGGTGCCTGAAAAACCGGTCATCCTCGGTCGCGAGGAAGGCCTGGATCAGCTTTGGCGGCAATTGGTCGTAGCGCACCGGGATTCGGCGTTGCTCGCCGATGGACTGGATCAGCTTGCCGTCGCGCGAATAAATGCGCAGCGGCACCTGCAGCTGGACTTCCCGCAGGCTGGCCACATCCGGCAGGGCGGGCCTCAAGTAGACATAAGCACAGACATTTGCGAAGACGATTAGCGCTATTAAGCCAACTAAAACTGCACAAATGCGCGAGATGAGAACTAGGTAACGTTTGGCCACAGGAAACCGTTCTAACTTATTGCGTCGGCGGACATGGTCAGCATATTACCGCCGGTCAGGTGGGCATACTCATCGAAAGATGAGACGCAAAGCCAGCCGCTGGCCCCAAGGGTATGACACCTTTTGGACGGCGGGGTTGCCAGCAAAGTGTTAGCCAAACGCGCCAGGCATCCCTTGGCCGGTGAGGTCTGATGGACAAGTCGACTGCCTCGGAAGCTTATGAAACTGTCGTACGTCTCAATTTGCCGACTTGGGCGGCTCACGGGCGCATTACCGTGAGTAGCTTCACGTTCCATTTAACAGTTTCTTGCTAAGTTTGCTTGTCATAGCTAATCTCATGCACCAGTTTCGACCTACAAGGTATTGAGCAAAAAGGGAAAAAATTTGTGTGGTCGTTAGGAAAAAGATATCGTCCCCTTTTGGGACTTGACATAACCACTTCGTCCGTGAAGCTCATTGAGCTTACGATGTCGGGTGGCCAATATCGCGTTGAGTCGTATGCCGCGGAACCGACGCCGCACAACGCCATCAACGAGAAAGCCATCGTCGACGCCGAAGCGGTCGGCGAAGCGATTCGGCGCGCGGTAAAACGTTCCGGCGCCAAGAGCCGCCTCGCGGCCATCGCCATCAGCGGCGATGCGGCGATCACCAAAGTCATTCAGATGCCGAAGACTCTCGGCGAGAACGAATTGGAAGGCCAGGTCGAAATGCAGGCCGACCAGTACATTCCCTTCCCGATGGAGGAAGTCAGCTACGACTACCAGGTCGTGGGCCCGTCGGAAAAAGATCCGGACATGCTCGATGTGCTGCTTGTCGCCACTCGAACCGAGAACGTCGAGCAGCGCCAGGCTGCGGTACAAGCCTCGGGGCTGACCGCGCACCTGGTCGATGTCGAGGCCTTCGCGTTGGAAAACGCCTGCGCGCTCATGCGCCACCAGATGCCCGACGGCGGCGTGGACCGCACTGTCGCAGTGGTCGATTTCGGCGCCAGCAGCACCACATTCAGCGTGCTGCGCGATCTGCGCGTGATTTACACGCGCGACTTCGCCTTCGGCGGCCAGCAGTTGACCGAAGAAATCATGCGCACTTACGGCCTCAGCATGGAAGAAGCCGGCCGCGCCAAGAAAGAAGGCGGGTTGCCCAGCAATTATCAGCCCGAGGTTCTCGACCCTTTCATCGACGACATGACCCAACAGGTCAGCCGTTCGCTGCAATTTTATCTGGCCTCCGGCAGCGGCCGCGCACAGCCGGATCAAATATTGATCTGCGGCGGCTGCGCCAACATCCCCGGCGTTGCCGATGTCATCTCCAGCCGCGTGGGCGTGCCGGCCGACAAAGGCGATCCGCTCGGCAACATGAAGGTGTCGTCCAAGGCCAAAGCCCAAGCGGTGGCGCGCGATGCCACCGCATTACTCACAGCCTGCGGCCTAGCGCTGCGCAGCTTCGACTAAAGAGTAGCCATGCCGCGTATTAATCTACTTCCCTGGCGCGAACAAGAACGTAAGGTCCGACGCCGCGAATTCATGGTCGCCTTGGGGGGCGCCGCCTTTGCCGCGGTGGTCTTCGTCCTGGGCGGCAAGCTGTTGTACTCCAGCTGGATCGATTCGCAGAACGCGAAGAACAATCTTCTGAAAAAGGAGATCGTCAAACTCGACGCGCAGATCGCGGACATTCAAGACCTCGAAAATCGCAAGCAGCGCCTGGTCGCGCGCATGGAAATCATCGAGAAATTGCAGCGCAAACGTCCCGAAATCGTGCATTTGTTCGACGAGCTGGTGAAGACCGTTCCCGAGGGCATTTACCTCACCCAGATCAAGGAAACCGGCAAGAAGCTCGAGATGAAGGGCGTCGCTCAGTCGAGCACGCGCGTTTCGACCTTCATGCGCAATATCGATTCCTCATCGTGGATGGACAACCCGCAGCTGCAGGTGGTCGAGACGGCCAAGGATTCTGCGATCGGCGGCTCGAGCTTCACCCTCACCAGCGATGTGGTCGGCGTGGACGTGGACAACGGCGGCGAAACAACGGTTAAGAAGGTTGCGGCGAAATGAACTTCCTCGATCAACTTCGTACTCTCGATCCGCGCGACGTGGGCCGCTGGCCGCTGGCCGTGCGGGGATTCTTCGTGGTGCTGGGGTTTGCCGTGGTTGCAGCCTTCGGCTGGTACATGTTCGTCTGGAACGACGATCGGCCCTTGCTGCAGAAAGCGCAGGCGGACGAACAGGATCTGCGCGCCCAATTCGAAAACAAGCAGCAGCGCGCCGCCAACCTCGATGCCTACCGCGCCCAGCTCGGCGAGATGGAACGCAGCTTCGGCGCGATGCTGCGGCAATTGCCCGGCAAAACCGAGGTGCCGAACCTGCTGGTCGATATTTCGCAAACCGGCCTGGCGGCCGGCCTGACCGAAAAACTATTTCAGCCCGGCAGCGAGAAGAGCAACGGCTTCTACGCGGAACTGCCGATCAAAATCAAACTGGTCGGCAGCTACCACGACTTCGGCCGCTTCGTGAGCGGCATCGCCGCACTGCCCCGCATCGTGACGCTCAATGACATTCAAATTTCGCCGGTCGACGCAAAAAGCGGCTACGACAATCTGACCATGGACGTGACCGCCAAGACCTACCGCTACATCGAAGATCAGGGCGGCGGCGCGAAACCGGCTGCGAAGAAGGCGACGGCGGCGGGAGGCAAGACGTGAGACAGATATCGGGTATTGGCGTCATCGGCGTCGTGCTTGCGGCCTTGGTCGCGGCCGGCTGTTCGGGCGGCCAATCGGATTTGCAGAAGTGGATCGAAGCCACCAAGAAAAAGCCGGGCGGCCGTATTCAGCCGCTGCCCGAAGTGAAGCCCTACGAAACCTACGTGTACTCGGCCGGCAACCTGCGTTCGCCGTTCCAGCCCCAGGGACCGAACGCGGCCAATGGTCTCGCCAACGCGCGGGTGAACTCGCACCGCAATCGCGAATTTCTGGAAGGTTTCTCGCTCGACACGCTGAAAATGGTCGGTACCTTCAAGGTTGGCAACAATTTTTACGGGCTGGTGCAATCCAAAGACGGCCTTGTTCACAAGGTTCAGCCCGGCAACTACATGGGCCAGAACGACGGCAAAGTGACGGAAATAACCGGCGGGAGAATTAGCCTGGTCGAAATCATTCCGGATGGTCTCGGCGGCTACATAGAGCGACCGGCCTCATTGGCGTTGGCCAATTGAAGCCAAAGGGAGAGGAAAGCATGATTAGAATTCAATACCGAGCGGCGATGATGAGCGCGATGGCGCTCGTCGCATTGACTGCGATCAGTTTGACGGCACGCGCCGCTGATCCGGTTCAGCTGCAATCAATCGACGTTCAAACCCTGACGGGTCAACAGGTGCAGCTCAAGCTGCACATGAGCGGTCCGGCGCCGGAGCCGCTGCCGTTCACCATCGACAAGCCCGCGCGCATTGCGTTCGACTTGCCGAATACCACCCTGGCTCTCGCCTCGCGCCGCTTCGACGTGCGTTCGGGCGGCGTCGACACGGTGCTGGCCGCGGAAGCCAACGGCCGGGCGCGCCTGGTCGTCAACGTTGATGCCCTGATGCCCTACACCACCAAGGTGGACGGCAACGACATCATCGTCACGCTGGGCCAGCAGCCCGGCGCCGACGTGGGCAAGACCGCCGCTGCTGCGGCTCGCACCTCCGTCGCCTCGTCGGGTCCCACCGAGCGCGCGATTCGCACCATCGACTTCAGGCGCGGTGCCGACGGCACGGGCCGGGTCATCGTGCAGCTCACCGACCCCCGTACGCCGGTCAATGTCCGTCAGGAAGGCCAGCAGATCGTCGTGGACTTCGCAGGCACGGTGATGCCGAAGAATTTGATGCGCCGCTATGACGTCATGGATTTCGCAACGCCGGTGCAGACCGTCGATGCGGTCCGCGTGGACGGCAGTTCGCGCCTGGTGATCAGCTCGCAGGGCGACTTCGAACAGCTTGCCTACCAGTCCGACAACCAATACACGGTTGAAATCAAGGCTTCCTCGAAGCGCACCGCGGGTGCCGAGGAAAAGAAGGAATACACCGGCGAGCGGCTGACATTGAACTTCCAGGACATCGACGTGCGTTCGGTATTGCAGCTGCTCGCGGATACCAGCGGACAGAACATCGTCGTCAGCGATTCGGTCTCCGGCAACCTGACCCTGCGTCTGCAAAACGTTCCCTGGGATCAGGCGCTCGATATCGTGTTGCGCACCAAGGGCTTGGACAAGCGCCGTCAGGACAACGTGATCATCATCGGGCCGACCGAAGAATTGGCCACGCGTGAGAAGGCCGAACTGGCGGCCCACAAAGAGGTCCAGGAACTCTCTCCCACGCACACGGAATTCATGCAGGTCAACTACGCCAAGGTCTCGGACCTGGCGAAACTGATCAAGACGGCGAATGCCAAGGACTCCATGCTGTCGCCGCGCGGCAGCCTGTCCGTCGATGAGCGCACCAACACGCTGCTGGTGCAGGACACCTCGGACAAGCTGGCGGACATCCGCCGCTTGGTGCAAACCCTGGACGTGCCGGTCAAGCAGGTGCTGATCGAAGCCCGCATCGTGATCGTCAGCGATACTTTCGAGCGCGACCTGGGCACGCGCTTCGGTGTCAGCACCGCGCAGCAGAACGGACCCGGCGGACTTCTGGCGGTGACCGGCAGCGGCCAAGGCGCAAACGCGATCCAGGCCACGGGAACGGGCGGCGCCTCCCTCACGGGCACCGCGCTCGACAATCGCTATCAGGTCAACACACCGGCCGCCAACACCAACGGCAGCATCGGCGTCTCGTTGCTGGGCGGCAGTTTCTTGGTCGATTTGGAACTCACGGCGGCTCAAAACGAGGGCAAGAGCGAGACCATTTCCTCGCCGCGCGTCATCACCGCGAATCAGAAGCAGGCCACCATTTCGCAGGGTGTGGAAATTCCCTATCAGGAATCGGCATCGAGCGGCGCCACGACGACGCAGTTCAAGGACGCCGTGCTGAAGCTCAAGGTGACGCCGCTGATCACGCCTGACAATCGCGTGATCCTGGATCTTGACGTGTCGGACGACTCGGTCGGTCAGCAGGTCACCAGCGCCACCGGCGGCAGCGTGCCGTCCATCGATACGCGCCAGATCATCACGCAGGTGCTGGTCAACGACGGCCAGACCGTGGTGCTCGGCGGCATTCTCGATACCACCAAGTCGAAGTCGGCCAACAAGGTGCCGTTCTTCGGCGATATTCCGTTCCTCGGCGCGCTATTCCGCAGCACCACGGATATCAACAACAAGACCGAACTGTTGATATTCATCACGCCGAAGATTTTGCGCGAGGGATCGAATCTTTACTAACACCGGCTGCGGGCTGGTGGACGACTGCAGGGGCGCCGCGAGGCGCCCCTTATTTTTTCGAGAAGCAATCAGGCGAACGGCGCCGTCCGCTATGATCAGCACCGATCATGCTCAGCAAGCGCAACATTTTTCTGATCGGACCCATGGGCTCGGGAAAGACGGCGGTCGGGAGGCACCTGGCGCGCCTGTTCCACTACACCTTTCATGACAGCGACGCGGACATCGAGGCAAAAACCGGCGTGGATATTCCGTTCATTTTCGAAAAGGAAGGCGAATCCGGATTTCGCATCCGCGAAAGAGAATCCATCGACCGGCTGACCCGCCTGGAATCGATTGTGCTGGCGACCGGCGGCGGCGCCGTGATCGATCCGGCCAACCGCGCCGCCCTCGCCGGGCGCGGTGTGGTGGTGTACCTGGTAACCTCGGTGAATCAGCAAATCGAGCGTACCCGTCACGCACGGCATCGGCCCCTGCTTCACGACACCGACCCTGAACAGCGCCTCAAGGATTTGATGGAACGCCGGGCCGCGTTGTACGCCGAGATTGCAGATCTGACGATCACGACGGACGGGCGGCGCGTGCAACTCGTTGCTGAAGAAATTCACCGGGAATTGCGCCGCACGCAGAACGTATAATCACCCCGTGCAAACGCTTCAAGTCGACCTAGGCGCCTCAAGCTACCCCATCACGATCGGTTCGGGGCTGCTGACCGACCGCGATCTGCTGGAGCGCCAAATCCCGGGCCGCGATCTCTTGATCGTGACCAATACCACGGTCGCCAAACTGTATCTGGCAAAACTGACCGGCAGCTTTGCCCAACGGCATATTGCCGAATGCATCGTGCCTGACGGCGAGCAGCACAAGACGCTGCAGACAGCGGGCTGGGTGCTCGATGCGCTGGTCGCCAACAAAATGAATCGGGACGCGACCGTGCTGGCACTGGGCGGGGGCGTGGTTGGAGATATCGCGGGGTTTGCCGCGTCCTGCTATCAGCGCGGCATCGGCTACGTGCAAATGCCGACGACGCTGCTTGCGCAGGTCGATTCCTCCGTCGGCGGCAAAACCGGGGTGAACCATCCGGGAGGCAAGAATCTCATCGGTGCGTTCTATCAGCCGCAAGCCGTGATCGCCGACACCGATGCGCTGAAAACCCTCCCCGACCGGGAATTGAAATCCGGACTTGCCGAGGTGATCAAGCACGGCGTTGTCTGGGATCCGATGTTATTCGCCTGGCTGGAAAAGCAAATTCCGCAGCTGCTCACGCGGGACAACGAGGCCTTGACCTACGCCATCGGCCGGTCGTGCGAAATCAAGGCAACGGTTGTCGCTCGCGACGAGCGCGAGCACAACTTGCGCGCGATCTTGAATTTCGGCCATACCTTTGGCCATGCCATCGAGTCGGCAACTTCATACGAGCAATACCTGCACGGTGAAGCGGTGGCCTTGGGCATGATCATCGCGGCGGATCTGTCCTGCCGCTTAGGTTTGATCGATGCCGCGGTCAAGGGGCGGCTGCGCGACCTTCTTGCGCAGGCCGGACTGCCGACCGAGGCGCCGCGCATCGGTGCCGCCCGAGCCTATGAGTTGATGCAGATGGACAAGAAAGTTCTGGGCGGAAGCATTCGCCTCGTGCTGCTCGAGAAGCTCGGCCGCGCAATCGTCACCGATCAGTATCCCAAGGCCGCGCTCGAGGCCACCCTGGCGGAGCATTTCAAGTGAGCCGGTGCTTCCAGTGAGCGGCCTCGCACCCTATGCCGCGCACGCGCAGCATTCCCGCGGCCGGCGCCATCCCGAACCCAAGCCCGAATACCGCTCCGAATATCAGCGCGACCGGGACCGCATCGTTCACTCCACCGCGTTTCGCCGGCTGGTGTACAAGACCCAGGTCTTCGTCAACCACGAGGGCGATCTGTACCGAACACGGCTGACCCATTCGCTCGAGGTCGCGCAAATCGCCCGGACCGCCGCCCGCGCCTTGAAGCTCAACGAGGAGTTGTCCGAAGCGATCTGTCTTGCTCATGACCTGGGCCACACCCCCTTTGGACATGCAGGTCAGGACGCCTTGAACGAATGCATGAGCGACTTCGGCGGTTTCGAGCACAACCTGCAATCGTTGCGCGTCGTCGATGATCTCGAGGAGCACTACGCCGAATTCGACGGCTTGAATCTAACCTTCGAATGCCGCGAGGGCATTCTCAAGCATTGCTCCTACAACAACGCGGTGCTGCTCGGCGACGTCGGCGAACGATTCATCAATCGCCAGCAGCCGGGTCTCGAAGCGCAACTGGCAAATTTTGCCGACGAGATTGCGTACAACAATCATGATGTGGAGGACGGCATCCGCGCCGGCCTCATCAGCGTGGAGCAATTGCTGGCCGTGGCTCTGTTTCGAAGGTTTTACGATGAAGTGCAGGCAAAATACCCGGAGCTGGCGGGCCGCCGCCTGATCTATGAGATCTTGCGGCGGATGATCAATCACCTGGTGAGCGACCTGATAGATTCGTCCGCAGCGCGCCTGAGCGCCTCGGGAGTGCGCTCGATCGCCGAGGTCAGATCCCATTCCAAGGCGTTGATCGGTTTCAGCGACACCACGCGTGAATTGAATGGCGCGCTGAAAACATTCCTGCGCGAGCATCTGTACCAGCACTACAAGGTGCGGCGCATGACCTCCAAGGCACGCCGTGTCGTGCGCGATTTATTCGACGCATTTTTCAATGATCCCGGCTTGATGCCCGATGAACACGAGGCGCGCACGCGCCTCGATCTGGTGAAGGGACCCGCCGGGCGCGCGCGCGCGGTTGCCGACTACATCGCCGGCATGACCGACCGCTATGCGATTTTGGAGCACAGCCGTCTGTTCGAGCCGAGTGAGCGGACATGAGCGAAGCAGCCCCTCGGCCCGCCCTCAAGGGCATTCATGAGTGAAACGCTGAAAAACGATCTGCTGTTGCGCGCTCTGCTGCGCGAGCCCACGCCGCGCCGGCCGATCTGGCTGATGCGACAGGCGGGTCGATATCTGCCCGAATATCGGGCGACGCGCACACGCGCAGGCGGCTTTCTCCAAATGTGCACGAATCCCGAGATCGCCTGTGAGATCACGCTGCAACCGGTCAATCGCTATCCGCTCGATGCCGCGATTTTGTTTTCCGACATTCTCACGATTCCCCATGCCATGAATCTCGGCTTGGAGTTCGAAGCCGGTGAAGGTCCGAGTTTCGAACGGCCGGTTCGCACGTCCGCCGATATCGACAAGCTCGGCGTGCCTGATCCGGGACGGGAATTGAAGTATGTGACGGACGCCGTCGCACGCGCGCGTCGTGAACTCAATGGCCGTGTCCCCTTGATCGGCTTTGCCGGCAGTCCCTGGACCGTGTCGACGTACATGGTGGAAGGCGGCAGCAGCAAAACCTTCGGCCTGATCAAGCGCATGATGTACGAGTCGCCGCGCGAGCTGCACCGGCTGCTCGAGCTGCTGGCGAAGGCGACGATCCTGTATCTGAACGCGCAAATCGCCGCGGGCGCGCAGGCAGTCATGCTGTTCGACACCTGGGGCGGCGTGTTGACGCCGGCGCAGTACGAAGAATTTTCCCTGCGCTACATGGCCCAGGTCATCGACGCGCTGACGCGAGAATCAGACGGGCGCAGGGTTCCGAATATCGTATTCACCAAGGGCGGCGGCGGCTGGCTCGCCAAGATCGCTGCGATCGGCTGCGACGCGGTGGGCGTAGACTGGACCACGGACTTGAGCGAGGCTCGACAAGCCGTCGCGGGGCGCGTGGCGTTGCAAGGCAACCTCGATCCGTCCGCCCTGTTCGCCACGCCGGAAATCTTGCGGGCGGAAACCCTGCGCGTTCTCGACAGTTACGGCAAGGGCGCCGGACACGTGTTCAATCTGGGGCACGGCATCACCCCGGACGTCGATCCGGAACGGGTCGCGCAGCTCGTCGAGACAGTGCGAAATTACCCGCTCACTTAGTGGGCCGCCCGCGACGGTTGCGGTTCCAATTCTCGCCCAATCTTGGCAAAGAACAGGGCCCGTGATCTATATAAGGCGCCCTCGGGCGTATTGCGGTCAATGGCCAAATCTGGCGCGTTTGCGCAGATTGGGCGGCTGAAGCTACGGTATGGCTGGTGCGGCAGCCGCAGCACTGGCGGCCGCCGCGCTGCCGGCCGGAGCGGCGCGCAGCTCGTCGCGCAGCGCGCGGCGCAAGATTTTTCCGACGTTGGTCTTCGGCAACTCTGTGCGGAAATGCACGTGCTTGGGGACTTTGTAGCCGGTCAGCTCCTTGCGGCAGTAGGCGATGAGTGCTTCGGCGGTGAGATTCGGATCCTTTTTCACCACAAAGAGAGCGACCACCTCGCCGGAATTTTCGTCCGCTTGCGCCACCGCGGCGACTTCCAGCACGCCGGGATGCGCTGCGACGACGCTCTCGATTTCGTTTGGGTAAACGTTGAATCCCGATACCAGGATCATGTCCTTCTTGCGGTCTTCGATATAGACGAAGCCGTTCTCGTCCATGCGGCCGATATCGCCGGTGCGCAGCCAGTCCCCGAACATCACCTTCTCCGTTTCGTCCGGCCGGTTCCAGTAGCCGCGCATCACCTGCGGTCCGAAAACGCAGATTTCGCCGACGCCGTTGAGCGGCAGTTCCGCGCCCGCGTCGTCGCGAATGGAAACGTCGGTCGAGGATACCGGCAAGCCAACCGATCCATTGAAAGGCAGGCCGATGGGATTGGCGGTCACCATGGGTGAAGTCTCGGTAAGTCCCCAACCCTGCGCGACCGTATTGCCGGTCACTTCTTTCCATCGCGCCGCCACGACCGGCTGCACCGCCATCCCGCCGGCAAAGGTCGCACGCAGTCCGCTGAAGTCCACGGATGCAAATCCGGGCGTGTGCAACAGGGCATTGAGCAGCGTATTGACGCCGCTGATGAAGTTGAATTTGTACTTCTTGAGTTCCGCCACGAAAGCCGGGAAATCGCGGGGATTCGTGATCAGCACATTGCGCGCGCCCAGGGGCAGAAAAGCGAGGCAATTGCTGGTGAGCGCAAAGATGTGATACAGCGGCAGCGCGGTAATCACGACGCGGCCGCCGCCGGCCTGCAACGCCGGCCTGATCCACGCCAGCGACTGCAGCAGGTTCGCGACCATGTTGCGGTGGGTGAGAACGGCGGCCTTGGCGACACCGGTGGTGCCGCCGGTGTACTGCAGAAACGCAATATCCTCGGGACCCAAACTGACCGGTTCCATTTTCAGGCCAAGGCCGCTTCCCAAAACCGTTTTGAACGACACGGACCCGGGTATCCTCCACGGCGGCACCTGCTTTCGTACATGGCGCAGCACGAAGTTTACGATCCAGCCCTTCGGCGCACCCAGCATGTCGCCCACGCCCGTGACCAGCACGTTTTTCAAATCCGTACGTGCCAGCACCTGCTGCAGCACATGCGCAAAATTCTCGACGATGACAATGGCCTTGGCACCCGAGTCCTTCAGTTGGTGCTCGAGCTCGCGCGGCGTGTACAGAGGATTGGTATTGACCACAACCATGCCGGCGCGCAGCGCGCCGAATAGCGCGATGGGATATTGCAGAATATTGGGCATCATCAGGGCGACACGATCACCGCGCACCAGCCCGGATTTATGCTGCAACCACGCCGCAAAAGCGCGGCTGAGCGCATCGAGCTGCGCATAGCTCAAGGTGGCGCCCATGTTGGAGAATGCGGGCAGGGTGCGATAGCTTGAAAAGGCCTCTTCAATCGCTTCCTTGAGCGAAGGATACGCGTCGGGGTCGATGTCCGCGGGCACCCCGGGCGGGTAATGATTGAGCCAATTTCGATCCAAGCTGGCAGGCCTCATTGATTAGTAACGCGTGTATAGCATCCGCCTTGGATGCCAGCAACGTTGGCGCGCGCTGCGGGTAACATGGCGTGCATGAATCGCGAGGATCCCCAAGAGCAGGAGATCATAAAATCCTGGCATTGCAATGCTGCGCCGTGGGCCCGCGCGATCCGCGCCGCCAGCATTGCCAGCCGAAAACTGGTGACCGATCACGCGATCATCGCTGCCGTTGCAGGCGTTTCATGCCGCCGAATTCTCGACGTAGGATGCGGGGAGGGCTGGCTGGCACGCGCACTCAGCGATCGTGGCATGAACGTGACGGGCATTGATGTCGTGCCGGAATTGATCGCGCGGGCCGCCGCGCCGGCGCGAGCCACCGGCTCAGGCAGCGTTGCCTTTCATGTGCAAGAGTACGCGTCGATTGCGAATCGGCGGTGGCGCGTCCGTCCTTTCGATGCCGCCGTGTGCAATTTTTCGCTGCTCGGCCGGGACTCGGTGGAGTCGCTGATCGCGGCGTTGCCCTGGTATCTCAATGATCCGGGATACTTGATCGTCCAAACATTGCACCCGGTTGCCGCTTGCGGGGATCTACCCTACCAGGAGGGTTGGCGAGCAGGGAGCTGGCAGGGGTTCAGCAGCGATTTCACCAATCCGGCGCCCTGGTATTTTCGCACTCTCGAGGCTTGGACAGCGCTATTGCAGCGTGGCGGCTTCGACATTCTCGACTGCCGCGAACCGAAGTCTGCCGGCGCGGTCACACCGGCATCCGTCATATGGATAGGCAAGGCGCGGCGCTCGGCGCAGACTTAGGGCAAATGGAGCTTATGGTGTTCAAGTTGCGCCTGGTAGCCGGTATCGGCCTCTGCATCGCGCTTTCCGGCTGCGTGATCGGCAGCGGCCCCTGCCTGTGGCTGCAGGTGAGGCACGATTTCACCGGGCACGTGCACTTTCTCGAATTTCCCCGCAGCGACGGCGTCGATACGGTGCCGATACTGATATTGGACAAGACCCAGTATATGTATGCGCCGCCGCAGAGTTTTCATTGCCTGCCGGCAAACGATCTGCAGCTCGTCGGTATGAGTGAATTTCCGGAGAGAATCGACGAGGGCACTCGAGTCATTGTCGATGGCAAGGTGCTGGAAGGGGTGGCGGCGGGCCAGCACACCCGTTTCGTCATTGATGTCGTCAGTATTTTGCCGCTTAAGGACAAGCATTGACGGGCGATCGCAATCTCCAGAAATCGGTTTACAATCGGCCGTACCAAAACCAAGGGAGTGAAGCTTCATGAAAAATATAACTATTGCCGGCCTCATTGCGGCGCCTCTGTTGGTCTTCGCGTTGGCGATGCCCAGCCTCGCGGCAGACACCGCCACCACCGCCTGCAAGGACGGAACGACCACCACCTCCACCGGCAAGGGCACCTGCAGCGGCCATGGCGGCGTGAAAAAGGCGGCTCCCGCCGCGGCAGCCGCACCGGCGGCCAAAACACCCGCTGCACCCGCAGCCGGCGCCGCCACGACGTGCTCGGATGGAACGACGACCACCTCCAGCGGCAAGGGCACCTGCAGCGGCCATGGCGGAATTCAGAAAGCCACCAAGTCCAAAGCGGCCACCGCGGCAACAACGGCTGCGCCGGCCGCCGCGGCCAAGACCGCCGCCACGGCGCCTGCCGCTGCGCCTGCAGCTGCCCCGGCTGCCGCCACCACTGCCGCCAAGTCATCCACCGCGACCAAGTCGGCGCCGACCGCCGCCGCCGGCAATACGGATCCGACCGGCGCGACTGCAAAGTGCAAGGACGGCACCTATTCGAAGTCCGCACACCACAGTGGAACCTGCTCCAGCCACGGCGGCGTGGCCGAGTGGCTGACGGCCGCGAAGTAGCGTTACTTACGCAGCAGCGCCTTCAAGGCCGGCCAGACGTTGTCCAGCAGGATGGGCTGACCGTCGGCGTTGGGATGAATATCGTCGCCCTGCAGAAGCGCCGGGGATAGGGCGATATGGGTCAGCAGGAAGGGCACCAAGGCTGCTTTCTTCTCGGCTGCCAAATCGCTGAAAACCCGGGCGAATTGCTGGGTGTATTCCGGTCCGTAGTTGGGCGGCATCCGCATCCCCAGCAGCAAAACCTGTGCGCCTGCCGCGACGCTCAGATTGACCATCTGCGATAAATTCGCGCGCATTTGCGCGATGGGCAGCCCGCGCAGGCCGTCATTACCGCCCAACTCGAGGACGACGATGCTCGGATGGTGAAGTTGGAGCGCACGCGGCAAGCGCGCGAGACCTCCCGCGGTGGTTTCGCCGCTGACGCTGGCATTGACGACTTGGTAACCGTAACCTTGCGACTTGAGCCTCGTCTTGAGGAATTCCACCCAGCCTTGTTCCAGCGGGAGCCCGTAGCCGGCGCTGATGCTATCGCCGAATACGAGAATCACCGGTGCTTCGGCGTGAGCCGAAGCGGATGCAACGATCAAGACGAACAAGGCTAACAGCCGTTTCACGAGCGCTCCTGATGCAAGATCAAATCGTACTCGAAGCCAAGAATGTCTCTAAGACAGTGGCGAGCCCCGACGGGGCGCTCACCATTCTCGCCGATGTCAGCCTGGCGGTGCGAACCGGCGAAACCCTGGCCATTGTCGGGGCCTCGGGTGCCGGCAAATCGACGCTGCTGGCGCTGCTCGCCGGACTCGATGAACCGAGCACAGGCCGCGTGCTGATCGCGGGCATCGATCTTACGGCACTCGATGAAGATGGACGCGCGGCCATCCGCGGCAGGCATGTAGGGTTTGTATTCCAATCGTTTCATCTCATCCCTTCTCTGACGGCGATCGAGAATGTCATGTTGCCGTTGGAGCTCGGCGGAAGGCGGGACGCGCGCCAGGCGGCCGCGGCCGCGCTGGCGCAGGTGGGGCTGACGCCGCGGGTGGCGCACTATCCCAAGCAGCTGTCCGGAGGCGAGCAGCAGCGCGTCGCCATTGCGCGTGCTTTTGTAACGCGCCCTAAGGTGCTGTTCGCGGACGAGCCCACGGGCAACCTGGACACCGGCACGGGGCAGCGCATCACAGATCTCTTGTTCGATTTGAACCGCAGCTCGCAGAGCACTTTGGTGCTGGTCACGCACGACCGCGGGCTTGCCAAGCGCTGCAGCCGGGTGTTGGAACTCGATGCCGGGCACGCCGTCAACGGGCAGGCCGCAGGCGGCGTCAATTGATGCAAGCGCTGCGTTTCGCCCTGCGCAATCTTTGGCGCGACTTGAAGTCGGGCGAGCTTTCGGTGCTGCTGCTGGCGCTGCTGGTGGCGGTCCTGTCGCTGACCGCCGTGGGCTTTTTCACCAGCCGCATCTCGCAAGGCGTGCGATTGCAAGCGACGGAGGTGCTGGCGGCGGATTTGCGGCTGGAAGCGCCCGCGCCGATCCCGCAGCATTATTTCGATGAGGCCGCGAGGCGCGGGCTTCGCAGCGCCCGAGTCCTGTCCTTTCCCACGGCGATTTTCAGCGGTGACTTAAGCCAGCTCGCCGCCCTGAATGCGGTGACCGCCGACTATCCATTGCGCGGACATTTGCGCATTGCGGACGTGCCCTTCGGCACGGCGCGCAGCACCGACAAAATTCCGGGCCGCGGCCAGGTATGGATCGATGCGCGCATCATTGCGCAGCTGAAGCTGGAACTGGGAGCTCAGCTCCGCATCGGCGAGGCATCCTTCCGCGTGACCGAAGTTCTCGACTACCGGCCGGATCAAGGCACCGGATTCGTCAATCTGGCGCCGGCTGCCCTGCTCAACTATGAAGATATCGCCTCGACACAGCTCATCCAGCCGGGCAGTCGGGCCACGTATGCGGCGCTGTTCGCCGGCCCGCCGGCGGCGGTTGCCGGCTTTCGCGAGTACCTGAGCCAGAACAAAGCGCCGGGTGAGCGGCTGCGAGATGTCGAAGAATCCAGCCGGCAATTGAATTCCGCCATCGACCGCGCCAGCCGATTTCTCAATCTCGCCAGCCTGGCCTCGGTGTTGCTCGCGGCGGTGGCGGTGGTCATGGGCGCGCGGCGCTACGCCGCGCGCCACATCGACGCGGTTGCCTTGATGAAATGCATGGGGGCTGCGCAGGGATTCGTGCTGACGATTTCCATCATCGAATTGACGCTGCTCGCCTTGTTTGCGGTTGCCATCGGCACGGCCCTGGGGTTTCTCGCGCAGTCGGGATTGGTGGTGCTGCTGAAGAGTCTCATCCCCAATGAGCTCCCGGCCGCTTCCTTGGCGCCGTTGCCCATCGCCTTGGTGACCGTGCTGGCGATGCTCATCGGGTTTGCGCTGCCGCCGTTGCTGCAGTTGAAAAATACGCCGCCGGCCCGAGTGCTGCGCAAGACCGTGAGCGCGCCGCCGCTGCGCTACGGAGTGAGCTATCTGCTGGCGCTCGCGGCACTGTTCGCCATTCTGTGGAGCATGGTGCGCGACACTGAACTGGTGTTGAGCGTGCTGGCCGGGGTGCTGGCCGTCGGCGTGGTGTTGACCCTGGCTGGGTTCGGCCTGGTGAGGCTGACCAGCCGGCTGCGCGGCGGCGTCGGCGTTGCGTGGCGCTACGGCCTGGCGAATGTGTCGCGCCGTGGAACCGGCAGCGTGGTGCAAATCGTCGCCTTCGGTTTGGGGCTCATGGTGCTTTTGCTGCTGGCGGTGGTGCGCGGCGATTTGTTGGCCGATTGGCGCCGCAGCCTGCCGAATGATGTCCCCAACAATTTTCTGGTCAACATTCGACCCGAGCAACGCCAGGCCCTGCAGCAATTTTTGACCGCTCACGGCTTCGGAGCGCCGCAGATGTACTCGATGGTGCGGGCCCGCATTACCGCCATCAACGGCAAGTCGCCGCAAACGCTCAAGTTGCGCAGCGACTCGGGCCGCGGATTTGCGGAGCGGGAGCAAAACCTCACCTGGTCGGCCAATATCATGGAGGACAATCAGTTGGTGGCAGGACGCTGGTGGAGCGCAGCGGACGCCGGCAAGCATTTGGTGTCGATCTCGACGGAGTACGCGGAAGGTCTGCACCTGAAGGTGGGCGATGAGCTCAGCTTCGATGTGGCCGGCGAACCCTTGACGGTGCAGGTCGCCAGCATTCGAAAAATACGCTGGGACAGTTTCCGGCCGAATTTCTTTCTGGTGTTTCCGCCGGGCCTGCTCGACGGCGCGGCGGGAACCTACATGACCAGTCTTTATCTCACGGCCGCACAGCGGCCGGCGCTGGCGGACCTGGTGCGCCAATTCCCAACGATTTCGGTTTTCGATGTGGATGCGATTCTCAAGCAGATCCGCGGCATCATGGATCGCGCTTCGCTGGCCGTGCAATACGTTTTTCTGTTCACGCTCGCCGCGGGAATCGTGGTGCTGCTGGCGGCGGTGCAATCGACCCGGGATGAGCGGCGCTACGAGAGCGCGATGCTGCGCACCCTGGGCGCGAGCCGCGGCACGGTGCTGCAGGGCGTCGCTGCCGAATTTTCGGCGCTGGGGTTTTTGTCCGGCACCTTGGCGGCATTTGGCGCCACCGGGATCGGATGGATACTGGCTGAAAAGATATTCTCGCTGCAGTTCACGCTCGACCCGTTGGTATGGGTCGCGGGCCTCGTCTGCGGCACCGTTCTCGTCGGCCTGAGCGGAACTCTGGCGACACGCAGCGTGATCAACACGCCGCCCATCGTCACGCTGCGGGACGAATGATCAGCTGACTTCGATGATCAACCAGCCCACGGGAATCGGAATGCCGCGCGGCGGCAGCGCCTCGATCCGCACGGTGTAGATTCCGGCGGCCAGTCCGGTGGAGTTGAGCGTGACCCGCAACTCGCCGTTGGAATCCTTGAGCAAGTTGTTGAGCACCAACGCGCGGCCCTGATCCTGCTTGTCGACGAACAGGCGAAATTGCAGCAGCTTTTGCGTGTAGCCAAGGTCGATGTGCACATCCATCAACAGCGGCTGCGCGCGGTTGAGTTTGATTTTTGCCCGATCGATGCCGGGAGCATGATCAGGAGAAATATAGATCGCTTTCTCCGTGGCAGGCTGCACCAGCGGCCCCTGGCTCATCACCCGCTTGGTGTCTTCCAGCTTCCCCTGCAGCGAGGAATATTTTCCCGCGAGCGACCAGGCGGCCACCAGGCACACGAAGGCAAACACCGCCAAACCGATCAGCAAATAAACGCTTTGCCACCAGGGCGGCTTGGGCTCGCCGAGATCCTGCGGCTTACCGCTGGCCTCCAGCAGCTTGAGGCTCGCATGCGCGCGCTCGGAAAGTTTCAGCTCATTCAAATAGTCGGGATGCGCGCGGCACCACTGTTCGAGATCGCGGGCGCCCTTGAAGGGCAGTTTGTTTTCCAGATACCGTTCAATGAGCTTGTGGTCTTCGATGAACTTTTTATCGAAGCGCGGCGAAACGGGCGCCGGCTTTCCGGCTGGTTTTGCTTGTGCGATGGTGCGGGCGTTCATGGCGAAAAAGTCCTTATCCCGCTATTTTGCCGGGTCGGCCGTGCGCAATATGTGAAATGATCGGCATCTACGCCCGGCGCCCTCGCAGGGCTGAGACAGCCGTCACGGATTGGCGAGGTTGGTCAGCAGCCCTTTTTTGCGGCAGCCCCGCGCGGCGCACCGTTGCCCTGGGCCATGACGCCGGCCATCACGTCGCAGACTGCGCCGATCGCGGCCTCGCGGGTGCTCGATTTGCGCCATACGGCGCCGACGCTGCGCGAGGGCTTGGGGTTGGCGAATTGGCGAATGGCAAGGCCGCGCTGCGATCCATAAGGCGATTCCACCGCCATTTCGGGGAGCAGCGTGATCCCGAGTCCGGCGACCACCATTTGACGCAGCGTCTCCAGACTGGTGGCGCGGAAATCCTCGGCCTCGCGCACATCGACCCGGCTGCAAACCTCCAGTGCCTGGTCGCGCAGGCAGTGGCCGTCTTCCAGCAGGAGCAGGGTCTGGCCCTTGAGATCAGCCACCTTGATGATGTTTTTGGCGGCCAGCGCGTGATGGATGGGCAGCGCCACCGTAAACGACTCCTCGTACAGCGCGCGGGACTCGAGGCCGTCTTGCAGCACCGGCAGGGCCATCACCCCTAGGTCGATCTCGCCGTCGCGCAGGCGCTTCAGCAGCGCCTCGGTTTGGTATTCGTAAAGCATCAGCCCGAGCTGCGGCACCGCTTTACGGATCTTTGGCATGATGCGCGGCAGCAGATAGGGCCCGATCGTGGGGATGAGCGCCACCTTGAGCTTGCCGGCGAACGGATCGGTGTTGCTGCGCGCCAGCGCGATGATTTCGTCGCTTTCATCCAACATACGCCGGGCGCGCACCACGATCTGTCGGCCCACCTCGGTGAGCTGCACGTTTTTTGGCTGGCGCTCCACCAGTTTGACGCCCAGGTACTCTTCCAGTTTCTTCAGCTGCGCCGACAAGGTCGGCTGGCTCACAAAAGTGCGTTCGGCCGCCTTGCCGAAATGACCGGTATCGGCCAACGCCACCAGGTATTTGAGGTCCTTGAGATTCATAGGCCTGCACCCATAGACGCAGTCTATCAAAACAATAATTATAATCAATGTTATGAATGACGATTCGGCTGCTAAACTGGCGTCAAGTTTCAAAACTGCCTAAGGAGTTCTCCATGTCGCTTATCAATACTGAAATCAAACCATTCAAGGCAACTGCCTATCACAACGGAAAATTCGTCGCCGTGACGAACGAAACGCTCAAGGGCAAGTGGTCCGTGTTCGTGTTTTACCCCGCTGACTTCACTTTCGTCTGTCCGACCGAGCTCGGCGACCTCGCCGACAACTACGCCGAATTCAAGAAATTGGGGGTCGAGGTGTACGGCGTCTCCACCGATACGCATTTCGCCCACAAGGCGTGGCACGACACCTCCGACACCATCAAGAAGGTGCAGTATCCATTGGTCGGCGATCCGACCGCGACGCTGGCGCGCAACTTCGAAGTGCTGATCGAGGAGCAGGGCCTTGCGTATCGGGGGACCTTCGTGATCGACCCCGAGGGCAAAATCAAGGTCATGGAGGTGCATGACAACGGCATCGGCCGCGACGCCAAGGAACTGCTGCGCAAGGTCAAGGCGGCTCAATATGTTGCTTCGCATCCGGGTGAAGTGTGCCCGGCGAAGTGGACTCCGGGCGCCGACACGCTCAAGCCCTCGCTCGACCTGGTCGGCAAGATCTAACGGTGAATCTCCCCAACCCCGGCGCGTGCCGGGGCGGCGGGAATTCGAGGACACCATGCTCGACAGTAATCTCAAGACCCAGCTGCAGGGCTACCTTGCGCGCATATCGCAGCCCGTGGAAATCGTCGCATCCCTGGACGGCGGCGAGAAATCGCAGGAAATGCTCGAACTGCTGAATGACATCGAGTCCGTATCGAGCATCGTCAAGATCGACCCGCGGCGCGACGAAACCCAGATCAAGCCTTCTTTCGCTCTGCGGCGGCCCGGCGCGGAGGCGCGGGTGCGATTCGCGGGCGTACCGATGGGTCACGAGTTCACCTCGCTCGTGCTGGCGCTGCTGCAGACCGGCGGCTACCCGCCGAAGATCGATGAGGCCGTTGTGGAACAGATCAAAAATCTGGACGGCGATTTCAATTTCGAGACCTTTGTTTCGCTGACCTGTCAGAGCTGCCCCGATGTGGTACAGGCGTTGAATGCCATGGCGGCGCTGAATCCGAAGATCCGCCACACCATGCTCGATGGCGCCGTGTTTCAGGACGAGGTTGCGCGCCGCGAAGTGATGGCCGTGCCTGCGGTATACCTCAATGGCCGGCCATTCGGCCAGGGACGCATGGAGCTCGCCGAAATCATTCAGAAGCTGGATTCGGGCGCGGCGCGACGCGAAGCGGAAAAACTGAATGCCAGGGCTCCCTACGATGTGCTGGTGGTGGGCGGCGGTCCCGCGGGTGCCGCTGCCGCGATTTATGCGGCCCGCAAGGGCATCCGTACGGGCATCGCCGCGGAGCGTCTGGGCGGCCAGCTGCTGGACACCGTCGGCATCGAGAATTTCATTTCAGTCAAGGAGACGCATGGCCACAAGCTGGCGTCGGGGCTGGAACAGCACGTGATGACCTACGATGTGGACGTGATGAATTTGCAGCGCGCGGAAGCGTTGATTCCGGGCGACCTGATCGAAGTGAAGCTCGGCGGAGGCGCGTCGCTCAAGGCGCGCTCCGTGGTCATCGCGACCGGTGCGCGCTGGCGCGAGATCAACGTGCCCGGCGAACGTGAGTACCGCAATCGCGGCGTCGCGTATTGTCCGCACTGTGACGGACCGCTGTTCAAAGGCAAGCGCGTGGCGGTGATCGGCGGCGGGAATTCCGGCGTGGAGGCGGCGATCGATCTCGCAGGCTTGGTGAGCCATGTCACCCTGATCGAATTCGACCCGCAGCTGCGCGCGGACGCAATCCTGACCCGCAAGCTGTTCAGCTTGGCAAATGTCACCGTGATCACCGGTGCACAAACCACCGAAGTGGTCGGCGATGGTCAACGCGTCATCGGTCTCAGGTACAAGGACCGTGCCGGCGGCGAGATGCGCGACCTGGAACTTGCGGGAGTATTCGTGCAAATCGGGCTGATTCCCAACACCGATTGGCTCAAGGGCACGGTCAAGTTGTCGCCGCGCGGCGAAGTGGAAGTCGATGCGCGCGGCGGGACCTCGGTGCCGGGTGTTTTCGCCGCCGGTGATTGCACCGTCGTACCCTACAAGCAAATCGTCATTGCGGTGGGCGAGGGCGCCAAGGCCTCGTTGAGCGCCTTCGATCATCTCATCCGCTCGCCGCTGTCAGCGGCTGCGTGACCATGGTGGAACCGCCGCCGCATGCGCGCCGATTTTCCGCCGGGGTGGTGGTGGTCCACGTGGCACAGGGGCGGGTGCAGTACCTGTTGCTGCGCGCCTATAAGAATTGGGACTTCCCAAAAGGGTTGGTCGAACCGGGAGAGCAACCGCTCGATGCGGCGGTGCGCGAGGTGAAAGAGGAGACCACGCTCGAGAATCTCTCCTTCGATTGGGGCAGGCACTATATGGACACGGGCCCCTATAACAAGGGCAAGATTTCCCGGTACTACCTGGCGCGCAGCGATGACACCCAGGTGCATTTGTTGGTCAATCCGGAGCTGGGATTCCCGGAACACCAGGAAGCGCGCTGGGTGGGATTTGAAACCGCGCTCGACATGGTCTCGCCGCGGCTCAAGCCGGTGATTCACTGGGCGCGCGACATCATCGATGCGGCGGCCGGCGCAGGCGCCGCCGTCAAAGAGTGATACTGCCTCGGCCGATCTCGAGCACATCACCGCCGACGAAAACTTGCGCCTCGCGGTTCACGTCGAGAAACAGCGTGGACGGACGGCTCACGAATTCTCCCTGCGAAATCTGCAGCTGAACCGGCAGCGCGCGCTTCATCGTCAGGCACCAAGCGCCGAAGTTGGCGGTGGCCGAGCCGGTGGCGGGATCTTCGAGAATGGCGCCCCCGACCGGAAAGAAGAAACGCGCCAGTGCCTGATCGCGGCCGCCGGCGGCTGCGCCGCTCAGACAAAATACGTAGGCCATGCTTAGGCCGTCTTCGCTCACGATCTTTGCCATTGCCGCGGCCAACGGCATCGCGCGGCGTACGGCATCGGTCGACGTGAGCGGCACCACCAGCTGCTCCTTGCCCGCTTTGACCCACAGGGGGCGCTCCCCGATGTCCGTAGTCTTCAGTCCCAGTGCCGCTGCGAGGGTGTCGCGCGGAACGTCCAGCTCGCGCGAGGTGGCGTCCAACGCGCTCAAGGTCCAGCGCTCGCCCGCGGCGCGCACCGGAATGAGGCCCGCCTGCATCTCCAGCACCAGTGAATCGCCGCCCAGTTTCAAGGCGCGGCAAACCTGCGCGGTGCCGAGCGTGGGATGGCCCGCAAAAGCCATTTCATACGCGGGCGTGAAGATTCGCACTCGCGCGTTGGCGCGAGTGGAGGGCAGAATAAAAGTGGTTTCCGAAAGGTTGAACTGGCGCGCCAGCGCCTGCATCTCTTCGGTGCTTAAGCCGTCGCCATTTTCAAATACGCACAGCGGGTTGCCGGTAAAGGGGCCCTGGCCCCGGGTGAACACATTGACGATGCGGAACGGGTGAGTTGCCATACCGGCATTATCTCACCCGTCCGCCATCGCTTGGTTGCCTTCATCATCTGCGGCTAGCGATACCGCCGGACGACTACGACGGGTGCCGGGGCGACGATCGCCACGCGCGGACCGTAGTAACCGCGGTGATAACCATAAGGCGCCACCACGCAGCCGCTCATCGCGATAATAGCCATTGGAATCAATAACATATATAGCCTACGCATGACATCCTCCGTTAAGGTTTCTCTCAGGTAGTCAAACGCGGCAGCTTGTGGCGCGATGACAGCATGAATAAACCTTAAGGCGCCGCCGTGCGTCCTGGCGTGGGCGAGAAGGGCATTGATGAAGCTCACGCCAGTGAGTGGAAGACCTTTTGGACATCGTCGTCCTGCTCGAGCTTGTCGATCAGTTCCAACGCTTCCTTGGCTTGATCTTCCGGCAATTCGATCGGCACGGAGCAGATGTATTCGTGCTCAGCCGACAACGGCGTGATGCCGCGACGTTCCAATGCTTCCTGCAGTTTACCGAAGTCATGGAACGCGCCGCGGATCACCAATTGCGGCTCGCCCTTGTCGCCGGTGCTGTCGCCCATTTCCTCGAGACCGTAATCGATGAGGTCCAATTCGAGTTCGTCGTGGTCTTTGACAACCGATGGATCGATGCGAAACACGCCCATTTTTTTGAATAAAAAGCTGACGCTGCCCGTGGTCCCCATATTTCCGGCGCCCTTCATGAAAATGTTGCGCAACGAGGCGACCGTGCGCGTCGGATTGTCGGTGGCCGTCTCCACCAACAAGGCAACGCCGTGCGGCGCATAGCCCTCGTAAATGATCTCCGCATAGCTGGCCGCATCCAAGCCAGAGGCGCGGCGAATCGCGGCATCCGTCTTGTCTTTCGGCATATTGACGGCGCGCGCATTTTGCAGCACGCGCCGCAGCGTCGCATTCGATGCGGGGTCGGGTCCGCCGGCATGCACGGCAATCGCAATGTCCTTGGCGACCCGGGTGAATTGCTTGGCCATGCGGTTCCAGCGGGCGAACATGGCGTGTTTTCTGACTTCGAATATGCGTCCCATGGCGACTATGGTAGCAATACGTGGTCAAACCGCTAGACTTGCGCTTCCCTTACCACGGCATTTCCCCATGAGCGCAGTTCCGGCAGACTCGATTGACAACAGCGCGAGCTTCGGCGATCTCGGCCTGTCGGATGCGGTGCTGCTTGCGCTTGCCGATGTCGGCTATGAGTCGCCGTCGCCGATTCAGGCCCAGACCATTCCGGTGCTGCTGTCGGGCAAGGACATGCTCGGCCAGGCACAAACCGGAACGGGCAAGACCGCTGCATTTGCGCTGCCCGCGCTCACGAAAATCGACCTGGCGAGGCACGAGCCGCAGGTGCTGGTGCTGGTTCCCACGCGCGAATTGGCGCTGCAGGTATCGGAGGCGTTTCTACGTTATGCCGCGCACTTGAAGGGATTCCACGTGCTGCCCATTTACGGCGGCCAGAGCTATCAACCGCAGTTGAATGCGTTGCGGCGCGGTGTACACGTTGTCGTCGGTACGCCTGGGCGCGTCATCGATCACATGAATCGGGGCACGCTGAAGCTCTCGGGTTTGACGTTGCTGGTGCTGGATGAGGCGGACGAGATGCTGCGCATGGGTTTCATCGACGCGGTGGAAAGCATTCTCGAGCAGACGCCGCCGCAGCGTCAGGTTGCGCTGTTCTCGGCGACGATTCCTGCGCCGATCCGCCGTATCGCGGCGAAGCATCTGCGCACGCCGGTCGAGGTCACGATCAAAAGCAAGACCAGCACGGCGACCAATATCCGGCAGCGTTATTGGATGGTGAGCGGCATGCACAAGCTGGATGCCCTGACGCGCATCCTGGAAGCGGAAACATTCGATGGCATGCTGGTGTTCACGCGCACCAAGCAGGCGACGGTGGAGCTGGCCGAAAAACTCGAGGCGCGCGGCTTCGCGGCCGCACCCCTGAATGGCGACATTGCACAGCCGCTGCGGGAGCGCACCGTGGCCCGGTTGAAAGCCGGGCAGATCGATATCCTCGTGGCCACCGATGTGGCGGCGCGCGGACTCGATGTGGACCGCATCGGTCACGTGGTGAACTACGATGTGCCGTATGACACCGAGTCCTATGTGCATCGCGTCGGCCGCACCGGCAGGGCGGGCCGCAAGGGCGAGGCCATCCTGTTCATCGCGCCACGCGAGCGCAACATGCTTCGCGCCATCGAGCGCGCCACCCGCCAGGTCATCGAACCGATGAACCTGCCGAGCGTCGATGCCGTGAACACCCTGCGAATCGCCAAGTTCAAGCAGCGCATCACCGAGACCATCGCCAGGGGCGACGGCAATCTTTATCGGCCGGTATTGGAACAGCTGGAAACAGAATCCGGAATGGCCTTGATCGACATCGCTGCGGCGCTCGCGAGCCTGTCGCAAGGGACCAGCCCCCTGTTGCTGGCGCAGAAGCCGGAGCGGCCTGCGGACACGCATGCGCCGGTGCGCGAGCCGGTGCCCGAACGCGATTCGCACCGGCAGGAGCGCCATGCCAAGTCCGGTCCTGCGCAAATGGAAACTTTTCGCATCGAAGTCGGGTCGGTACATGGTATCAAGCCCGGAAACATCGTCGGCGCCATCGCCAACGAAGCGGACATCGAGGGCGTGCATATCGGGCGGGTGGATATTCGCGAAGACCACAGCTACGTGGACTTGCCGGAGGGCATGCCGAAGGAGATATTCAAGCAATTGCAGAAGGTGCGTGTGGCGGGCCGGGAGCTGCGGATCAGCCGCATAGCCGAAAAACCGCCGAAACCCCCGCGCGCAACGCTTGGGCGTCATGGCGCGGGCCCGCGCGAGCCGCGGCGTGCGAAGCCAAAGATTACGGCGCGCCGCCGCAAGGATTGAGTCGAAACCCCAACCTAGAGGAGTGAATCATGGGCAAAGGTATGGATCGTAAAAAGGAAGACAAGAAGAAGCCGACCAAGACATTGGAGGAGAAGCGCGCCGCCAAACGCGAAAAGCGGGCCGCTCGAGGCTGACCTCTTTAGAGACACATTGCGCGGGCAGCGCGTTCCGCTAGACCACGCGGCCGCGCCGCCCGCCGCCGTGGAAATCGCGGATATTCGCCGCCATCTCGTCTATGCAGCGCTGCCGTGCTTCGCGCGCGGCCCAGGCGACGTGAGGCGTCACCAGTAAATTGGGGATTTGACCGTTCAAGAGCGGCTCGCTGCGCGGCGGCGGCTCCTCGGGCAGCACATCGATACCCGCGCCGCCCAGCCGTCCCCCCTGCAGGGCCGCCGCAAGTGCCGCGCCGTCGATCAATGCGCCGCGGGCCGTATTGATGAGCAGCGCATCGGGCTTCATCAGCGCAAGCTCGCGGGCGCCGATCAGACCGCGCGTCCCGTCGTTGAGCGGGCAATGCAGGGAAACGATGTCCGCGCCGGCCAGCAGTTCATCGAGCGGCACACGGCCCGATCGCACGGGGGCCCCGGGCCGATCGGCAATCAAAACCCGCATGCCGAAAGCCTCGGCGATGCGCGCGGCGCCGCGGCCGAGCTCGCCCCAGCCGATCACGCCGAAAATCCGGCCTTGCAGTTCGCGGATGGGGTGGGACAACGCTGCGCCGGCTTCGTCCTGCGCCCATCCGTCCCTGGAGAGGCGCGAGAATTCGTTCACATGTTGGGTCAGGCTTAAGATCAGTCCCCACACATGCTGGACCACCGAAGCGGTGCAATACTCGCGAACATTGCACACCGCGATACCCAACTCGCGCGCGGCGACGAGGTCGACGTTGTTGGTTCCGGTGGCGGCGAGCGCCACCAATGTCAGGCGCGGCGCCCCCGACAAGAGCTCGCGGCTCAGGTCGAGCTTGTTCAGCAGCACAATGTCCGCGTCGCGAATGCGTTCCGCCATTTGCGTCTCGCTCGATTCGTGCAATACCAGCTCGCCCGCCGCCTCGCGCAGCTGCCCAAGATCGAGATCGCCGTTTGAAACGGTGTCGTAATCCAGGAATACGGTTTTCAGCGGATGCGCGCCCATGACGCGTTAGAATATGCGACTGACATGAAAATTACCGCAGTCATCGTGCTGATCGCCGCCAACGTTGCGGTGTACCTGTTGCAGCTAGCGACCAATGGCCAGATCGAGATCCCGCTGGCGTTGTGGCCGCTGCAGCCCTTCGAGGGTCACGTGTACTTCCAGGTGTGGCAAATAGTCACGTATTCCTTCTTGCATGATCCCCACAACTATTTTCACCTGCTGTTCAACATGTTTGCCTTGTGGATGTTCGGCGCGGAAATCGAACGGTATGTCGGACCCGCGCGGTTGCTGACCTGCTACTTCGCTTCGGTGGTGACGGCGGCGCTGGCGCAATTGCTGGTTCCGCTCGTCGTCCCTGCTCCGTTCGGCCCGACGCTGGGTGCCTCCGGCGGAGTTTTTGGCTTGTTATTGGCTTACGCAATGCTGTTTCCGAAACGCAAGGTCATTCCTCTGATACCTCCCATCCCCATGCCGGCCTGGTTGTTCGCGACGATCTTCGCCAGCCTCGAGCTGTTCCTCGGCGTGACCGGCACGCTCTCCGGAATTGCGCATTTCGCCCACCTGGGCGGGATGGTGGGCAGCGCGCTGGTAGTCATGCAATGGCGCGTGAGCGCGCGAGCGCGGATGGGGAAAACCCGATAGGCTGATGACATGAATATCAAAGTGCTGATGAATGCCCTGGGCGTGCTGCTGTTGGCCGCGGCCGCCCCAGCCCAAGCAGAGTGGGTGAATCGCGTCACCGACGGCATCATGGGCACGCGCATTACGGTGGAACTCTGGTCGGAAAACAGGCCGAAGGCCGAAGCCGCCATCGACGCGGTGCTCGACGAAATGCGGCACATCGATGAGTCGATGAGCACGTACAAGCCCACCAGTGAAGTGTCGCAGGTCAATGCCAGGGCCGCCGATGGCCCGATGCACATCAGCAAGGAGCTGTTCGATCTGCTGGTGAAGGCCAAGGAATACTCGGTGATTACCGACGGCGCCTTCGACATCACCTATGCCAGCGTCGGCTACATGTACAACTTTCCGAAGCACATTCGGCCGAACGATGCGCAGATCGCCAAGGCGCTGCCGGCGATCGACTATCGACATGTGATTCTCGATCCGAAGAATCAGACCGTGCAATTTTCCCAGAAAGGCGTGCGCATCGATTTGGGCGGCATAGCCAAGGGCTATTCGGTCGACTGCGGCATCGATGTTCTGAAGGCGCACGGAATAACGCGCGCCTACGTATCCGCCGGCGGCGATAGCCGCATTATCGGCGATCGTTTCGGCAAGCCCTGGATGGTGGGGATTCGCGATCCGCGCAAGGGGGAGGGCGAGGTCATTGCCAGCATTCCGCTGGTGGATGCGGCTATTTCAACATCCGGCGACTATGAGCGGTTTTTCGATGAGGGCGGCGTTCGCTACCATCACATCATCGATCCGCATACCGGGCATTCCGCCAGCAAGGTGCGCAGCGCGACCGTGATCGGACCCTACGCAACACGCACCGACGGCTTGTCGAAGACGGCATTTGTATTGGGGCCCGAAAAGGCCATGGAGATTTACAATCGAATCGACGACATTGACGCCATCATCGTCAAGCTCGACGGCACCGTGGTGTTTTCCAAGGGCATGCAGCACGGCAAGGCGGGCGCACCGCCGCCGAAATAGCAACGCCCGGAAAGCTCATCGAAACGCGATGATTTTCGCCTCTTCGCAGGCATTCAAGTAGTCGCTGACCACGTCCAGCGGGATCGGACCGAATTCCGCCGACACGGCATCCCGGATGTCGGCGACCGATCGTTTACCATCGACGAAATTGACGATTTCATAGGCATAAAGAGCGCTTCTATCCTGGACATTGACGAAGCGGCTCGAGCCGGCGCGCAGTAGCTGGATCTTCTGCAGCCGCTCTTCACCCAGGCGATCGCGCAGGACATCGTCGTTCTGAAAGGTCAGCGGGCCGAACTCGCCGATGCGATGCGGCACGCGCGCCGCCTGCGCGCCCGCATGCCAGGGCGGCGCCCAGTTTGCATCGTGCGCGCCGCGCGCCGCGCCGGCTTGGATCAGCCAGCCGTTCAATGCCGCAGCCTGGCTCTTGAGCGCCGCAAGGCTCGACGCCGGCAGCTGGCTTTGGCTGTGGGTGTATGACGCAAAAGACTGCAAGGCGGTCTGCTCGCGGCGAAGCAATTGCGCCAGGAGATTGCGGGCCTCGAACAGCGCTTCCTGCGGCCCAAGGTCCGGCTGCTGAGCGAGCAGCAGCGCACGATTGAAACCTTGCGCCAGACGCTGTTGCGCGCGCGCCGCTAAGAAAGGCAGCACGAGTGCGGCACTTGCCGCATCCAGCGTCGCGAAGCTGTAGCCGGAGGCCGCACCGAGGAGCGCGACCCGGCGCAGCTTGGTGGGATCGATCTGCGCCAGCGTGTCGTGATCGGTATGGATGTAAATATCCGGCCAATCGCGCAGGTACAACGAGGGCACGGCAATGGTGGACGAATCATAGTCATCGTGATCGCTGCCTTCGGCATAGGGCGTCTCGTCCACAAAAAATCCGTTGCGGGTGCCCAGGGCGCCATCCCGATTTTCGAGGACGGCGGCTTCCTCGTGGCCGCCGTCTTCGGTGTAGGCCGTCGCGGCATCGCGAATGGCCTCGGCGAAGGTGGCGCCGATGTCCGTGACGAAGGTCGGCAGGGACCAGGGCGTCTGCGTCACATGCAGCACGGATTTGTTCTTGAACAGATCGCCGCCCACCATGTCCATGTGAATGTCGGCGCGCATCGATGCCCGGATGTCGGGGTGCCCGCTCAAATAAGCCATGGTGCCCTCGACTTCCGGACCCCAGATGAAACGCAGGGTTCGTTTGGGGCGTTTCAGGCTGCCGTTGCGGATCAGAGCGCTTAGCATCCGCGCGGATTCCAGAATGGTCACGCAACCGCTGCCGTTGTCGTTGGCACCCGGGCGTTGGTGATCGAGGTGACAGCTGTAGACAATCTCTCCGGCGGAAGCGTCGGTGCCGGGGATGATGCCGGTCACCACCGTCCAATGTCCGGCGCCGACTTCCGCTTTGACATGCGCGCCCAGCAGCACCGGATGCCCGGCGGCCATCTGTGCGCGCAAATCGCCCGCCGTCGCACGTGACACCATGAAGGCAAATCCTTGAGGCAGCGCACCGTCCAAATGGCCCCAGCGCACGATGCTGGTGTCGAGCCCCGACCAGGCGGTGCTCTGATTGGGCATGTCGCTGACGATGCCGGCCGCGCCAAATTTCGCCACCGCCAGGCGCTGCACCATCGACAGCACGCCGTCGGCAAGCACGATTTTGCCGCGCACATCCTTGCCGGCATAGTCCGACTCCGATGTTCCCGCGCCCACATCAACGAGCTGCGCCTCGACATCGGCGCTGTGGCTGTAGTCGGCCAGCCGGATCGGATCGGTTGACCAATCGCCCAACAAGGTGTGCTGCGGTTCGAGCTGCCACAACCGCGCACCCTCGACATTCCAGGCGATGTGCGAGCGCATCAGGCCGTATTGGATCCTGCCGTCGATCGGGAATTGCTCGGCATGCACATCCTGCAAACCGTATTCCTGTGCGTGCGCCTGGATGAAACCGGCTGCTTGATCAAACTCCGGCGTTGCCGGAACGCGGTGCAATCGCGTCAGGGCGCGCAAATTTTCGTAAGGGGCCATGCCGCTGGCCTCGTGGCGCAACTGCGACCATTCGGCATCCGACAGAAAGGGATGCTGGGCCCAGGCGGCGGGGGACGCTACAGCCCAAAGAAAGGCAACGCCGGCGGCGGCGCAAAGAATTCGAATCACGGTCATCCCCCTCATTTGCTTGCCGCCCTAGGATAGCCGATCGGCCGGTTATACTCGCCAACGGGAATAAAATGCCCTCGCGGTGAGTCTTAACCCTATGGATGACAAGCGCGCTCGATTCGAGGGGCAGGTTTTGCCTCATCTCGACGCCGCGTATCGCTTCGCTCGGTGGCTGTGCCGCCCCGGGGAGGCTGATGACGTGGTGCAGGACGCAATTTTGCGTGCCTTTCGCGGCTTCGACGCCTTGAGGGGCTCCGATGCAAAGTCGTGGTTGCTGACCATTGTGCGCAATTGCCACCTGACCGCGGCGAAGCAGCAACAGCGACGCTCGTTTGTGCCCCTTCCGGAAGAAAACGATGCAGCTGACGGGCATGCGATGATTTCGAAGGATGCAAATCCGGAGAACGAGACGATCATTTCCGATCAAAAGCAGGTGCTCGACCGGCTGGTGGCTTCATTGCCTGAGGAACACCGCATGGTATTGATGTTGCGGGAAATCGAGGAAATGGACTATGCGCAGATTGCGGCCGTGACCAATGTGCCCATCGGCACGGTCATGTCCCGGTTGGCGCGCTCGCGCGCGGCGCTTAAGGCGAAATGGCTGCAGGAAGTGGAAGGAGCACCGCGTGCAGTGCGCTGAATCGCTTCGGGTACAGGCGTATTTCGACCGCGAGGTCGATGCGGTTTCGGCGGCGGAGATCGAGCGGCATGTCGAGCACTGCGGTGCGTGCCGCGAGTTGCTGTTGGATCTCGAGAAAGTGCGCAATGCCTTGCGCGGCGGTATCAGCTTTACGGCCGCGCCGCCGGCGTTGCGGGCTCAGATTTCAGAAGCACTCGATCGAGAAGACGCGTTGGGCGGGGGCGGCAGCAACGCAACGCCGCTGAATTCCCGGAAACCCCGCCGACCCGGCAAACCCTGGTTCTGGTCCGGCGCCCTCGGCGGCGTTGGCGGCGCCGCGATCGCGGCAGCCTTCGCATTTTTTCTGGTTCTGCCCGGCTTCAATCCGCTCAACGATGAGATCGTGAGCGCGCACGTGCGCTCGCTGATGCCGGCGCATCTGATCGATGTGATATCTGGGGATATGCACACGGTCAAGCCGTGGTTCGCGGGCCACGCCGACGTGTCGCCGGCAGTGGCCGATTTCGAAGCGTTTGGGTTTCGCTTGCTCGGCGGACGTGCCGATTACATCGATCATCAGCGCTCTGCGGTGGTGGTCTACCAGCACGGCGCGCATGTCATCAACGTATTCACATGGGCCGCGACCGGTGCGCGCAGCCTGCGCAACACGACCCGCAGCGGCTACCATCTTGCGTACTGGCAACAGGGCGATATTCAGTACTGCGCGGTGTCCGACACCGGCTGGGACGAACTATTGGGGCTGGTGCGCTTGCTGCGCGAACAACCTTGAGCCTTTAGGGCGCTGATCCCGCCGGCACGAAAATGGCGACGCCATGGCCGGTCTTTTTATAAATCCCCAACGATCCGCCCACTCCCACGCCGACCGCTGAATTGCTGGACACGGAACTCGAACCGACCCCCGAGCCCAACGAGCCGGTTTGGCTGTCGGAGAATCCTTCCAGAATCACACCGTTCGCGCCCACCTTGGCGGCTTGAATCTTGAGACCCGCGATCACCTTGTCGACCGTTTTCTGGCCGCCGGTTGTGAACGCGCTGTTCTTCGATGCATTGAGAATCGCAATCTCTTCGAACACCGCCGGCGGACGCGAGTAAATCTTGACATCCGCCGGCGAAATGGCTGGACGCGCCGCGCCGGTGACGACGACGGAGTCCGTCGCACAGGCGGCCACGCCGGCAATCAAACCGCAGAGCGCGAGCTGGCGGAACGCGGATTTTACTATCCCCATGGGTTCGCTCCTTGATATCGGTGCTGCATTTTGCCCACAGTCGCGCGGGCGGGAAGTAGGACAAGATCTCAAAATGGAATAAAACTTGAGTCAGTCGAGTCTCTCTCCTGAACCAACTACAAAGGAGAGAGCCATGTCGGATGATCAATCACTGTTGTCGCGCCGCAATGCTTTGAAGTGCATGGCATATGGCGGTGCAGGAACGCTGTTCGCGCTATCCGGCGGCATTTTCACGCCCATTGACCTGGCCATGGCGGCCGGCAACAAATCCGCAACGGCGAAGCTGGGCAGGCCCTTGTTCGTACAGATCAGCGATACGCACATCGGCTTCAACAAGGATGCCAATCCCGACGTCAATGGCACGTTGAGCGAAACCATCGGGCTGGTGAATGGCATGCCGGAACAACCGGCGCTCATCATTCACACCGGCGATATCACGCATCTGTCGAAGGCCGCTGAATTCGACACGGCGCAGCAGCTGTTCTCGCGCCTCAGAACCTCTGAAATGCATACCGTTCCCGGCGAGCACGACACCACCGATGCGACCGTCACCGAATACTTCAATCGTTTTGGCAAGGCTTCCGGCAACAAGGGCTACTACAGTTTCGATCACGCCGGCGTGCACTTCATCGGGCTCATCAACGTGCTGCAGTTCAAGCCGGGCGGGTTGGGCAATCTTGGCGCGGAGCAGCTCGCCTGGGCGGCTGCGGACCTGAAGGGACGATCGGCAAGCACCCCCATCGTAGTCTTCGCACACATGCCGCTGTGGACCGTGTATGAACCGTGGGGCTGGGGAACCGGCGACGCCGATCAACTCTTGGGGTTGCTGCGCCGATTCGGCTCGGTCACGGTCTTGAATGGTCACATCCACCAGATCGTTCAGAAAGTCGAAGGCAACGTCACTTTTCACACGGCTCGCTCGACTGCTTATCCGCAGCCGACGGCCGGCGACGGTCCCGGACCCGGACCGCTGAAGGTGCCGGCGGACCAACTATCCAAAATGCTCGGCATTACCAGCGTCTCGGTCGTCAAGCATCCGGCGGCCCTGTCCCTTCAAGACGCGACGCTTGCCTAAACCAATTACTGACAAAGGAATATTCATGAAATTTAAGACGACCGGCTTGCCGCTGATGGCGGCGGCAATGGCGACGATTTGGGCGGTGTCCGAAGCCGCCGCCCCCAATAGCATCGAAGTGAAGGACTTCATGTTCATGCCCACCACTTTGACCGTGAACGCGGGCGCGGCGGTGTCCTGGGTGAACAAGGACGATGAACCGCACACCGTGGTGAGCGACACCGGCCTGTTCCGTTCCGGGGCCCTGGACACTGATGAGAGCTTCTCTTTCAAGTTCGACAAGCCGGGCACGTACCACTTCACGTGCTCGATTCATCCGCGCATGATCGGCACCATCATCGTCAAATGACTCGTGCAAGGGTAATTCTTGCGCTGACCGGCGTGCTGTTGTCGGGCGCGCTCGGCGCTGCGCTATTCATCGAGTCGGGGTTCTATAACATCGGGGCCGACGATCATCACACCAAAGCCGTGCTGGCGCTGATTGTGCAATTGCGGGAGCGTTCAATCGCGGCCCGCTTGGGCGAAATCCAACCGCAACTGGCGCCGACTGCTGCCATGATCAAGTCCGGGGCAGAGCATTACGCAATGTTCTGCGTGGGCTGTCATCTGGCGCCGGGCCTGGTCAAGTCGGCACTGCGGGCGGGGCTCTATCCTCACCCGCCGAATCTGGCGCAGGAAGAGCTGCAAGAATCGCGGCGCACCTTCTGGATCATCAAACACGGCATCAAGATGTCCGCAATGCCCGCCTGGGACAAGACTCTGGACGATGAGGCGATCTGGGATGTGGTGGCGTTCGTGCGCATGATGCCGAGCCTGACGCCGCAGGAGTATCAGCGGCTTGCGGCATCGGTCAGTCGCGGAAATTATTGAACTGCAGCGGCACTCCGACATCGGCCTTGCGCAGAAACGCAATCGCCTCCTGCAGGTCGTCGCGCTTCTTGCCCGTGACCCTGACCTTGTCGCCTTGAACCTGAGCCTGAACTTTCAGCTTCGAATCCTTGATCAGCCGCGACACCTTCCTGCCGGCCTCGGCGTCGATGCCATGCTTCAAGATCACCAGCTGCTTGGCCCGGGCGAGATTGACTTCCGGATCTTTGACGTCGAGGCAGCCGACATCGATGCCGCGCTTGGCAATGCGCAATTTCAAAATCTCCAACATCTGCTTCAGCTGGAAGTCCGCCGGTGCCGTCATGGTCACCGTGGTCTCTTCCAGCTCGAAACCGGCTCCCGTGTCCTTGAAATCAAAGCGCTGCGTCAATTCGCGCACGGCTTGATCGACCGCGTTGGTCAATTCATGCGTGTCGACTTCCGATACCACGTCGAACGAGGGCACGGTTAGGTCTGCTCCGCCAGCAGCTGATCCAGGGTGGTTTTCACCTCTTTGACGAATTCAGTGTAGTGATCGCCGGTGGCCGGACCCGAGTACCCGGTGTGAATTTTGCGGACGTTGCCCTTGCGGTCGATGAACACGGTGGTGGGAAAGGCCACGAAGCTCTGCAGCATGGGTAACTTCTTGGCCGCCTCGTCCTTGTCGGAAATGCCGGCGATCAGCGTCGTATATTCGATGCCATAGTGCTGCCGGAATCGTTGCGTCGCTTCGGCGGCGCGCTGAAAGTCGCCGAAATGCTCGAATTGCAGCGACACGATCTCCAAACCCCTGCCGCGATAGTCTTTGTAGAGGGGTGCCAGGAACGCCGCTTCGTCGTGGCAATTCGGGCACCAGCTGCCGGCCAGCGCCACGATGAGCACCTTGCCGCGAAATTGCGGATCCTTCGACGAGACGATCTTTCCCGAGAGGTCCGGAAACGCAAAATCGAAATTCTTGACGCCGGCGCGCATGGCCGTCAGGCCGTAGGCGTCCGGAAGCCGGGCGGCGGCATCGCGCTTGCCGACCCATTTCTCGTGGAACGCGAGACCCGACCACCAGTCGCCCTCCAGGCCGCCGTCGGCGCCGATCTTTGCCTTGTACAAAAATACGTGCGCCCCGTCAAAGGTGGACAGATACAGCTCATCGCCCCTTACCTGGCCGGCAAGGTATCGATGATCGCCGGTGGTGGTCAGGATCGTGCCGCTGACTGAATCGCGCGATTGGCTGAACTCGCCCACCGCCACTTCGGGTGCGCCGCTGTCATCGATGAATTTCACCGCCCAACGGCCCGACACGTCGCCGTTGTCGTCCGCGGGATGGTCGAAAAATCGATACGTCTCGCCGAGGGTTGCACGCAGCGGCACATGTTGATTCTTGGCATTCGGCTTGACCAGAAAAATCTCGCCGTGCAATTCATTTCCCACCGCATCGGCCTTGAGCACATTCTCATATCCGGGCATGGCGATTTCCAAATGGGAGCCGGTGATCTTCACCTCGCTAAGCAGCAGCCGCTCCGCGCCATTGATGAGGTAGCCAACGGGGTGCGCATCCTGCTGCTTGAGTTCCAGGCCAAACGGCAGGTCGCCGCCGGGCGTTTCAAGCACCACACGATAGATGCCCATTTTCACGTCATTGCCGGAAGGCGCAGCCGGGGCCGGCGCTTCGCCTCGATGGCACGCGGCCAGTGCCAACGCCGCGGCCAGCGCCAACGCCGCGCTCAAGGCCAGGCTGAAACGCCCTGTTGTCGTGATCATGATGCAACCTCAATGGATTCTCTAACGATACCCGCGCGCCTGCAAAGTGAATAGCTTCGCATATTGGCCGTCCGCTGCCATCAGCGCTTCATGGCTGCCGCGCTCGACGATGCGGCCTTCCTCGAGCACCAATATTTGGTCGGCCATGCGCACGGTCGAAAAGCGGTGCGAAATGACGATGGCGATCCGGTTGCGCGTCAATTCGCGAAAGTGCTCGAAGACCTCGGCTTCCGCGCCGGCATCGATGGCCGCGGTCGGCTCGTCCAACACCAGAATATCGGCATCGCTGCGCATGAAGGCGCGCGCCAGCGCAATTTTCTGCCACTGGCCGCCCGACAATTCGCGCCCGTCCTTGAACCACTTGCCGAGCTGGGCGTGATAGGCGCCGGGAATCTGTTCCACGAATTCCGCCGCGAGGCCCTTGGCGGCGGCGCTGCGCCAGCGCGCCTCATCGTCGAAAGCGCGCACATCGCCGGCGCCGATATTTTCGCCCACCAACATTTGATAGCGCGCGAAGTCTTGAAAAATTACGCCGATGCGCTGGCGCAATGTCGTTTCATCCCATTGCGCAAGGTCCAGGCCGTCGAGCAGAACTCTGCCTCGGCTCGGCTCGTAGAGCCTCGTCAGCAATTTGATCAAGGTGGTTTTTCCCGAGCCGTTTTGCCCCACCAGCGCCAGACTCTCACCGGGGCGAACGTGCAAATTGATCCCCGACAAGGCCGGCGTCGCGGCTCCCGGATAGACGAACTCGACGTCCTCGAAGCGGATGCCGTCGCCGGGATCCGGTCCCTTGACGCGATTTCCCATGACGTTGCCGCGCCCCACGGGTTGTTCGAGGTACTCAAACAGGTTCGACAGGTACAGATTGTCCTCGTAGAGACCGCCGATCGCCGACAACGCCGCACTGACCGCCGCCTGGCCCTGTCGGAACAGCATCAGGTACATGGTCATTTGCCCGACGGTCATCGCACCCAGCACGGTTTCCACGGCGATCCAGACATAGCCGCCGTATAGCGTGGCGGTTCCGAGCAGTCCCAGTCCAAAGCCCCAGGCGTCGCGGCGCAGGGTCAGATCCCGGTCCTCGCGGTACAGCCGGGTGAAAATGTCGCGGTAGCGATCGAGAAAGCGCCTGCCCAAATCGAAAAGCTTGACTTCCTTGGCGTAATCTTCACGCGCCAGCACCGACTCCAAATAGATTTGCATGCGCGACTCGGGCGCGCGCCAGCGGAACAGCCTGAAAGCCTCGCCAGAAAATTTCGCTTCGGCGAGAAACGCCGGCAGTCCCGCCAACAGCAAAAGCAACACCGCCCAGGGGGAGAAACGGTACAGCAAGCCGCCGAAGGAAATCAGCGAGATCGCGTTTTGTCCGAGCGCGAAGGTCCGCATGACGAGGCTCAACGGGCGGCTCGACGCTTCGCGCCGCGCGCGCGTCAGCTTGTCGTAGAACTCGGAATCCTCGAATTGCGTCAAATCCAGCGTCAATGCCTTTTCCAAAATCATGACGTTGACGCGTTGACCGAGTTGCGCGCGTAGCAGCGACTGCGCGAGGGAAATTCCCCGCTGCGCCATGGCGGTGGCGGCAACCAGAATTGCTTCCAGGGCCACATAACGCACCACATTGTTGAGGTAGGTCGTGCCGGTGCGATGATGCAGGTCCGCCGCGTGAATCACCGCATCGACAATTTGCGCGCCGATATAGGCCACTCCCGCCGGCAACACGCCGGCGATCAACGTGAGCACGGCAAGCGTGATGGAGAGCGCCCGGTTCGTGCTCCAGACCAATCCTAAGGCGCGGCTGCTGTACTCGAACACCCCCGCAAGATTGCGGCGCCAGGTGCCGCTGCCGGCGCCGTCCGGCGAATTCGGTGCGCCGCCTGAGTGCGGCGAGCTGCCTGAGCTCGGCAGATTGACGGGTCGTGGAGTGGATTGGGCGCTGATGGAAGGTCCCCGCGGTCTATAATAACCGTTCGCAATTGTCTGGTATGGCGGAGTAGTCGTGAAATTCAAGCCCTTGCTCGATCGGTGGAAGAAAACGCCCGCGCCGGCGAAGACCGCCAAGGAGTATGCCGTTCGCCTCGCCCTCGATGATGCGGCAAGACTTCAGGCCCTGGCGGAGCTGTTTCCCGGACGATCGATCGAGGAGATCGTGACGGATTTGCTGAGTGCCGGCTTGGATGAGATTGCCGCCGCCATGCCCTATGAAAAAGGTCCCAAAGTCATATCGCGCGACGACCATGGCGATCCGGTTTACGAGGATGTCGGCTTGACGCCCCGATTCGTCGAATTGACCCGCAAATACAAGAAAAACCTGGAAAGCAGCGCGAAAAACTAGAATCCGGTCGGCGCTTTTGGCGCTCGCGCCATTGACGCTGGCCGCAAAAGACGGCGATACTCGCTCCCATGTCGACCGCGCACATCCTTCGCAGCACCTGGTGGTGGCGTCTCCCCTGAGGAGTGGGCTGGCCGTTTAGCTTTCGATCTTTCGTTTATCCAGAACCCATCTCCGCGACAAGTGGCGATGGGTTTTTTATTGCCTTAAGAAGTGGACATGAATGAAACCGCCTTTTGACATCGCAGCCGATTTGGATACTCCGGTCTCCGCGTATCTGAAGCTCGCGCCGTTTCGTCCCCGCTTCCTGCTCGAAAGCGTCGAGGGCGGCGAACGCTTGGCGCGCTATTCCTTCATCGGCTTCGGCGAGTGTCTCGAGGTTCGCATCGATGCCCAGGGCGTGAACATTGGCGGCGTGCACGCAGCGCGGCCCAAAAACAGGCAGGAATTTTTGGGAGTGCTGCGCGGCGCGCTGGCGCGCGCACCCAGTCCGCTGCCGGATATTCCCGGCGTTCCGCTGCTGGGCGGCCTGGTCGGATACACCGCATACGATGCGGTGCGCTATTTCGAGCGCATTCCGGGCCGGAGTCTCGATGCGACGCCGACGCCCCACGCGCACTACGTCGCGCCGCGGTCGCTCCTAGTCTTCGATCACCTGACGCGCGGCGTCGCACTTCTGCACGACGGCAGCGAGGCGGATCGACAGGCATTGCGTCGCGAAGTGATCCAGGCGCTGCGCGGCGCGGTGCCGCTGCCCGCGCCTGGAAAATTCTCGAAAGCCGTGCCTTCCTTGAGCGAGGAAGCGCACGCCGCGCGCGTGCGCCGTGCACAGGAATACATTGCATCAGGCGATGTTTACCAGCTGGTGCTCGCGTCGCGCTTCGAAGGCACTCATGCGCTGGCGCCGTTCGAAGCCTATCGGGCGCTGCGCCTGCTGAATCCTTCGCCGTACATGTTTTTTTGCGAGCTCGGGGACATCACCGTGGTGGGATCCTCGCCCGAAGCGCTGGTGAAATGCCATCTGGGACAGGCGCAACTGCGGCCCATTGCCGGCTCGCGGCCGCGCGGCGCCGATGACGCCGCCGATGCGGCGTTGCAGGCCGAGCTGCTGGCCGACCCGAAAGAGAATGCCGAGCATGTGATGCTGGTCGATCTCGCGCGCAACGATTTGGGACGGGTGGCCGTCGCGGGCTCGGTGTGCGTCGATCCCTTTCGGGTGATCGAGCGTTACAGCCACATCATGCACATCGTCAGCGGCGTGAAGGGCCGCCTGAAAGCAGGCCACGATGCCTTCGATCTGTTCGCCGCGACCTTTCCCGCCGGTACGCTGGTGGGCGCGCCCAAAGTGCGCGCGATGGAACTGATCGACGAACTCGAGCCGGTGGGGCGCCAGCTTTACGGCGGGACGGTGGGTTATTTCGGCCGGCACGGCGACATGGATCAGGCCATTACGATCCGCACGCTGGTGTTTCGCGGCGATAGCTACAGTTACCAGGCCGGGGGCGGTATCGTCGCCGACAGTTCTCCGCAAGCGGAGTACGCCGAATTGCTCGCGAAGAGCGCGGTGCTGCGGCGCGCGCTCGAGCTTGCGGCGGAGGGATTGTAAATGTCCGCGAGTGTCCTGCTCATCGACAACTACGACTCGTTCACCTACAACTTGGTGCAGGCGTTCCTGATTCTGGGAGCCGAAGTCGACGTGCACCGCAACGATGCAATCAGCGTGGATGAAGCGCTGGCGCGCAACTACACGCACCTGGTCATTTCCCCCGGTCCCGGCACGCCGCGCGATGCCGGCATATCCATGCGAATGATCGAGGCATTTGCAGGGCGCATTCCGATATTCGGTGTCTGTCTCGGGCATCAGTCCCTGGTCGAAGTATTCGGCGGCAGGGTGGTGCGCGCGGCGCGCCTCATGCACGGCAAAGTGTCGCCGGTGCAGCACGATGGCAAGGGCCTGTTCGCCGGCATGCGCCAGAACTTCGAGGCAGGCCGCTATCATTCGTTGATCGCTGAGCCCACTTCGATACCGGCCGACCTCGAGGTGAGCGCGCGAACCGCAGAGGGTGAAATCATGGGCGTACGCCACAAGTCCTTGAGGGCGGAAGGCGTGCAATTCCATCCAGAAAGCGTGCTTACGCCGGACGGGCCTCTGCTCATGGGCAATTTCCTGAAGAACTGACGTGCACAATCCACGCGAGATCTTGGAGCAACTGCTCGACAGGCGGGATTTGAGCGAAGCGCAGGCTGCCGCACTGTTGCGGCTGCTGACCACGGCGGAAATCGCCCCCGCCTTGGCGGGCGCACTGCTCGCCGCCTTGCGCGCCAAAGGCGTCACGGCCGACGAGGTGCGAGGTTTCGCCGGCGCGATGCGCGCGCTGGCGCTGAAGCCCGCGCTGCCCGAAGGCGTGGACGCCATCGACATCGTCGGCACCGGCGGCGATGCCTCCGGGAGCTTGAACCTGTCCACGGGCGCCGCTTTGCTGGCGGCCGCCTGCGGCCTGCCCGTCGTGAAGCACGGCAATCGATCGATCTCGAGCCGCAGCGGCAGCGCCGATTTGATCGAGGCTTTGGGGTTCACCCTGCCGCTGGATGAGAATCGCGCGGCACAGTGCTTTGTCGCCACGGGTTTCACCTTCCTGTTCGCGCCGTATTTTCATCCTGCAATGAAGGCGTTGGCGCCGATTCGCGGCGCGCTCGGCATTCGCACAGTGTTCAATCTGCTCGGACCGTTGACGAATCCCGCCGCGCCGCGCTACCTGCTGGTCGGGGCGTACGATGCGCACGCGGCTGAACTGATGGCCGGCACCTTGGCGGGCATGCGCATCGAGCGCGGCTGGGTGGTGCACGGCGCATCCGGATGGGACGAGGCGACCGCCATCGGGTCCTTTGTGGCATTTGACGTTGCCGGCGATCAAATCACGCGCCGCGAGGTTAATCCCGAGCAGTTTGGGATTGCGCGTTGTTCGCCGCGCGAACTGAAGGGCGGCGACGCCAGGACGAATCTCAAGGCGTTGCTCGATGTGTTCGAAGGACGCGACCTTGGACCGCATCGTGACACTCTGGCGTTGCAATGCGGATTGGCATTGACGATTGCCGGGCGTGCCCAATCCATTGCGGAAGGGATTGCCCTGGCGCGCGCGGTCGTCGACAGCGGCAAGGCGCTGGCTTGGCTGCAGCGGTTGCGCGCGTTCGCGCTTCACGAAGATGCCGGGAGGAACTCCGAGTGAGCGGTTTCTTGGACGAAATGGCCCGCTCGAGCGCCGTGCGTGCGGCGCGCGCCATGGCTGCTGAGCCGTTCGCCGCGCTCGAAAGCCGCGCAAAGGCGGCGCCGCGCGGTTCGCGGCTGGTTTTGTCGACTCAAGGTTTTGACGTCATCGCGGAATTGAAATTGATGTCGCCGGCGGCCGGGCGGCTCGGAGCACCGGAGGATGACTGGCTGAAGCGAGTGGCCGCCTATGCGGAAGGCGGCGCCGCCGCCGTGTCGGTGCTGACGGAACCCTCGCGTTTCGACGGTTCGCTGGAGCACTTGCGGCAGGCCAGCGCTGCGCTGGCGCCTTTCAAGGTGCCCGCCATGCGCAAGGATTTCCTGGTGGATCCATACCAGGTGCTCGAGGCGCGCGCGGCAGGCGCGGGCGGCGTGCTCCTGATCGTGAGAATGCTGCCGCAATCGCAACTGCTGCAGCTGCTCGATGCCGCGGCCGAACAGGGCCTGTTCGTTCTGCTCGAGGCGTTCGACCTCGACGACTTGCACGCTGCGCGAGAATTGCTGGCCGCCCGCACCCGCGCCGACGTGGATGAGGTGCTGGTCGGCATCAATAGCCGCGATTTGCAGACGCTCGAAGTGGTCCCTGAGCGTTTCGAGCTGCTGGCGCCGCGGCTGCCGGCGGATCGGCCGGCCGTGGCGGAGAGCGGTGTCGCCACAGCAAGCGATGCCGTGCGCATGATGCGCCTCGGGTTCAGGTTGGCCCTGATTGGCACGGCACTCATGAGCCGCGATGATCCGCGGCAGCTGCTGCGTGAAATATTGGCAACGACACGGACAGTCAAAGGTTAAATGGCTACACTCCGCGCCATGTGGATCAAGATATGCGGCATCACCGGTGCGGATGCGGTCAGCGCGGCAGCGGATGCCAATGTTGATGCAATCGGCTTTGTTTTCGCGCCGAGCCCGCGCCAGGTTACGCCGGGGCAGGCGGCGCAACTCGCCGCGCTCGCGCCGCCGGGGATTTTGCGCATCGCCGTGGCACAGCACCCGTTGCAGATGAAAGTCGATGAGATTTGCCGCATCCTCAAACCGGACTATTTTCAAACCGACGTCGAGGACTTGCGCGAGCTGAAGATTCCGGCGCACATCAAGGTGCTGCCGGTGGTGCGCTTCGGCCGCAAGACGCCGAACCCCTTGCCGGGCCGCATGTTGTTCGAAGGCCCCTCCAGCGGCATCGGCGAGCTGGCAGACTGGGGACGCGCGGCGGAACTCGCGCGCCAGACCGAAGTGATTCTCGCCGGCGGACTATCGGCACAAAATGTCGCCGAAGCGATTCAGGCGGTGCGGCCCTTTGGTGTGGATGTCAGCAGCGGCGTCGAATCCGAGCCGGGCGTCAAGGACCCGGCGAAAATCCACGAATTCGTGCGCGCCGTGCGTGCCGCGGCGGCACAGCTGGAGAGCGAATCATGAACTCATTGTTGCGCGCTGACGCACCTGCCGCGAGCGTGCCTGACGGCAAAGGCCGCTTCGGCGCATTTGGCGGGCGCTACGTGCCTGAGACGCTCGTTCCCGCGCTCGACCGGTTGCAGGCGGGCATCGATCGGTATTTGCACCAGCCGGAGTTTCAGGCCGAGTTTTGCCAGGAACTCAAGAGCTGGGTGGGCCGGCCAACGGCGCTGTCGCCTGCGCCGGGCTTGAGCAAGCGCTGGGGTGCGCAGGTCTGGCTGAAGCGCGAGGACCTCGCGCACACCGGTGCGCACAAGATCAACAACGCCGTTGGGCAGACCCTGCTGGCAAAGCGCTTGGGAGCGAAGCGCATCATCGCCGAAACCGGCGCCGGCCAGCACGGGGTCGCGAGCGCGGCCGCGGCGGCTCGGCTCGGGATGCCGTGCGTGGTCTACATGGGCGCGGTGGACGTCGAACGGCAGGCGCTCAATGTGGACCGCATGAAATTGTTGGGCGCCACGGTGGTGTCGGTCACAGGCGGCGACAAAACATTGCGCGCCGCGATCGACGAGGCGTTGCGCGATTGGGTCGCCGATCCCGACGCCACCTACTACTCCATAGGCTCTGCGGTGGGGCCCCATCCCTATCCTTATCTCGTGCGTGAACTACAGTCGGTAATCGGCCGCGAGGCGCGTGCCCAAATGTTGGAAGCCGCCGGGTGCCTCCCCGATGTCGCGGTCGCCTGCGTCGGCGGAGGTTCGAATGCCATCGGCCTGTTCCACCCGTTCCTTGACGATCGGTCGGTGCAACTGCTCGGTGTGGAGGCCGGCGGACGCGGGCCGGGCTTGGGCGAAAACGCCGCATCGCTGACTCTTGGCTCGCCCGGGGTGTTGCAAGGCAGCTATACGCTCATCTTGCAGGACGCGTTCGGCCAAGTGCGCGAAACGCATTCGGTATCGGCGGGCTTGGATTATTCCGGCGTGGGCCCCGAGCATGCGTACCTCAAGAAAATCGGCCGCGTCACCTACGAATCGGCGACCGACTCGGAAGTATTGGACGCGCTCGCGGAATGCGCGAAATACGAAGGTATTTTGCCCGCCTTGGAAAGTGCGCATGCGTTTTTCGGCGCGCGGCGCTTCGCAATGAAAAATCCGGGAGCGCAAATTCTCATCGGCTGCTCGGGCCGGGGCGACAAGGACATGCCCATTTTGCAGAATACGCTGCTGAAGGATCAGCGTACCGCGACAGGCTGCCCGTGAACGCGGGCGAGCGCATCGCTGCGGCCATTCAAGCGGCCGTCGCCAGGGGCGGTCCCGCATTGATAGGTTTTCTGACCGCTGGTTTTCCAAGTCGTCGGCGCTTCAAGCAAGATCTCGCCGCCGTCGCCGGCGGCTGCGATGTCGTGGAGATCGGCGTTCCGTTCAGCGATCCGATGGCCGACGGCGCCACCGTGCAGCGCGCGAGCTTCGCGGCGCTGGCCGACGGAGTAACGCTGCCGTGGATTCTGGATGAATTGAGATCCATAGAACCGCGCCATGCCGTGCCGATTCTGCTGATGAGCTATTTGAATCCGTTGCTGGCATTTGGGATGGAGCGGCTGCCGCTCGCCGCCGCGCGCGCCGGTGTCAGCGGCTTCATCGTGCCGGACCTGCCCTTCGAGGAGAGCGCCGAACTGCACCAGGCGCTGGAGGCCGAGGGGCTTGCATTGGTGCAGATGGTGACGCCCGTGACGCCGCCCGAGCGTTTGAAAATGCTCTGCCGCGAGGCGAAGGGATTTGTTTACGCCGTGACCATGACGGGAACGACCGGCAGGTCGGCGGACGGTAAGTTTGCCGATGTGCCGCGCGAGATTCTCGAATACATGGATCGCGTCAAAGAGCTTGCCGAGGTCCCGGTGTGCGCAGGCTTCGGCATTCGCTCGGCGCGCCAAGTCGCGCGCCTGGCGCCGCATGTCGACGGTGTCGTGGTGGGCTCGGCGCTGGTTGAGACGCTGGAAAGAGGCGAGGATGTGGGCGCATTCTTGAAATCTCTGCGGTGAAGCGCGTGTACCGTGCCGCCTCGCTGCTGCAGGTCGCGCACGCTCGCAATGTGCTGATTGCGGCGGGCATCGACAGTGAGTTGCGGAATCAGTATCTCGCCGGTGCGCTCGGTGATTTGCCGATGCTGGAAACCTGGCCGCAGATTTGGGTGGAGGACGCGCTCGAATCGGCCGCCATGCGTGCGCTGCAGAATGCCGCCGCCGCGCCCACGGGCGCTCCTTGGACCTGCGCGCGGTGCGGCGAAGAGCTCGAACCGCAGTTCACGACCTGCTGGCGCTGCGGTGCAGCCAATCTCTAGATCAGGCGTGAGTGCATAGCATGTGCCAGTCGTGAGTATCGCGGGACGGCGTGCCTCGGCGCGATTATAGAAGCACAAACGCAGCCTTAATATTCAATAGCTTGCACGTGTTTGTCGGACAAACACCGACAACCCTCAGCGCGATGTCCGAGCCGAGGATCAGCCCTCAGCCATGGCGAGTCGGGGCTGCACAGGTTACAAATTATGGCGTGTGACGTGTAACGATTACACGAGCGCGTTCAGCAGGAGATTTGTAATGAACAGTGTGAGCTATGGTCTTTCCGAGCGTCCCGCACCGCTGCCTCTTTCCCCGATGAGCTCTTTGCTGGGCAATTCTATTGCCATGCAGGAGGTGTTTCGCCTGATCGAGCGTGTGGGTCCCACCGAGGCCAGCGTATTGCTCACCGGCGAGAGCGGGTCGGGCAAGGAACTCGCAGCGCAAATGATTCATGAGTGCAGCGTGCGCCGCGACAAGCCCTTCATCGCCATCAATTGCGGCGCCATTCCGGCGGGCCTCATCGAGGCAGAGTTGTTCGGCTACGAGAAAGGCAGCTTCACAGGTGCGGTGCGTGGTCATGCGGGCGTGTTCGAACGCGCGAACGGCGGCACGCTGCTGCTCGACGAAGTGATCGAAATGCCGCTGGACATGCAAACAAGGCTGCTGCGCGTGCTCGAATCGCGCAAGTTCTATCGCGTCGGCGCAAGCACCGAATACACTTCCGATGTGCGCGTCATCGCCGCCACCAACCGCTGCCCTTTGGCGGCAGTGCAGGCCGGGCAGCTGCGCGAGGATTTGTTGTACCGGCTGGCCGTGTTTCCGATTGACATGCCGCCGCTGCGCAGTCGCGGCGACGACGTCGAATTGCTGGCCAGCCACTTTCTGGCCGAACTCAATGCGGAAGCCATGACGGACAAGCGGCTCTCCTCTCACTCGCGCCTGACGCTGTTACAGCATTCCTGGCCGGGCAATGTGCGCGAATTGAAGAATTGCATCGAGCGAGCTTTCATTCTCGGGGACAGCGTTCTGGAATTGGCGCCGCTGCTTCAGAATGCAGGGCGTGAGCAATCACCGCATGGCCAAAACGGGCTGGATCGCGATCGGCTGGAGATTCGGGTCGGATCGCGCATTTATGACATGGAGCGCTCGCTGATCGAGGCCACGCTGGACTATTTCAAAGGCAACAAACGCCGTGCCGCCGATGCCCTGGGCTGCAGCCTGAAGACGCTGTATAACAAGCTCAACGGCTATTCACAAAGACAGGAATGCGCACATTCCTGATCGCGCGCCAATTAGGGGAATTTAAAGTGTCAAGAGTACTGATCGCAGACGATCATGCGGTGGTCCGGGCCGGATTTAAGCAATTTCTCGAAGCGGATTCCAGCATTAATGCGGTGGGAGAGGCGGCCAGCGGCAATGCCACGCTCGATGCCCTGCGTGAGTCTGAATGGGATTTGGTTCTTCTGGATATTCATATGCCTGACCGCAGCGGGCTGGACATCTTGCGGCACATCCAAACCGGACACCCGAACGTCCGGGTTCTCGTCATGAGCGGACTGCCGGAACAACAGTATGCGGTAAACGTCCTGCGCGCCGGTGCCAGCGGCTATCTTTCGAAAGACAGCGCTCCCGAGGAACTCATGAAGGCCGTGCGAACCGTGCTCTCGGGGCGCCGCTATGTCAGTGCCGCACTCGCCGAGATTTTGGTGGCCGATCTGGATGGTGATCCGGACAAGCCGCTGCACGCGCGGCTTTCCACGCGCGAATTCCAGATCTTTTGCAAACTGGCGGCCGGGCGGGGGGTGTCGGACATCGCCAATGAACTCAGCCTGAGCGTCAAGACCGTCAGCACCTACCGAAGCCGCATCCTGGAGAAAATGAGCTTCACGGCCAACGCCGACATTACTTCGTACGCGCTGCGCAACGGCCTCATTCAATAGGCGGCAGCCGTGAGCACCCTTCATCACCACAAGCGCTCGTCCCAGGCGACATGTTAATGACGCGCACTCTGCGGGTATTGCTGGTCGAGGACTCGAAAGTATTGACTGAGAGGCTGACCGAGGCGATTCGCCAGATTTCCGACGTCGAATTGATTGGAACGGCGGACAGCGAATCGGCCGCTCTGGCCGCGGTCAAGCGCGACGCAGTGGATGTCATCATTCTTGATTTGCACCTGAAACAGGGCACCGGTTTCGGCGTCATGCGCGCGCTCGCCACAACCCAGCAGAAACCGCGCATCATCGTGCTGACCAACTACGATCTGCCCGAGTACAAGAATGCGGCGATCGCGCTCGGCGCGACGCATTTCCTCGACAAGGCGCGCGACTATGGCCGCCTGCCGGAAGTGCTGCACGAGCTTTGCGAGGCGCACCTCTCGAAGCATTGAGCGCCCGCGCGCCGCCCGACGCCGCGAACTCTCAGTAAGCGCAAAACCCCATATTCCGCGGGGATCTTCGGCTCTTCATTGTCATATCCGTCCGACATTCTCGTAATGTCTACTATCGCGCGCAGAAAAATCTACAGCTGATCATCTAAAGAATGCGCGCGCGGCGGGAAAAGCGCATGGCGCACATGCGGCGCGCGATATCGCTCTTGGCACGCGGTTTGCTCCTATTGATGAACACAAGTGCGCCGGGTTTGGCCGCGACACCATGAGGAGTAACAAATGTTAATGGGAAAAACCGAGATCAAGTACGCGGCCCTCTGCGCTGCAGTCGCCTTGAGCGCCGCCGGCTGCGCCACAATGCCGATCCCAAACGAGCAAATAGCGGTGGCGAAATCTTCCGTGCAGCACGCCGAACAGGCGGGCGCGCCGGAATTAGCGCCGGTCGAGATGTCCGCCGCGCGCGATAAGCTGGCGCGCGCCGAAAAGGCGGCGGCCGACCACGACGCGCAGCCCGCGACGCAGCTGGCTGAGCAGGCGAACGCCGATGCGCAGCTGGCCGAGGCAACCGCCCAGGAACAACGCTCGCACAAGGCGGCGATGGAATTGGACGCGAGCCTGCGGGCGCTGCGGCAGGAATCGTCGCGCAGCACCCAATCCAATCAATGAGGACATGGTCATGAACGCAAAATTAATCTCTGGAATGGGTCTGGCTCTTGCCTTGAGCGCCTGCGCCACGATGCCGCAACCCAATGCGGCGCTCGAGAACGCGCGCGCGGCCGTGCAAACGGCCGAGGCCGATCCGAACGTCAACAAGTACGCACCGCTGGATCTGGATCGCGCCAAGAAGGAGCTTAGCGCGGCCGAGGACGCGGCGCTGAATCACCGCGATGCGCAAGTCGCACAGCCGGCCTATCTGGCCGCCCAAAATGCGCACATCGCCCAGGCGCACGCCGCCGCCAAGGCGGATGATGCGCGGGTGGCGGCAGGCCAGTCGGAACGCGACCGGATCATGCTGGCTGCCCGCACTCGCGAGGCCGAGAATGCGAAAGCTGCCGCTGCCGATTCCCAGGCCGTCGCCGCAGCCGCCTTGAACCAGCGGGATCAGGCCAACCAAGATGCAGCGCAGGCTCAGCAAGACGCCGCGCAGGCGCAGGCGGAACTGGAAGCCCTGAAAGCAACGCCCACCCCGCGCGGACTGGTGCTGACGTTGGGCGATGTCATGTTCGACACGGGCAGGTCGGAGTTGAAGTCCGGCGGAATGCGCAAGCTCGACCAGCTCGCACAATTCTTGAACGAGCATCCGAACCGCCGCGTGGAAATCGACGGCTTCACCGACAGTGTGGGCAGCGATGCCTACAACGAAGAGCTGTCGCAGCGCCGTGCCGACGCGGTGAAAGCCGCATTGGTCAGCCGCAACATCGATCCTGCGCGCATCAGCACCGAAGGATTTGGCAAAGCCTACCCGGTTGCCGGCAACAACGACTCGGGCGGCCGTCAGTTGAATCGCCGCGTTGAAGTCGTGATCGGCGGCAGCAACGGTTCGGCGATCGCGCCGCGTTCAGGAACTTAAGCTCAAAAGCAAAAAGTCAGAGCGCCAAGGAGGCGAGCGGTCGCTCGCCTCCTTCCGGGGAACTCAGCGACAGCATGCGGGTCAGGGGAATGCGTGCGGTGATTATCGTGCCGCCGCCGTTCGGGCTGCCGATCTCCCAGGATCCGCTCAATCCGGCGATGCGGTGGCGCATCGAGGCCAAACCATGCGAAGTGCTGGTGACCAAGCGGCTGCCCGGGATGCCCTTGCCATCATCCGTGATGCGCAAGGTAAAGGTGTCCTCCACGATGGAGATAAACAAGTCGGCGGATTTCGCTTCTGAATGCTTCAAGATATTCGTCAGGGCTTCTTGCGCAACGCGAAACACGCCGATGGCGGCATCAGGGCTGAATTTCAGTTCGCTCTCGGGAATGGTCTCGGTGCAGCGCAGCCCGGTTCGCCGGCAGGTCTCCTTGAATTGCCATCGCAATGCCGTAAACAGGCCCATATTGTCGAGCAGCGTGGGGCGCAGCTCTTCGACCACGCGGCGTTTCAGGTCGACGCCGGCGCTCAAGGAGTCGTGAATACGCTTGAAGCGTTGCTCGATGGACGGGTCGGACGTCGGCAGGCGTTGCTGCAGCCAGGACAAGTCCATGCGCGCCGCAACCAAGAGCCCGCCCAATTCATCGTGCAGCTCGCGCGATAGGGCGGATTTTTCCTGCTCGGATACGCCCTGCAAATGCGTCGACAGCGCGGTCAGTTCGCTGGTTCGCGCTGCGACCTCGAGCTCCAGCAGCAATTTTTGGTCACGCAGGGCGGCAGCTTGGCGCGCGCGCCGTCGCATGTCGCCGTATACGAGCCGGATCGCGAGCACCACCAGACCGATGTTCAAAATCGCGCCCGCCGCCGACACCCAGCGTGACAGGCGAAAATCCTTTTGCCATTCCGCATTGGCCGCCGCGGACTCGCCCGCCTCTTCGCTGCGCATTTTGGCGACAATGGCGCCGATCGAGTCCATGGTGCGCTTGCCGACGTCAGTTCCCACCACGCTGGCCGACGGGGAAATGCCGTGTTTTTTGCGCAATGCAACGCCGTCTTCGAGCTCGCCGAGTTCCTTGCCGGTCAACACGCGCAGCTCGTGAAATTCGCTGCTGCTGTCATCGCCGCCGTACGCATCGTGAAGCCGATCGAGCGCCTTTCCCACCTGGGTGACGGCATTGGCATAGGGAGTCAGGTACGCAGTCTCTCCGGTGAGCAAGTACCCGCGCTGCGAGGATTCCGCGTCCGTGATCAGGCCCGCGAACTCATTGAGGGCCTGTTCCCGCAATTGCGAGCTGTGCGCGCGCTCGTTGGTCATATTCAGGCGGGCCTGACCGGCAGCCGCCAGGAAGAAGAGTCCGATCAGAAACGCGATGACCAGAAGCGGTGGCAGCGCCAGATACCAGCGTCCGATTCCACCCAGCTCCTCACCCAAAATATTCATTTAAATGCCCGCGTTGCAGAGCTTGAGTTTAACATGTGAGGGTATTCCTACAGGCGGGCCCGGGACGAACCGATGGCTGGTCCAGGCGGTCAGCCGCATAGTGGGGAACAGTGCGGGCAATCGCAATGGGGACCTCTGGCCCATCCACTTAAGGAGATTGAAATGGAAGCGAATTTTGACAACACGGCAGACCAGGCGCGTGCGACAGGTCGCCGATTGAAGAATGACCTGAGCGACGGCATCAACGATATCAAGGGTGCGGCCTCCGGCGAGATCAAGAATCTGATCTCGGATGTCGAAGATCTCATGGCGCGCATCGCTGATTTAAAAGACGCCGATGTCGTTCGCGTGCGCGGCAAGGTGCAGCGCGCGGTCGACGCGACCAAGCAGAGCCTTTCCGACAGTGCCGACTCCATCCGGCGCCAGGCGCAAAATGTCGCGAGCACGGCGGATGACTATGTCCGCGAAAGTCCGTGGCAGGCGATCGGAATTGCGGCACTGGTCGGCGCCGTGGTGGGCATTCTGGCGACGCGACGTTCCTAGGCTCCTAGGACGCAACAGTGCGAGGGTTATGGTCACTGCCTAAAGCCGCCCCTGCGCTGATGCGCCATATCGGCGCCTATATCGAATTGGCGGGTTTGGATCTGGCGCGCACCCATCGCGAAATCACCGCACAAGTGGTGGCCTCGGCCATCGTGGCGATCTGCGTGCTGTTCGCAGTTTTTCTCACCTGTTTAGGGATCATCGCTTACTTCTGGGACACGCCCTATCGCCTGGCCGCCATTGCCTGGATGGCGGGCGGGTTTGTGGTCGTTGCGGTCGCAGCGGCCGTCTACAGGTCGCGCGCGGCGCGTGCCCGATCGCCGCTGCTCTCCGATGTGCGGCGCGAATGGCAGGAAGACCGCGTCATTCTCGAAAAGATTTTGTCCTCGGACGAGGATTGACATGGCGGATCGCGACGCGGCAGAGCTGAACCTGATTCGTAACCGGCTTGCGCAGTCTCGCGCGGAATTGCGCCTGCTGCTCGATCCGCCGCCGGCGCAAGGCGACGGTAGCGGCGCGGCCGGAATGAATGGGCACTCGGGGTTCCCGCGCAGCCGCACCATGCAAATGCTGTTGAGCAGCCGAGGTCTGGGTGCCCTGGGCGCGCTCGCGGGCGGGTTGCTGATCGCCCGACCGGCGCTGGCCTTGCGGTTGTTGCGCTTCGTCCCCGCCAGCGCGGTGGCGAAAATGCTCATGGCCAGGGCGGTGAGCGCGCTGAAATCAAAGCCGCACAACGCCGACTAGCGGCACCGGACTGACTGGCGGCGCGCCGCTCAACCCAGGGTGATTTCACCGTAGTGATAGCGGCCGTCATCCGTTAATTGAATTTCGCCGGCGACGCCGGTCAAGTCCTTGCCATCGAGCGTGGCATGCGCGACACCGCGATTCACGCCGCGGGGATTCTTGACCGTGATGCGGTAACGCGAAGTCCCATGCTTGTAGGTAAATTCAAAACCGGGCCACGCCCGCGGAATGCACGGGTCGACAACCAGCGTGGTTCCGCGCACCTTGATTCCCAAAATGCCTTCCGCAGCGGTACGGTACATCCAGCCGGCAGAGCCTGTGTACCAGGTCCATCCGCCGCGCCCCACATGCGCCGGCGCGGAGTACACATCGGCGCACACCACGTAAGGTTCCACCTTGTAGCGATGAATGCCGGCGGTGGTGCTGGCATGATTGATGGGATTTAGCAGCGCAAACAATTCCCCGGCCCGATCGCCATCGCCCAACAGCGCAAAGGCCAGCGTCGTCCACATGGCGGCATGCGTGTACTGGCCGCCGTTCTCGCGCAAACCCGGAGGATAGGCCTTGATGTAGCCCGGATCTTTCGCGCCGTGATCGAAGGGCGGTGTGAACAGCTTCACGAGTCCATCGCTGCGGCTGACGAGCTGGGTGTTGACCGCAGCCATGGCGCGCAGCGCGCGCTCGCGCGGTGCGGCGCCGGAGATCACGGCCCAGGATTGCGCCACGGAATCGATGCGGCATTCATCGCTGGATACCGAGCCTAGGACGGTGCCGTCGTCGTAATAGCCGCGCCGGTACCAGTCGCCATCCCAGGCCTCGCGTTCGATGGCCTGTTGCACGGCAAAGGCATGCTTGCGCCAGGCCGTGGCGGCCTCGGCGGCGCCGCGCGCTTCGGCAATCGGCGCAAAGCGCAGCAAGGCCGCGTGCAGGAACCAGGCGAGCCATACGCTCTCGCCGCGCCCGGCGATCCCCACCCTGTTCATGCCGTCATTCCAATCGCCGGTGCCGAACAGCGGCAGGCCGTGCGCCCCAATTTCCAGACTGGAATTGAGCGCGCGAACGCAATGCTCGAAGAGCGGCGCCGGGTTCTCCGCGGGCGGCGCCCAGAATTTTTCCAGGGTGTCCGGCGGCAGCGGACCTCCGCCCAAGAAAGGCACGGGTTCGTCGAGTACCGGCTTGTCGCCCGTGACCTCAAGATAATGCGCAATGACGAAGGGTAGCCACAGACGGTCATCCGAAACGCGCGTCTTGATTCCCTGGCCGGAGGTGGGCAGCCACCAGTGCTGCACGTCCCCTTCGCTGTATTGCTGCGCTGCTGCCCGCAAGATGTGCTCGCGCGCGATGGCCGGCGACGCGACGCACAGGGCCATGACGTCCTGCAGTTGGTCGCGATAGCCGTAAGCGCCGCTCGACTGGTAGAAGCCGGTCCGACCCCAGACGCGGCTGCTCAAGGTCTGGTACAGCAGCCAGCCGTTGACCAGGATATCCAGTGATCGATCGGGTGTTTTAACCTGAATGACACCCAGGGTGCGGTCCCAAAAATCCGTCACGCTCTTGAAGACTTCATCGAGATCCGCGTTTCGGTAGCGCTCGAGCAGCGCAACCGCCGCATCGGAAGAGCTCTCCTCGCCCAGCAACAGCTTGAGTTCGATGGACTCGCCGGGATTCAAGCTGAATTTGGTCTGCATCGCGCCGCACGGATCCAAGCCTCCCCCCACGCGGCCGGTGAGCGGCTGCGGTCCCAGGAGCGCCGCCGGTTCGGCGAGCGACCCATGGCGTCCGATAAATTCGCTTCGATCCGCCGTGCAGCTTTGCTGTGCGCCCGCCATGTCCATGAAGGCGACGCGCGACTTGAAATCTGCGCCCCAGGGATTGCGCGCCAACAATGCGCGTGATTTTGGATCGAGAGACGTGACGATGAAGGGCGCGGCCTTGTTGTTCTGATTGCCGAGCACCCAGTCCAGGTAGTGGGTGATCGACAATTGGCGCGGTTCAGCGCAGAGGTTCTTGATTTTGAGCCGCGAGATCTTGATCGGATCGGCAAGCGGCACGAATTGCGTCAAGTGGAGTGCGATGCCGTGCGAGGTGTGTCCGGATCGCGTGTAGCCGAAGCCATGCCGCACCACGTATGCGGAGGAGCGCTCGCGAATCGGCAGCGGGGTGGCGCTCCACAGATCGCCGGAATCTTCATCGCGGACATAAATCGCCTCGGCGGGCGTATCGCTGACCGGATCATTGCACCACGGTGTGATTTGGTTCTGCTGCGCATTTAGGGACCAGGTGCTCCCCGAACCGTCGGCGGAGGCCAGAAAGCCGAATTGCGGATTGGCGATGACATTGATCCAGGGCGCGGGAGTCCATTGAGCATCATCCAGCACGACCACGTATTCGCGCGCGCCGGCGTCAAAGCCCCCAAGGCCGTTGAAGTACTCGAGCGTCGGCACCCGGTTGGGTGCGGGAGCCCGAAGATCATCGCCGCTGTTTTCGCGCCGCAGGCGCGCGGCTCCCGCCGATTCTTGCGGTCTGGCGAGCTGCTCGCGCAGCGGCTTAGGCTGGCACGTCAGCAACACCCGCGCTGCCACCCGCAGGAAATCACTCTGTTCCGCGCCTATCGCATCCGCGCGCAGCACGATCGCCGACCCCTTGCCCTTGGGATCGCGCTGGGTCAATGCTTCGAGCGCGGCCTGAAGAGCCGGCGCGGCGGCGGGAGGCGCCGTATTCAAAATCACGAGGTCCGCGGCCAGGCATTTTGCCTGCCAATAGGCTTGTGCGCGCAGCAATTGTGCAACCTGTTCGATGCCGGTCTCGGCGGCAATCAGGGCGAGCACGATGGGCGAATCGCCCGATACGCCCAGCGCCCACAAGGCAGGTTGCCCCAGCTGATTGCGATTGAGCATGTCGGCCGGGGCGCGCAGCGAAGCGTCCGAATACAGGATTCGTTCGGCGATCTCCTGAAACAGCCGCGCATCCTCGGTACTGACATTGGACTCGCGCAGCCGGGCCTCGGCGCTCGCCCGGGCCTGTGTTTTGGTGTGCAGAAAAGCCGTTTCGCTGCCGAGCTTATCGATGAGGCTCAAGGCCTGTGCGCGGCTGGCGCCGACGCCGGTCCAAAACGCCGCATGGACGGTTTCGCCGGGCTCGATGCGCACGCGGCGTCGCAGCGACAATACCGGATCGAGCACCGTGCCCACGGAATTGGACAATGGCCTCGCATCCATGATGGACGCGGCATTGCGCACGTCGTGCCCGCGGCCGAGGAAACGCGCGCGATCGGTTTCGAACTGCAGACTGCCGACAGCCTCGCCATCCAGCGAGCAGAAATGCACCATCCACGGTTGGGCCGGGCCTGGGTCGCGTGGCCGCCGGGTTGCCAGCAGCGCGCCGCGCTCCACGGCAAATTCGGTTTGCACGAACATCTTCGAAAATGCGGGGTGGGCGGAATCGGCCGCCGGCGGGCTCAAAACCACTTCCGAGTACGAGGTCAGCTCGATCTCGCGCGTGCCGCGCCCTTCGTTGGTGAGGGACAGGCGCCGCACTTCCGCGTCGTCCTCTGAAGATACGAGGATCTCCATGACGGTGCGGATCGGTCCGTCCTTGCGGCGAAATTCCGCGCGGTCTTCGAAGAATTCCGCCTCGTAGACTTCGGATTCACGGCCGATGGGCTGATAGCCGGCCGACCAAACGTGGCCGTTGAAGACATCGCGCAGGAAAATGTAGCAGCCCCACGGGTCGCAGGTGGGGTCCTCGCGCCAACGCGTCAGCGCAATTCCCTGCCAGCGGCTAAAACCCGAACCCGCGGCAGTCACCATGACCGAGTAATTGCCGTTCGACAAAAGGTGGGTGCGCGGACTCCCTTGGTAAGGGGAGCTAAAACGCCGGGATGAGTCTATTGCCATTCAGACTGCTGCGGTCGGGTACATCGTGCTTGAAATCTCACGGGGTAGGGTGCTAATTCCGACTGACGCAAAATGTGCGCTCAGTGGGCTTGGCAGAGATTACTTTAGCCCCGGATTCTCGCGGTGATGTACCCGACGCAGCGAGGACAGGTTGATCGAATTCATCCGTCCAAGCGATCGGTGCATCGACTCGAGAGAACGTAATCCGATGCCTACACAACGCAATCATGAATTCAATCTCCAGACGGCGAGATTGATCGCGGCGGCAAAAGTCACCCACAAAAAGTACGGCACCAGGATCAGCGCCGCGCCGGGCTTCACGCGCGCGAACTCCCTCATCGTCCAGCCCACCGCCAGCCAGAGCGCCACGATCGCAAACAGTCCCGCACCGATATTCTTCAAGCCGAAGAACACGGGCGCCCACATTGCGTTCAGCAGCAGCTGAATACAAAAGGCGCTGATCGCGGCAGCGCGGCCGCGATGGTAGCGTTCGCGCCAGATGATCCAGGCCGCGATCGCCATCAACACATACAGCGCCGTCCATATGGGCGCGAACCAGTTTTGCGGCGGCAGCCAGCCAGGCTTGGCGAGAGCAGCGTACCAGTGCGCCGCCGACGCCGAAAAGCCCGGAGTGAACAGCGCGCCGGCCGCACCCGCGCAGAGAGACAGCACGAGAAACGAGGCGAGCGCGGGCAAATTCGGCCGCGAGTTACGGCCCCGGTAGCTGGTCGAGCTTTCTATGGGAATTCTCATTCGATCCTAACGCCGGAAACGCGATCTCAAGAAGACCACGATGGCAGCGATCATTTGCGCCGCTCCAAACCATCGATATTGGGGAGGCTCGGCCAGCCAAATCAAGCCGGACAGCCAGAGCACGCCCGCGGCCAGCCACAGGTCGCGCCGCGCAGCCGCCGCACGCATTTCCGCACGCAGCAGGATCAGCTGCCGATCGACGGCGGGCGCCGTTCCTTCAGCCGCTTCGCGAATCGAGGTCTGCAGGATTTGCGGTATCTGCCGCAAGGTCAGCAGCGCGTCCGGCCAATGCGCGCGAATCTCTTTGATAATGGTGCGTGGGCTGGTGCGCTCTCTCATCCATTCGCGCAGCACCGGTTGCGCGGTCTTCCACAGATCGAGTTCGGGGTAAAGCTGCCGCCCCAGGCCCTCGATGTTGAACAGGGTCTTTTGCAGCAAAATCAGCTGCGGCTGCACCTGCATGTCGAAGCGCCGCGCCGTCTCGAACAACCGCAGCAGCACTTGCGCGAAGGAAATCTCCTTGAGCGGCTTGTTGTAGATGGGCTCGCAGACCGTGCGTACCGCGGATTCGAGCTCATCGACCCTTGTGCCTTTCGGCACCCAGCCGCTTTCAATGTGCAGCTGCGCGATGCGCCGATAGTCGCGATTGAAGAAGGCCATGAAATTTTCGGCCAGATAGTGCTGGTCGCGCGGCTGCAGGGTGCCGACGATGCCGAAATCCACCGCCGCGTAGCGCGGATTCAGCGGATCGTCGATCTGCACGAAAATGTTCCCAGGGTGCATGTCGGCATGAAAGAAATTGTGACGGAACACCTGCGTGAAAAAGATCTCGACGCCGTTCTCGGCAAGCCTGGCGATGTCCGTGCCGCGCGCCCGCAACTCCTCCACCCGGCTCACGATGATGCCGTGAATGCGTTCCATCACCATGACGTTCTGGCGGCAGAAGTCCCAGTGAATTTGCGGCACGTACAGCAGCGAGGAGCCGGCGAAATTGCGCTTCAGCTGGGCGGCGTTGCCGGCCTCGCGCATCAGATCGAGTTCATCGGTGACCGTCTTGCGGTACTCGCGCACCACCTCGATGGGCCTGACCGGACGGGCCTCGATCCAGTACTCATCGGCGAACCTCGCCAGCGTGTCGAGCACTTCCAGATCAAGATCGATGACTTCGCGCATGCCCGGCCGCAGCACCTTGACCACCACCTCATCGCCGTTCTTCAAGGTGGCCGCATGCACCTGGGCGATGGATGCAGCGGCCAGGGCTGAGACTTCAAAGCTGCCGAAAATGTCGCTCAGCGGCCGGCCGAAGGTTTTTTCGATCATGGCGACGGCGACAGCGCCGGGGAAGGGCGGTACGCGGTCCTGCAGCTTGGCCAGCTCATCGGCGATGTCGACGGGCAGCAGGTCGCGCCGTGTCGAGAGCGCCTGACCGAATTTAACGAAGATTGGGCCCAGCTCCTGAAGCGCCAGGCGCAGACGTTCGCCGCGCGTGCCGCCAACGCTGCGCTGGAACCAGGTCCATGGCGAAACAAAGTAAAGATTTCGCAGCGGCCGGTACAAATGGGTGGCGCGCACGAACTCATCGAGCCGGTGTCTGACCAGCGCCCGCTGGATCTTGAGCAGCCTCGCGAACACCCGCAATCGCATCAGCTGCTCTTCGCCCGACGCTCGATCAGGCTCAGGCGAGCTTCGATCCGGTCCATGCTTTCCCGCACGGCGTCGACGCCGCGCAGGAACTCTTCCATTTCGGTTTTTGTCACCAGGTCGCGGCCCTCTTCCTGCAGATACTCGGCGATGTTCTCACCCGCGGTGCGCCGCGCGCGGCGTGCCCAAGTCCGCACGCTCTTGGCGAGCAAGGACAGATGCCGTGCCGGCATGTCGCCCACCCAGCGGGACAATTCTTCTTCCAGGTCAGGCCGCGCAGCCGCAAACAAATCGCGGTACAGGTTGGCGATCTCGGCATCGCCGCGGATCTGCACCGAGGTTCGCATCTCCGCGCTCGGCGTCGCGCCTTTGAACATTTGCAGCAGGGCCGGCGCCGATCCGGAAATGACGGCATCCGCCGGCGAATCATCGCCGGCCAGCAATGCCGCACGGCCGGCGAAGCAGGTGGTTCGAACTCGCGTGATGCCATCGACGTCGACCTGCAGGCTGGTGCCCTCGAGCTGCTTGGTCAGCGCGGCGGCACGGCTCGATGCGGCGATGTTGCGGTTCAAGACGGCTTCGGCCGATGCCAACCAGGCGGGAGTTGCGGGCATGCCAGGCTCCGGGGTCCTAGCCCTTATAGCCGCGATGAACGGCGACAATGCCGCCGCTGAGATTGTGATAGCGCGCCTGGATGAAACCCGCGCTGCGCAGCATCTCGAGCAGGGTTTCTTGATTCGGGTGCATGCGGATCGATTCCGCAAGATATCGATAGCTATCCGCGTCTTTCGCGACCAGGCTCCCCAGCAGCGGCAAGACCTTGAAGGAGTAGGCGTCGTAAATCGGTTTCAGGCCGGGCGCGGTCGGCGTCGAAAATTCCAGCACCAGCAATTGACCGCCCGGTTTCAGCACACGGTGCATGGATTTGAGCGCCGCCGCCTTGTCGGTCACATTGCGCAAGCCAAATCCGATCGTGACGACGTCAAAAGCGTTGTCCTCGAAAGGCAGGCGCTCCACGTCGGCCACGATGCACTCCACATTGCCCACAAAGCCCAAATCGAGCAGGCGGTCGCGGCCGATCTCGAGCATGGCCGGATTGATATCCGACAGGACGACGCGGCCGGACTTGCCGACCTGGCGCAGCAATCCAGCCGCCAGATCGCCGGTCCCACCGGCGGCATCCAGGGCGTGTTGCCCTGGGCGCAGTCCGGTCAGCGACAGCGTGAAATGTTTCCACAGCCGATGCGCGCCGAACGACATCAGATCGTTCATGACGTCGTACTTGCCCGCGACAGATGCAAACACCGCGCGCACCCGTTCCGGCTTGTCGGCCGCCGCGACCTTTTCAAAGCCAAAATCCACTGTACGATCGGAATCCGCCATGACGCCCTTCGTAATCATTGAGCGCCATTGTAGCCGACTGCGGCCGGGGGCTCCCGACCGGCGGTAGCCGCCAAGGCCCTATGGTTTTGGCGGCCTGGGTTTCGCGGCAAATTCAGCCTCGGCGCAGCGTTCTTGATAGCGCGTCCAGTTGGGCGCAAGGTCCCTGCCCAGCTGGTACAGGACGCTCCAGGAATACAGTCCCGTGTTGTGGCCGTCGTCAAAAAAAAGACGCAGCGCATAATTGCCCACAGGCTCGATCCCGCTGATCCCGACGTTCTTCTTATCCAGCACCAGCGCGCCCTCGCCGCCGCCATGGCCCTTCACTTCCGCCGAGGGCGAAAACACGCGCAGGTATTCGAACGGCAGTTCGAAATGCGCGCCATCATCGAAGCGCACGTCGAGCAGCCGCGACTCGGTGCGCAGCTTGATATCGGTGGGCTGCGCCGACTTTCCGGAGCTCACAGGATGTACCGCGACAGATCCTGATCTTTGACCAGTTCGCCCAAATTACCCTGCACGTACTCGCGATTGATCACGACGCGCGTGCCGTTGCGGTCCGCCGCGTCGAAGGATACGGTCTCGAGCAGGCGCTCCATCACGGTGTGCAGACGCCGCGCGCCGATGTTCTCAGTGCGTTCATTGACCTCGAAAGCCACTTCGGCGAGCCGCTGCACGCCGCACGCCGCGAATTCCAGCGTCAAACCTTCAGTCGCCATCAACGCCGAATACTGCCGGCACAACGAGGCGTCGGGCTCGGTCAAAATCCGCACGAAATCACCGACGACCAACGGCTCCAGCTCGACCCGGATCGGCAGGCGGCCCTGCAATTCCGGAATCAGGTCCGAGGGCTTCGACATGTGAAATGCGCCGGATGCGATGAACAGGACATGGTCGGTTTTGACGCTGCCGTACTTCGTGTTCACCGTGCAGCCTTCGACCAGCGGCAACAGGTCGCGCTGCACGCCTTCACGCGACACGTCGGCACCCGTGGTTTCCTGGCGGCGCGCAATTTTGTCGATCTCGTCAATGAACACGATGCCGTTTTGTTCGGCGTTTTCGACGGCGCGCAGCCTCAGCTCCTCCTCATTGATCATTTTCGACGCTTCTTCGTCAACCAGCAGCTTCAACGCTTCCTTGATTTTGACCTTGCGGGCGCGGGTGCGGCCGCTTCCTAAGTTCTGGAACATCCCCTGCAGTTGCTGGGTCATTTCTTCCATGCCGGGAGGCGCCATGATCTCCAGGCCCATTGGCAGGGCGCGAACTTCGATTTCGATCTCGCGATCGTCCAGCTGCCCTTCGCGCAGCATTTTGCGAAATCGCTGCCGCGTGTCGTTGTCCTTGACGCCGGTTTCGGCCGTGAAGCCGGCTTGGACCCGGGGCAGCAAAATATCGAGCACCCGGTCCTCGGCTGCATCGGCGGCGCGGTGACGCACCTTCGCCATCTCTTCTTCTCGCGTCATTTTGACGGAGATGTCGACAAGATCGCGGACGATCGAATCAACTTCGCGGCCAACATAGCCCACTTCCGTGAACTTCGTGGCCTCCACCTTGATGAAGGGGGCTTTGGCAAGCCGGGCCAGGCGGCGCGCGATTTCGGTTTTGCCCACGCCGGTGGGGCCGATCATCAAAATGTTCTTCGGGGTGATCTCCTGGCGCAGCGATTCGGCCACCTGCTGGCGCCTCCAGCGATTGCGCAGGGCGATCGCCACCGCGCGCTTGGCCGCCTTCTGGCCGACAATGTGCTTGTCGAGTTCCTCGACGATTTCGCGCGGCGTCATCTGCGAGGAGCCCGACTGGTCGGCCGGGAGCACTAGAGCTCCTCGATGGTCAGGCTGCGGTTGGTATAGATGCAGATGTCCGCGGCGATATTGAGCGAGCGCTCGACGATGTCGCGCGCCGACAAGTCGCCGCTTTGCATGAATGCCAGCGCAGCCGCCTGCGCAAAACCGGAGCCTGAACCAATGGCGATCAGATCATGCTCGGGTTCGATGACGTCGCCCGTTCCCGAAATGACGTAGGTGCTGGTGGCATCGGCGACGCAGAGCAGGGCCTCGAGGCGGCGCAGACTGCGATCGCTGCGCCAATCCTTTGCCAATTCGATCGCCGCACGCGTGAGATTGCCGAATTTCTCCAGCTTGCCCTCGAAGCGTTCGAACAGGGTGAAGGCATCCGCCGTGCCGCCGGCAAATCCGGCCAGCACCTTGCCGTCATAGAGCCGCCGCACTTTGCGCGCGTTGGACTTCATCACGCTTTGCCCCAAGGTGACCTGGCCGTCGCCGCCCACCGCGACTTTGGCATTGCGCCGTACCGCCAGAATGGTGGTGCCGTAAATCCGATCCGGATCATGTTTCATAGAAGTTGCTACCGTGGGGCCGACTTCCCGCCCTTTCAAGCCGTTCAGGACCGGCGCCGGGCTCGCGGATGGGCGGCATCGTAAACGCTGGCCAGCCGTTGGAAGTCCAAATGGGTGTAAACCTGGGTGGTGCTGATGTCGGCATGCCCCAGCAATTCCTGCACGCCGCGCAGATCGCCGCTGGACTCCAACAGGTGGGTTGCAAAGGAATGGCGAAACATATGCGGGTGCACGTGCATGGACAGGCCGCGTCGGCGCGCCCACAGGCCCACCCGCAACTGCACCGCCCGCACGGTCAGAGGCCGCCCCGATTTTCCGACGAACACGGCGCCGCCATCAGCGGAGGCCGACGCCGGCTTGTCCCGGATGAGCGCGGCGCGCTCCGCCAGCCATCCCTTCAGCGCGTCGATGGCGTGGCGCCCCACCGGCACAATGCGCGTTTTGTTGCCCTTGCCGAGCACTCGCACCATGCGATCCTTGAGATCGACGGCGGAAACTTCCAGTCCCACCAATTCGCTCAAGCGCAGGCCCGACGAATAGAACAACTCCATCATGGCCTTGTCGCGCGCCGAGAGCGAATCGTCCGCACGAAAATCAAGCAGCCGCGCCATTTGATCGGCGTCCAAGGTCGCGGGCAGCCGCTTTTTCGATTTGGGCGCGCGCACCTCGAGCGCCGGATTGTTCCTGGCATGGCCCTCGCGTATCAGGTATTCGTAGAACGTGCGCGCCGCCGACAAGCGCCGCTGAATGCTGCGCGGCGCGATGCCGCCGGCGTGCTCGGCCGCGGCGAAGGCGCGCACCTGGAAATTGTTCAACGCCGACCAGCGCGGGACCTTGCGGCCCTCGCAAAATCCGGCCAATGCCAGCAAGTCGTGGCGATAGGCCGCCACCGTGTGCGCGCTCATGCGGCGCTCGAAGTTGAGGTGCGAGAGGAATCGCTCGATCAGTTCGCGCTCGCGAAGCAGCACAGAGCTTGGTTCAGCGCATCAGCGCGTAGGTCACGAGTTCGCCGATGCGCAGCAGGAATTCGGTGCTCATGCCGGGATGAAAGCGTTCCGCATCGCTCGCACCGATGGCCAAAATGCCGAGCGCGCCCTTTTGGCCCAACGGCGTGAGCGCCACCGAGCCGATCGCCACGGAATCCTTGCCGAAAAGATAATCGCGCTGGGCATCGCGCACCTGGCCGCAACGCGGCTTTCCCGAACTCAACAGGGAATCGAAGGTCCGCATGTCCTCGTCGGTCGGATTGGCGACGCGCAAAAACCGGCCCATCGCCGGCTCGAGCGCGCGCGCCTCCTCGAGAAACAGCACCAGCACCGAATTCATCGCGTCGAAGTCCTCGCGCAGCGAGGTCTCGATGGCGTTGATCGATTCCGCCAGGGTGCGCGTGCGAATCAGCCGCTGACAGAGGCGATGGATTCGATCCGCCAGCGCATCGTTGGCCCGCGCCACATCCACCAGCTCCTTCAGCTTGCGTTCGAGCGACTGATTGCGCTCGCGCAACACCTCGACCTGGCGTTCCACCAAACTCACCGTGGCCGCCACGTCGCGCACATGAGGCAGACGCAACTTGGTCAAGAGCTGCGAGTTGCGCTCGAAGAAATCCGGCGAGGCCAGCAAATAGTCCCCGACACTGTTGTCGTTGAGCGCATCCTGCTTGATCCCGCGCGCGTGACTCGTGGTCATTGTTTGGCTCCAGTGAATCGCGTTAAATCGATCGAACCCGTAAAAACCGTGGTGGCGGGGCCGGTCAGCCAGACGTGCTGTCCCGGGCCCTCCCAAGAAACCATCGCCGTGCCGCCCGGCAAATCCACCCGCACTTCGCCGTCGAGCAGCCCCTGGCGCACGCCGACCGCGACGGCGACACAGGCTCCGGTGCCGCAAGCCTGCGTTTCGCCGGCGCCGCGCTCGAACACGCGCAGCAAAATATGGTTGCGGCCGAGGATCTGCATGAATCCCACGTTGGCGCGCTGGGGGAAGTGCGGATGCCGCTGAATGCTCGGTCCCCACAGTTCCACCGCTGCGGTCTTCACATCGGGCACACGCAGCACCGCGTGGGGGTTCCCTAGGCGCAGCGCGCTCATGCCGATGTCCTTGCCTTCGATTTTCAAGGAAAACTCGAAAGGTTCCTCGAACTGCGGGATCCCCATGTCCACCGACACCAGGCCATCGTCGCGCACCCGGGCGCGCACGCGTCCGCCGGGGCTGCCCATGATGAGGTCGCGGCCCAGTTCGGGCGCGCGTGCATAGAGCAGCGCCGCGATACAGCGCGCGCCATTGCCGCACTGTTCGACCTCCGTGCCGTCGGAATTGAATACTCGATAGAACACGCGGCTGGCAGGATCGCGCGGCGACTCCAACATCAACGCCTGATCGAAACCCACGCCGGTGTGCCGATCGGCGAGGGCGCGTAGCGTCCTTTCATCCAGGGGGGTGTCGGCGGCGATGGCGGCGGCGTCGAACACCAGAAAATCGTTGCCCAAGCCTTGCATCTTCATAAACTCGATGCGCATGTCGGCAGCATAGCCGATGCGGCAAAATTCCGCTCGGGGGTTGCGCAATGTTCGCGTAAAGTTCTACCTTGGAAGAACAACAAAGCCGGGGGATTATGCGCCACGTCATGGTATTGAACGCGAAGGGCGGCTGCGGCAAGAGCACGCTTTCCACCAACATCGCCGTATTCTTCGCCCGCGATGGGCACAAGGTATGCATCGCGGACTATGACCCGCAGCGCTCCAGCCTCGATTGGTTGGCAATGCGGCCCGCCGACCTGCCGGCTGTCACGGGCGCCGCCGCATTCGAGGACGGCCTGCGCAACGTGCCGCGCAACACCGATGTGCTCGTCATCGACGCGCCCGCGCGCGTTCACGGCACGGAATTGAATGAACTGGTGCGCCGCGCCGAAACCATCATTGTGCCGGTGCTGCCTTCGAGCATCGACATGAAAGCCTGCGGCCATTTCATGGCGGAGCTTTTGGAAATCGGTAAGGTATCGCGCAAGCAGGCCCGTCTCGCGGTCATTGCCAACCGCGTGCGCGAACACACCCTGGTGTACGAGGAGCTGGACCAATACTTGAGCAAGCTCAAGGTGCCGTATCTTGGGCACCTGCGCGAAGCGCAAAATTATGTACGCGCCTATTCGCGCGGCATGGGCGTGCTCGAACTGCCCGAATATCTCGCCTGGCCGGATTGGAAGCAATGGGAACCCATTCACGAATGGCTGGACAGCAAGCGCAGCCAGCCGGTCGCCTGACGACAAGCGCCGGCCGCCCGTGCGCAGGTTGTACGCGTGCTCATCCGCATTGCCAATTCAAGCCGCAGCTTTAATGCCGCCGCCGAGCAGCCGCTGCTCGAAGCCGCTGCAGATGCCGCGCTGAATCTGCCGCATAGCTGCAAGGGCGGCAATTGCGGCGCCTGCAAAGCACGGCTGGTGAGCGGCGCGATCGACTACCCCAACGGCCGGCCGCTCGGGCTCTCCGAGGCCGAGATCGCCGAGGGCCTGATCCTGCTCTGCCAGGCACGCGCGCGCAGCGATCTTTGCATCGAAACTTTTGAAATACGCGCCGCCGGTACGGCAGAGATCAAGCGCCTGCCGTGCCGCATCGAACGCGCCGTTCCCCTGTCGCACGACGTCATGGGATTGTTCCTGCGCCTGCCCATTGCCGAAGATTTCAACTTCGAACCCGGCCAGTACATCGACATTTTGCTGCCGGGCGGCCGGCGCCGCAGTTTTTCCATTGCATCGCCGCCGCATGACGCCAGGCCGCTGGAGCTGCATATCCGGCGCATCGCCGGCGGAGAATTCAGCGAGCGATTGTTCCACGAGGACATGCGCTCCAGCCTGCTCTCGATCGAAGGCCCGTTGGGCACGTTCAGCTACCGTCCGCACGCGAGCCACGCGCCGCGCATGGTGCTGATCGGCGGCGGCACGGGGATTGCGCCGCTGCTCAGCATCCTGCGCCACCTCATCGAGAATGGAATGGAGCGCGACATGCAGCTGTATTGGGGAGTGCGCAGCCAACGGGACCTGTATGCACAGGCGACACTCGAGCAATTGAGCCGCCTCGCCGCCTCGTTCACTTACCTACCGGTTCTGTCTGAGGCCACGCCGGAATGGCGCGGACGAACCGGCTGGGTGCACGAAGCCGCATTCAAGGACGTCCCGGATCTCGAGGCGGTCGAAGTGTATGCCGCCGGCCCGCCCGCGATGATCGCCGCCATCCAGCGCGAATATGATGCGCGCGGCAGCGCCAAGACGCGGCTGTACTACGATTCCTTCGACCCCGCCTCCGACACATTGGCCCGCCAGCGAACCAGCGCCCCGGCCAAATCCTGATCTTCCGCCGAATCGGCCAGCAGCAGCGGCGCCTTGAGGCCGAGATCGCGCAGACCCGCGGCGACTCGCGCGCCCGGAACCAGCCAGTGCACGCGTTCAAATTCGCCGCGCAAGGCGGGCGGCGCAACTTCAAGCAGCACCGCGCCGATCGCGAGACTGGTCGCCGTGATCACATGCATTTCGCCCGCCGCGAATCGCTCCCGCACCGTCTCGAGCACCGGCGTGCTGAAGGCGGCCGGCACCCGCTCGTACACGTCGGCGCACACCACCGTCGCGCCGCGGCGCGCCAGTTCTTGTTGGAGCAGGTCCCGTCCTTGGTCTCCTTTGATGATCAAGATCCGGTGCCCCGCGACGTGTTCCAAGCGCGGGTGGGCAAGCAAACCCTCAGAGTCAAAGGTCTCACCCGGTTGTATGGCCACGCGGTAGCCCGCTTGGTTCAAGGCACGCGAAGTGGCCGGCCCCAACGCCGCGAGCGTGAGATCGCGCTTCTGATCGAGCAAGGCCGCGCCAAAGCGCACTGCGTTGGCGCTGGTGAACAGGATCACATCAAAATTCTCGAGAGCGCCCAGTTGTTCCGTGAGGGTTCGCCTGTCTTTGAGCGGTTTGATTTCAAGCGCCGGCAGGCGCAACGTCGTCGCACCCAAAGACTCCAACAACCGGCACAGCGCCATGGCCTGAAATTCAGGCCGTGTGACCAGGACGCCGACTCCCTGAAGCGGCGGCATTTAGAAGTCTCTCGGCATCAGGCGTTTCGCGGCATTAGTCGTCTCGCGGCATTCGAGCTGCGCCTAGCCCGCGCGCAGGCGCTCGAGCAAGGGACCGGCGCCCGCCGCCAAGATCCGTTCCGCCAATTGGCGGCCCAGCGCCGACGGATTATCTGCGCTGCCCGACACGGTATCTTTTAGAAGCCGCGAGCCGTCCGGTTCTGCAACCAGTCCGCGCAGAGTGATCCGCCCCGCGCCGAGCTCGGCATAGGCGGCAATCGGCGATTGGCAGCTGCCGCCGAGGCGCGCGGCAAAGGCGCGCTCCGCGTCCATCACTTTGCGAGTGGAAGGATCTTCCAGCGCCTGCAGGAACTCGACGGTGCGCGAATCGTTTTGCCGGCACTCGACGCCGATCACGCCCTGGGTCACCGCCGGCAGGCAAATTTTTGGATCCAGCCGCGCGGTGATGCGCGATTCCAATCCTAAGCGAATGAGACCGGCGCAGGCGAGAACGATGGCGTCCAGGCGCTTGCCGCCCGTTGCCGCGCCGCCGACTGTTGCCGCGCCGCCGACTGTTGCCGCGTTGCCGACTGTTGCCGCGTTGCCGGCCGAATCCTGTGACGCGTCAAGCTTGCGCAGGCGCGTGTCCACATTGCCGCGCAGCGATTCAATGCGCAGGTCCGGCCGCAAAGCGCGAATCTGCGCTTGGCGGCGCAGGCTCGAGGTGCCCACGACAGCGCCGTGCGGCAAGTCTTCCAGCCGCGCAATGCCCGACGTGGTCACCAACGCATCGCGGGGATCGGCGCGTTTCAACACGGCGCCGATGATCAGTCCAGAAGGAAGGTCCGCCGGCACGTCTTTCATCGAATGCACCGCGATGTCGGCGCGCAGATCTTCCAGCGCGACCTCGAGTTCCTTGATGAACAATCCCTTGCCGCCGATGGCGGCCAGGGTCCGATCCTGAATGCGATCACCCTGCGTCAGCAACGGCACCAGCTCAATTTCCAGGCCGGGATGCGCGGCACGCAACAGCGTCGACACATGCTCCGCCTGCCAAAGCGCCAGCTGACTCTTGCGCGTGGCGATGCGCAGCCGCGCTGTCACATCGACTCGGGTTTCGGAGGGAACAGCTTGGTCTTCAGGCGGTAGATGGCGGAGATGTCTTCATCGCCGTATCCCGCGGCGATCAATTTCTCGTACTCCGCGAGCGTCGATTCGACCACGGGCAGGACGCCGCCATGCTTCGCCGCCATTTCGCGGCAGATACGTAAATCCTTGTCGTGGAGCCGCACGCGAAAGCCGGCGGGAAAACTGTTGTTTGCCATGAAGGGCGCGCGGTTGACGAAGTACCAGCTCGAGCCCGCGCCCTTGCCGAGGACATCGATCACCTTTTTAAGATCGACGCCTTCCTCGTGTGCAAACGCCATGGCCTCGCCCACGGCTTGGATGATGCCGGCGCACATGATTTGGTTGGTGGCCTTGGTCACCTGACCCGATCCGCTGGCGCCAATGTAGGCCACGGCCTTGCCCATTTTTTCCAGGATCGGCTGCGCCCGGCTGAATACCGATTCATCGCCGCCGCACATGATGGCAAGCGATGCCGTCCTCGCGCCCTCGACGCCGCCGCTCACCGGACAGTCGAGAAATCCGACGCCCAGTGCGTTGAGCTGGTTGTAGAGATCGCGCACCGTGTCCTTTCCCACCGTGGAGCAATCCATGACAATCATGTTCGGCGTCAGGCCCGGCTCCAAGCCCGCGACAACTTCGCGCAGATCCTTGTCGGCGGACACGCAGATCACCACGGCTTCGCAATTGCCCGCGAGTTCGGTCAGGTTCGCGAACGCCAGCACCTTCAATTCCGCGGCCAGCGCCTTGGCTTTTTCGGGGGTGCGATTCCAGACGCCGGTGAGCAGTCCGGCGCGATGCAGATTGCGCGCCATGTGCGCGCCCATGGCACCCAGTCCAACGAAGCCTGTTTGCATGTGAACGGTCCTTAAGGTCGGCCAAAGGACGGTAGCCTAAGGCTTTGCGCCTTCCGCGGCAAAGCGCGCGGACCTCAAAGGACTGGAGCAGGCCCTCTCAGCAGGGGGTGCTCAGGTGGTGCTGTTGCAGATGGTGTCGACATCCCGTTTGGCGTTCAGCCGCTCGGTGTCGATTTCTTCTGAATTCATGAACTGACGTTCACCGTCGGGACCGGTTTTATAGAGCCTGCGGCCTTCGATCAATTTCTTGTAGCGCTCCTGCGCTTCAGTGCATTGCTTGTCGCGAGTCTGGGCAACGTCCTGCGCCACTTCCTTCTTTTCATCGGAGTCCTTGGCCGCGGGGACGGAGGCGTTTTTCGCTGCAGGCGCGGCCGGCGCCGATCGCGTGGTGCCGGTGTGCGCCACCAGCAGCTCGACCACCTCAGCATGCACACCATCGGGCGGCCGGTCGCCATACAGCACCTTGCCCTGAGCGTCGACCCATTTGTAGACGACGGCGGAGGCCATGCCCGACCAAGCGATCAAAGCGGCGAACAACAAAAGGCGTTTCATCGTCCAGTCCTCGCTTAATTGTTACAGCGCACGCGAGCCGGCCTCGCCGGTGCGAATGCGCACCGCCTGGCCAAGCTCGCACACAAAAATCTTGCCGTCACCAATCTTACCCGTGCGTGCCGTTTCGATAATGGCTTCCACAACGCGCTCGACCTGCTCGTCATCGACGGCAAGTTCAAGCTTCACTTTGGGCAGGAAATCAACAACGTATTCCGCCCCCCGATAGAGCTCAGTGTGGCCCTTTTGACGTCCAAAGCCTTTGACCTCTGTCACGGTAATGCCTTGAATACCCACTTCGGCCAGGGCAGCGCGCACATCGTCAAGCTTGAAGGGTTTGATGATGGCGATGACCATTTTCATGCATCGGCTCCCAGTTTAAGTAAAACGCAGTTTAGCAGCGGAATTCGAAATAAAACTGCCGCACCGCAGCATGGAGTGTTGAATTCTGCCGGGGTATAACCCCCATGCATCTCGCGCCGCGTGGATAAAAAACGGCGCGGGCCCTTTTCAAAGGATCCGCGCCGGGATATCGCACCGACGGGGGAGTTGGCTGGTTTGCCGGCGCGAGATGCTCCTAAATCGTCCCCAGATCCGGCCTGGCCGCTGCCCAGGCCGGAGCCTTGAAAGTCCCACTAAATGGCGTCCGGACCGATTTCACCCGTGCGAATCCGCAACGCCTGCTCCAGTTCGAGTACCCATACCTTTCCATCCGAAGGGGCTCCGGTCCGGGCGATGTTGCAGATCGCTTCCAAGACCTGTTCCGCGATCGAATCATCCACCGCGAGTTCGACTTTCACCTTGGGCAAAAAGTCGATCTGATAATCAGCTCCTCGATACGTCTCCATGCGTCCTGGCCAAGTGCCGTACCCCTGAACCTCCGTCACGGTCACTCCCTGGATGCCAATGTCTGCAACCGCCAGCCGAACCTCGTCAAGCTTGAACGGCTTGATGACGGCGGTGATGAGCTTCATGCATTTATCCCCGCACTCATCGGTAATTCAGACAACCACCCAATCCACTTCCGCGTAGTATTGATTTTAGAGATTGCAGTTTGCGTGCCACCGCAGGAACTCAATAAATCAATGAGTTAGGCCGGCATGAGCGATGCGGCGCACTCAAGTGGCGCGCAGCAATTCCAAGCGCGCGTTAACGAAGTGCGAGCCGCGCAAAGTGCGAGTGTTCAGATGCGAGGGCAAAAATGAGTTTCATCAATTCGAATGGCTTGGATGACCTGGCGAAACGTTTGGCCGATTCCGTGCCGGAATCGCTGCGCGCTTTTGGCCGGGATCTCGAGGGCAACTTCAAGGCCGTACTGCAGGCGCAGTTGGCCAAACTCGATCTGGTCACCCGGCAGGATTTCGATGTGCAAGCCGCGATTCTCGAACGCACTCAGGCAAAGCTCACGGCCATCGAAGCTCGCCTCAAAGAGCTCGAAACGAAGCTATCGCCGCAATAAGTCCCCGAGCGGGTTAGGGCCTCGAGGCTTGGCAAATGAGTACTCACAAGGAAGTGAGCACCGTCTTCAGCCGCGCGCCCGCCGGCCTCGAGGCGCCGCTGGTACGGGTCGAAGTACACTTGGGCAACGGCTTGCCGGCGTTCGCACTGGTGGGACTTCCCGAAGCCGTGGTGCGAGAGAGTAAGGAACGGGTCCGCGCCGCGCTCGTCACCGCCGGATATGATTTTCCACAGCGTCGCATCACCGTCAACTTGTCGCCGGCGGATCTGCCGAAGGAAGGCGGGCGCTTCGACCTGCCGATTGCCGTCGGCATTTTGGCGGCCGACCGCAAAATCGATCCGCGCGCACTCGATCATCGCGAGTTTTACGGCGAATTGTCTTTAGGAGGCGCGCTGCGCGAAACACCCAAGCTATTGCCCGCGCTGATCGCCGGCGCGAAACTCGGCAGCGAAATCATTTTGCCGGCCGCGAACGCGCTCGAAGCAAGCCTTCTCAACGGCGCGAAGCTTCGACTGATGAACAACCTGTACGAAGTGGTCGCCGCGCTCGGCGGAAAGGCTGCCCCCGCGGCGCAGGTGCAGGATCCCGCGCAGGCGCAAGCTCACGCGCAGGTACAAGCGCACGCGCAGGTGCATGCGCACGCGCAGACCCAAGATCGCAATCAGCACGAACTGGAAGGCCGCCGGAAATCGGCACCGGACCTCTCGGAGGTACGGGGCCAGTATGCTGCCAAGCGTGCCTTGGAGATTGCTGCGGCCGGCGAACATGGGCTTCTGATGATCGGTCCTCCCGGAGCCGGCAAGACCATGCTCGCGCAACGATTGCCCGGGTTGTTGCCGCCCTTGTTGGCGCCGGAAATATTGGAAGTCGCGAGCGTGGAATCCGCCGCGGGCCGCAGACCGAGCCTCGGCGGCCGCCGTCCGTTCCGCAGTCCGCAACACACGGCTTCGATGGCGGCACTGATCGGCGGCGGATCACTGCGGCCAGGCGAACTATCGCTCTCGCACCTGGGCGTGCTGTTCCTCGATGAACTGCCCGAATTTCCGCGCAACGCGCTCGAGGCATTGCGCGAACCATTGGAAACCGGCGTGGTTGTCGTCGCGCGCCTGAAGCGCACGTGCGAGTTCCCTGCACGATTCCAACTGGTCGCCGCGATGAATCCCTGTCCCTGCGGCTACGCGGGAGACCCCCGCGGCCGCTGCCATTGCACGGCAGAGCAAATAATACGGTACCGCAACCGCCTCTCCGGCCCGCTCATCGATCGTATCGACATCCATATCGAACTGGTCCCACTGCCGATCGAGGACCTCATGGGCGAAGCGCAGGCACGAGCAACACCGGTAGGGTCGGGACGAACGGCAGAAAGCTCTGCCGCGGTGGCCGCGCGCGTGGCCGGGGCGAGGAACGTGCAACTGCAAAGACAAGGGAAACTTAACGCCCGGCTGTCGCCTGACGAAGTTACGCGCGTCTGCAGGCTCGCGAAGCAGCAGAGAGCGTTGCTCGCCACCGCCATCGCGCGCCTTGGACTATCGGCGCGCGCCTATCACCGCGTGCTCAAAGTCGCTCGCACGTGCGCGGACCTGGGCAGTGAAGCCGAAATACGAACTGTCGACGTGGCGGAAGCCGTGAAACTGCGGGCTCTGGACCGGCCTATTTGTTGAGCGACACCATGTAATCCACAGTCATGCGGATGGTCGCGTCCGGCCAATTCGTGCCGCCTTTGGGAGGCATATTGCCCTTGCCGGAGATCGCAGCCTTGTAGAGAGTGTCCTTGCCTTGCGCGATACGCGGCCCCCAAGCTGCATGATCCCCGATTTTCGGCGCACCGTTGATGCCCGTCGCATGGCACGCGGAACACACTTCCGTGAATGCCTGCTCGCCTGTCGTCGGCACGCTCACCGCCGGTGCCCCGCCTGCGGGCGCACTCAAAGCCGCCAAAGCCGTATTGTCCTTGCCGGCAATCGCCTCCTGAGCGAAGGGAGCAATGTTTTTCTGCACCTCCGCCAAGTGCAGCGGATCCAGCAGCACATCCGCCCCCTGCGTGTCCTCCCCCATGCTGCGCGCCACCGCGAACAGGACGATGGCAAAGGCAACTAAAAGTCCGAGCACCATGCTGAAGGAATTGAAGAACTGCGTATCTGACGATTCTGACTTGGACACGGTAACTCGCTGCTATCTATGGGGAAATATCAAGGCGGCGGACAGTATAGCGGCACGGCGGGAATCTCGGAATAGCATGGGCTCACAGGAGCGCCAAGTTACGCGCCGGCGAGCGGGTTCTAAACGCCGCCAATGGGCCGGACCTGAATGCCACCGAAGGGCTGGTCCAGTGGGCTTTTGACCCCCATCGCGCCCTTTCCGAGGACGTGCGTGTACAGCATGGTAGAGCGAACGTCAGCATGGCCCAGCAATTCTTGTATCGTGCGGATGTCGTACCCCGCTTCCAAGAGGTGGGTGGCAAAGCAATGACGAAACGTATGGCAACTCGCCGGTTGCAATATGCCGGCGCTGCGCACGGCGGCCTGCACTGCGCGTTGGATTGCTTTTTCGTGCACGTGGTGGCGGACCGGACGGCCCGAATAGACATCCTCGCAATAGGAGTCGGCAGGAAATACGTACTGCCAACCCCACTGGATCGAAGCGTTGGGAAATTTGCGCGTCAGCGCCGCTGGCAGCGACACGCCCGGCGCACCCGCTGCGCGCTGCTGTTCGAAACGAAGGTGCAATTTCCGCAAATGCATCCGTAGCGGATGGAGGATCGACCCCGGCAGCACCGTGACTCGATCCTTGCCGCACTTCGCGTCGCGAACGATCAGTTCGCAGCGCTCCAAACCCACGTCCTTGACCCGCAGCCGCAACGATTCCATCAAACGCAGCCCGCTGCCGTACAAGAGATTTGCCACCAGCCAAGCCGTCCCCTCCAATTGCGCCAAGACTGCGCGCACTTCGGCAGGCGTGAGCACCACCGGTAATCGTTTCGGCCGCGTCGCACGCGTCACGTTCTCGAGCCATGGCAGCTCTATATCGAGCACCTGACGATACAGAAACAATAGAGCCTGCAGTGCCTGATTCTGAGTCGACGCGCTGACTTTTGCACCGACGGCCAGGTGACTCAAGAATTTCTCGACGCCCTCCGGCCCCAGCCCACGAGGATGCCGCCTGTCGTGAAACTTAACGTAACGCCGAATCCAATGCAGGTAGACCTGTTCCGTACGATACGCAAAATGCCGCGTGCGCATTTTCTCCCGCGCCACCTCCAACAAACCCCGACCCTCGTGCATAATTGCCTTACGCGCGCTATACGACCCAGCCGCAATCTGGCTCCAAGGAAATCAGGAACATGTCAGACCTTCAATCGCGCAATACGACGCATTCGACGCGATTCGTCGCCCCACAACTTATATTTAGTCGTTAGAGCGCGTCGTGGTGCTGCACAATATTGGTCATGTCGCGCGGATTGCCGGCGAAGCGTATGCGCGTCCGCGTGCGTTGAACGAGCATAGGGAGACTTGCTAAAGCGGGCGTCGTCAGTTCTTGGTAACGTGGCTCTATGGGCGTGGGGTTTTCAACGCAATTGCTTTGGGTTCTTCTTGGCCGGAGCTACATCGAGGGCACCTTAACCGTCATTGGGCTGCTCACATTCTGCTTGTGTCGTCGGACGTGGGGTTCATTGTGGCTGCCATTATCGCGGATGCGATCGACATTGCCACTTACAAGCGCAGGGACAAATGAGCGACGTGCTCATTTGGTCGTCCCAGACGCTCTAACCATCGGTTCGAGCGATTGCGGGGTATGCGTCTTCGGTGAGCCAAGGAGGGAGTCGATGATTGGAATAAAGCATCTTCGTTTTGACGCTGGCGCACCCGCACGTCGCTCAACCTCATCGTTAGGCACCATCGCTATGAGCGCAGCGCTTCTTCCTTGGCTTTCTGTTGTAGTGGGCGCAGTTCAAGTTCTCGCTTGTTTTGTTATCGGGCGTCCACTCTGGCCATTTCTGAGAGCGCGTGCGCCGCGTCTACTAGGCTTTAGGGGCACTCCGTTCGCCCTCGGGATAGTAATATTTCTAATTGTCATTCCCGGCGCACTGTTTTATTCCATGGTGTCATCGTCATTCGAATCCGCATCGCCTATAGTCGTTATGCGCGATCTATGGCGTCCCTGGATCCGCGGACTCGGCGTCGGCCTTTCTCTGTGTGTGCTGTACTACGGACCCAAGGACCTCGCGAAACGTCGGCGGCGAAGGCGCGCGCTCACTGTGGCGCGCAAGCGGGATGTTGCCTAACAATCGGTTCGAGCGACGCGAGTCGCATCAACGGTGAGCGAAGGAGGGACTCGATGATTGGGATAAAGTGCCTTCGTTTGACGCTGGTGAAGCCCCGCGTCGCTCAACCTCATCGTTAGCTGCCAATTGACGTATGCGCAATGATCATTTTAGAGAGGTATCACTTTTCTTGGCTTGGGCGCCAATGATATGGCCTTTGGTGTTAAGTCTAATGTTTTCTGTTGGCGCCCGTATCGGCGGTCGCCGGGTCGCGTTCGTCGTTCTGGGTGCCTTGATTTGCTACGGCTGCCTATGGGTAACCCAGGCTTTTACCAGCCAATGGAGATACGAGGTTACTAAGTCTCTCTCGGCGGACAATCAGATCGCTGTAATCTGGGTTAAGTCCGGGCTTGTCGCACAATTCATTTCGCTTTTTCTCGCCATGGCTTTTTTGTATTGGCTGCGCCGACAATTCACCAATGGGCCGCAGGCGCGCATAGGTTGAATCAGCTAACCAACGGTTCGAGTGATCGCGGGGCCGCGTCTTCGGTGAGCCAAGGAGGGAGTCGATGTTTGGGATAAAGCGCCTTCGCTTGGCGCCGGCGCAGCCCCGCGCCGCTCAACCTCATCGTTATACGCCATGACGACTCGTTTCAGTTTCTCTCCGCGTCCGCCTGGATCTCCTACTCTGGTGCTCATTCTAGCGGTGCTATTGAGTTCCGTATGCGCCAGTTCTCTGGCGGACGAAGCCGCTGTTGCTGCTGCTTGGGTGCCGACGGCCGAAATTATCGCTCAGATGGAAGCGCAGATTCACCTTCCTATGGGGGCTTCGCCGCTGGCCAGTTATACTCGTTACTACGCAGGTTCGATTCTGCACGGCCATCGCGTAGTCGTTGGCACATATCAACATTCAGGCGGTGGCGTGGTAATTGAAAAGTCCTCGCGCGATCTCCCAGTTGTCTATGACGGAGGGTGCGATTTCATTAACGTCAAGTATGACGTTTCGAAGAAGCGCTTCACTGATGTCTTCTCTTCTTTTCGCCACGATCGCTTTGGTCCTTGTGGGTTGCGAATCGCCGACCACCCAGCGTTACGCCATATCCCCCGACAACAACCAAGCGATTAGGGCGCTTAATACCACCGGTATCGGTGTTGGAGCCTTCACCAGTGCGGCATCATTCGACGCTTCGTGTCGCGCTTTTGGCCCTATACAGGTAGCAGATGGGCTCACTCACGTTGAATATATTCGTCGGGCATTTGAGGATGAACTGAAGGTTGCAGGCGCATTCGCGCCCAGTTCACCTCGGATTACTCTATCGGGCACAGTGAGTCGCCTTGAGTTCTCAGAATGTTCAGCTGATCTTCAACGGCGCCTATATGCTCACGCAGTGTAGCGTCCAATCACGAAGGCGCAGATTGATTCTATCCGCGAGCGGAGTGGGTCCGATGATCGTGGCTGAAGTGCTGCGCGAGGCACCGCAAGTGTCTAACAATCGGTTCGAGCGATCGCGGGAGTATCATCTTCGGTAAGCCAGGGACGGGGTCGATGATTAAGATAAATCAGCTTCGTTTCTCGGCGACGCGACCGCGCGTCGCTCAACCTCATCGTTAGCCGCGATGAACGAAGCGCAGGCATTTGAACTAACCATCTTCTACGATGAAGCATCACTCCGGGCTGCAGCGGCGCTACTTTTTTGGCGCCACTGGAAGTCCAAATGGCGAATGAATGTTGTTGTTCTCGTCGCGATGCTTTGTACTGCGGGAATGTTTATCTACTTCGGATTATTCTCGTGGATTTGGTGGATCGGAGTGTATTTTGTCGTCATGCTCGCCTTGTGGGTGTACATCCGCTGGGCCACAGAGCGCCGCATTCTAAAGCTGCTTGGAAAAACTCTGAAAATACGTTTGGCGGAAGATGACTTCACAATCAACTCTGAGGGGGACTCGCACACGTTTGTTTGGAAGCGGTTCAAATCGTATCAGTTGGACAGCGAAAACCTATACATTTTTCTTGGTCGAACACTCGCCTACATTCTGCCCATACGACAAGCGAGTGAAGCTGCAATTGATTTCGCGAAAGCCCACGTTAAGGTCAGCTCCGATCCAGTCTGATCCAGTGTCTAAGCAACCGTTCGAGCAATCGTGGGACCGCGCCATCAGTGAGCCAAGGAGGGAGTCGATGATCGGGATAAATGAGCCTCGATTTACGTCCGCACACGCGCGCATCGCTCAACCTGATCGTTAGGTGGGGTGCTCAACCAACCGAGAGGAGATCCAAAGATGGCAATACAACGACTCGCCATTGTTTCTGTACCGGTTTCGGATCAAGACCGCGCAAAAAAGTTCTATATAGAGGTGCTTGGTTTCGTGGAAGGACGCGACAGTCCATTTCGCGAGAATGCGCGGTGGATCGAGGTTAAGCCCACCGTCGAGAGCACGTTGACCCTCACATTAGTTACCTGGTTTCCGTCAATGCCGCCTGGTTCCTTGCGGGGCCTCGTACTTCTGGCTGACAACCTTGATGCAACGTTTGAGATGCTTCGGAACCGCGGCTTGTCGTCGGCATCTGCGATTCAGGTAGCTCCGTGGGGCCGGTATGCGACTTTCAGTGATCCCGACGGCAACGGTTGGGTGCTGCAGGAAGCACGGGCAGGCGCGTAGGCGATCGCGGGTCTAATCTTCGGTGAGCCAAGGCGGAAATTGATGATCTGGATAAAGTGTCTGCGTTTCGCACCGGCGCAACCGCGTGTCGCTCAGCCTAGTCGTTAGATGTCAGCGTAGATATGCGCTGTCGTTTTCTCAACGCGCCGCATCCGCGGCAACTAAAGGGAGAAACAATAATGAAAACTTTCGTTAAAGCAATGATGCTGGGCATTGGGGTGGGCGCATTTACAGGGGCCGTGGCGCTACCATTAGGGTGGATTCGCTCAATTACCATCACTACAATTTCCGACAACGATATTGACGGCGAGGTTGTACAATTCACGGTAAACGAGGTTGTCGTTAATCCCGCGCATTGCGCGGATTCGACAGGCTATGCGATCCGAGATCCTAATACGCTTAGAGGTTCGTTAGCGCTGCTCACGTCCGCTTTCGTAACCGGAAAGCAAGTGGACCTCTTTGTCACTGGCGGCTGCGACAAGACCGGTATGCCAGCGGTCAGCGGTGTCACTTTGCGAAAATGACACGCTGATTTGAACTTGCGTATCATCTAACAAACGGTTCGAGCGGGCGTCGCGGCTCGTCTTAGTGGATCGTCCGAGGGAATAGATGTGTAAAGCTGCCTCATTCTTTGGCGGCGCACCCGCTTGCCCCTCAACCTCTTCGTTTAGGCGTCAATCGAAAGGAAGGCATGAAAAATGACACGCGTCCGAGTTGAGGGCTTTACCATTTCGCTTGACGGATACGGAGCTGGTCCGAACCAGGACATCAGCAATCCGCTGGGCGTGGGCGGGACAGATTTGCACCAGTGGTTGGTCCCGACACGTACGTTCCAAAGGACGCTATTTGGCGCCGACGGTGGTACAACGGGAATCGATGACGACTTCGCTGCGCGGGGCTTCAAGAATGTTGGCGCCTGGATTCTCGGAAGAAACATGTTCGGACCGATTCGCGGTTCCTGGCCCGACATGAACTGGAAAGGCTGGTGGGGGGGCAACCCGCCCCATCACGTTCCAACTTTCATCTTGACTCATCACGCGCGCCCGCCCATCGAGATGGAAGGCGGAACGACATTCTACTTCGTCACAGGCGGTTTTCATGAGGCGCTTGACCGGGCGCGCGACGCAGCCAAGGGAATGGATGTGCGCATTGGCGGCGGACCTAGCACTATCCAGCAATATCTCCGTACGGGCCTTATCGATGAGCTGCACATCGCTATCTCGCCGATCCTGCTGGGCCGAGGAGAGCGACTGTTCGAGGGGATTGACTTGCGCGCTCTTGGATACGAATGCGTTCAGTTCGTTGCGTCGGAGAAAGCCACCCATGTTGTACTCCGGCTCCATGGGCGCAATGACGTCTGACAACCGGTCAAGGGGATCGCGGACCCCGCCGTCGTTGATTCAAGTAGGGGATGGATGGAGTGCCTTCGTTTGACGCTGGTGAAACCGGCGCGTGGCTCAACCTCATCGTTAGGTGAAGTGCCAATGCCGCAATATTCGCCGGTTGCAGACGACACCAAACAATTCACGTTCAGGTCCGGGCATCCATAGAACCAAATTGCAAAGTGGACACACAATCATGATTCATCGCGATCGGCTTACCGCAAATCTGGAAGGGGGATTTGTTGTTTTTCTCATAGGCATGAGGATCAATCGGCCTTTCCTCGTCCATAAGTGGTGGCCTGTAGTTCTGGCGATGCCGCGTATGATCAAGGAGCTATATCGTCAGCCCGAGCTTGGATTCCTGCATGCCGAAATGTGGTTTTCGCGCACCATCATTCTCTTGCAGTATTGGCGTTCGACGGAGCATTTGATGGCGTACTCGAGGTCCCAGTCGATGGCGCATCTGCCGGCTTGGCAGGCCTTCAATAAAGCGATTGGAACTGACGGATCCGTCGGGATCTGGCATGAAACCTACAAAATAACGCCAGGCAGCTACGAAAATATTTATGTAAACATGCCGCCGTTTGGCTTGGGGTGCGCCGGTAAGCTGCAAGAAGCAAAAGGGGATTTGAAGTCAGCCGGCAACCGACTTCGTGCAAATGTGAAATGAGGGAAAAACTCAGCTTTGTCGACGCCAGGGGCACTCATGTTCGACGGTTGGGCTCATCGTCCCCGCCGCGTTCCGTTGGCCGCCGCCGCTGACGATCCTCGCTGCGGTGGCCTTGGCGATCGAGAGCCTGGCGTTCGTCGGGGTGCACGCCAAGTATCGCGAGACGACGCCGATGATCTCGAGCTGCCTGTTGGACCTCATCATGGCGTTCATCGCATATGGCCGGATTGTTCTGCAACCCATCTCCTGAGCGGCGCGCCACCTTGCGGCCCAACAATCGGTCGGACCGATCGCGGGGACATCACGCCGATACTATAATGGCTCATTGTTAGGCAGCCACATGCGACTCTGGACAATCCATCCGAAATATCTCGATCCGCAGGGCCTGGTCGCGCTGTGGCGCGAAGCACTGCTGGCTCGCGCGGTGCTGCGGGGGAAGACGCGGGGTTATCGGAATCATCCGCAGCTAGATCGCTTTAGGGCGCACGCTGCGCCCCGGAGTGCGATCAACGCATATCTCGCTGCGATACATGTCGAGGCAACGGCGCGCGGCTACGTCTTTGACCAGCGAAAAATCGGCCCATTACGTTCGGTCCAACCGATTTCCACCACCATGGGGCAGATAGCCTATGAGTGGAAGCATTTATTGGAAAAGCTTTCCGTGCGCAGTCGGATGTTGCGTGGTCAGTGGCTCGCAGTCAGTATGCCGCTTTGCCATCCGCTGTTTACGCCGGTGCCGGGACTGATTGAGCAGTGGGAGCGCACCGGCCGCGGCCGCACGAACCGCCGAAGATTGAAGCCGACGCCGACCCGCGTTTCCCAACATCGCTAGGCGAGAGGAGCAATAATGGATGAGTCGACCCCCTCCGACGTGGCACCAGCGTGGCATCGCAGGTTTGCAGCCGCGGCCAACAATCGAGCTTGGGAACTGTCCGTTCAAACCCGCAACGCTACGGAAGATCAGGAAATGCTCAACGCGGCCCACGCTTCGGCCTGGCACTGGACGAGGGTGGGAACCGAGCTCAACCGGATGCGGGCCACTATGCTGCTTGCAGAAGTTCACGCCCTCCTCGGGTTGGGTCTGTCGGCGCTGGCTTATGCGCAGGAAATGCGAACGTACTTTCTCGGGGTTCAATCGCCAGACTGGGAGGTCGCATTCGTCCATGCCGTTCACGCTCATGCCGCCGCCGCCGCCGGCGATACCGAAAAGCATCGCGCCTCCTACGGGCTGGCCGCCGCGGCTCTGAAAGCTGTTTCGAACGAGGTGGAACGCGGCATTGTGGCCAGCACTTTCCGCCACGTACCCGAACCGTAGCACGATGGCATTTTCGCTAGTACGCTGTGGCGCAGACGGCATTCCGCTGACTTCGATCTCTTACGTGCCGGAGGCGGTAGTCGTCACCTATGCGGCGAACGCCGCTCTATATCGACGCGTTGGGTTTACTCCGCCATGGGTTAGCTACGTTGCCGTCGATGATGACCGAGCAGTCGGCGGCGGCGCGTTCGTCGGGCCGCCCCGCGATAATAGAGTGGAAATCGCGTATTTTACTCTTGAGGAATTTGCAGGGCTTCGCTACGCGACCCGCACCGCCAGCGAACTCGTAGCGATAGCGCGAAAAGCCAACCCCGGGATAACCATTTCGGCTTTCACGCTGCGCGAATCCAATGCTTCCACGAAGATCCTGCTGCGCCTTGGTCTCAAGCTCTTTGGCGAGGCTCAGGACCCCGACGCCGGCGATGTCTGGGAGTGGCGGACCCAAATTTGAATTATGCTATTCGTGATGCTCAGCCGCTCCCGAATCTTGTCGCTTCTGGTGGTGGCCGCGGCGTATCTGCGCGCGATGTGGATCCCTTCTGGATTTTGGATCGTAACTCTCGTCTCCGTACCGATACTCGCTCTTATTTGGTTCCCTGAGCAGATCGACGATCTTACCTTTGGAGCTTGGTATGGAGGATCGCAGATCGACTCGCACACGCCTGGCATGGCCGTCGCAGCGTTAGGATGGGTTTTCCTGCTGCTATTCGCGTCGGCGGTATTCATGGCTCGTATTCCTGGTAAGTGAGTAACCTGTAGTGGTCGAATTTCTGGCAATTGGATTGAGCGCTCACGCAGATTGCGTCGGCGCATCCGCGCGCCGCTCAACCTCATAGGTGCACCGTGCGAAATTGGCTGCTGAGAAAATGGAAATTCGCTCTGTGTATTTTGACGGTCTGCGTCGCGGCAGGTGCGGGCGTTTGGTGGATCTTGTTGGGAACAATTTGCCGGGCGCCCTCCGCGCCGGACGCTGCAACGGGCAACGTCGTCCCATATAATTGCCATGGTTCACTGGTGTTCATCACCCAGTTTCAAAGTCGAATGTTGCACTGGCTGATACCGGCGCTATTCATCGTTGCGTATCTCGGACAATTACTCATTCGCCGGCGCAACCGCTCGTCAGGGACGGCATGATGGCAAACACTGACTCTCGCGTAACGATTCACATGGCGGCGAGCCTCGATGGCTTCATCGCTCGAAAGGACGGACGAGTCGACTGGCTCGAAACTTCAGACGAATTCCCAGACGGGCAAATCTTGGACCCAGCATTCGTCGATAATTTCCTCAAGACCATCGACTGCTACGTCATGGGGTCGCGAACCTACGAGACTGCATTGAGCTTCGAAGCGAAAGGATTCGGCTGGTCGTACGGCGACAAACCCACCTTCGTACTCACGAGCCGCGACCTGCGGCGAACACGGGATACCGTCAAGTTCCACTCGGGCGATCTTGCGCAGTTCGTGAATGGGCACCTGCGGCCCAACTTTCGTACCATCTGGTTCGTTGGGGGTGGTATGGTTTGCGGCGAATGCCTCCGTCTCGGACTGGCTGACGAGGTTCGATATTCGATCCTGCCGGTCCTGATCGGCGATGGTGTGCCTTTTTTTGAGAGGCTCGACAGAGACGTAGCCTTGCATCTCACGGAGGTCAAGGCCTATAAGAGCGGCATGGTTGAACTGGGCTATGAGGTGCGAGGACATGACGAGCCACAGAGTGCCACCTAGCGATCGGTCGCATGCGTCAGCGTCACTGGAATAGAATCGCGGCGGCGCTTGCTCTGCCCGGCTCTTGTTTGTGTGACATACGGGACACAATGTCGCATTGCGAAAGCATAACGACTGCGAAGGATCGCTTCATCCCGCCGCATTCCCTCGCCGCTCAGTCCCATCGCTAGGCCGGCGAATGCTGCGAGCAGCAATCCGCCGAGAAGTCGCTTCGATTCACCCCTTTGACGAGCAGGAGGAAAGTCATCGAGAGGATGCACTGGCGTGGATTGACTCAGGCGCGCCGCTCTTTCGCACCGCAAGGCCGGCAACTCCGCCGAAACACCTGGTTTCATACTTCGCCGTCGTTGACGGTTGCGAGATATTGCTCGTCGATCACAAGGCCGCACAGCTTTGGCTGCCGCCCGGGGGCCATGTCGAGCCGGGCGAACACCCAAGAGAGACGGTCGCGCGCGAAGTCCTCGAAGAACTCGGATTTGTTGCGGGGCATGACATCACTGATCCTTTGATGATTACCTGTACGACGACCGTCGGCCTCACCCCTGGGCACGTTGATGTATCGTTGTGGTACGTCGTCACGGCTCCACGAACTCAAATGGTTCAAGCCGATGAGCAAGAATTCGCGCGGGTATGCTGGTATCCGTATTCGGAAGCGCCGCTCCATCAAAGCGACCCACACCTGGGCCGATTTTTGACAAAATTGCGCTCCAAGAGTTGTTTTGAGCGATCTCTTCGTGACGCCCCCTAGGCCTCGTCGCATTGCATTGGACCTGCGTGGGCTGATCGGCAGCCACGAGATCTTCCGGCTTTCCGGCGGACTAAGACACGATCCGGCGGTCGAGTCTTGGCTGGCCGACGGTCGGATCGAGCTGCGGTCCGTTGCGCAGCATTGGTTTCAACAAATGCGCCGGTGCGGTGACGATATCCGAGAGCTGATGCATGATGGTTGCCCCACCGCATGCGTGGCCGACGCGCCGTTCGGCTACGTCAACACCTTCAAAAATCATGTCAACGTCGGCTTTTTTCATGGCGCAACGCTTGAGGATCCCGCCGGGCTGCTGGTGGGAAGTGGCAAGCGCATGCGGCACGTGAAATTAAAGCCGGGCTCCGATCTCAACTCCGCGGCTCTGCGCGACCTCATTCTCGCCGCTTACGTGAATATTCGCGAGCGGCTCAGCGGCGAAACTGGATTTCATCCCTAAATGTCAGAGAGAGTCTCAACCCTCGCGGCGTTTCTAACCGATGTTGAGCGCCTCAAACTCGTGAAGCGCAGGGCGTACGTTAGCGACAGATCCCGGCGGGAGAACTCCGCGGAGCATAGCTGGCACCTGGCCCTGGGGCTTGTGGCGATCGCCAACGAACTCGAACTGAAGATAGACTTGCACAAAGCGCTGGTGATGGCGCTAATCCATGACACCTGTGAAATCGACGCCGGCGACACGCCTGCCTACGGTCCCGCGCGGAGCGACCAACATGCGGCAGAGCTACGCTGCATTGAGCGGCTGGCGGCGCATGGTCTTCGCTTTGGTCCGACTCTGCGCGAGCTGTGGCTCGAATATGAGGCGCAGATATCCTTGGAGAGCCGCTGGGTGCGGGTTTTAGACCGCTTCATGCCCTTTATCGTCAATCTCTCGACCCAGGGGATCAACTGGAAGGAGCAGGCAGTGAGTCGATCGCAGGTGCTTCGCGTCAGTGAGCCGGTTCGCGAACATGCGCCGGAAATTTATGAATGGATGAACCGGCGCATTCAAGAATGCGTCGAGACAGGATGGCTGCTTGACGCTTAAACATCGGTCGGAGCGAGATCGGCGCGTCATGCCCGCGCGCCAGGCAGGCGGTCAATGTTCGGCAAAGCCGTTTCTTTCGGTGTCGGCGCCGGCTTTTCTGCCGCTATTGCTTGTGCTGACCGTGGCGGCTGCGGCAAACTCCCGCGGCTTTGACACGCCGGAGGATGCCGTGCGGGCCCTCGATCAGGCCTACATTCAAAGGGATGCGGACGGTGTTGTGGCGGTGATGGATTTCGTTGAAGAAGGGCGGCAAATGCTCCAGAAGATCAATCCAACGCTGGCGAACGATCCTGCAATGATCAAACAAGCTGCCGAAGGACGGGAACTGGCGTTTCGAAACGAGCTTCGGACCAAAGGCTTTCCGGACTTCGCTCACCTGAAGTGTACGATTTCGGGAAAAACACAGATTGCGCCGGGATTGATTCAGCTGACCCAGCAATGCGTATCTCCGGACGGTGGAAAATCGACACTGGATCTGCTCGTGGTGAGGAGCGATCTGGGATGGCGCGTCACCTTGCGGCCGCCTCCTTGAGCGGTTCGGATCGATAGGGCATCGTGTGACAATAATCCGTTCGGTGACCGCGGCAGATGCCGGCGAATGGCTCCGGATGCGGCACGCACTGTGGCCGGATGGCAGCGTGACGGAACACCGGCAAGACATCGATCGATACTTCGCAGGCGCCCGGCGCGAGCCTGCGGAAGTGCTTTTGGCACTGACCGCCAATGCTGCAGCGGTTGGCTTCGCCGAACTCTCGATCCGCAATATCGTGGATGGCTGTCTTACGGATCGGGTGGCCTATTTGGAAGGCTGGTATGTGGTTTCGGAATTGCGTCGCAGAGGAATCGGTCGAGCGCTCGTCCACGCCGCTGAGCAATGGGCCGTTCGTCAAGGTTGCACGGAGTTCGGATCGGATTCCGAGATCGACAACGACGTCAGTCATGCCGCTCACCTGCGGGCGGGCTTTGAAGAGACGGGACGCGTCCGCACATTCCGCAAAGACCTTGGCGGATCAGGCGAACGCGGCGCCTAAACCGCGTCTTCGCGACAGATGCTGAACGCGAGGATTGGTTTCGTTTATAAAGCTGCATAGGCAATTTGAACCGGCACCACTGCGGCCGTTGCGCCGCTTAATCTTAGAGGATCCCGTCGTGATAAAAGGCAGCTGTCTTTGTGGAGCCGTCTCATTCCAGATCAAAGGACCGCTCCACAGCGCTCGATATTGTCATTGTACGAACTGCCGAAAATTCTCAGGTACGGGCTACGCGGCGTGGGGTTTGGCAGAGACAAGCCAGCTCACCATCGCACCGCCGGCGCCCAACGTGACCAAATTCAATTCTGGCGGCGGCCTGAGGGTGTTTTGTTCTGCGTGCGGTTCGCCTCTTTGGTACGAACCGGCAGGGCGTCCCCAAGTTCGCGGCATTCCGCTTGGCGCGATCGATGAAGGGGCAGTCGCGCAGCCTGAAAAGCACGTTTGGACCCAGTCCCAGGTATCGTGGGAGAAGATTTATGATGGCCTGCCCCAACACGAAGCACACAGCTAGATTGGCGAGCTGCCCAAGAAACGCCGCTCGGGCCTGGCCGATGAACCAACCCTAGTACAGGGCTAGACCTGCAACCGGCGACGTAAAGGTGACCAGGTGGGGCAAGCCCAAGCTCCCCACGTAGACGGTGCGGCCATCCGTGCCGCCGAAGGACAAACTGGTCGGCAGGTTCAGCGTCTTGCCGGCGCACGCGATCAGATGCTCAGTGGTCGCGGTTTTTTGCCGCATGGCCGCCACCATGGCATCGACGGCCTCGAGATTGGGCTCCTCGTAAATCGTCTGTGTCGCGCCGCCCGCGCCCACGACGACGATGCCGTTGCGCGAGATGATGGTCACCCAAACGTTGCCGTCTTCATCGAAGACAAACCCGTCGGGCAGGGCCCCATGACCCAAATCCGCAGGACCGAATATCTCCTTTTGCCCGAGATCACCATTCGCGCCAATTGCAAATCGAAATATCCGCTTGCCCAAGGTTTCCACGCCGTAGAGATGCTGGCCATTCGGATGAACCTTGATCTCATTCGTCAAGTGCAGGTCATCCGCCACGATTCGGGCGCGTCCATGTTCAATCAAAAGTATGTAGCCGTCAGGCTTGGTGTTCAGGGCCTGATACCAGCGTTCTCGCCGCGTCATCATGGACACCCAGATCCTCCCCTTGGCGTCAGCCCACGCGGTGTTGACGGTGCCAAGCGGCTTGCCCTCGAACTGATCAAGCACCACGCTGACATGGCCGGAGCGATCAATGCGAAAAACTTTATTGTCTTTCAGTCCCGCGACGATGAACGCGCCGTCTGCCGTCCTCGAGTACCCGTTGGGCTCGAAAACCCCCTGGCCGCGCAGTTCCGCAACGCCGGATTGCGTTACGCGCGCGATGCCGCCGCGGTCGTCCGACGCCCAGACGCCTTCATGGTCAGCACGAACGCATTCGGGTCGGGTGAGACCGCCACCGAAGATGGAAAGGTCTTGGGCGCGCAAGGTGAAGTTTTTTAATTTATTATTCATGACTTGATACGCATCATACCGACTCAGTTTCAGAGCGTCATTTCCCAGGCTCACTGTTGCGATTGTTATGTACACCATTCATGAGGCACAAACCGCTGCGGACGTTGCGCAAGTGCGCGACCTGTTTCTCGAGTACCAAGCCACCCTCGGCGTCGATCTCTGTTTCCAGGGTTTTGCTGAGGAACTGGCTTCGCTGCCGGGTCACTATGCGCGACCCGCGGGCCGACTTCTGCTGGCCTCGGACGGGGCCTGCGCCGTGGGCGTGGTGGCTCTGCGTCCCATACTCAGCGCCGATTGCGAAATGAAGCGTCTCTTTGTGCGTTCTTCGGGCCGTGGCGCGGGGCTCGGCCGGTTACTCACCGAAGCTCTGATAAAGGAAGCCCGGCTCGAGGGATACCGCAGGCTCCTGCTCGACACGCTGCCGACGATGACCGAGGCTCAGTCGCTCTATCGCTCCATGGGATTCGTGGAAATCCCCGCGTATTGCCACAACCCTATTGAAGGGACGCGCTACATGGCGCTCAAACTCGACAATGCCAGGCGGTGGGAATGATGGGCCCGATCAAAACACACGGCCTGAGTCACGTGGCGCTGTCGGTCAGCGATCCCGATCGCTCTCTGGCGTTCTACCAAGCTGTTTTCGGCGTGCGCGAATATTTCCGCAGCGAGTCCACCATCCAAGTGTTGGGTCCCGGCCCGTTCGATGTTCTCGCATTTGAGAAACGTCCGAAAGATGCCGGGGTCCCGGGCGGGATCATCCATTTCGGGTTTCGCCTGACCCGGCCCGAGGACATTGATGCCGCGGTGGTGGCCGTCGAACGCGCCGGCGGTGCCGTCACTTCGCGCGGAGAATTCGCTCCCGGTCTGCCCTATGCGTTCGTCCGCGATCCTGACGGCTACGAAATCGAAATCTGGTTCGAATGACGTGCGCGCACTGCCGCTACGGTTTCGTAAAGAAAATCGGGTGCTCCGGCAGACTGCCTAAATCGACCACTTTGCCCTGCGCAACGACGGCGCTTATCTTTTCGATGTTGTGAATGTCGGCAAGCGGATCGGCGTTGAGCAGGACGAGATCCGCGCCTTTGCCCTTCTCAATGGTTCCCAGTTCCCGAGAGCGGAACGCCGCGCCCGCGCCATTCGCCGTTGCCGCAACGATGGCTTGCATGGGCGTCATCCCCAACTCGACCAATCCTTCGATCGCCCGAACAGTGCCGCTTCCCGGCTCGAGCTCTTCCGTCTTGACCACCCGCCGAAATTCCGGCGCATCACCCAAGTAGCTGTCAGTCGCAGGAGTCACCCGGCAGCCCGCCGATATCAATCGAATCGCATTGCGGCGTTGGATGTCTAATGTCTCTTGCAGCATGTCCATCCGTCGCCAATGTTCCGCGCTCGTGGCCGCGGGCGGCAACTTGGCAATTCGCGCTTCCGCATCTGCGCGCTGCGCTTGATGATGGCGCCACGCATCGCCCGTGATCAGATTGGCTCGCATGCCGCAAAAAGTTTTCTTGGACACGATCAATTGGATCAGCTCGTCCGGTAGATCGCGGCTCATCATTTCAGGATGCTGAATGAGATCGATTCCCGCCTCGACCGCCAATCGCAACCCTTCCGAGCTGGTTGCGTGCGTCTGAACCGGCTTGCCTCTCTTGTGAGCCTCTTGAACGATGACAGCCTGCTGGCGTGGGGAGAAGCCGATGAGCGAGGGCCGCATGAAATGACTGGTGCCGCCGTACTTGATGACATCGACGCCCTTGTCCAGGTAACCATTCATCGCAACGCGCAGCTCCTCCGGGGTCATGTCCGCCAAATCTTCGCCCATGCCTTGCGCCAGAAGATCGTTCCATTTTTCCTCGAACAGCGACAAATCCGCGTCCTTCGTCAAGGAGAAGGTGATGGAAAACGGACCGCCCCAGCCCAAGATGTTGCCCGCCAACAAAAGCCGCGAACCCACCGCTTCGCCCCGGTTGATCCGATCACGCACCACGATCGAAGGCGGCAACACGCCATAGCTGTCGACCAGGGTGGTGACGCCCGCTTTGAGGGTGCGCTGCGCGAATTCCAGCGCCAGCTCTTCGTTTCGGTCGCCGTATTTTGCCGACGTGTCGCGCCGCGCCGGCTGTCCGTACACCGTCAGGTGCGCGTTGTTGTCGAAAAAGCCCGGCACAAGAAATTTCCCAGTTCCGTCGATCTTCACCTCGCCCGCCACCGCCTTCGAGGCGCTGCGTGCGATTCCAACGAGAAGACCGCTTTCGATCCTGACGTTCATGTGAGGCTGAGGGGCCGCGCCGGTACCATCGATGAGCGTGACGTTCGTGATGATCAGCTGCGACCCCTGATCAGCCGCTTCCGCAAAAGCGCCGCTCGTGACGGCGCATGCGCACAGAGAAATCGCCGCAATAAACGCTCTCATCTGCATCTCCATTTCCCCCGAGGGACCCGGCCAGCAAGGTAACGTATACTTGCGCCACAGGACAGGACATTGTGGCGTATGACGGCGACCTCTAAATTTCAGCCACCGGGATGGCACACGGTGACGCCCCGAATCATTGTTCATGGCGCGGAAAAGCTGGTTGAGTTCGTGAAGCATGTCTTCGGCGCCACGGGACAGTACCACCCTCAGGCGCCGGCGGAGCTGCAGCTTGGCGATTCCATCATCATGATCAGCGATGCGGGCGTGCGCGATCCCGCGCCGGCATGTCTCTATGTTTACGTGGAGAGCGCGGATGTCACCTGGCAGCGCGCGCTAGAGGCGGGCGCACAGTCGATTGAGTCACCATTGAACACACCCTACGGCGACCGACGCGGAATGGTGAAGGACCCATGGGGCAATACCTGGCAGATTGCAACGCGCAAATAATGGCGGACCTGGATGTATTCTCATGAATCGCCGAGCACGACTCGCTTTTCTCGTTGCCGGCGCGCTTTTATTCGCGCCCCTCGGAGCGTACGCGGCCGAAAAGGGTTGGTTTGGCTTCGCCTTGGCAATCGATGCCGACGGTATCCTTAACCCCAGGCTGCGCTCCATCAAAGTCGACAAGGTCTTTCCGGCCTCGCCTGCGGAAAAGGCCGTCCGCCCAGTTGACGGCGTAGCCATGCCAGATCCAGCCCCCGCACAGCAGCTGGAGGCTTCCTCGGAAAGTTTGAACCCTGCGTTGTGAGGCAGCGCTCGCGGTGCCCGGTTGAGTAATTCTCGCCGCCTCACGCTACTTCGCTTATGCTCCGTTCTCGCTCGGCCGCGACATAGAGCGCTGCGCACGAGCCCTAAGTAGAACAGTTAACTTAAAGCTCAGGGGGCTTCATGTCGACACCTCGAATTGCCGCTCACGCCATGGCGCTCGCCCTTGCATTGGTCAGTGGCTTAAGTCTGGCCCAAGCGCAAAAGGCAGACTCCGCCGTTTCACCCGAGCCAGCCAACGGGCCGGTTGTAAAGGTGAGACAAGGCGAGGCCCAGGGCATCGTTGCGGACGGTGTGGCGGTCTTCAAGGGATTGCCCTTTGCCGCTCCCCCGGTCGGCAACTTGCGCTGGCGCGTGCCGGAGCTTCCCGCGAAATGGTCGGGCATCCGTGCGGCGAACGCATTTTCGTCCACCTGCGCTCAGAGCGAGGACTGCCTGTATCTCAATGTCTACGAGCCGGCTGACGCCAAGAGAGGCGCCAAGCTGCCGGTGATGGTTTGGATCCACGGCGGCGCGTTTCTTTTCGGTTCAGGTTCCGCATACGATGGCAGCCAGTTTGCCCGTCAAGGCGTGGTGGTCGTGACGGTGAATTACCGCTTGGGCCGCGCCGGCTGGTTCGCGCACCCCGCGCTGACGGCAGAGAATCCCAAAGGCCCGCTCGGCAACTACGGTCTGATGGATCAAGTCGCGGCGCTCAACTGGGTGGCCGACAACATCAAGGAATTTGGCGGCAATCCTAAGAACGTCACCATATTCGGCGAATCCGCCGGCGCCATTTCCGTCAACTATCTGATGCTGGCCCCGCAAGCCAAGGGGCTGTTCAACAAGGCCCTGTCGGAGTCGGGTTTTGGCCGCCTGCCCGCGCGGCCGATCAGTTCCGTAGAGCAGAACGGCGTGACTTTCGCCGAGAAAGCGGGGATTCAAGGGTCGGATGCGGCCGCCGCGAAAGCCCTGCGCGCGCTGCCGTGGTCGGAACTGAAGGCCAACGTCGCCGGCATCGGCGCAGCCGAACAAATACTCCCCATGGCCGACGGCAAGATGATTACAGGGAGTGCCGCCGACGGGTTCGCCAAGGGGATGGAAGCGCATGTTCCCTATCTGCTGGGTGGCAACAGCGATGAAGCCAGCCTGACGCGGCGCGGTCTGAATGCCGCGGAGCGCTTCGCTTCGATTCAACAACGGCGCCAAGCCTTTCTTGCCGCCTACGATCCTGACAACACCGGCGACGCCGACCGCATCATCGCCCGTCTCGTCACCGACACGTCCATCAGCGAACCGGACCGCGACCTCGCGCGGCTTCACGCGAAGCACGGCAACGCCACGTACGTGTATTACTTCTCTTACACCCCGGCCGCGCAGCGGGCGACCCTTTTTGGACTCTCGCACGGCGGTGAACTCGCCTACGTGTTCAACACGCCGCGCAACACGCCCTTCGATGAGGAAGGCCAGGCGGTGGCTTCCGCGGCGAACAGGTATTGGGCGCAGTTTGCAAAAACCGGCGATCCCGATTCGGCGGGCGGAGCGCCCTGGCCCAAGTTCGACGCCGCCGAGGAATACCTGATGGAATTCCCGGCTTCCGGCGTACCGGTCGCCGCCAAGCACTTTCAGAAAGATCGGCTCGACTGGGTTGAAGCGGGGTTGGCGAATTAGTCACGGCTGCTGGCTTGCCTTCCCATGAACGATGAAAAAAAATTCCGCACTTTTGGCGATTTCTACCCGTTCTACCTGAGCGAGCACTCGAATCGAATCTCGCGCCGCCTGCACTTTACGGGAACCAGCATCGCGCTCGCGCTCCTGATCGCCGCAATCGCCACTCAGAAATGGTGGCTCGCCGCCGCGGCCCTGGTGCAGGGCTACGCGTTCGCCTGGGTCGGCCACTTTTTCTTTGAACACAACAAGCCGGCGACCTTTCGGTATCCGGGCTTCAGTTTGATGGGAGACTGGCGCCTGTGGTGGGATATTCTGACCGGCAAGCAAAAGTTCTGAACCTTCATCCGGACAATGCGATCAGAAGAGAGCACACCGAAGGAGTCACCATGAGGTCCGTACCCAGATTCATAGTCGTGATGTTGACGCTTTCTTGCTGTGTGGGGTGCGACCAAGTATCGAAGTCTGCCGCGCGTTCCATGCTCCATTCCGGCGTCACGGAATCTCTGTTCGCCGATTCCTTGCGTTTGCAGCTCACCGAGAATTCCGGCTCGTTCTTAAGTCTCGGCGCGTCGCTGCCCGAACAATTGCGCTTTACCCTGTTTACGGCGGCCGTCGCGGTCGTCCTCATTGGGTTGGTGTGCGGGGCGCTCTTCGCCCGGCGCCTGAGCACCGCCCGGTTTGTCGCGCTGGCGCTTCTGGCGGGGGGCGGCATCAGCAATTTGATCGACCGTCTGATATACGACGGCCGAGTCACGGACTTTTTGAATGTCGGCATCGGTACCTTGCGCACCGGCATCTTCAATCTTGCGGACATGGCCATCCTGGCTGGCGCGCTGCTTCTCGTTCTAAGAATGCGCGCCATACCCTCGATGCCCTCGACGCCGCCCACCACCACGCCGCCGGGTTAAGATGTCAACGCTGCGAAATATTCGGATGCTGGCGCGCTACTCCGCGTGGGCGAATTCGCTGCTCTACTTGGCGCTCGGCGAGCTCCCGGAAATCGAGTTGACGAACCCGCGGCAAATCGTCTTCGGGAATTTGATCCGTACCTTGAATCATGTGTACACCATCGATCTCGTTTGGCAGGCGCATCTCGAGGGCAGGGCGCATGGTTTCACCACCCGCATCCCCGATGTGCTGATGTCGTTTTCCGATTTGCGCATCGCGCAGGGCGCGCTCGACGGCTGGTATATCCGCTACGCGGAGGAGATGTCTGATCGTTTGGGCGAGGAGATCGTCGACTTCACCTTTATCGGCGGCGGCGCAGGAGCGATGACCCGGGGCGATATCCTCCTGCACGTGGTCAATCACACCACCTACCATCGCGGTCACATCGCCGCGATGATGTATCAAATACCCGCTCGGCCGCCCACCACCGATCTGCCCGTGTTCCTGCGCAACGCCGCGCTCCAGACCGAACGCGGTCCGCGCGGCCCGATCTGAGTTCAAGCGTGGGGCATTTTCATTACCCGCGGCACTTCAGTGTGCTCGGCGCAGCCGCCGTGCTGCTGTTTCTGCTGCACTATTCGGGCCTGTTGAGCGATTCGTTGCTCGCGTCTTTCGCCATCAATGGCGCGCTGCATGCGTTGAGCCTTGCACTCGCGCTGCGTTCACCGCAAAGCATCCTGCGCAAACTGGCGTTTATCGTCTTCGCCGCTGTTCTGAGCGTATTCACCATGTACATCGGCATCATCGGACTGGTGCTGTTCGCGGCGGTACCTGGAAATGAGCGGCTTTACATGGTGTTGGGCCTGTGTTCGTTGACCGGCGCCATCGCTTACGGGTCGCTCAACCGAATGTTCTGGATCCGAAAATTCTCGCCGCGAAATATCCTGGCCACGGCGTTCTTTTGCCTGCTGGCCACCTCCCTGGCGTTTTTCATCAGGGCATACTCCGAGGCTCTGGGCGCCTGGTGGCTCGCCGCGGTATGGTGGTTCGCATTCTCAGGCGGCCTATGGTTTTTTGACACCCACCCGGACGCGCTGCGCCAGCCGAAGTACAATGGAAGCTAAAAAGGGGCAACCTATGGCGCGACGGCTCATCAGCTCAGGATCCAAATTCGAACTGGACGTCGGCTATTCGCGCGCGGTAATCGACGGAGAATGGGTTTTCGTCTCCGGCACCACGGGCTTCGACTACGACACCATGACGATTTCCGACAATCTGCTGGATCAGACCGAACAATGTCTGAAGAACATTCAATCGGCGCTCCGCCAAGCGGGTGCAGATTTTGCGGATGTCGTGCGCGTCAATTACATCGTGCCCAAGGGCGAACGGTTTTCGGACTGCTGGCCGGTGCTGCGCAAGTATTTTGGTGCAAGCCGACCGGCGATGACCATGATTTCTGCGGGCCTGCTGGATCCGCGCATGCAAATTGAAATCGAAGTCACCGCGCGCGTGCGTGCGGCGTGAGCAGCGTCTCTGGCACTGACGATCAGACGCAGGAGGGCGGCTGCGCCTGCCGTTGCATTCGTTACCGGATGAGCGGCAAGCCCCTATTCGTCCATTGTTGTCACTGCCGTTGGTGCCAACGCGAAACCGGCAGCGCTTTCGTATTAAACGCGATGATTGAAACCGCGCGCGTGCGCCTCCTCGCCGGCGAGGTGCACATGGTTGATACGCCTTCCAACAGCGGCAGGGGCCAACGCGTCGCGCGTTGCCCCAAATGCTTTGTAGCGCTATGGAGCCACTATGCCGGCGCCGGCGATGCAGTGAGCTTCGTACGAGTGGGCACGCTTGACGACCCGGATTCGCAGCCGCCGGACGTTCACATTTTCACATCCACCAAGCAGCCATGGGTTCAATTGCCGGCCGGTGTTCGCGTGTTCGCCGAGTTCTATAAGCCCGCGGAACAGTGGCCGAAGGATAGCCTCAATCGGTATGCCGCGTTGAAGGCTAAGCAATGAGGTGACTCGTGTTTGGCACGCATGATCTCTGGCTATTCGTGCTCTCCGGATTCCTTTTGAACATCACTCCGGGTCCGGACACCCTGTACATCGTCGGGCGCGGCTCGACCCAAGGCCTGCGAGCGGGAGCCGTCGCCGCACTGGGCATTGGGACCGGCACCCTGGTGCACATCAGCGCGGCTGCCTTAGGTCTGTCGGCAATCCTCGCCGCGTCTGCGACGGCTTTCAGCGCCGTGAAAATCATCGGCGCTGTCTACCTGCTGTATGTGGGGATTTCGCTCATCCGCGCGGCGGGCGCTGCGCACACTTCGTCAACCGCCCCTGCGATCCGTCCGGCCTCGACACGCAGCATTTTCGTGCAGGGCTTTCTCACCAATGTCTTGAATCCCAAGGTTGCGCTGTTCTTTCTTGCGTTCCTGCCGCAATTTGTCGCCGCGGACGCAGTTTCGAAACCGCTGGCGTTTCTCTTCCTCGGCGCTATATTCGATTTCACCGGCACGCTCTGGAATCTGTTCATCGGCTGGTCGGCGGCGCACCTTAGCAGCCGGCTCGGGCCGAGCGAGGCGTTCAAGCGTTGGTTCAACCGCTGCGTCGGCAGTCTTTTTTTGTTCATCGGCATCCGGCTGGCGCTGGCCCATGAGCACTAGTGCTACGGAGAACACATGAACATCACCCCATCGCCGCTTTTCAAAAAACTCAATCTGGGCGCCCATCGGGAAATTGCGGTATTCAATGCGCCGGATTCCTTCGAGCCGGAGCTCAAGCAGCTAAAAGGCGTGAAAATTGCGCGCGACCCGGGCAAACCCAAAGCGGTGCAATTCGCCCTGGCCTTCGCCATCTCCCAAGCGCAACTGGATCGCGCCTCAAAAATTCTGGCCGCGGCATCCGAGGGCGACGCTGTGATTTGGTTTGCCTATCCCAAGGGAACTTCCAAGCGCTACACCTGCGAATTCAATCGCGATTCGGGATGGAATGTAATTCGAGCTGCCGGCTTCGAGTCGGTACGCATGGTGGCGATAGATGAAGACTGGTCGGCGCTGCGCTTCCGGCGCGAGGAGTACATGAAGCCGCGCCCAGGCGCTTCCGCCGGGAAGAGATGATGGAATGACCATCGAATTCTCAACAGATCGAAACCGCCTCGATGTGGCGATGATTCATGCGTTTCTCGCCCATGAGTCCTACTGGGTTCCCGGCATATCCCGCGCCAGCGTCGAAAAGTGCATTGAGCATTCACTGTGTTTCGGCGTCTACCTGGATGGCCGGCAGATCGGTTTTGCCCGGGTGGTAACCGATTTCGTTCGCTACGCGCATCTGCTGGATGTCTTTATTCTGCCGGAATTCCGCGGCCGGGGCTGCGGTAAGCTATTGATGGAGCACATTCTGTCGCATCCCGAGTTACGGACCATCGTGCGCTATACCTTGGGCACCCAGGATGCGCATGGCCTCTACACCCAATTTGGATTTCGCGCTTTCGCAAACCCGGAAAGACAAATGGAACTCCTGCGTCCTCCCAGCCCCGCGGCGTCCGGCAGCGCACGCACTCAGGGGTGTGGTAAAGTTATGAGCAAGAATTGAGGAGGGGCGGACGTGAAAACCTTGCTCTTGTGGTGTGTTTTACTGGTCCTCTGTTGGCCGGTGGCCATTCTGGCCCTGGTGCTGTGGCCTTTGGTTTGGCTGCTGTCGCTGCCGTTTCGCCTTATCGGCATTTCGTTCGAGGCGATCTTTGCTTTGTTGCGCGCGATTCTGTTTCTTCCCGCGCGTGTTCTTGGGCACCGCGACAACCAGGCGCGGCGCGCTCTCTAGCCGCTTTAGACCCCCTGGCGAAAATTCGGTGAGCTACCGATGATTTCGGCTCGAGAAGGGCTTGCCCTGCTGCGAGAGGGCAACCAGCGCTTTGTGTCGGCGACCCCGAGCCGGGATGCAGTTGAAAGTCGCGCGCGGCGCCTGGAATTGGCTTCGGGGCAGGAGCCGTTTGCGGCAATCCTCGGTTGTTCCGACTCGCGCGTTCCCGTCGAGATCGTTTTCGACCAGGGGTTGGGCGATCTTTTCGTCATCCGGGTGGCCGGCAACATCGTCGCGCCCTCGTTGATCGGCAGCGTCGAATTTGCCGCAGAACAATTCAACTCGCGTCTGGTGGTCGTTCTCGGACACACGCGGTGCGGCGCAATCGAAACCACGCTGGCGCAGTTGCAGCGGCCTGTGCAGAATCAATCCCGCAATCTTCATTCCATCGTGGATTTCATCAGGCCTGCGGTGCAGGGCCTGCTGACGACCAATCTTAAACACGATCACGATGCCCTGGTGCGGGAGGCTTGTCGCGCCAACGTTCGAGCGTCCGTCAACCACCTGAGGCACGGCTCGGACATTATCGAGAATCTGATTCAAAATGCCGGCTTGATGGTGGTGGGCGCCGAATACTCCCTGGAAACCGGAGTGGTCGACTTTTTTGACCAGGTGCCGTGAAAGGCACGTATCAGAAAAACAAAGCAGTGGTCATCGCGCTGGCCGCGCTCGCCTGGCTCGGCGTGTTGTTGCAGCTCTATCTTTCGCTGCACTCGGCGCTTGAGAGCGGCAAAGGCGTCGTCGGTGGACTCGTCAGTTATTTTGGCTATTTCACGATCTTGACCAATTGTCTGGTTTGTATCTGTCTCACCGTCCCCCTGGTTGCGCCCGCATCATCGTCGGGCCGATTTTTTGCGCGCTCGGATGTGACGGCGGGCGTTGCGACCAGCATTGTGTTCGTCGGGCTCGCCTATCACACCCTGTTGCGCAACGTTTGGGATCCGCAAGGACTGAATCTGGTTGCGAACGACCTATTGCATTACGCCACTCCGATTTTTTTCCTGGCTTACTGGTGGTTTTACTTCCCCAAGGGCGCGCTGCGCTGGAGCTATCCGTTCGTCTGGGGTCTGTATCCCACCGCGTACCTGGTCTACGCCTTGGCGCGGGGCTCAATCATCGGTACCTATCCATACGGTTTCATCGACCCGAGCGCGATCGGCTATCAACGAACCATGATCAACGCGGTCGGGCTTCTGGTTGCGTTTTTCGTCATCGGCTTGATCTTGACCGCATTGGGCCGCATACAAAGGCGCGTGCACGCGTGAGCGCCGATTTTCTCACCCAGCGCACGCCGGAGAGATTTAACAGGATTGGCGCCGGCAAGTTGCCGGGTCATCTCGGCATCGTCATCACGGAGGTGAGCGCCGCACGGGTCAGCGGCGAGCTGCCGGTGGTGGAATCAGTCATGGCGCCGAATGGCTACCTGCACGCGGGAACCATCATCACATTGGCAGACACCGTATCGGGATACGGCTGCATCGCAAATCTCCCCGCCGATGCCACGGGCTTCACCACCATCGAGCTGAAATCCAATCATCTCGGCACCACACTCGACGGCACAATCGTCGCAGTGGCGACTCCAGTGCATTGCGGCAAGACCACCCAGGTGTGGGACGCCGTCGTCACCCACAAGGAGTCCGGCCGTACGCTGGCTGTATTTCGCTGCACCCAGATGATCCTTTACTCCAAGAACCGCAAGGCTGAACCCTGACCTCGGCGTCGCGCCATGAACACCTCCCGAAGCCGCGATGTGTATGTAGATCGCATGCATCGTGTCACGGCGTACATCGATCAGCACCTCGATCAATTTTTGGATCTTGAAGCACTCGCCGGGGTTGCGCATTTCTCACCGTTTCACTTTCATCGGCTGTTTTCCGCCTTGACGGGGGAAACACTCGGGGCCTATCTACGGCGCCGACGCTGTGAAGTTGCGGCCACGCGCCTGTTGGCCCAGCCCAGGCTTTCGATGCTGCAAATCGCATTGGGGGTGGGATTTGGTTCCGCAGAAGCCTTTACGCATGCGTTCGGCGCGCGGTTTGGCTGCTCACCCACGAGCTGGCGTCTGCGTCAAACTGCTGAGCGCACCGCAACTAGCAATCCGGATCAGACGAATGGCAAGCCCGATCAGGTGTTACAGGACCAGGCGACGAAGAATGGCGTTCAGCTCAAACCGGAGACGGCCATGAAAGTACAAGTTATCGAACGCAAACCCGTGGCGATTGCCTATCTGCGGCGCGTCGGTCCTTACGGTCGGCCCATCGGCGCGTTTTGGCAAACCCAGGTTTATCCTTGGATGGTCGCAAACGGACTGATCGGACAAGCGCGCTATGGAATCAGCCATGATGACCCGCGTGTGACGGCGCCGGAACAATGCAGATATGACGCTGGCTGTGAAATCCCCGCCAACCTGCTTGCTCGTGGCGATGCGCACCGAACCACAATCCCGGGCGGGCAGTACGCGGCGCTCGTCTTTAATGGAGTCGTGGACGAATTCGAAGCCGCTTGGGACGCGCTATTGCGCGACTGGCTTCCGGGCAGCGGCCTGCAACTCGACAGTCGCCCGATGTTTGAATACTACCCCACTGATGCAAGCTACGATCCCTCGACCGGCGCGCTCGAATGTCAGCTGTGCGTGCCCGTGACGCCGCTGTGACGGCATCCGGTCAATGAGTGAATGCATCGCACTCATTCGCGGCATCAATGTAGGCCGCAACAAGCGCATCGCGATGGCAGATCTGCGCGACATGCTGCTTGATCTCGGGCACACGAATGTCCGCACGCTGCTGAACAGCGGCAACGTACTATTCCAGAGCAAGCGTCCGAACGTGGCGAAGATTGCTGCGAACATCGAAACGGCAATCAATGCCACGTGCGGATTCTCAGCGGCGGTAACCGTCATCACGGCGCAGGAGCTGGATTTCATCGTGGATGAGAATCCCTTGCTGAACATCGTGGACGATCACGCCAGACACTTGGTTGCGTTCGTCACCCATCCAGGGCATTTGGAACCTGCGCGTGCGATGCTGACGGAGCCCTGGATGCCCGACGCGCTTGCCATGACCAAGCGCGCGGCATACCTCTGGTGCGCGACAGGCATCCTCGACAGCAAACTCTTGCAGGCATTTTCACGAAAGGCTGGCGCGACGGTAACCACCCGGAACTGGGCGACGGTCCTCAAGCTTCAAGCGGCCGCGAGGGAAGCAACATAAGCGGCTATCGAGCGCTTTGGCATACGGTGTCGCTGGACGGCCGTTGCGGTCGGCGAGTAGTATCGCCACCCCAGCGCTGCGCCCGTAGCTCAGCTGGATAGAGTATCGGCCTCCGAAGCCGAGGGTCGTGGGTTCGAATCCCGCCGGGCGCGCCATTTTAGAAAAAATTTACGGACCGCTTTGCGGTGCCGATTTCATCACTCGGTCGAACCCACGACATAAAAAAGGGTTCGACGACGCCACGTAGTGGCGGCGATCGCCCTTCAGGGCGACCCGTAGGGCGAGGCGCAGCGCCGAGTAATCCCGCCGGGCGCGCCATTTTAGAAAAAATTTACGGACCGCTTTGCGGTGCCGATTTCATCACTCGGTCGAACCCACGACATAAAAAAGGGTTCGACGACGCCACGTAGTGGCGGCGATCGCCCTTCAGGGCGACCCGCAGGGCGAGGCGCAGCGCCGAGTAATCCCGCCGGGCGCGCCATTTTAGAAAAAATTGTCGGATTCGCGTCATTCGCTGGTTTTGCTACCCTATCCGGGTGAAGCTTCTCGTCAGACTAGTCCTCGCGATCTTCGTCCTGGCGGCGGCCTTCATCGCTTTTGCGTACATGCGCGCCACGAGCGCACGCGACGTCGACCGGGCGTATCATGCCTCGATCCCAAAAACCGTCATTTTGCACAGCATCAGCTTTGGTGCGGGCGGCGAGATTCCGTCTGCGTATACCTGCAAAGGCGAAAGGGTGTCTCCTGAAGTGTCGTGGGAAGGAGCCCCCGACAAAGCCCAGTCGTACGCTCTGATCGCGACGGATTGGGACGGTCCATCACCGCGCCTCCGGCTTGGGAATTCCACCCATTGGGTCTTGTACAACATTCCGAAAGACGTCCACGAAATCAAGAGTGCGGTGAGGTCCGCCGAGCTGGCCCAAAAGAAAATTGAAATCGGCAAAAATTCTTCAGACGCCGCCGCTTACATGCCGCCGTGTCCTCCACTGGGGAATCACCGTTATATATTCCGGCTCTACGCGCTTGACGTTCCGCAGATCCATCCGGTTACGCCCGACCGAGACGGGGTGATGGAATCGATGACGGGGCACGTGCTCGCTTACGGGGAGATTGTGGGATTGTTTGGCGGCTGAAAATGACTGTCGCCGTGCGAACCGCCCTGCGTTGGCGCTCGCGATGGCCGCAAAAAACTCGCCGGCCGATTTCTGAAGTTATCCAATCTATCCCCAAACGCGGGGGATAACCCTGTGAATAACCGGTTCGCCGTCATCGAAACGTCAACATCATTCAGCCGCTTATGTTGAAGTGCTGGATAATTGACCACTAACGCTTGGCTCGTCCTCGTTTTTTGCGCTTCTCGAGCAGGGTCTTTTTGGCAACCTTTTTCTTCGCCTTGCGGCGCATTTTGACCAATTCATCGATGAGCGTGTCGACCGGCTCGCGCCTTTTCGCCTTGCGCCGCATCCACACCAGAGCGTCCAGAAGGTTATCGACCGCTTCTTGTTCTTTCGCCATGCAGCATTCTACTTCGTATCGCCGACGCGTTCATTTCGTAGTTCCTTACGTACCACGAGCTTGAGGCCGGACCATATTTCGGTGACCGCGCACACCTTGATGTCCACGAAACCGAGCGGTAAGGCGATCTCGCGAATCGTATCCTCGGTGATTTGCAAGCGACGTATCCGAATAACCCGTCATGGCATCCACCCCGTTCTTCTCACGCCAAATTATTGCACGCCTTCGGCTCGGGTAGATCAGCGGACGGGCCCGGTATAAGCTACGCCACCCAGAAAATAAGCCAGGGAATAATCTATGTTGCGAAGATCACCGGCATTGTTGCTCATTCTCATTGCATGCACTGCGCAGGCGGCGGCGCATTTCGATGGAAAATCCTGGTGGGACACGGTGAAGGAGATCTCGGACGACAAGTACGAGGGACGAGATACCGGCAGCAAGGGAGAACACCAAGCGCAGGAATACATGGTCGGCAGGCTCAAGGCGCTGGGCGTCGAGCCGGCGGGTTCGAACGGCTATTTCCAGAGCGTGAAATTGCGTGCCGTGGAGATCGACGAGCCCCGTTGCGCCCTCTCGCTGGTCCGCGATGGGCAGGTGCAAACGCTCACGCTGGGTGAACAGGCGTATTTCAGCACGCGCTATCCGCTTGCCCCAAAAGTCGATGCCCAATTGGTGTTCGTCGGCTATGGCTTGAATATCCCGGAAATGAATTACAACGATCTCGCGGGCCTCGATCTCAAGAACAAGGTGGCCGTGATCCTGACCGGTTCGCCCGCCGATGTGCCCTCGGCATTGAGTGCTCACTATCAATCGCGCGCCGAACGGTGGAAGGCGCTCAAGGCGGCCGGCGCGATCGGGATCATTCAGATCCAAAATCCCGCCTCCGTGGACTTGCCCTGGGCCCGATCATCGCTCAACCGCAATCATCCCAGCATGGATCTGGTTGGCCCGGAGTTCGACGAGACCTCCGGCGCCCAGGTCGCCATTGCCTTCAATCCGGCCCATGCCGACCTGCTTCTGCAGGGAAGCGGCCACACCTTTGCAGAACTCGCCGCCCTCGGGAAGGACCGCAAGCCGCTGCCGCATTTTCCCTTGAAAGTGTCCCTGAGCGCGACCACATTGACGCACTCGCGGGATGTCGATTCGACCAACATCGTTGCGCGGATTCCCGGCACGGATCCGAAGCTCAAGGATGAATACGTGGTGCTGTCCGCGCACATCGATCATGTCGGCATCGGCGAACCGATCAATGGCGATCGCATTTACAACGGCGCCATGGACAATGGATCCGGCAGCGCTTTACTGTTGGATATTGCCCGCTCGCTGAAAGAGACGCACACGAAGCTGAAGCGTTCGTTGTTGCTGGTGTGGGTGACGGGCGAGGAAAAGGGATTATTGGGATCGAAGTATTTTGCGCAGCATCCGACCGTCGCGCCGAAATCCATGATCGCCGACATCAACACGGATATGTTCCTGCCCATCGTGCCGCTGAAGATTCTGACCGTCTACGGTCTTGCCGAGTCGGATTTGGGCGACCGCGTGAAGCAGGTCGGCGATCAGCTGAAGGTGCAGATCCAGCCGGATCCGCTGCCGCTGCTGAATGTATTCATCCGCAGCGATCAATACAATTTTGTTCGTCACGGCGTACCCGCCCTCATGATCGACGTCGGCGCCGTCCCCGGCTCGCCCGAGGCCGCCATCATCAAGACGTGGCGTACCGAGCGCTATCACTCACCCTCGGATGATGCGAACCAGCCCGTGGACTTGGCGACTGCCGCTGGCTACGAAGAGGTCATCCGGGCGCTGGCCATTGAAGTCGCCAACGACCCCAAGCGCCCGCAGTGGAAACAGGACAGCTTCTTCCGCCGCTACGCGGCTACCGCAACTCAATAAGCGCCGGCGCCGCGGCCAGCTCGCTGGTTATTGGGTCGCGCTCAGGTTCAGGGATTTCATCGGTGCGCCGGTTTGACGTGAGCCGCCGGCGCCCCGGACTGCGCTGCCAAAACTGCGCGGCGCAACGGGAAGCAGCCGGTCAAATAGCCCTCGCGAAGCCGCACCGCGGTGCATCCATGGCGTGCTCCACTGCAGGGAGGGCGCGCCGCGCTTGCCCGCTTGCAAGGACAGCGAACTGGCGCGGCTCTGCCACAACGTGAGCAGGCGCAAGCGATCCTGTGTCTTCGCCTCTGATAATTCATTCGCGATCGACGTGTCCCGAAGCAGGGGTGCATCAATGACGGACGCCTCGCTCCCGGCCGCCGCGGACTCCAGCAGTCCCTGCCTGCGGGGTCGAAATTCGGTCGGCGAAAATGCCGACATCTCGGCTCGCGGCGCGGAGAAAGCAAACGGCGCGGGGAAGAACGGAGCGGCAATTTTCGCGAGGGCGGCTTTTTGCGCGTCGGCAACGCCTCGCGCAGCGGGATATTTCGGCTGATCCGCGGCCGACGCATCGCCGGGCACAACGCTGTAGAGCACCAGCACCAGTAGCGTGCATTCGCAAAGTCCCTTGCTGCGCGGCCGCAGTTGCGCGGTATCGACCGGTTCCATGGCCGCATTTTCGCTGATCGCTGCCGGCCTGTTGCCGATCACGACATAACGCGGGCGGTTTTCCCGGTTATGCAATGCGCTGTGTAAACCTCGATGCGATATGTAAAGGGCAGTCAGGTTTCCGGAGCCTGGTACTGCGCGCGGCCCTTTTCCCAGTTGCGTCCATCGAACGGCTTCACGGTCATGGATTCAACGCTGCCCTCATCGAGGCAGCGTGCATTCACGCTGACCCCGTCGGGGTGAGAGCGCGGAACGTAGAACGATTTCACCCCGCAGGTCGCACAGAACAAATGCTTCGCAACCCCGGTGTTGAAGGTATACGTCGTGAGCACATCGCTGCCGCTCAGCAGCTTGAAGCGCTCTTTCGGCACGATCAAGTGCAGAAATCCGACCTTGCTGCAGATCGAGCAGTCGCACTCAGCCACTTCGATGGCCGACGGCGCGATCACTTCGAAGCGCACGCGGCCGCAGTGGCAGCCGCCGGTGTGAGTGCGTGTCATTTTTCAATCCTGCGGTCGGGAATTACCCACATGATCGCCACCAGCACGTAAATCGCCAGCGCCAACCACGCCTGCCAGAGCGACAGCGCGATGCCGAGCGCGTAAAACACGATGGAAATTCGGCCCTTGGTGTCCCTGCCGAAGGCCTTCGCCAGTTCCGATTCCGGTCCGTTGTCCCTGATGAGAATGCGCGCGAGAATGTAGTACGCGATCGCCGCCATGAGGAGCACGCCTCCGTACACTGCGACCGGCGCTGCCATCAATCGGCTCTCATCCAGCCACGCGGTGACGAAGGGAATCAATGAGAGCCAGAACAGCAGGTGCAGATTCGCCCATAGCCCGGCGCCGCTGACATGCTCGGCTGCATGCAGCATGTGGTGGTGATTGTTCCAGTAAATCCCGACGTAGACGAAGCTCAAGACGTAGCTCAAAAACACCGGAATAATCGGCAGCAGTGCGCCAAATCCTGAACCGTGCGGCGCCTTCAGTTCCAATACCATGATGGTGATGATGATGGCGATGACGCCGTCGCTGAAGGCCTCCAGACGTCCTGTGCCCATGGGGCTCTATAGAGCCTAGTGTTTGTGCTCTTGCGCGGTGAGATCGTTGAGCATGGACATGAGTTTTTCAGGTCCGCCTGCCATGTTCACGTCGGTAACATACTTGCCGTTCACCACGAACATGGGCACGGAGGTGATGCGATAGCGCTGCACGAGAAGATCCGCCCGTTGCATGGCCGTTTGGACGTTCATGTCCTCGTGATAAGCCTTCTCGAACTGGGTATCCGACAGTCCCATCTTTTTGATGAACGCCAGTTGAACCCGCTCCGCCGCGGCGGCATTGTTGGGATCAGCCCCGATCAACGGATCGCCGTTTACCTGGATTTCCTTGAATATCTCGCTATGGAGGTCGTTCAATTTGCCCATGGCCTCGAGTGCGTAAAAAAGATGCGCCAGCGATCGATGGCCTTCGTTCCATTCGACCGGCACGCGGGTAAAGGTTACGTAGGCCGGCTTGGACTTGAGCCACGACTGAACCGCGGGCTCGAGCGCGTAGCAGTGCGGGCACGCGTACCAAAAGAACTCCAGTACCTCGACTTGTCCGGGCGGCACGTCGGTGGGCTGCGCCGGGACGATGCGGTTGTAGTTCACGCCATCCTGCCATTGGGCGCCGCTCGCTGCGGCGGCCGATGCGCTCGGTGTCGCGGCGGCGACGGTCGAAGCGACTGCCGCCAGCAATTTATTCTGCGCGCTGGTGTCTCCCGGGCGTCTCCTCGATCGATTCGGAACCGTCTTCGTTGAAATGGGTAATCGTCAACGGCTTTCCCGGCTCGGCTGTCTTGCCCGGCGCGGTCGCTGCGGTGGTTTTCACCGCCGGGGCGGTGGCAGGGGCCGGTGCTTTCGCGGGCGCGAGCCCGGAGGGCTCCTGCCTGCCGCACGCGGCCAGGGCCATCGCAATGCCCAGCGCCGCCAGCAGACGCAACCGCATCAGCGTATCCCCTGCACGTAGGAGGCGAGATTGCGAATGTCTTCGGGCGAGAGTCGTTTGGCAATGGTCTGCATGATGCCGTTGGGTCCGGTCGCCCGAGTGCCCGACGCATAGTCATTCAATTGCTTGACGACATAGGTTGATTGTTGACCCCGGAGCGCCGGAAATTTAGCGGGTTCATTGCCCTTGCCGGTCGCGCCGTGGCAGGCCATGCACGCCGGAATTCCGCGTGCTTCATCGCCGCCCCGGTACAGTTTCTCTCCGGCTTGCCAGTAGGAGGGGTCCGCTTCCAATCCCGTATTGGTCAAGCTGTCGAAATACAGCCCCAGATCGGCCATGTCGTCCGCCGTCAAATTGACGGTCATCGGCATCATGACCGGACTGGCGCGTTTGCCGGTCTTGAAATTATTGAGCTGGTCGGCGATGTAGTCGGCACCCAGTCCCGCGAGGCTCGGCCATTCGGGGTTCGTGCTGTTGCCATTGGCGCCGTGACAGGCGTGGCACGTCGCAGCCTTGGTGGCACCGGCTTCGACGCTGGGCGCGGGGATGGCAAGGGTCGTGACAAAAGTGCTCGAAATGGTTGCTGCAAGAATCCAAAGCCGCTTCATGACGCCCTAGTACCCCATTTTATTCTGACCTGCTGTCAACCCTAAATTGTACACTAGAGTCAATAATTTGCGTCCCGCCGGCGGCCATGACGACCTACTCTCACGTGAAATTCATGACCAGCGCGGCCGAGGCGAACCAGCTTGCCGCCGATTCGGGCCGAGAGATCGCATTTGCGGGCCGCTCTAATTCCGGCAAGTCTACCGCGATCAACGCCCTGACCCAACGCGCCGGCCTGGCCCGCGTGAGCCGGACGCCGGGCCGCACCCAGCTCATCAACTTTTTCGAACTGCAGCCCGAGCGGCGCTTGGTGGATCTGCCGGGTTATGGTTTCGCCAAAGTCCCGGAGCGGGTTCGCCTGCACTGGCTCGCGCTGATGGAGCACTATTTCAACGTGCGCGAATCGCTGGTGGGCTTGATGCTAATTGTCGACAGTCGGCGGGGCCTGGGCGCGCAGGATGTCGCGATGCTCGAGTGGCTATTGTCGAGAAATCGTTTCGCCCATGTTTTGCTGACGAAAGCGGACAAACTCAACAGGCGCGATTCGCAGCGTGTGCTCAAGGACACGCTCGCCGCCGGTGCCGACGCTGCGGTATCCGCGCAACTATTTTCGGCGCATGCGAAGCAAGGCATCGAGGAGGCGCGCGAGGTCATGGATCGCTGGCTGCACCCGAAATAAAAAAGCCCCGATGGACGCTTGTGGCAACCATCGGGGCAGACCAACCCGGCATGGGGATGACAAACCGGGTCATGCTCGCTCAGGGAGAAGAGCGAGGAGCGTCTTAAACGCTCATTTGGTTAGATGGGGATGGCTCGCGAAAGTTCCAGTCCTTGAAAGCTAGTTTTTTTTACTGCTGCGAACACAGCAAATCACGAATCGCCGATGCCGCAATTCTGCGCCTTATTTTCTGCTGGCGCACGCATTTCATGGGGCGGAAACGCGTCTAATGCGCTTCATCCCAATTGCGGCCAACCCCTACATCCACCTTCAATGGAATGGAAAGATCCGCAGCGCGAACCATGTGTGTCCGTGTTTGTCCTACAAGCGTGTCGATGGCCTCGTCCGCGACCTCTAACACAAGTTCATCGTGCACCTGCATGATCAGGCGCGCGGGTATGCGTGAGCTTTGCAGCCAAGAGTCCACTTCGATCATGGCGCGCTTGATGATGTCCGCTGCCGTACCCTGCATCGGCGCATTGATGGCGCTGCGTTCCGCATATTGGCGCAACGCAGCGTTACGCGATTGAATTTCAGGCAGGTAGAGCCGGCGGCCGAATACCGTTTCCACGAAGCCTGTTTCGCGGGCTTGGCGCCGGGTTTCCTCCATGTAGCGCCTCACGCCCGGGTAGCGCTCGAAATACAGATCCATGTATTTTTGCGCGTCGCCGCGGCCGATGCCCAATTGCCGGGCCAGTCCGAATGCGGACATGCCGTACATGAGGCCGAAATTAATCGCCTTGGCGGAGCGCCGCTGATCCGCGCTCACCTGCTCCAGAGGCGTACTGAAGACTTCCGCGGCGGTCGCCTGATGGACGTCTCGATCTTCCGCGAAGGCGCGCAGCAGAGTCGCATCGCCCGACAGGTGCGCCATGATGCGAAGCTCGATTTGCGAATAGTCGGCAGCCACCAGCGAGTGGCCCGGCGCCGCAATGAATGCCTGCCTGATGCGCCGTCCCTCGTGGGTGCGGATGGGGATATTTTGCAGATTCGGATCCTGCGACGACAATCTTCCGGTCGCCGCCACTGCCTGGTGGTAGGAGGTATGAATGCGTCCGGTATGCGGATCGATCTGCAGCGGCAGATTGTCGGTGTAAGTGGACTTGAGCTTCGCCATGCCGCGATATTCCAAAATTAATTTCGGCAGGCGATAGGTCTCCGCGAGTTCCTCGAGCACATCCTCGGCGGTTGAAGGCTGACCGGTCGGCGTCTTGCGCATCACCGGAATGCCGAGCTTGCCGAACAGGATCTCCTGCAGTTGCTTCGGCGAGTCCACATTGAAGGCGCCGCCGGCTTCCTGGTGCGCCTGCGACTGAAGCTCCAGCATGCGCGTCGCCAGCTCGGTGCTCTGTGCTTTCAACAACGCGCGGTCCACGAGCACACCCGTGCGCTCCATGCGGAACAGGACCGGCACCAGCGGCTGCTCGATGTTTTCGTAGACGAACTTGAGCGCCGGCACGGCTTCAATCTGCGGCCATATCGCCTGATGCAGCTGCAGCGTGATGTCGGCATCCTCGGCCGCATATTCCGCGGCGCGGTCCACGTCCACCTGATTGAAGGTGATTTTCTTCGCGCCCCTGCCGGTGAGTTCTTCGAAGTGGATGGTTTTGACGCCCAGATATCTCACCGCGCTTGCATCCATGTCGTGTCGCGTCGCGACGCTGTTCAAGACGTAGGATTCCAGCATCGAGTCGAAGCGCTGGCCATTGAGCGCGATGCCGTAATTGGCCAGCACGTGCGCGTCGAATTTAAGATGATGGCCGAGTTTCGCCTTGGTCATATCTTCGAGCACGGGCTTCAATGCCTGAAGCACCTTGCTGCGATCGAGTTGATGCGGCGCGCCTGCGTAGTCGTGTCCCAGCGGCACGTACGCAGCCTCGCCCGGCGCAACCGCGAAAGACACGCCGACGATCTGCGCACGCATATAGTCCAGGCTGTCGGTTTCGGTATCGAAGGAAATGAGCGGCGCGGCCTTGAGCTTCTCGAGCCACAGCTCCAGTTCCTCTTCTGACATGACTCTGTGGTACTCGCGCGGCGGCGGCGCGCTGACCACGGCAACCGCCGCGGCAATCGGCGCGCCGCGCGAGTCGCTGGCCTCTGCGACCACCACCTCGATTTCGGCCGCGGCCGCAGCCTCGGGCGCCGGTCCCAGTGACTTGAGCAGCGCGCGCAATTCCATGCGCGTATAGAGCTCTCGCAGCCGCGCCGTATCGGGAGCACCGGAGCTGAGCTGCTCGGGCGTGACCTCGAGCGCCAGCGCGGTGTCGATGGTGGCGAGTTTGCGCGACAACTCCAGCATCGGCAGTTCATTGCGCAGGTTTTCGCCGACCTTGCCGCTGATGTCCGCGGCGTGCGCAATCAGCGCATCCAGTGTCTGGTATTGGTTCAGCCATTTCGCCGCGGTTTTCGGCCCCACGCTGGTGACGCCGGGAATGTTGTCGGAGGTGTCCCCGACCAGCGCCAGGTAGTCGACGATCTGCTCGGGAAACACATCGAACTTCGCCTTCACGCCGATGCGGTCGAGGCGCGTGTTGCTCATGGTGTTGAGCAATTCCACGTTCGGTCCGACCAGCTGCGCCATGTCCTTGTCGCCGGTCGAGATCAGCACTTTGAAGCCGGCGTCGGCCGCCTGTTTTGCAAGCGTGCCGATCACATCGTCCGCCTCGACGCCGGGCACGCGCAGCAGCGGCACGCCCATCGCTGCCACCACATCGTGGAGCGGCTGCACCTGCGCCCTCAGGTCATCCGGCATGGGCGTGCGATGCGCCTTGTATTGATCGAACAAATCATCGCGAAAAGTGCGGCCCGGCGCATCGAACACCACCGCGATGCGATCGGGGTTCTCCTCCTTGATCATTTTGTTCAGCATGTTGAGCACGCCGAGCACGGCTCCGGTCGGTTCGCTGCGCGAGTTGGTCAGGGGCGGCAGCGCGTGGAACGCGCGATACAAATAGCCCGAACCGTCGACCAAAATAAGTTTGCGTGCGCTCATGCTCTAGCATCCTTAGTCTTAGGGATGCGTCGTATCCGCGGCGGGAGGAGTGCTCGGCGTGGTGGGCGCGGCTGGAGGCGTTGCGGGCGGTGCGGGACTCGTGGCCGCGCCGGCGCCTTCGGGTGCAGGGCCGGCCGTGCCGCTCGCGGGTTTTGCCGTCGTCCCCGGCGCCGTAGGAATGGTGCGCTTGTGCTTTTGCGCATCTGGCATTACCAGAGGGCCTTTTTGGCCGCAACCGAGTGCGCCGGCGGCGAGACAGATCAGCAGCACAAGTTGCACAAATTTCATGATGCCAAGTATACCCGCGCCGGCGCTTTCCGTTGCGTCCGGAACTTCTGTCAACGCCTTCCAGTCGAATGCGTTAATCAAAGCGGAGGTTTTATGCGGATTTCAAAGACCCTTGGCGCGCTTCTGGCGATTGCTGCGTGCGGCGCCTCAGGCGCGGCGCTCGCCGACAATCCGGCGGGATTTTATGTCGGCGCAGGTGCCGGCCAATCGCAGATCCGGAGCGATGATTCGCGCTACGGATATCCTGGCTACTACAACGACAACCAATTTGCGTGGCAGGCGCTGGTCGGCATCAGGCCGATTCGCATGCTGGGCCTCGAGGCCGCCTACATCGATTTTGGCCAGCCGTATCGGCACAATGGCCGTTATGATTTCAACGTGTCCGGCAGCGATTCGCATCCCACGGCCCCCGCGTTGTTCGCAGTGGGCTACCTGCCGTTGCCCATGCCGTTCATCGACATATTCGCCAAGGCGGGCGCGGCGCGGCTTTCCACCAACCTCACGGACTTCGTTCAACAGCCGTGCGTGGCCGGCGGTCCGTGCCCATACTTCGTGCCCACCGATCGGCGTCAAGTCATCAACACACGGTTTGCGTACGGCGCAGGCGTGCAGTCCAGATTTCCCTTTGGATTGACCATTCGCGGCGAATACGAGCGCATCAGCTCGCAATACGGAGATCCGGACGCGCTGATGGTGAGCGCGCTGTGGCAGTTCTGAGCTGACGCGCTGGTTTTATCCGGTTTGAGATGCGCGTGCGCGCTTGAAGGTGCGGTCGCTCCAGAAGCGGCCGCACCTTATACTGGCGTGCATGACAAACTTCTCGCCGTTGCGCGCATCCCTCGCGCTCGTTTGCGCGGCCGGTCTTGCGGCGGCCCTGTGCAGTTGTAGCGCGAATTTGGCCACGGCGCCGAGCGGCGCTCGCACGCCCCTCGCGGTCACGCGCGCGTTGCGCAACGACATTGACACCGTCGTTGTCATTTACGCCGAAAACCGGGCCTTCGATAATTTGTACGGCAATTTTCCCGGCGCGCGAAATTTGAGCGAAGTCGTCGATCGAGACGGCCGGCCGCTGCCGGGCTTTCATCCGCAGCTGGATCGCGACGGCAGCGTGCTGTCGGTGTTGCCGCCCACCTGGGGCGGCGTGACGGCCGCGGGCGCCAGACCGGTCGTGACCCAGCAGCAAAGCGTCGGATTGCCCAATGCGCCGTACTCAATTGAGCATGCCTTCACTCCGCAATCGCAGGTGACTTTGTCGACCGCAACGGTGACGCGCGATTTGTGGCATCGTTTTTTCGAGCATCAAATGCAGATTGACGGCGGCAAGAACGATGGCTACGCCGCCTGGTCGGACGCCGGCGGTCTCGCGCTGGGACACTACGACTACAGCCGCTCGGCGCTCTACGCATTGGCACGGGAGTTCGTGCTCGCCGATAATTTCTTTCAAGGCGCCTTCGGCGGCTCTTTTCTGAATCATCAATACCTGATTTGCGCCTGCGCCCCGGAATACCCCAAAGCCGATACGGCAGCGGCGAAGCCCGCAATCGCCGTGCTGGATAAAGACGCCGCCGGCGGCTACTTGCCGCGGCTCAAGACGGCGACCCTGCCGCCGGCCTCGGCGCTAGATGAGCCGCCGACTTTCGCGAGAAGCGGCGAAATCGCACCCCTCAATTATTTCGGCGACGGCAAATTCTACGCGGTGAACACCATGCAGCCACCGTACCAGCCGAGCCGTAACAGGCCGGCGCCGGGGGACTTAAGCTTCGAGTATGCGGACCCGAACAATCCGACCACGCTGCCGCCGCAAACCCGGCGCAACATCGGCGATGCGCTGGATGCAAAGGGAGTGGCCTGGGCGTGGTATGCGGGCGCCTGGAACGCCGCCGTAAAGGATGGCGTGCGGCCGCCGTCGAAAATGCGCGAAGTCATCTATGCGCCGGAGACCGCGGGCGGCAATCCGGACTTCCAGGCACACCACCAGCCGTTCAACTACTATGCGCGGTTTGATCCTGCCACCCATCCGAAACAGCGCGCGGCGCATCTGAAGGACTACGAGGATCTGCTGACCGACATCGCGTCCGGCCGCCTGCCACCGGTGAGCTTCTACAAGCCCCAAGGCAATCTCAACCAGCACGCCGGCTATGCGTCGGTTGCCGAGGGCGATGCCCACATCGCGGATTTGGTGGCGAAGCTGCGCGCCGGTGCACAGTGGAATCACATGCTGATCGTGATTACTTACGATGAATTCGGCGGCGCGTGGGACCACGTCGCGCCGCCGCAGGGCGATCTCTTGGGGCCCGGTGCACGCATTCCGGCGTTGCTTATTTCGCCCTTTGCCAAACGCGGCATGGTCGATCACACGCAATACGATACGGAATCCATTTTGCGCCTCATCACGCGCCGTTTCGAACTCGAGGTATTGCCGGGAATCGAACAGCGCGACGCCGGGCTCCGCGCCCATGGCGCGCCGCCGATGGGCGATCTCACCAACGCGCTCGAACTGCGTTAGTTGCGCTTCAGGGGCGGCGGAGTGCCGGGCGGTGCCTTGGGAGGCGCGCCGGCGGCCTCGGCGCTGATCACGTTCACTTCGAAAATCAACAACGAATTGGGCGGAATTTTCTGCTGCGCTCGCGCGCCATAGGCAAGCTCGGGCGGTATGAACAATTGCCATTTCGCGCCCGGCTTCATCATCACCAGTGCTTCCTGCCAGCCCTTGATGACGCCATTCACGGGAAACGTCGCCGGCATGCCGCGCGAGTATGAGCTGTCGAATTCCGTGCCGTTGATCAGCTTGCCGCGATAGTCGACGGTCACACTGTCGGTTGCCGTGATAGGCGGCGCCTTTTTGTCGCCGGCCGCGATAATTTTATATTGCAGACCTGAGGGGGTCGCCACCACGCCTTTTACCTTGGCGTTCTTCGCCAGGAATTCCTTAGCGCCGTTTTCATTGCGCGCGGCCATGGCGTCGCCCGCTGAACGCGCGTACGCCTGCAGTTGTTGTTGCTCGGCCGGTGAAGGCTGTTTGCCGTGCAGGCCATCTTTCAGGCCTCGGACGACGGAATCGGAAACGATCGCCTCGGGGGTGATGCCGGTGTTGTGCATCTGTGCGCCGAACACCAGCCCGATCAAATAGCTGATTTGATCCGCTGTCGGCGCCGGTCCCGGGTCCGCACCCGGCGCCGTGCTCGGCGGCGGTTTCACGGTCGGCGGGGGCGTCTGCGCAACGCCCAAGCCCGCGAAGCTCACCATTACCAGGAGGCTTAGTGCCGGGCGCCAAAATCGAACGGTTGGTTTTTTCATGGCGCAAAAGATACGCCTCTTGAGGTGACAAACGCCAGCGCAAATTTACGGCGTGAGGGCGCCGCGCTTGATGACCGCCATGGTGATGCGCGAAATGCAGACCAGCTTCTGTGCTTCATTGACGATGTCGATGGTCCAGACATGGGTGCGCCCGCCGAGGTGCACCGCCCGCGCCGTTCCGGTGACCAGGCCGCCGCGCGCCGCGCGCACATGATTTGCATTGATTTCCTGGCCCACGACCTGATACTCGGCATCGACGCACATGGCCGCGCCCATGCTTCCCAAGGTTTCGGCCAGCGCGACTGAGGCTCCGCCGTGCAAGAGTCCGTAGGGTTGCGCGGTGCGCGTATCCACGGGCATGGTGCCGCGCACGAAATCCGCGCCGATTTCGGTGAACAAAATGCCGAGATTCGCGATCAGCGTTCCATCCCGGTTGGCGTTCAAGTCCTCGATGGTTCGCAGGTTGCGCCAGATGCTCATTCCTTGTCCTTGAGTTTTGCGGCCACCTTCAGGTAAGCCTCGCGAAATGGGATGCCTTCCCTGGCCACCAGCGCATTCGCGGCGGCTGCGGCGTGAATGCCCGGATCCAGCCGGATATTTTCCGGCCGAAAGCGCACGCCGTTCAGCGCGGCCGGCAAAATTGCCAGCGTCTGCAGGCAAGAATCAATGCCGCGAAACAGCGGCGGCTTGATCAACTGTAAATCACGGTGATACCCCGAGGTCAGTTTTTGCGTAATGCTCAAGACCTCGTTGAGCGCGGCTTGGGCGGCCGCGCTGCGACCGCGCATCAGTTCGAAGACATCGGGATTGCGTTTTTGCGGCATGATCGAGGATCCGGTGGTGAAGCCCTCCGGCAGACTCACATAGCCGAATTCCTGCGAGTAAAACAACAGCAGGTCGGCCGCGAGCCGGCCCAGATCCTGGGTCAGCAGCGTGATTTCGAACAGCAGTTGCGCCTCGGCTTTGCCGCGCGACAATTGCACGGCGGTGACCGGCTCCTGCGTGACCGCAAATCCCAGGCGTCGGCGCGTGGCTTCTCGATTGATGTCGAGATTCGGGGTTCCGAATCCCGCCGCAGATCCCAATGGGTTCTTGCCGCTGCGCCGCTGCGTGAGCTGCAGGCCTTCGGCATCGTCGTTGATTTCCGCGGCAAATCCCAAAGCCCAGAGCGCGACGCTGCTCGGCATGGCCTGCTGCATGTGGGTATAGCCGGGAAGTTCTTGATCGCCATGCCGCGCGGCCAGGTCTTGAAGCGCCTCGGCCACCGCGAGCGCACCCCGGCTCAACTGTTCCGCGGCATCGCGCATGTAGAGCCGCAGGGCCGCGAGCACCTGATCGTTTCTCGAGCGCCCGGCGTGCAGACGGCCGCCGCTCGCGCCGATGCGCGCAGTGAGCAAATTTTCGATGGCGGTCTGTGCGTCCTCCTGCTCGAGTGAAACGCGCCACATTCCCTGCGCGTGCTCTTCGCCGATGGCGGTGAGCGCCTCGCGTATCTCCTGAAGATCCGTGGGCGACAGCAACTTCTGCTCGCCGAGCATTTCCGCATGCGCGATGGAGGCGCGGATGTCGTAGGCAACCAGGCGATTGTCCAGTGCATGGTCATCGCCGGCGGTGTATTCCAGCACCCGTGCGTCGAGCGAGGTTCCTTTGTCCCAGAGGCGAGTCATGCGAGGATCAATGCTGCGCCAGCTGTTCGGCCGGACTCAAGGCTTTCAGATCCGCGACCACCAGCGTGCCGGTGCCCTCGTTGGTGAACACCTCGGCGAGCAAACTGTCGGGGGCCTTGTAGCTGATCACATGCACGCGGCGCACGCCGCCGCGAATCGCACTTTCGATGGCCGTCGCTTTGGGGAGCATGCCATCCTTCAGGCTGCCCTGGTCGCGCAGACGTTTCAATCCGAGGATGTCCGTGTAAGAAATGATGGTGCTGGGCTCCTCCGCGCGTTCCAGAATTCCGGGCGCACCGGTGCATAGCACCAGCTTCTCGGCCGACAGGGCACCGCCGATCGCGGCAGCCACGGTGTCGGCGTTGATATTGAGCAAGGTGCCGTGGGAATCCGCGGACAAGGGGCTGACCACCGGCATCAAGCCGTTCTCGAGCAGCTTTTCCAGAACCGCCGAGTTGACCGAATCTATGTCGCCGACGAATCCGTAATCCACGACCTCGTTCGAGCCCGCCAGCGCCACGGGCGGGCGTTTGTGGGCGCGGATCAAACCGGCATCGACCCCGCTCAAGCCGATCGCCTCGATGTCGAGCGCGCGGCAAATGGCCAGAATGCGGGTGTTGATCAGACCGTTGAGCGCCATGGCGGTCACGTCAATCGATTTCTGATCGGTGACCCGCCGACCGTTGACCATGCGGGTCTCGAGCCCCAAAGTCGCCTGCAAGTTATCGAGCTGCGGCCCACCGCCGTGCACCAGCACGGTTTTGATGCCGACCTGGTGCAGGATGGCGACCTGCTCGATCAGACCGCGGGTCGAGGCTTCGTCGCTGAAAACTGCACCGCCCGCCTTGATCACGAATATTTTGTTCTTGTACATGCGAATGTACGGCGCCGCGCTCTTGAGCGCTCGCACGGCGACGGTCGGATCGGGTCGGCTCATGATCATTTTTGGAAATTCTCCGCTACGGCAAACGCTTGGATCGACACGGTCGTAGACGCGGTGTTAGCACTTCAAGCCAGCATGCGGTGCAGGACCGCCATCTGCACCGGCAAACGGTTGAAGGCCTCGCGCTTGACCACCGCGCGCGGGCCATCAAGGACTTCGTCGGCCACCGCGACATTGCGGCGCACAGGAAGGCAGTGCATCAGCTTCGCCTCGGGCAGGGCGTGCTCGAACCAGCGTTCGCGCACGCACCAGTCCGAGAGGTCCGCACGCAAACGCGAATCGGCTTCGACATCGCCGTAATAGGTGGTCGTGCCCCACTCCTTGGCGTAGAGCACGCCCGCGCCCTTGAGCGCCGCCGCGCGATCGGCTGTCTCGGTCACCGATCCGCCGGCAGCGCTTGCGGCCAAGCGCGCTTTCTCCATCACTTGTTCGGGCAGCGCAAACCCCTCCGGGCGCAGGACCACGACTTCCATGCCGCGCATCGCGGCCATGTGCACCGTCGCGGCCGGAACCGCCAGCGGCAAGGCCTTGGGATGATAGGCCCAGCTCAAGACGAATTTCGCGCGGGTCGGAACTTTCAATTCATCCAGGGTGCGCCAATCCGCCAAGGCCTGGCAGGGGTGATTCATGGCGGATTCCATATTGATGAGCGGCTTGTCGCACAGTTTGTCGATCATGCCGAAAAGCGTTTCGTTCAAATCGCTGTCCAAATTTTTTCCGTCGGCAAATGCGCGCACGCCCAACACGTCGCAGTACGAGGCCAGGACCGGAATGCCCTCGCGGATATGTTCTGCGGCCGCGCCCTTCATGATGGCGTTCGGCCGGGTTTCCAGCTGCCACGTGCCCAATCCCGGGTTGATTACGAACGCGCTGCCGCCGAGGCGCGCGATGCCGGCCTGAAAGGAGGCGAGCGTGCGCAGCGATGGGTTGAAGAACACCAGGCCGAGAATTTTATTCGCCAGCGCCCGCGGCTCAGGTTTGTCCTGCAGCGCCTGCGCCAGGGCCAAGAGATCGAGGACCTGCTCGCGGCTAAAGCTGGCAAGATCGATGAAGCGTTTCATGCGGATATCTTTGCCAGTGCATCGCTCAAGGTGTCCACATGGCTTTCGTTCAAAATGTAGGCGGGCAGAAGGCGCAGGATGTGCGGATCGCCGCTCGTGCCCGTGAGGATGTTCTTGGCCATGAGCGCCGCCTGGACTTCCTTTGCCGGACGCGAGGTCTTGAGACCCAGTAAAAACCCGGCGCCCTGCACGCCGGTGACCGGCCCGATGATGCAGCTCGAGCGGATGTAGGCGGACACCTGGCGGACATTGGCCAGCAACGCTTCCGACTCGATGGTATCGATCACCGCTTCGGCCACCGCGCAGGCCATGGGCCCGCCGCCGAATGTCGTACCCATGTCGTCGTACTTCAGCTGATTGGCAATGCGCCGCGACAGCAGCAGCGCGGAGACCGGGAAGCCGTTGCCCAAGGCCTTGGCCGCGGTAATGATGTCCGGAACGACGCCGTAGTAGTTAGCGGCGAAGGGCGCGCCGGTGCGGCCGACGCCGCATTGCACTTCATCGAATATCAAAATTGCGCCCACCTCGTCGCAGCGCCTGCGCAGCGCCTCGAGCATCGGCTTGCCCACATCGTAGGCGCCGCCGACCCCCTGGATCGGTTCCACGATGACCGCCGCCGTTTCGCGGTCAATGTGCGTTGCAACCGCGCCCGGATCATTGCGCGGCGTGAAGCGAACCTCGAAAGGCGTGCGCGGAAAGCCGTACCATTTTTCGAGCGCGCCCCAGGTCACGGCGCCGGCGGCCGCGGTTCGGCCGTGGAAACTCTGTTCCAGCGCAACCGCCTTGGCTCGTCCGGTGATTTTAAATGCCAGCTTCAAGGCGTTTTCATTCGCTTCGGCGCCGCTGTTGATCCAGAACACGGTGTCGAGGCCGAGACCCACGAACTTGGTCAAGCGAGCGGCGGCGCGCTCGCGAACCACCATGGGCAGCGCGTTGGTTTGAAAGGCCATCTGCCGTGCCTGGCGCTCGAGCGCGGCCAGCCAGCGTGGATGTCCGTAGCCCAGGCCCGCAACGGCGTGGCCGCCGTAAAAATCCAGAATCTTGCGGCCGTCGCGTGCATACAGCCATACGCCTTCGCCGTGCGCCACTTCGATGGGGTACTGCGCAAAGACTTGCGCTAAATGGGTCGCATGTGCCGCTGCGGTGGGATTTGTCGCTGCCATACGGTTAAGTCCATCCGGGTGCGGGGGCGGTCAGACCGGTGGTTTCGGCGAACCCCAGCAGCCGATTCATCCATTGGATCGCGCCGCCTGCGGCGCCCTTGTTGAGATTGTCGACCACCGACATGACGGCGATCGAATTGCCATTCGAGACGGCGCTCAAGTTGGCGTAGTTGCTCGTGGCCACATCCTTGACGCGCGGCGCCGCGGCCGCGACACGTACGAAGGGGCAGCTCCTGTAGTACGACTGCAAGGCTTCCAGCGCCTGCGCCGTGGAGAGTGAATTCTTCAGGCTGGCCTGCACCGTGACGTGGATGCCGCGCGCAAAGGGCCCGGAATGCGGCACGAAATTGAAGTCGGCGTCGATGCCCGTTGCGAGCTTGGCGCAGGCAGCGATCTCGGGCACGTGGCGGTGGCTCAAGGCGCCGTAGGTGTAGAGATCGCTGTGCCGATGCGGATGATGCGTGGCCTCCACGGGTTTGCGGCCCGAACCCGTGCTGCCGGTGATGCCGGTGACGAAAAGACGCGTATCGGTCAAGCCAAGCGCGAGCAATGGCACACTGGCGAGCAGGGTTGCGGTCGCGAAACATCCGGGATGCGCAATGTGCGGCGTCGGCGATTTCTGCAGATGCTCGGGCACGGCGCAGGTGAACTCGCGGATTCTCCCGGGAGCACCGTGTGCGTGCTTGTATACGGCTTCGTACGCGGCCTTACTGGCGTAGCGAAAGTCCGCGGAAATATCCACGCAATGCACGCGCGTGCCCGCGGCGGCGGCGGTCGCCAACAGCCGGTCGACGATGGCGGCCGAAACGCCGTGTGGCGCCGCGGAAAACAACGCCGACACCGGTTCGCGCCGGATCACATCATGCAGTTCCTCGGGCGCGGCGAATTTAAGATCGGGATAGGCGCTGCGCAGATGCGCGAAGGCGTCGCCGACCGCGGCTCCCGGTTGGCTGTCGGACAGAATCGCGGCGACTCGAAGCTGCGGGTGAGCCGCAATCAGACGCAGAAGCTCGCCGGCCACATAGCCGGTGCCGCCGAGCACGACGGCCGGTGTCGCCGCGCTCATTCGCCGACGGCCTTTGGTTGGCGCACATTGCGCAATCCTAGCGAGGCGATGATGTGATCGCCGAGATCCGCAGGATTGCTGATGGCATTGAAGGCCTCGACATGCATTTGCTCACGGATGATCTCGATGCCCACCTGATTGTCGGTGGAGGGGCCGGTCACCGCGCACGGTTCGATGCCGAAGCGCTCGCGCAGCAACTTGACGCCGCCCCATGCCGCGACCGGATCGTTCGCCGACAGCACCACAGCGGTGAGCGCGGCCTTGATGTCAGGCTGGCGCAGAATGGATTCCACGCCATAGGTTCCCAGCAAGCCGTCGCCCAGCTCGAACACGATGGCGTCAGGCTGGCCTGCCGCCATTTCCGTGAGCATGGTGCGGGTCAGTGCGGGCCCGCATTTCGCGGTGGTGGTCACAATGCCAAGATCGGTGAACAGCATGGTGCGCCGGGCGCCCGAGTCCTCGAAGGCCATGATGTCGCGGCGCAGGGAAACGCCGGTTGCCTTGAATGCGTCCACGATCAAGCCGCGGTGACGCATGCGCGCAATGATGGCCGCCGCCGCCGCCGTCTTGCCGGCCTCCATGCAGGTGCCGGCCAGGGCCACGACCGGCACGCCGCGCGCATCGAGGGTGGCCTCGTAATCCAACGCCTTGTAGCCGACCTTGGCGGGGATGCCGATGCGCTCGCCCAAATAGGGAAAGGTCAGCACGGTGCCCAGCACCTTGCAGTCGAACGGCTTGCCCTTATCCTGGGTGGCCGAGTCGCATATGCCGAGCACGCCGCCGATGTTGAGCATCTGAATGACATCGCCAGGCTTGAGCGTTACGGGAATGTGGCCGGAATAACCGAACAGCGCCTTGCGGTGGCCCAGGGCGCCGACCACGATATCGCCGCGAACCACCTTCGCCATGCGCCCGCTGATGAGTTCCAAGGTGTTGTAGTTTGCCTTGTTGTTCAGGATCTCCACCACGAGAACGAGCCCTTCCTCGCAGGGGATCTCCGGCGCGATTCGCAGCTCGTGCGACAACCCGCACGCCTGCGTCACCGAGGCGATCTTGTCGACGACCATGGTGCGCATGCTGTTCATGATTTGTTGGCTCCTGTGCCGGCACGCTTGTAAAACATTCCGGTCAGCGCCAGCATTTTTGAATAACCCAGCGCGTCGGCCGGCGTCCATTCGCCCGCCGATTCGCCATATACACCCTTGGAGGCCGCGATGAGCGAGTAGGGCGAGCGCATGCCCTCCACGAACACGGAACCCGGTCGGAACAAAACCTTTACCTCGCCGCTGACGCGCATCTGCGAGGACTGCAGCAGCGCTTCGATGTCCCGGCATACCGGATCCAGGTGCTGACCCTCATGCACCAGGTCGCCGTAAGGCTGCGCGACGCTTTCCTTGATGCGCGACTGCTTGCCGGTCAGCACCAATTTCTCCAATTCGCGATGCGCGGTGAGCAACACTTCAGCGGCGGGTGCTTCGAAGGCGACGCGGCCCTTCGTACCGATGACGGTATCGCCCAAATGAATGCCGCGGCCGATGCCGAAGGGGCCGGCAAGGGTTTCGAGCGCTTCGATGATGGCCACCGCGGACAGATGCTTGCCGTCCAGACTATCCGGCACGCCCTGCGTAAAACCAATGATATGGCGCTCCGCCGCCCGCGGATGTGTGAACGCGTCCTTCGATAGCACCCACGCGTCGTCGGGAATGCTCCCTTCGGAAGTCAGGGTTTCTTTGCCGCCGATGGTCACGCCCCAGAGACCGCGATTGACCGAATACGCCGCCCCATATGGCGGCACCGGCAGCTCGTGTTCCTCAAGATACTTGAGTTGTTCAGGGCGCTTGAAAGCGCGATCACGTACCGGTGCAATGATCTCGAGATCGGGAGCCAGCGTGCGCAAGGCGACTTCGAAGCGCACCTGGTCGTTGCCGGCGGCGGTGCAGCCGTGAGCGACCATTTTGGTGCCGAGCGACAGCGCCATTTGCGCAATCGTCTGCGCCTGCAACACCCGTTCGGCGCCGACGCACAGCGGATACACATTACCGCGGCGCACATTGCCCATGATCAGAAATTTGAGCACCTGCTCAAAATACGCGGTTTTGGCGTCAATCAAATGATGTTTGACGGCGCCCAGCTGCGCCGAGCGTTGCGCCAGAGATCGGGCCGCCGGCGCATCGATGCCGCCGGTATCGACGGTCACGGTGATGACGGGGCGCTGGTAAGTGTCTTTCAGCCACGGAACGCAGAATGAGGTATCGAGGCCGCCCGAAAAGGCCAAGAGAATGGGTTCGGCGCCGGGGCCGACAATGGATGTCACACAGGCTCCTAGCGTCCGAAAAGGGCGAGCAGGCGATCGCCGAGCTTGCGCTGCGCGGCCGCGCCTGCGGTCGCGATGAAAATCGTGTCATCGCCGGAAATCGTGCCGACCACTTCCGGCCATTGCGCGGAATCAATGGCAACGGCGACGCTTTGGGCGGATCCGATGGTCGTTTTCAGCACGGTGAGATTGGTGCCGGCGGTCAGGCGCGCGCTGACAAATTGTTTGAGCGCCGAAAAATCGCTCTTCGGCGCGGCTCCGGTCTCCGGCAAGACATAGCGATCGCCCAGCTTGGCGACGCCCAGCTCGCGCAAATCCCGGCTCACGCTGGACTGGGTTGCGATGTGGCCCAGCTTGCGCAGCAGGTCCACGAGCTCAGTCTGGCGGCCGACGGTTTGTTCGCGAATGATTTTCGCGAGCATCACCCGGCGCGCCGGCGCGCCGTTGTGTTCGGATTCGGACCTGAGCATTTTTGACCCATGCATAAAATTGCACGCATCTTGCATAAAAATGCAATCACTGTCAATAGGGCTGTTTCACATCGCGGACAGATCAACCCACGGCTGGATCAGTGCTTCGTCGCGGCCGCCCATCCCGTCTGGCGCGCGGCGATTTCGCCGGCATGATCCAACGGCTCGCCATCGATTGAATTCTCAACGGCGGCGCGGATGAGCGGGGAGCTTTCCGAGGCCGCGGTGCGGAAATTGCCTGGATTTGCCGCCTCGCGCGGCGCTTGCGCCAATGCCTTTATCCTCCAGTCAGTTCCTTCATGGCAGGCCAATCCGGAGCTTGCATCGCTTCCCGTCAGCACAAATGTTCTGCAGTAATCACCCGACTTGTCGCGAAAACTCAATCCGGTGACCGCAACGCGGTCCGCCGCACGATCGTCAGACAATTGCGTTGATAAGGCCTCGACAAGCGCGGCGCCCGCGACCAGTCCTCCGCCGGCGCCGGGCCGAATCAAGGTCGCGCCCGACCCATGCCAGGCCAAAAATCCCAGCCCCAGCCCCAGCAGCAGACTCGCGGCCATGGCGGCCGGTTGCCAGCGCGTTCGCGCCGCCGAATTCTTTTGTCCTGCCGCCTCTCGCGCGAGCGACAAATCCACCACGGCGCCTTGCGGCGCGGCGATCCTCCCGCGCGCCGCGTCGGCCAGCCGATCCGGCACCGGTTCGTTCAACACGGCAGAGAATGCGCCTTGCATCCTGTCGCGCAGTGCGCGATGGCGCGCGATGCTTTTGCCTATTTCCGGATCCTCCTGCATGGCCGCCTCGACGCTCGCGCGCGTTGCCGCGTCGAGTTCGTCGTCGGCGTAGGCCATCAGCGTTTCCTCGGAAAGCGTCATGCAACACCTCCCTCGGGCAGGCGCAGCATGGCTTGCAGCGCCTCGCGTCCGCGCGCGAGCCGGCTCGTCAATGTTCCCAATGGCACATCGAGCACCTCGGCGGCGTCCTTGTAGGACAGGCCTTCGACCAATACCAGACTGACAGCAAGGCGCTGATCTTCCGGCAATCGGCTTAATGCCGCCTCTGCCGACCATCTTTCTATTTCCTGTTCCATGCTGGCCACTCCGATCTGTTCACCGGCTTCCTCGGGCATCAAAATCTTAGCCCGTCGTGCACGCGCTCTCACCTCATCGATCCAGGCGTTTCGCAATATCTTGAATAGCCAGCTATCCAGGCGCGCATCGCTGCGCCATTGATCCAAACGCAGCAGCGCCCGCTCCACCGCGATCTGTACGACATCATCGGCATCGTGAGGATTGCGCACCAGATTGCGTGCAAAGCGCCTCAAGCGCGGCAGCAACGCAACGATCTGTTCCTGGACGTTTTCCACGCTGTCGTTCGTACTCATGAGGTAGACGTTCGAGAGTTGATGTTTAATCCACGCATGCTAACAGCCCAGAGCGGGCGGTCGGCAGTGTGCGCAACCAAGCGGGGTTTTCAGTTTCATGCGTGTATTCCTCTGCATGGTGACGGCAGCAGCCCTGATCAATACCGCCCAGGCGCAGGTGCGCTTGCCGGTCGCTCCTTTACCCGCGCTGCCCGTCCAGAAATTGCAGACAATGGCCCGGACGACGGCCAATTCCCTCGAACAGCTGAGCGATGCGCGTCATCTGCTCATCGCGGGCTTGATCCGGACGAATCCGCACACCATCGCCGCAGATCCGCACGGCAATCCAATCATCCGCGGCGAGCTCCTGGCTTACTCGCCCTCGGCACAGGCGCTGGACGCGGCGACTGCAAACGGCTTTAAGGTTGTGCGCGAGCTCTCGCCGGGCGATTTGGACATCCACCTGGTCGTCCTACAGCCGCCCGCGTCGATGGGCATCGCCAAGGCGCTGCGCGCGTTGCGTAAGGCCGACCCGGCCGGCACCTATGATTTCAACCACATTTATACCGGCGTTGGAGCGGTTTCGGGCGCGGGACCGGCCGGCCTGCCGAGCGCTACGCCAGCGGCGCAAAGCGTGAGCGCGATCGGCTCCGATCAGCCGTTGCCGCGCGTCGGATTGATCGATTCCGGCGTCGAGGCCTCGCATCCGGTGTTTCGCGATGCGCTGATCCATTCCTGGGGCTGCGGCGGCCGCGCACTCCCCGACGCGCACGGTACGGCCGTTGCCTCGCTGCTGATCGGCCAGTCAGCGCGTTTTCATGGGATGTTGAGCAGGGCCGAGCTATACGCCGCGGATGTCTATTGCAACGCCCCGACCGGCGGCGCAGTGGATGCACTGGCCGCCGCCTTTGCCTGGCTTGTTGAGCAGCACGTCGCCGTGATCAACGTGAGCCTCGTGGGCCCGGATAATGCCGCGCTGGCCCAAGTCGTGCGTGCACTGACATCCCGGGGTTATCTACTGGTTGCCGCCGTGGGCAATGACGGACCGGCGGCTCCGCCCCTGTATCCGGCGTCCTATCCGCATGTCGTCGGCGTGACCGCCGTGGACGCACATCGACGCGTGCTGATCGAGGCGGCGCGCGGCAATCAAGTGATGTTTGCGGCGCAGGGCGCCGACATGTCGGCAGCCGATATCGGCGGAAAATATTCCGAAGTACGCGGCACCTCGTTTGCCGCACCCATCGTGGCGGCGCTGCTGGCGCAATCCGTGACCGCGCCCGACTCGAGCAGCAGCAATGCGGCGCTCGAAGCGCTTGCGCGCGGCGCCATTGACTTGGGTCCCAAGGGCCGCGATTTGACATATGGCTTCGGGCTCGTCGGAGCCGATTACCGTGTCGATTTAGGCCGGCCGAACCCCTGAAACGCGCACAGAAAAAAATTTAAATCGAATCGGGAAGAAACACGGATGGGCGCTCGTATCAATGTGTGAAGGCCGCGCGAATGGGCTGCGGTCAAGGAGATCGACGATGAACACTAAACACATTTTTGCTGTGATAAGCGTTGCGGCCGCGCTGGCAGCCATGGCGCCCGCGTACGCCGGTGGCTTGGCCGGCGGTCTTGGTGGTCGATTGGGCGGGAGCCTTTCCGGGATGTCCGGTATGAACCGAGGTCTGTCGGGTCAAGGGGCCTTTCAGGGCCAGGGTGCGCTCACTGGGTCGCTCGATAAACCCAAATTGCACCCCGCGGCGAACGCCGTAAAACAGGGATCAGTCACGGGTAAATCGGCTGCTCAGTCCGCCGGGTCGAAGGCCGCCGCTTCAAAAGCCGCGACCTCGAACGCGACCTCGAGTGCGACCAAAGGCGCGAGCAACACGGCCGGCAACACCGCGGCCCAGGCGCAAGCCTCGAAGCCGAGCGTGAGTTCCGGCGCGACGCCGGCTGCTTCTGCGACAGCACAAAAGCAGACTCAGGGGGCGAGCCTCACCGGTGCGGGCGGCGTGAATGCCGTGAGCAACAAGGGCTCGGCCGCGGCAAACGGTCTGGGCTCGATTGACGCCGAGCATTCGAGCAGCGCAACCTCGATCGACGTCGCCGGCACCGGTTCAGCCGCAGCGTCGCGCCATCCGCAATAGTCTTGATCGTGCGCGACTCGCAGCGCCCTCGCACCCGCGAGGGCGTTTGCGTTACGCGACCATCCGTTGCAGCAGATGCGAAAAATTGATCCAGGGCGTCCAGGACACGACCTCATGCTGCACGACCTGATCGAGGACAATCAGCAGCAGCGAAACGAGGTAGGCAGGGTGGACCCTGCGGCGGGTCAGCAGATCGTAGGCGAAGCACGGCAGGAAAAATGCGTCCACCAGCAGCGTGGAATCAATGGACACTCTGGCGATGTCGCCGCTGCCCAGGTAACGAAGCACGGCGCGAAACATCGGTGCGCCCAGCAATAGGATGGTCGCCGACAACATGAAACGCTTGTGCCAGTCCGGCCGTTTTCGAAAGTACAGCGCCGCGCCCACCAACGCTGCGAAAACCAAAAGGTCGAATGCGCTGAGCGCCAGAGCCAGCGGCGGCGGCGGAAATCCATTCACCCGGCGCAATTGTTCGATCACCGCGGCCGTGACCAGCACAACCATCGCCGCGGCAATGCCGGCGCCGATCCAGCCCAGCCGTTGATGCAGCCGCCGCGCGCCGCGCGCTATCAGCAGAGTCTGTACCAGGAAAAGACTGACCCACGCGCTGAACACAATCCCATGGACGTGCAGCAGCGTCGACATCGGACGGTCCTGGGTGAAATGTCCGCGCAGATAAAATGTCGGGGCGAATCCCGCGAATACCGCGACGATCACGGCGGAGGCCATAACCACGAAGAAAAATCGCAGCCTCAAGCCGGGCTTTTCCGGTGCGATGGCGCTCATTTGCTACTTCACCTTATGACCGTCCTGCTCCTGGATGTGGCCATGCGTGTCATCGAAACGCGCGTGGATCGTCTGTCCATCGGGCGCGAGCGCCCAGCGCGAAATCTTGACCACCTTGCCGTCGCGCAAATCCGATTCCTCGATGGTGCGCTGGTCGAGCAACTTGAGGGAAACGCCGTTGAATTCGTCGCTGCCCTTGTAAGGCGCCGGTGTGCCGTCGAATTTTGCGGTGAAGGACCGGCCCATTCGATCCGTCATCGACAGCGCGCCGCCGCTCACTTTGAAGGTCGTGTCTTCCACATGATTTGATACGTCCATTTCGGTCATTTGCCAGCCGCCCGAGACCTGATGGGATCCGGGCTTGGCGGCGCTGACGCGGGTAAACTTCGCGGTCATCTCGATGGGAACGGCCGCCATGCCGATGAGGGTCTGCACCTCGGTTTTGGTGGCGCCATCCGCGGAGACCATGACTTTCGTTTCGGCCGTTGTTTTGCCGTTCTTCTTGCCCGTTTTGGTGATGGTGCGCGCATCGACTAACGCGATGGCGATCGTGTCGTAGTACGGATTTCCATGCACGGCTTGGTCGTGTCCGTCGGCCTTGATCGTATAGGGCGGCATGCATGTCGGACATTCATACTTCCCGTCGGCCAGCACTGCGACCTCCGGTTCTCCTGGATGGCTGGGTCGTTGCGGATCAGGCCGCCACGTTCCCTCGAATGCGCTTTGCGCCGCGCACAGCGTCGGAAGCAGCAATAAACCGGCCAACATCGCGTACGTTTTTTGCATCATTTTCTCCTGGATCTTCAGTGGCGTCTCACTTCCGCGGCCGCGTCTCGAGCGAGGCCGCCCAGGCGGTGAATCCGGGGGAGAATTTCTCGAGCCGGCGCAATGTCTCTGCATTGCCAAGCTGATGGCCCGGACTCGATCCCGCCGGAAATGCCGCGCGCACCTCGCTCAGGAACTTGAGCCCCTGTCGCGCGTAAACCCGCTTCACCTGCTTCAAGAACTGCCCTTGATACCAACCATAGTTTTCGCCGTCCTTGGCAAGGATGTCCATGTATCGCGATTCGAAGTCATCGAGCGACACATGGTGTTGTGGAAGTTCCACGCGATTGCTCTCTTGCACGATGTCGACCAGCCAGACAAGATCGGGCCTCTCGCTTTTCAAATAAGCGTACAAGACGTAGCTCGCGAGCAGTTCATTCAGCCAGCGCGTGCCCGCCTGAATTCCGTAGGCTTCAATGACAGCGTGCCCGAGTTCATGCCCGCCGATCAAATCGCCGGATCGATGACTCGCCTCGCGCCACGTCAAGTGATGCGCCGCGAGCTCCTTGCGGGTGCTCGATGCGATGTCGGTTTCCTTCGCGAAGAAATCTTCCGCGGCCGACCAGTCGGCGGGCATGAGGGCGACCGGCGGCTCGCCGGTCACCGAGGGCATGGGGTAGGGAAGCTGCTGTTCCGCCGCGGACCACTGCGCCTTGTCGAGGACCGCGAGAGACAAAGAAAGTTTCACGCCCAGCCGCCGCTGTGCGAAGCCCATTTCCGCCGTGGCGAAGCGCTGCAAGTCGCGGGCACGCTGCTGGTAGCCCGGCGTGTAGTAAGTGGGAACTGTCCCATCCAAGCGCGGCGCCTTGAGCGCCTGGACTCGATCAAGCCGTCCTTCGTCAAACTGGGCGAACGCCGCGGTGGAGGCCGATAGGAGCAAGGCGCACGCGGCCAGTTGAACGGTCAGGCGCGCCAAGGGTTTGCGAATTCTGCCCATACCCATTAAACCGCTCCAGCACCCAATTCCCGCCATCCTTAGCCTCGGGGTCCGTCCCGGGCGTAACGCGCCGGCCGGCGTTCTCTGCTAAGCCTTCAGGAACGCGCGCACTCTCTGAAGCTCCGCCTCGAGAGCGGCGCGAAACTCAAGGTCGCGCGGCGCCTTGCCGTCGGTGTATCCGAATTCGGCGCGCAAGCGTCCATCGGCCACCGCCAGATTGCCCCATCCGATGACGCGCTCGTGCCAAAGCAAGGGCAGCGCGTAGTAGCCGAGCTTGCGTTTCGGCGCGGGCGTGTAGGCCTCGAAGCGATACACCCAGTTCCAGAAGATCTCGAAGCGGCGCCGGTCCCAAACCACGGGATCAAAGGGCGTGAGCAACCGCACCTCGTCGTCGAGCCGCCATCGCGAGGACTGGGGCTTTTCCTCGGGTGGCCAATACCACTCAATACCCTCAATCCGTGCATGCTCGAGTCGCAGCTTGGCACGAGCCAGGGCCGCTCGGCGTTCCTTGGCCCATTGAGGTGCCCCGTACTGCAAGCGATTCACCAAATTTGCCAGGCTGCCGCCCGGCAGCGGTGCGTATTTGCAGACAATCACGTCGACCAGCGCGTCCATCCTGGACGCGCCCAGGGCCTTGGCATCGGCCGGCGCGACCGGCAGATCCGTCGCCGTTTCGCGCACGACATAGACGCGGGTTCCGCCGTCGCGCCTGGCGACGCGCAACAATCCGCGGTAGTGCATGTGGTCCAATAATTGCGTGCTGGCATTCGACGAGCCGCCGAACCAGTTGGTGACGCGGCCGTGCGAGAAGTGCGCGTCCACCTCGCGGGGATGCACCGCGCCGCGTTGACGTACGAAATCGAGGATCTCCTGCGTTTGCCGGCGGCGGGTTGGCGAGGACCTGGTTCTCACCGTGCGTGGATGCATCAAGGCATGGTGAGTGCGCGGCAGGAAGCCGTAGTTGACGAAGAAATCCTCCTCGAGCGCGAGCTTTGGGTACAGTCGCTCAAGATCGCCCGCGCGATAGCCGTCGACCCGATGGCGCAGAGTCAGATCCTGTGCGCGGGCAGGCGCGCGAATCGGATCCGCTTGGACAAAACCCAGTTTCTGTATCGCGCGTTTCAGCGTGGTCGGCTTGAACAGCGAGCGCGCAATCGCATAGCGGCGCAGGTGGTTGAGGGAAATCGGCATGCGGCGAATATACCGAATCTCCGCGCCCAAGTTTTGCGGCGCGCGACGCGGCCGGCGGTTCTCGGGTACATTAACTCATGCTGGAAACCATCGAAATTGAAACGGCGCCGCAACCTAATGCGGCCATCATATGGCTGCACGGATTGGGCGCCGACGGCCACGATTTTGAACCCATCGTGCCGGAACTGGTGCCGCGGGGCTCGCGTGCCTGGCGCTTCGTATTTCCGAACGCCCCGGTCCGGCCCGTGACCATCAATGGCGGAATGCGCATGCGCGCCTGGTATGACATCGTGGGTTTGGATCGCAAGGCGGCGGAAGACGCGCACGGATTCAAGGACAGCGATCAAAAAGTTCGCGAGTTGCTCGACCGGGAGGTTGGGCGCGGCATTCCGGCGGCCCGCATCGTGCTCGCGGGATTTTCCCAGGGAGGCGCGGTCTCGCTCTACACCGCGCCGCGGCTGGCGGAAAAGCTGGCCGGGGTGATGGCGCTGTCCTGCTATTTGCCGCGGGAAGGCACCTTTCAGGCCGAACGTACGCCGGGCAATGATGCCACGCCGATATTCATGGCCCACGGACAATTCGATGGCGTGGTGCCAATCATGTTGGGCACGAAATCGCGGGATTATCTACAGACTCAGGGGTATAAGGTCGAATGGCACGCGTACCCCATGGCGCATGCTGTTTGTGCCGAGGAAGTCGCCGATATTCGTCAATTCTTGGTGCGTGTGTTGCCCTAAATGACCCCTCTGTCGCCGTTCATCAAACGACTTAAGCTTGCCGCCACGAGGGCCGCCGCGCGAGCCGCGGCCGCAAAGACCGAGGTGCGGGTCGCGAAAGCGCAACTCAAGCAGGCGCGTAAATTATTCAAAACGGAGAAGAAGGCGGCGAAGCAGGCACGGCGCAAGGTCGCGGCGGCCGCCGCATCCTCGGCCACCCGCACACCGCGGCCGGCGGCCGCCCTCGAGCTCAACCCCGCGGTTCGCAAATCAGCGGCGAAGCCCGCACGCGCGCGGCGCAACGCTCCAAAGGCCGCCCTCAAAAACACGGCGAACAGTTCGCCGAAGAAGCTCAAGCCACGACGCGCCGCTAAAGCGAGCCTCGAAGCCCCCGGCATGCGCTCGGCGGCCGAAGTGGCAAAGTCGGTGATCGAGCGGCTGCATGCGCCGCCGCCGATATTGCCGCCCGAACCGGTTATTCCGCCGGACGCATCCTCAAACTCCGCCGATTCGACCCCTAGCGCGCCCGGTAAAGCTTAAGTCCGGGCTCGGAGCGGCTCAGTGCGCCGGAGGCAGAAGTCCTGGGAATAGAACCCCGATCAGGACGCTCACGAAGAAGAAGGCGAGCAGCCATAGCACCTGTCCCAGCACCCAGACCGTGAAGGCTTTCCGCGTGGCGATCCCCAAGGTTTCGCTGAATCCCATGACTTGTAGAACGACGCCCCAAAACCACAGAAACGCATAGGCCGCCAGCTGCGCATGGAGTACGAAGCCGACGAATCCGTCGATCTCGGTGGCTGGTTTCTCGACAATCGCCGCCTCGCCCACCAAGAGCGCCGTGAATATCCACAGAACCAGCGACGCTGCCACGGGAATGCCCCCGTAGGCCAGCACGTGGAAGACTTGGTTGCGCACCGACTTGCCGCCCGCGCGCAGACCCAAGCGCCGGTAAATGGCCGCAAATATATACAAGCTCAAGATCCCGCCCAAGGGCCCGAACAGGCAGGCGCTGCCCAGAATCTCGCCGACGGTGAATCCGGATGTGGAAGGTTGCGTTCGATACAGTGTCAGGGCGGTGGCGGTGCCTTGGGCGGCGGCCAGCAAGTAGTCCGTCGCACCGATGGGCTGTGTCGCCAACTCGCGAAACACGCGTCGCGGTCTCAACCAGACGTCTCTTATCGGGCGGATTTGTTCGGTTGTAGACACCGTCGGCAGCCTACGCAATCCGCGTCAGCGACTCCAGTGTTCACGCACAGATGACAGCAGACTTTTTCAGGGCTACTCTCACGGCGAGTTCGAACGATGTTTCAGGAGAAGGATGATCATGGCAAAAAAGAGCAAGTCGAAAAAGCGCAAGTCAAAGCGGCCGATGGCAAAGGCCAAACGTAGTTCGGTTAAACGCTCGGCCAAAAAGAGCGCCGCGAAAAGAAAGACGCGGCCGGCCAAGGCGAAAAAGAAGGTCAAGGCGAAAGCGAAGAAGGCAGTCAAGAAGGCAGCGCCCAAGAAAGCCGCGCCGAAGAAAGCCGCGCCCGTCGCTGCGAAGCCTGCGGCCCCGAAGCCCGCAGCGCCGAAGCCCGCGGCGGTAAAGGCTCCGCCTAAGCCTGCGCCTGCGCCGATGTCCGCGCCGCCCTCCATGCCGGCCTCTGAGCCGGACATGCCGCCGGCGATGAATTCCGGCGTGGAATCATCGGGGATGTAAATTCGCTTGATGGCAGCGGGAGCCTGTCAGGCTCCTAGGCGCGTATCAGCCCTTGCAGAGGGCGCGCGCCGCTGCTGTCGGGGAATACTCGTTTGGCCAGAGTGTTCGCATCGACGTGCATATGCTCGTCGAGCACGGCTTTGAATACGCTGCGCAGATCGAGCGTCGGCTTTAGATCGCGATTGTCCAAGAGGGCCGTGCGCCTGAGGCCCGGCCAGTCTGCAATGACCTGTCCGCCGCGTACCGCCCCGCCGACGAGGAAGGCACAGCCGCCCGTTCCATGATCGGTACCGCGCGTGCCGTTCACCGCAGCGGTGCGGCCAAATTCCGTGACCACCAGAACCGCGGTTTGCGGCCACAACGGGCCCAATCCGTCGGCCAGCGATTTAAGCCCCTGATCGAGTCCCGCCAGCCGCGTCGCGAGGATTCCCCTGGCGCCGCCTTGGTTGGCGTGGGTGTCCCAACCGCCGGCCTCGATGACGGCGATTTCCGGACCGCCGTCGCTGCGCATCAGCTCGGATGCCATGCGCGCCACGGCGCTCACGCGGTTCGGATAGGCCGCTTTGCCCGCTGTCTTGCTCATAGTCGGGGAGTCGGCGGCTCTGTCCACCCCCGCGCCGTCCACCATTTTTTCGGTCTGCACCGCTTCGCTCAAGCGTGCCGAGAACCAATCGTCCTTGGAGTACAAGTCCGCCAGGCGTGCCAGCAAGTCCTCATCGACATCCGGGGTTGCCTGCGGCGACTTGGAAATCACCGCCGCCTCGCCGCGCAGGATCAGCGGCACATTCTGGCTGATGGCCACGGCGCGTTCGCCGACCCGTCCGCCGCTGCGCGGCAAAGCGGCCAGCGCCCGGTTGAGCCAGCCGTCGGCGGTGCCCAAGGGTTGGGTGAGTCCGTTCTCGAGCACGGCCTGACCATCGAAATGCGAACGATCGCGATAGGGCGAGGCCACGGCATCAAAGACCACCAGCTCGCCGGCGGCGAAGCGCTCGTGCAGAAAGCTCAACGCGGGATGTAGTCCGAAGGTATTGTTCAGCGCCAGTGCGCCATCGGCGCCGCCCGGTGCGGCGATCGCCAGTTCGCGATGCAGGCCCGCATAGTCCGGATCTCCGTAGGGGGGAACGGCTGCCAGGCCATCGAGCGCGCCGCGCATTATGACAACCACGAGCCGCGACGATCCTCCCGTGTAGGCAAACAATGCATTGGGGATCGCGGCCGTCGCCGCCAGCGCACCCGCGCCGATCAGAAAGCGGCGTCGATTCGAGTTCATTTGCACGGGCTGCGGCATCATTATCTCCGTTGAAATTCAGGGCTCATCAGCAACAGCGCCACGGCCTGTCCCGAAGTCGCAGCCCGGCGCACAGCGCTTAAGGTCTCAGGGCGCGCGTACGCACCCAAGCTTGCGGCGGCCAGATCTGCAGGCTCCATGCCGCTTTCGTACTTGGCGCCGACCCGCGATGCCCACAGCACCCGGTGCATGAGCGCATCGGAACCATCCCAGCTTTTTGAGGTGTCCGGCCAACCCGCCGGGGAGCCCGGCGTGTATTGCCGCTGGCCCAACAGGTCGAAAGTTCGAATGACTTCCAAAGGCTCCGCCGGTGAAACATTCAACGCTCTGAAGCTGGAGAACACGAAATCCTCGGGAGTCTTGAACTTGCGCGCATCGGCGTCCCAGGATTCGGGAGATTCGATCAGCGCCGCATAAACCTGCGGCAGATCGCCGCCGGATTTTAAAAAGGCGCGCGCGACTCGATCCACGACGGCCGGCGGCGGATCGTCCGCGATGAAATGCCGCGCGAGCTTGGTGGCGATGAAATTGGCGGTTTCCGGACGGCGCGCCAATTCCGCAAGCACGGCCTCGCCCTGAGTTTGGCCTTGCTCGGGGTAGGTCTTGCCGAGAAACAATTTCGGGCCCGGCTCGTGCAGATTGTCGCGGAAATAAAAGCGGCCCGGCACGCCGCCGGCGAGACGCCCCTTGCCGCCGCCGATCGACCAGCCCGTTATGATCTGTGCGAAGCTGGTGACGTCGGCTTGACTGTAGCCGCCGTGCACACCGAGCGTGTGCAGCTCGAGAATCTCGCGCGCCAGATTTTCATTGATGCCGAATTGACGCTTCGGTTGACCGGTCCCGGCGCCGCGGAATCGCGCCGCGAAACGCGCCGCGGTTGAACTCTGGCCCACCGAGTATTGATTGTCGAGAAACGCGATCATGGCGGGGTGCTGCTCGACCGCCGTCAAAAGATCGATGAAGCGGCCGGCGATATGCGGCCGGATGGCCTCATTCTCCAGCGTTCCGGCCAGGCCATATACCACGCCCTTGTCCGCGGATATCGCGAAATGATTCGACCAGAAATGCACCAGGCGTTCGGCGAATGGCCGGGTCGTGAGCGCGGCGCTTTGGGCGCGCGCCAATACCTGTGCGCGGTAGTGAGGTTGATAGGCTTCGCGGATGGCGTTGAACACCGCCTTCGCATCCGGGCTTTCCGCCGCAGATGTTTGTTTCATCTTTTGGCGTTCATCGCGTGCCTGCATAAGGCCGGCGAAGATCTGATCGGACGGCGCCAGGGATGCATTCACCGCCAGGGGCGCCGGGCCCCTGATTTGCGACATGAGCCAGGCACGAGGTTCGTCGGCGGCAGCTGCCAGATCGCCGGCTCTGGCGCCTAGTCCAAACCGCAGAACGGCGATTTCAGCTTGCATCATGGTCCTTTAACGGCACACTCCGAGGGGGGTTGACCTTGAGGTGGTTAGACCGGCGGAAGGTTGCGCCGCAACAAGAGTTTCAACCGCCGCTATGCGCGGCAAAAAGAAAGCGCAGCGCCAAAGCCAGCGCAATGAGCGCGATGATGACATTGAGGACCACGCCGATTTGCGTCCAATAGCCGGGCGGCACCACGGAGGGGTCCAAATTCTTTGCGACTTGGCTGAATTGGCGCGCGGAGATGAGCGCGACGGCCGCGCCCAACAGCAGCAACAGCACGCCGGCCGCCAAGGAAAAGCTGCGTTGGCCGCTGGTCTCGGATTGATGCGCCACCAATTGCAGGAACAAACCGAATCGCTCAACGACGAAACCAAATCCCATCAATGCGATCGCGCTGCGCTGCCAGGCGAGCAGCGTGCGTTCGGCGGCGAACAGCACGCGAGGGTCTGCAGTGTAGGACATTTTTGGCTACTCCTAGGGTCCTGAACTTTGCCGGTCAGTGCAGTCTTACATATTCATCAGGGGGGCCCCGATCCCCGTCGCAGGCAAAAACCCGCCACAATGGGGCAGAATAAGCGGGAACTTCTCGGAATCCACTATGGTACATGCTCAGCCGAACAAGGCCTCAAATGAGGACGAATCCCTCGAGGCCTCATCGCGGGATTTGCCGAAGCTGCACGATGTGAATTCGCGCGGCCGGCGCATCACCTCCGCTGAGTTGCGCGAGATTGAAAACCTGCGCGCCATGAACGCGCATTTACTGCGCGAGATTGCGGCGATGAGAGCGCGCGAGCTTGAAACCCAAAGGCTCGCGGAACGCGACGGACTGACCGGGCTGTATAACCGCCGCCGCATGCTGGAGCTGCTGGAGGCGGCAATCAGCGATGCGGTTTTGCAGGATCTGCACGTCGGGTTGTTGTTCATCGATTTGAACGGCTTCAAGGCCATCAACGATAAATATGGACACGCAGCAGGCGACAAGATCCTCACCACGGTGGCGACACGCATCGCGGCGCGCGTGCGCACGGGCGATATTTGCTGCCGTTATGGCGGCGATGAGTTTGTAGTGGTGTTGCCCGGTGTGCCGGATCCGTTCCCGGTGAGCCGTGTCGCCGATGCCATTCGCGAGCGCGTGTCGTTGCCGTACTGGATCGGCAACGATCAGCAGCAATTGACCGCTTCCATCGGCGAATCGATGTATCCCTATCACGGTGAAAACGCGGCACTGCTGGTGCACCGGGCCGACGAGGCGATGTATCGTCTCAAATCGCGCATTGTTCGGCCCGCGTCGCAGGCACCCAAAGCACCGGAGCAGCGGCTGAACCGTCGCCGCAACGATAAATTCAAGCCGCGATCGGGTGGTAGTCGCTAGCCGACGGCGGTATGCTTCATTTAAGATCCCGTCAACGGCGGGGGACGAAGGACGTTAAGATCCTCATGTTCTCAAGATTACTGGAACTGATCATGAAGCAACGCAAGTCGTTAATCGCAACTGCTATTTTCGGCCTCGTCATCACCATGGCGCTGTCCGCCTGCGTGGTGGTGCCTGATCAAGGTCACTATGCCGGAGGCGTCGTCATGGTCGCGCCGCCGGCGCCGCGAGTTGAAGTCGTTGGCGTCGCGCCGTCCCCGGGCTATGTCTGGGTCGGCGGATATTGGAATTGGGTCGGCGGCCGCCACGTGTGGGTGGCAGGCCGCTGGGCGCCCGGCAGACACGGTTATCACTGGGTCGATCATTCCTGGGTGCGGGCCGGCGACGGCTGGCGCATGCATCCTGGCCATTGGGAGCGCGGCTAGCGAGGGCACAGGCTCGCTATCGAGCGGCGGGCCAGGCGGCGACCTGGTGAATTTCGCGCAGTTTCGGGCCTCCGCCGGCATCGAACCAATGCTCGATCAATCGGAAGGAAATCGATACGCCCGGCGGCACCAGCGGGCGACCCGACGCCAGATCGGCACGCGTAAACCATTGCGCGTCTTCCAACTCATCGTCGCGCCTTAGAATCTGCGTCGTCAGCGCGTGCGCCGTGAAACCGAGCATCAGCGAGGACGGGAAGGGCCAGGGCTGCGAAGAGTGATACTCGATCCGGCCCACCTCGATGCCGGTCTCTTCGAAAACCTCGCGCGCCACCGCGTCCTCGAGCGATTCTCCCGGTTCCACAAAACCGGCAATCGTTGAGTAGCGGCCGACGGGCCAGGAAGCCTGTCTGCCCAGCAACGCGCGTTCGCCGTCGCTGACCAGCACGATGATGGCCGGATCGGTGCGCGGAAATTGCTCATGCCGGCACGCGGGATTTGTGCAGATGAGGACATGGCCGCCGCGCGCGGCGAGCGTGGCGGCGCCGCAGGTGCCGCAGAAACGGTGCCGGGCCCGCCACAGCACCATGCCGCGCGCATAGCCCAAGAGTCCGGCTTCGGTCGGCGACAGCATCGAGGCAACCAGGCGCAGGTCCTCGAAGCGCGTCGCCGCGCTCAACTCAGGCGCTTCGGTCGCCTCAATTTCGTAGGCAAACATGCTGATGTCGCCGAATCGGCCCAGAAGAATCAGATCGTTGTCGTTGCGCCGCGCTTGCGGCACGGCCGATAGATCAAGAAGCGCGGCGCGCGGCGCGTCGCCCGCCGCGATCAGATTGCGGGAATTCCAAACCGGCAGATAACGGCTGCGCTCGTCCGCCAGAGCATTCGCAAACCAGGCAGGATCCTTGCGCAAATGCGCGGCGCGGTCCATGTATGGACCGGCCAAGATATTCCTTTGCTGCATGCAAGGGATTCTAGCAGGGCGAGGCCTTGGCGGCGTTGTCGACGGCGGCCTCGCAATTCGTGCAGGTCAGCCTGCGCTTTCCCAAGAGATCGCGCACGCGAACGCCGCCGCAAATCGTGCAGCGGGCGATGCCCACCTCGTCGCGGCGCGCCAGCGCCAGCAGCAGAAACCACGCGTGCTCGAACGAGATGCTCGCCGGCTTGTGCATTTCCAAATAGGCTTCATAGGCACGGCACAACAGCGCGCCGGATTCGAGCGATCCCACCCGATAGCGCGGCTCGAGGCCGCGCTCGCTGCAACCCACCAATCCGTACATTACGAACAGGCTCGCCAGCTGCGCGGCTTGGAAATTCAGCTCCGGATTGCGGAAGAAAAACGCCGCCTGGCGCGGCGACTTGCCGCGGTGGCGGATGATTTCGCGCGCCTCGCCGTTCTGCACATAGCTGCGGTAGAGCTTGCGGATGCGATCGTCGCTCAAACCGGTCCATTGGCGAATGGTGAAAGTGCGCGCCTCGTGGCGGATCAACCGCAGCGCTAGGTCGAATTTCTGCCGGTCTCTGGTGTAGCGATCGTCGGACACTCTCATGGCCGCCTCCCGTGTGCAAATCAGGTGTTTTAGGGCTGAAAAGAATTTGACAGAAATCTGTCACAAAGTTAGCTTGCTTGCCAAGTAGTTTTTCAATGCGAAAAGGGGCGATTTGTGCAGGACGCGTACCTCGGCAATTGGACGCAGCAGTCGCACCTCTCGAGCGAGCATCTGACCTCGATGCGCGGCCTGAACAGCCGCTTCCTTGACCTGGCCGGCAACGGACTACTGCTCTCGCCGGGATTGGCTCAGCAGGTTGCCGCTCTTTTGCCGGCGCAGCGAATCTCCGCGGCAAATTGTCCCTATGCCCTGTTCGACCTGCGATTCGAGGACGACGGCTATTGGCGGGGCCGTCTGCAGGCGGTCGGGGCCTGGCGGATCGCGGATGACCCCAGGGTCAACGCGGAGATCGTCGACTTCGTTCGGCTTGCCCTCTTTTATACCTGGCACGTGGCCTCGAGCGCCGGGTTGGCGGCGCATCTGCTGCTCGGCATGCACGCCAACACGGCCGAGGCTTTTCGCGGCATTTCGGTCGACGCGTTGCCGGCTCTGGCGCTGGTGGAGGCCGCAAATCTCACCGCCCGCTGGAGCGACTGCAGCTCCTATTGGACCGCTTTGATCAGCGCGGCGGCGCGCCCTGATCCTGTCGCGCTGCGCCGGGTTCAGCTCTCGGGACTGCAGCTTGCCGCGGCGGCTCAATTGCCAAGCGAGCCTCGCGAGGTTTAGGCTACGCGGCTCCTATGCATGCCTTAGTCCTCCGACAACTCACCAAAGTTTATAAAAACGGTATCAAAGCGCTCAAGACCATCGACCTGAAGGTCGAGGAGGGCGACTTTTTTGCGCTTCTCGGACCCAATGGCGCGGGCAAGACCACCGCGATCGGCATCACCACGTCGCTGGTCAACAAAACCAGCGGCGCGGTCGAAGTGTTCGGTCATGACATAGACAAGGAGCTGGAAGCGGCCAAGTCCTGCATCGGTCTGGTGCCGCAGGAAATCAACTTCAATATGTTCGAAACCCCGTTCACCATCGTGGTGAATCAGGCGGGCTTTTACGGCATACCCCGGCCGCTGGCGAAGCAGCGCGCTGAAAAGTATCTCAAGCAGCTGCAGCTCTGGGACCGGCGCAATTCGGTGGCGCGATCGCTTTCGGGCGGCATGAAGCGGCGCCTGATGATCGCGCGGGCGCTGATGCACGAGCCGCGCCTGCTGATCCTGGATGAACCCACCGCCGGCGTCGATATCGAAATTCGCCGCTCCATGTGGGAATTCCTGCGCAACATCAACGCGCGGGGAACCACCATCATCCTCACCACCCACTACCTGGAAGAAGCCGAGAATCTGTGCCGCAACATCGCCATCATCGAGGGCGGCAACATCATCGAGCGCGACACCATGGCAAATGTGCTGCGCAAGCTGCAAACCGAGGTGTTCGTGTTCAATTTGCGCGAACCGCGCACCGCCGCTCCGCTGCTGTCGGGGTTCGCGGCGCTGCTGTCGGATGATCACACTTTGGAAATCGAGATGTCGAAGACGCAGAGCCTGAACGATATTTTCGCGCAGTTGTCCGCGCAGGGCATTGCCGTCAACAGCATGCGCAACAAGGTCAACCGGCTCGAGGAATTGTTCATCCGTCTGGTCGACGACAGCGCCAAAACCGCCGCCGCGAAGGCCTCATGATGGCGGAATCGCGCGCGCTCACTGATTGGATCGGCTTTAAAACCATCATCATCCGCGAATTCAGCCGCATCGTGCGCATCTGGGGGCAGACCCTCGTGCCGCCCGCCGTCACCGCCACGCTCTACTTCGTGATCTTCGGCAGCCTGATCGGGCGGCGCGTCGGTCAGATCGGCGGCTACGACTACATGCAGTTCATGGCGCCCGGCATCATCATGATGAACGTGATTACGACATCCTACGGCAATGTTGTGTCCTCGTTCTTCGGCGCGAAGTTCGGCAAGCATATCGAGGAGTTGTTGGTCTCGCCGTTGCCGAATTGGCTGATCGTCGCCGGCTACACCCTGGGCGGCGTGCTGCGCGGCGTGCTGGTGGGCGCGGTGGTGACCATCATCTCATTGTTCTTTACCCGGCTCTCGATCGCGCACGCGTTCGCGATCATCACGGCGGCATTCCTGACGAGCTTCATCTTTGCGCTCGGCGGTTTCATCAACGCCCTGTTCGCGAAGAATTTCGATCAGATCTCCTGGTTCCCGACCTTCGTGCTGCAGCCCCTGACCTATCTGGGCGGCGTATTTTATTCGGTGAGCATGCTGCCCGGCTGGGCCCACGTGGCCACCAATGCCAATCCGATCTTGTACATGGTGAGCGCCTTTCGCTTCGGCTTTCTCGGCACCTCGGATGTCGATTTGCGGCTGGCTTATGCCATCATGATTTCCGCCGCCACCGTGATGTTCACGCTGGCGGTCACCTTGATGAACCGCGGCACCGGTATCCGCGAATAGCAGGAGACATAAATGGTACTAACGATTCCGCGCGGCGTAAGCGCACTCATTGCCGCACTGGGCGGCCTCTGCATGGCGGCGGTGGTTGCCGCCGACGCACCGCCGGGAACCTCCGATCTCATCGGATTTTCAAGCGCCTCCGCGGCGGCCGAAATGCAGCTCGAACAGCGTTTCGATTCGGACCTGTCTGCGGCGGACCTGCGCTCCTGGCTGGAACAGATGAGTTCCGCGCCGAACCACGTCGGCTCCCCGCACGACAAGGCCAACGCCGAATTTGAACTGGCAAAGTTCAAGGAGTGGGGCTGGGATGCCTCCATCGAGACCTTCTCCGTGCTGTACCCGACGCCCAAGGAGGTGTCGGTCGAACTCGTGGCGCCCACGCACTTCAAGGCGCTGTTGACAGAGCCGCCGATCGAAGGGGACCGCACCTCGACGCAAACCCAGGATGAGCTGCCTGCATACAACGTGTACGGCGCCGACGGCGATGTGACCGCGGAGCTGGTGTACGTCAATCAAGGCATGCCGGACGACTACAAGGAACTGGAACGCGAGGGAATCAGCGTCAAGGGACGCATCGTGCTCACCCGTTATGGCGGCGGCTGGCGCGGACTCAAACCCAAGCTGGCCTATGAGCACGGCGCCGTGGGCTGCTTGATTTATTCCGATCCGCGCGATGATGGCTACGGTGCGGGCGACACATACCCGAAAGGCGGCTATCGGCCGCCGAACGCCGTGCAGCGCGGCTCGGTGCAGGACATGACCCTGTACAGCGGCGATCCGTTGACGCCCGGCGTGGGCGCGGTGCCGGGTGCCAAGCGCCTCGCACTCAAGGATGCCAAGACCATCCTGAAAATCCCGGTGCTGCCCTTGTCGTATGCGGCTGCCGAGCCTCTGCTCGCCGCGCTCGGTGGGCGCGTCGCGCAACCTTCCTGGCGCGGCGGTCTGCCGCTCACCTATCACGTTGGTCCGGGTCCGGCCAAGGTTCACATGAAGGTGCTGTCCGACTGGACTCAAAAACCGCTCTACGATGTGGTCGCAAAGATCCGCGGCAGCGAGGCGCCCGACCAGTGGATCATTCGCGGCAACCATCACGATGGCTGGGTGTTCGGTGCATTGGATCCCCTTGCCGGCCAGATCGCCTTGATGGCGGAGGCCAAGTCGATCGGCAAGTTGGTGCAGCAAGGCTGGCGGCCGCGCCGCACCTTGGTCTACGACAGCTGGGATGGAGAAGAGCCGGGCTTGTTGGGCTCCACCGAATGGGCCGAACAGCACGCCGCGGAACTGAAGACCAAGGCCGTGCTCTACGTCAATTCCGACACCAACGGACGCGGCTTCCTGCAAGCCGAAGGCAGTCATGCCGTGCAGCACTTCTTGAGCGAAGTGGCGCGGGATGTGAAGGATCCAGAAACGGGTGGGACGGTGTTGGCCCGGGCCTTGGCCGAACGGCGTGTCTCGACCCTCGACTCGCCGCGCGCCAATTCTGCCCCGCCCGCCGGCGCCGATGGCGACTTGCATCTGGGAGCCCTGGGCTCAGGCTCGGATTTCACACCCTTCCTGCAGCACGTGGGCGTGAATTCCGTGAACCTTGGATTCGAAGGCGAAACTCAATACGGGGTATATCACTCCGCCTACGATTCATTCGATCATTTCCGGCGGTTCGTCGATCCGACTTTCGAATATGGCGTGGCGCTGGCCAAGGTGGCGGGGCGAATCATGCTGCGCGCCGCACAGGCCGACCTCATCCCGGCGCGCGAAAGCGATTTCGCCGCCTCGATCACGGCCTACGATGAGGAGTTGCACAAGCTGGCCGACGGCATGCGTACCAAGACCGGCGAATTGACCAGGCTGCTGGACGATGAATCCTACAAGCTGGCCTCAAATCCGGACATGCCGCGGGGACCGCCGGCGCGCGTCTCCCAGGTTCCCTATTTGAACTTTGCCGAACTCGACAACGCCGTGGCGAAATTGGAGCAGAGCGCCAAAGGGTTCGACAAAGAATACGCGCGCTTGGATGCCGGCGGCGATCCTGCGGCCAAGGCGAAACGCGACCGTGTGAATGCAACCCTCACCACATTGGAGCAAAGCCTGATGGATCCGCATGGGCTGCCCGGCCGGGAGTGGTATCAGCACATGATATATGCGCCCGGAATGTATACGGGGTATGGCGTCAAGACCCTGCCCGGAATTCGCGAGGCCATCGAAGAGCGCCGCTGGGACGAGGCCAATCAATACATGGGGGTGGTCTCGCGCGCTCTCAACGCCTACAGTGAGCGGATGGACCGCGCCATCGCGGCACCGTAGACTGCACAGATAATTTCAAGGAGTGGGTAATGACCGAAGAGAAGCAGCAAAAATTCACGGCTAAGGTGCGCCGCGGTTTGGTCTGGGTACATTCCGTCGCAGCCGCGGAACTTGCCAAGAAAAAGGCCGAAGCCACGGGTGTTAGGATCGAGGGGTTTACCGCGAGTGAACTTGCCGATGTTGAGTCCGCGTTGACCTGGATCTCCCAGAACAAGGAATCGCCGAGCGCCGAGTCGGCCTGAGTCTGCCGAGGCGGCCGCGTTCGGATGTCGGACAGGCTCCCCGCTTCAAGGACGCCCGAAGACGCGCTGCATGCTCGTCGCGATTTCGCGACGGGCATGACGGCGATGGCGCGGTGACTATCGCTTTCGCGACTGCGCTACACTAATCCCATGGCTCGAAAAAGCGCTCTGGTCGTCGACGACTCCAAGTCTGCCCGCGTCATTTTGAGCCGCATGCTCGAAAAGTACGACATCGAAGTCGACATGGCCGAGTCGGCCGAACAAGCCATCGAATATTTGAAAGGCAACCGGCCCGATGCGATCTTCATGGACCACCTCATGCCGGGCATGGACGGGCTGCAGGCGGTCAAGGCGATCAAGGGCAATCCGCAGACCGCAATGATCCCCATCATGATGTACACCTCTCAAGAGGGTGAGTTGTATGTCGGTCAAGCACGCGCGTTGGGCGCCATGGGCGTTTTGCCCAAGCAGGTGCGGCCCGTCGATGTGTCGAAAGTATTGTACGAGCTGCATTTATTGCCGGACCGGCGCGATATGGCAGAAGCTGCGCTGCACCCGGTCGAAATCGACTCCGGAGTCCCGGTCGAGCGGCCGCCACCCCCGGCAGCCGGCGCCGCCCCGGCCGATTGGGGACGGCGCATCGAAGCGGCGGTGAAAGATCAGGCGGTGGATATCCGCCGTTTCATCGTCGCCAGTCTGGATAGCTTTTCGACGCGCATCATCAGCGATGTGCGCAATTCCATGCCGATCCAGGGCGCCGATCCCATCGCGCCGCTGCCGCCGCCGCCGAAATCGGCGTGGCCCTGGGTCGCCGGCATTCTCGCGGCGTGCCTGGCGGCGGTCCTATTCGCCGCGGGCTGGGTGAACACGCGCAACGATCTGGCGAGCGCGCGTGCAGAACTTTCCGGCCTGAAATCGAGCAATGCGGAATTGCAGCGCGCCAGGCTCGATCTCACCGCGACGGTCAAAGATCTCACCGCAGCGCTCGGCGCGGCGAACAGCGCGGCGCAAACCGCCGCGGCCCCCGCATCCGGATCATCCGCCGGAACATCGCGGATCGAACCGGTGCCGTACGGCGAAATCGCATTTGATCGCAGCCGCCTGGACGTGCTGCGCGATCTTTTGACGAAACTCGAGGCTCAGAATTTTCATGGTGTCGTCAAGATCGCGAGTTCCGCCGGCACTTATTGCCTGTCCGGAAATGCCACTGACGGATATCAGCCCGCCCCGCCCACGCTGCTCGTCAGCCGCTGCGACCTCATCGGCAATCCGCTCGATGACGCGCTCTCCGGCCAGCAACGCCAGTCGCTGGCATTTGCAAATTTGGTGGCGGGTGTGCGTCAACGGACGGCGGGCGCCATCACGGTTGCCCTGGAAAGCACGGGTGCCACTCATCCCGGCACGCCCTATCCGGCGCGCAGCGACAGCCTCACGGCGGGAGAGTGGAACAAAGCCGCGGCGGCCAACAATCGGGTCGAATTCTCAGTCGAACCCAGCACGCCGCAATAATTTTTTTAGAAGGCGATCCTGACGAAAAATTCCGGTCCCTTCGAATTGAAATTGAAGAATCCTGCCTGCTTGGTCTGTGCCGAGAGCAGATTCGCGCGCAGCATGGTGTAGCCCAACGCGAAGGAAATGTTCGGGCGCAGACGGTAAAGCGCATCCAGTTCGTAGATCCCCAATGATCCGTCAAGATCATCGACCCGGACTTTGAAATATTGCGCGCGGCCGTCGACATAAAACCGCTTGCTCACGACGTAGGTGGCGTCCAATCCCACCGTCGGAAAGGGACCGGCCTGATCCTCGGTCTGATCCACGTGGCGTGCCGCCGTCTGCACGCGGGCCCGCGCCGAGATGTCGGTGTCGTTGATGCCGATGGTGGCGGCCACTTCGTATCTGTCGCCGTGTAAGAACGAATAGCCGTAGGTGATGCCGAAGGTGCGAATCGAGAGGTCGGAATTCAAGGGATCGGTCGGCAGCAGCGTCACATCCCGAAATACGATGGGTTGGGTCACGATGGTCGAATTCGAACGATCGAGCGAAAAATAATCGAAGCGCAGCCGGTGGCGCTCGCCGACGCGCACCATCGCCTGAATCTTGGCCTCGTAGTCGCTCTTGTCCAGCCCGAACGCATCCTCCGCATTCAGCGTTGAGCCCGGCACACCTGCGCTGCTGTCGAGCTGCAGATTGGTGGCATTGGAAAGGTGAACGACGCCCAGCGACAAGCGCACCCGCTCCTCGGTGGGACTGAGATAGTCCTCTGCATGCGCCAGTGTCGCGAACAACACCAGCGCCGCCAGGACCACGCCATTCTTGCTCATGTCGGTCTCCTCAAAATCAACAGATCCGTTTCGGCGCGCTTGGCGGCGGCCGGCAAGGAGGGGCTGATACGCTGCATTACATGGGCCGCAGCCGCTCGCCACCCGGTCAGTTTGCCGCCATAGATGCATAGAACGCGCGGGCGTACGTCTCGATCCGTGGTGAATATGGTCTCGCGCGAGCGGTCAAACGCGGCCTGCGTGGCCGCGGGCAGGACCCGAAGGCCTGCAAAACGCTCGGTAATGTCGTCGCGGGTCAGGTGCTTCAAGGCCGGAAAGTAGTGCCGAATCACCGCCAGCAGATATTCCTCCTCTGCCGCCAACGGATGCACATCGTCCGGATCGCCGCGATACGGTGTCTCGGTGGTGCCGATCAGGGTCGCGCCCGCCCAGGGCATGACGAACACGGCGCGCCCGTCGGTGGGGCTTTCGACGTAGTAAATGCCGGCGGTCAGGGGATGAGGTATGACGATGTGCGTGCCTTGCACCAGGTCCACGTCCGGTATCGGAATGGCAGGTTCGACCGCGCGCGCAATTTGCATGGCCCAAGGTCCCCCCGCATTGATCAGCACTCGCGTCTTGCACTCGAGCGTCGTGCCGGCGGCGGTGTAACTCACGGTCACGCCGTCCTCGCTCAAAACCGCGCGCGAATAGCGTGCCGGCAGCGCCAATTCGGCGCCCAATCCCAAGGCCGATTTCACCACGGCGCGGGTCAAGAGCGCATCGTCGGTCTGGGCATCGTGATAGCGAATGACCGCATCAAGATCTTGCGTCTTCAATCCGTCGAGTTGCGCCCATTCGGACTTGGGCACGCTGCCAAAGCGCGTGGTCGCATCGAAGCCGCCGAGCAGCGCGTAAATCCACAGCCCGAGTTTTAACTGCCAGGGCCGCCGTCGGGTGTCGCGGTACACCGGAATATAGAACGGTTTGAGCACCACCAGCTCCGGGGCAATACGCAGATGGATCGCGCGCTCTCGCAGGCTTTCGCGCACCAGCGCGAATTGCCCGGATTCCAAATAGCGTAATCCGCCATGAATGAGTTTGCTGGACCGGCTCGAGGTGCCGGCCGCGAGCGCTTCGCGCTCGATGAGCAATGCGCTGTGTCCGGCCGCCACGGCAGCTTGGAGCACGCCGGCGCCATGAATGCCGCCGCCGATGATGACCACATCGTATTCTTTCATTTGACTGAAGGCTTAAATCGATGGCGCTTAGAATGCGTGATTAGACGCGAACACACCAACTTTGAATCTCTGTCGCCATTCGCGCACAGTCGCGAAAGGATCAGTCGACGCTGGCTTTGCTTTCCCGCGCCGGGACGGCGCCGGCTTCGTTTTCGCGCTTCTCTTCGAATTGCACCACCGGCGCGTCCGAGGTCACCTCGATTTCTCCATCGACGATCGCGCCCTTGGCGATGGCGACGGTGCGCGCGCTGACCTTGCCGCGAATGACCGCCGTGTAGCCGATTTCCAGTTTATCCTTGACGATCAGGCCGCCCAGGATGGTGCCCGCCACGATCGCCTGCTGCGCGTGAACCTGCCCATGCCAGCTGCCCGAGGCGGATAAATTCAGCGCCCCTTCCAGCTCGCCGTCCCCATGCACTTCGCCGGAAACCACGAATTGGCCGCTGCCGCGAATGTCGCCGACGAACACCGAATTCGCTCCGATGAAGGTGGGACTGGCCGAACTGCTGTCCAGAAACCGGCGTTTTTGTTGGGTCATGACGCCTTCTTATCCTATTGGCATGGCGCGTGGTGTGACGAGCTTGGCGTCGCCGTCAGGTTCCGAATCGCAGTAGAATGCCCGATCCTTCCAAACCCCCGTAGAGTGTGAAAATGGTCATCAAACAAGTGTTCCTGGTCCTGTCTCTGACTGCCGCGCTGGCCTTGTCAGGATGCAGCCGCCAGCAGAGCGACTGGGAAAAAACGCGGACCGCGAACACCACCGATGCGTATGAACTTTTCTTGAAGAAATATCCGAGCGGCGAATTCACCGCCCAGGCGCAGGCTCGCGTCAAGGAACTCTACGAGGAAAGGGACTGGCAAAAAGCGCGCGATACCGACACGCTCGATGCCTACCAGGCATTCTTGAAACAATATCCGGAAGGCAAGTGGGCCGAAGAGGCGCGCATTCGCATCGAGAATTTCACCCTGGCCGCTGCGCCGAGCAACACGCCGCCCGGCACTGAAGCGCCGTCCGAGGCCACGCCGCAGGCCGCGCCGCCGTCAACAACCGTCGCAGCAAAACCCGCGGCAAAACCCGCGGCAAAACCGGCATCCAAATCCGCTGCGGCGAAAGCAGCGGCAAGCTCCGGCGCGCATGGCGCGGCCAAACCACAGGGATCTTTCGGTGTTCAGCTCGGCGCTTTCAAATCCGGTTCCGATGCGGCCAACAAACGCTGGGCGCGGCTCGGCAAAGAGTATCCGCAGTTGTTATCGGGACTGTCGCCCAAGGTTTCTCCGAAGAAAGGCTCGTCCGGCACGCTGTACCGCCTGCAGGTCGCGGGATTGACGGAAAAGCGTGCGACCGCGATTTGTAAAGCGCTCAAAGCCCACGCCCAGGCCTGCGTGCTGATCCACTCGTAGGGGTTTCAAGTCCGCGCCGCGGCCACGCGGACGCGGGGGTTGGGGTGGCAGACCCAGGCGTGTCAGCACCCGACAATTCGCGTCACAAGAGCCGGGGCGAGCGCACGCGTAAGCCGCTGATTTTACTTGAGGTCTGTCCTGGCACGCGGCTTGCTTCGATCAATGCATGCAATCGAAGCTCATTGCGTTACTGGCGGCGGAGGGCAGCCGCGAAGCTGCGCTGCTGGTTCGCCGCGGCGATGGCCAGTTTGCCCTCGCAAGAATTGATGCACGCGTGGCCGCTGCCGCGCGGCTTGCCGGACGTTTCGCGCCGGCTGCCGCGTATCACGCCGCGCTGGAGAGTGCCGCCCAGAGATAGGTTTTAAAGATTTTGGGTCACCCCCGAGGCGCCGCGGTAAAGCTTCCCCCTCCCGCTCGCGGCGCCTTTTTTTTAGCTCTCCAACTCCTCCAGTAAGAACGCGTATTCCATGGCGATTTCCCGATAGCGTTGGAACCGGCCCGACCGGCCGCCGTGGCCGGCCGCCATTTCCACGTGCAGCAGCAGGCGCTTGTGATCGGTCTTCATGGCGCGAAGCCTCGCCACCCACTTGGCCGGTTCGTAATATTGAACCTGGCTGTCCCAAAGACCGGTGGTGACCAGCATCGCCGGATAGGCCTTGCGCCTGACACTGTCATAGGGCGAATACGAGAGCATGTAGTCGTAGTACTCGCGCTCGTGGGGATCGCCCCATTCGTCGTATTCATTGGTGGTCAGCGGGATGGTCTCATCGAGCATGGTCGTGACCACGTCGACGAAGGGCACCTGCGCGACTATCGCGCGGTAATCTTGCGCGCTCATGTTGGCGGCCGCCCCCATGAGCAGTCCTCCGGCGCTGCCCCCCATCGCGAACACCTTGTCCTTGGCGGCGTAGCCGCGCTCCACCAACGCGCGCGTGACATCCAGAAAATCGTTGAAGGTGTTTTTCTTCTGCAGTTTCCTTCCCGAGTCGTACCACGCGCGGCCCATCTCCTGGCCGCCGCGCACGTGCGCGATGGCATAGACGAAGCCCCGATCCAGCAGGCTCAGACGCGGCGAGGAAAAGCCCGGATCCATGGAAAGGCCGTAAGCCCCGTAGCCGTATTGCAGCAGCGGCTGGCTCCCGTTGCGTGCGAATCCGCGGCGGTACACGAGCGATACCGGAATCTGCGCGCCGTCGCGCGCCGGCACCAGGAAAAATTCAGTGGCGTAGTCCTTGGGATCAAAATTGCCCAGCACCGGATCGCGTTTCAGCAGCACCTGCCTGCCGGTGCCGATGTCATAGTCGTACAGCGTCGTCGGTGTGTTCAGCGACGAATGAGCGTAGCGCAGAACGCGGCTGTTCAATTCCGGATTGACGCCGATCGACATGCCGTATGCCGCCTCATCGCTGGCAATGAAGAATTGAGCCGCGCCGTCCAGCGGATGAATGCATATCTTGCGCAATCCGCCGCTGCGCACCGACACCGCGAGAAATTCATTGAACACATCGAAGTCCTCGATGTAGGCATCATCCCGGTGGCCGATCAAGTCGATCCATTCAGCGCGGTTGCTGTTTGCGCCGATCGGCGCTCTGCTCAAGCGGAAATTGCGCGCCTGCCAGTTGGACCTGACGATGAATTCCTGCCCCAGATGCTCGATGTCATATTCATGATCGGCTTCCGCGGGCAGGAAAATCTCGAAGCGCAGTTCAGGATCGTCGGCGCGCGCGTAGCGCCATTCGGACGACAAGGTGCTTTCCATGTGCAAAAAAATGAACGCATCGGATTTGGACTTGGAGACCCCGGTGTAAAAGCGCCGGTCGGTCTGCTCGAAAACCAAGGCATCGCGTGCCGGGTCCTGTCCCAGCACATGCTTCTTGACGTACACGCCCAGCAATGTCTCGGGATCCTTCTCGACATACAGCAGAGTGCGATTGTCGTTGGCCCACGCCAGGTCGGCTTCAACGTCCGGGATCGCCACGGGCGCAATCGCCTGAGTCTTTAGATCCTTGAACTTGAGCGTGAATTGACGCCGGCCCGTCGTGTCCTCGCAGAAGGCGAGCCAGCGCGAATCCGGCGAGATCTCCAGGGTGCCGATGCGGTAATACGAAAGTCCCCGGGCCTCAACATTGGCATCCAGCAGGATCTCCTCGGGTGCGTCGCCTGCGTCCCTGCGCCGCACAAAAATTGGATGTTCCTGGCCCGTTTCGAAGCGCGTGCTGTACCGGTAGCCGTTCTTCCGATACGGCACCGTTGAGTCGTCCTGCTTCAGGCGGGCAATGATTTCGTCATAGAGAGCATCTTCGAGCGGCTTCGCGGCGGCCATGCTGCGCTCGCGATAGGCGTTTTCCGCGTTCAGATAGGCTAAAACGTCCGGATTGTTGCGCTCGTCGTCGCGCAGCCAGTAATAAGGGTCGATACGCTCGCCAAAGGGTGATTTGACCGGGTGCGGGCGCACGTCGGCAATGGGTGGCTTGGGCGGGGATTCGGTCATTTTTATTTGTCCTGGTATGAGGCGCGAGTATAGTCAAGAGGCAGCCAGGCCGTCCGATCGCGGGAGGATCCATGCAGACCGTGAGTCAACTGCTTCAAGCCAAAGGAAACCAGATTTTCTCGGTCGCTCCGCAAGATTCCGTGCTGCGCGCGATCGAAGTCATGGCGACGCGGCACGTCGGCGCGTTGCTGGTGATGCAGGAAGGCGCATTGCTCGGGATCATTTCGGAACGCGACTACGCGCGCAAGGTGATCCTGAAGAACCGCTCATCCCACGATACGCCGGTGAGCGACATCATGAGTTCGCCCGCCGTGAGCGTGAGTCCGGACGATACCGTGCATCACTGCATGCAGCTGATGACCGATGGGCGCTTCAGGCACCTGCCCGTGGTGAAGTCGGGGCGCGTCGTGGGCATGCTGTCGATCGGCGATCTGGTCAAAGCCGTCATCCAGGAACAATCCCAGCACATCGAGCAGCTGGAACGCTATATCGCCGGCTGACCGTTTAAGTTCGCCGCGCGACAAGCTTGCCAATCAGGGCGGCATCCATATAAGGTAAACCATACACAGGCGCGCTTCGCGGCGTTGTCCCATCTGGCGCTTGATTGGCGCCAAGAACCGATTTTAAGTTCTTGTTTTGAAAAGCTCCCTGCGTTCTTGCGCGGGGGTTGGTTTTACCATGGGCGCACGTATGACGATGAACGACACGGGCTCTTTTCTCACCAGCTTGGGCGGCGCCGATCCGCGCCGCGAGGATTGGGGCTTGTGCCGCGCCGCGTACGAAAAAGATTCCTGCGGATTTGGCCTGATCGCGAGCCTCGATGATCATGCCAGTCACTGGGTGTTGCAGACCGCGATCAGTTCGCTGAATCGGCTTACGCACCGCGGCGCGATCGCGAACGACGGCAAGACCGGCGACGGTTGCGGCTTGTTGATCAAACAGCCAACCTCATTCCTGCGCGCGGTCGCCGCGGAGGCTGGGCTCGCGTTGACGCCGCTGTTCGCCGCCGGTCTCGTGTTCCTGAGCCGCGATGCCGCCACCGCCGCCGCCGCGCGCGCGGCGCTGACCGAACAATTGCAGCTCGAAATGCTCACCGTCGCGGGCTTTCGCGCGTTGCCCACCGACCCCGCGGCATGCGGTTCCGAGGCGCTCAAGAGCCTGCCGCTGATCGAGCAGGTGTTCGTGAACGCACCCGCCGACATCGATGAACCTGCGTTCAACCGTAAATTGTTCATGGCGCGCCGCCGCTGCGAAAAAAAACTCGAGGCCGAGGACCCGGCCTTCTACGTGCCGTCGCTGTCGGCCGGCACCATCGTCTACAAGGGCATGGTCATGCCGCAGTTTCTGGCGCAGTTCTATCCCGACCTCAAGGATCCGCGGCTCGAGGCGTCGGTGGTGGTGTTTCACCAGCGCTTTTCCACCAACACGCTGCCGCAATGGCGGCTCGCGCACCCGTATCGATACCTGGCCCATAACGGCGAGATCAACACCGTCCAGGGCAACCGCAGCTGGGCGGTGGCGCGCGGACCGCTGTTCCGATCGCCGCTATTGCCGGATTTGGGCGACATTCTGCCGCTGGTGTCGCTGACCGGCTCGGATTCGCAGTCGCTCGACAACATGCTGGAAGTGCTCCTGGTCGGCGGTCTCGATCCCATGCACGCCATGCGCATGCTGGTGCCCCCGGCCTGGCAATCGGTGGACATGATCGATCCGGATTTGAAGGCATTTTACGAGTACTACGCCACGCACATGGAGCCGTGGGACGGACCTGCCGGCATCGTCCTTACCGACGGCCGCTATGCCTGCTGCACGCTCGATCGCAATGGGCTGCGGCCGGCGCGCTGGGTCATCACCAAGAATCGGCACATCACCATCGCTTCCGAAGCGGGAGTCTGGGACTACTCGCCCGAGGATGTCATAGACAAGGGCAAGCTGGGCCCAGGCGAGATGCTGGCGCTCGATCTTAAGACCGCCGAGCTCATGACGACCAGGCGGATCGATGATCTGCTCAAGAGCCGCCATCCTTACAAGGTTTGGCTGAAGAAGGGCGTTCGCTATCTGCAAACCGATCTGATTGATCCGCGGCTTGCGGCCGAGCCCTTCGACCGCGAGATCCTGGCGCAGTATCAAAAGATGTTCAATGTCTCGGCCGAAGAGCGCGACGAGATCATCCGGGTTCTGGCCGAGGATGAAAGCGAGGCGGTCGGTTCCATGGGCGATGACACGCCGATGCCGGTGCTGTCGAAGAAAGTGCGATCGCTGTACGACTACTTTCGGCAACAGTTCGCGCAGGTGACTAATCCTCCCATCGACAGCTTGCGCGAAAGCATTGTGATGTCGCTGCAGACGCAGATTGGCGCGGAGGCGAATATCTTCGTACCCTCGCCGCAGCACGCCGAGCAAATCGTGCTGAGCTCGCCGATTCTTTCGCAGCGCAAACTGCGCCAGATCGTGGCGCTGGCCGAATCCGGGGTGCCCAATGAGTTCATCGATCTGCAATACGATGAGCATCTGGACCTCAAGACCGCGCTGCAGAGAGTGTGCGACCACGCGGAAACGGCGGTGCGTTTGGGCAAAGTCGTGCTGCTGCTGTCGGATCGATACCTGGTGAAGGGCAAGCTGCCCATCCACGCGCTGCTCGCCACGGGCGCCGTGCATCATCGCCTGGTCGCCACCGGACTGCGCTGCAAGTGCAACATCCTGGTGGAGACCGGCACGGCGCGCGATCCGCATCATTTCGCCTGCCTGATCGGCTACGGCGCCACCGCCGTGTATCCCTACCTGGCCTATCAAACCTTGTTCGACATGATGCGCAAGGGCGTGCTCAAGATGGAGGCGATCGCGCGCCAGGAATTGGGCCGAAGCTTCCGGCGCGGCATTCGCAAAGGCTTGTTCAAAATCATGTCCAAGATGGGCATCTGCACCGTGGCGAGCTATCGCAGCGCGCAACTGTTCGAGATCGTGGGCCTGGGCGATGAGGTCGTCCGCTTGTGTTTCGACGGTACCGAGAGCCGCATTCAAGGCGCGGATTTCGCCGATCTGAAAGCCGATTCGGAATATCTGGCCAAGCGCGCCTGGAACAAAACCGAACCGGTCGAACAGGGCGGCCTGCTCAAGTACATGCACAACGGCGAATACCACATGTACAACCCGGACGTGGTGGCCACGCTGCAATCGGCCGTCATGACCAATAGCTACGAGCAATATCGGCAGTTCGCGCTGCTGGTCAATGAGCGGCCGGTGTCCTGCCTGCGCGACCTGCTGAAATTAAAGGCCATCGCGGCGCCGATTGCGATCGAAGAGGTCGAACCGGTTTCCGCCATTCTCGGGCGCTTCGACAGCGCCGGAATGTCCCTGGGGGCGCTGTCCCCGGAGGCGCACGAGGCGCTTGCCATCGCGATGAATCGCATGGGAGCGCGCTCCAATTCCGGTGAGGGCGGCGAAGATCCGAAGCGCTACGGCACGGAAAAAAATTCCAAGATCAAACAGGTCGCCTCCGGCCGCTTCGGCGTCACGCCGGAATATCTGATCAACGCCGAGGTCTTGCAGATCAAGATCGCGCAGGGCGCCAAGCCCGGCGAAGGCGGACAGCTTCCGGGCCACAAGGTCAACGAGATGATCGCGCGGCTGCGCTTTGCGCGCCCCGGGGTGGGCCTGATTTCGCCGCCGCCGCATCATGACATCTACTCCATCGAGGATCTGGCGCAGTTGATCTTCGACTTGAAGCAGATCAATCCTCGAGCGCTGGTGTCGGTCAAGCTGGTGGCCGAACCGGGAGTGGGTACCGTCGCGGCGGGGGTCGCCAAGGCATACGCGGATCTCATCACCATCTCAGGATATGACGGCGGCACGGGCGCGAGCCCCCTGTCATCGATCAAGTACGCCGGCACGCCGTGGGAATTGGGACTGGCCGAGACTCATCAGACCCTGCGCGCCAACGAGTTGCGGCACCGCGTGCGGCTGCAGACCGACGGCGGAATGAAGACCGGCCTGGACGTGATCAAGGCGGCATTGATCGGCGCCGAGAGTTTCGGTTTCGGCACCGCGCCCATGGTTGCCCTGGGCTGCAAATATTTGCGCATCTGCCATTTGAACAACTGCGCCACCGGCGTCGCCACGCAGCACAACGTGTTGCGCAGTAAATATTTCATCGGCTTGCCGGAGATGGTGATCAACTATTTCCGCTTTGTCGCGCAAGAATGCCGCGAAATCATGGCTTCCTTGGGCGCGCGCAGCCTGTCGGAGTTGATCGGGCACACCGAGCTTTTGGAAATTCTGCCGGGCGAAACCTCGAAGCAGCGCAAGCTGGATCTCTCGCCGCTGCTGGCGAACTCGGCGCTCAGGTCGGACAAGCCGCAATACTGCCTGGATCCGCACAATGAGCCGTTCGACAAGGGCGCGCTGGCCGAGCAGATGCTGAACGATATGCGCGCCGCAATTGATTCGGGATCAGGCGGAAAATTTCACTATCCGATCAATAATTTCAATCGCTCCATCGGCGCGCGCATTTCCGGCGAGATCGCCCGCCGCTGGGGCAACGCCGGCATGAGCGCCGCGCCGCTGAGCGTGGATCTGAAGGGCTCCGCCGGACAAAGTTTCGGTGTCTGGAATGTCGGCGGACTGCACCTCCATCTCGAGGGCGAGGCCAACGACTACGTCGGCAAGGGCATGGCCGGCGGCAAAATCGTCTTGAGGCCCCATGCTCGTTCGAATTTCGCCGCGCGCGACACGGTGATCATGGGCAATACCTGTCTGTACGGCGCCACCGGCGGCGAATTGTATGCGGCCGGCAGGGCGGGGGAGAGATTCGCGGTGCGCAACTCCGGGGCGCTCGCCGTGGTGGAAGGCACCGGTGATCATTGCTGCGAATACATGACGGGCGGCGTGGTCTGCGTGCTGGGCACCACGGGCGTGAATTTCGGCGCCGGCTTCACCGGCGGCTTCGCCTATGTGCTCGACATGGAGCGCGATTTCGTCGATCGCTACAATCATGACCTGATCGATATTCATCGGGTCTCGCCCGAGGGCATGGGCACGCACGTGCAGCATTTGCGCGGACTCATCGAGCAGCATGTCGATGCCACCGGCAGCGAGTGGGGTGCGCAGCTGCTCAATGACTTTCGCACCTACATCGGCCGGTTCTGGGTCGTGAAGCCGAAGGCTTCCGCCATCGATTCGCTGCTGGAAAATCTGCGGCGCGCCGCTTAAAACCCGCGCCGCGAACCGCCATGGCCGACAAGCATCTGCAATTTCTCGATATCCCGCGCAAGGATCCGGACAAGCTTGGCGTCGAGGTGCGCACCCGGCAGTTTCGCGAGATCTATGCGCAATACAGCGCAGAATCGGCCGCCCAGCAGGCGGGGCGCTGCATTTCCTGCGGCAATCCCTTTTGCGAATGGAAATGTCCGGTCCATAACTACATTCCGAACTGGCTGGCGCTGATCAATGACGGAAAATTGTTTGAAGCGGCGGAACTGTCGCATCAAACCAATTCGCTGCCGGAAATGTGCGGCCGGATTTGCCCGCAGGACCGGCTGTGCGAGGGCGCGTGCACCTTGAACGACGGTCTCGGCGCGGTGAGCATCGGCGCCATCGAAAAATACATTACCGACGAGGCCTTTCGCTTAGGGTGGAAACCGGACCTGTCGAATGTGGCGCGCACCGGGAAGCGCGTGGCGGTGGTGGGCGCCGGGCCGGCGGGTCTGGCCTGCGCCGACATCCTGGTGCGCAACGGCGTCAAGCCGGTGGTCTTCGACCGCTATTCCAAGATCGGCGGCTTGCTGACCTTCGGCATCCCGCCCTTCAAGCTGGAAAAGGATGTGGTGGAGAAGCGCCGCGAAATCATGGAAGGCATGGGCGTTGAATTTCGCCTGAACGTCGAGGTGGGCCGCGATGTTGCCTTCGAGCAGATCGCGGATGAGTTCGATGCGGTGTTTCTCGGCATGGGAACCTACACGTATGTCAAAGGCGGTTTCGGCGGTGAAGATCTTCCGGGTGTCCACGAGGCATTGCCGTTTCTCATTTCCAACATCAACCGGGAACTGGGGTTGGACAGCGGCGCCGATTTCATCGACATGAAGGGCAAGAATGTGGTGGTGCTCGGCGGCGGCGATACGGGCATGGACTGCAATCGAACCGCGATCCGGCAAGGTGCCGCCGATGTGACCTGCACCTATCGGCGCGACGAGGACAACATGCCGGGTTCACGGCGCGACTATAAGAACAGCAAGGAAGAAGGCGTTACCTTTCTGTTCAATCGTCAGCCGATAGAAATCGTCGGAGTCGACTCGGTGCAGGGCGTGAAGCTGGTCGAAACCCGATTGGGTCCTCCGGGAGCCCGCGGCCGCCGCGTGCCCGAGGTGGTGCCGGGAACCGAGCAGACCATTCCTGCCGACGCCGTGATCATCGCCTTCGGCTTTCTGCCGAGCCCGCCCCCCTGGTTTCAATCGCAACGCATCGAATTGCACGGCAACGGTCGGGTGCGCGTCTCCGGTGCGGCGCGAACCCGTTTTCAAACCACGAATCCAAAGATTTTTGCCGGCGGCGACATGGTGCGCGGCTCGGATCTGGTGGTCACCGCGGTGTTCGAAGGACGCGAGGCCGCAGAGGGGATATTGCAGCATTTGGGATTGCGCGATGCTTGACAGGCGGCCGCCTGCGGCGCTCAACTTTAGTGAGAGGAACTCCCATGTCGACTCAAACAGCCGCGGACCTTGAGATGCTGCAGACTCTCAATCGTGCGACATTGCCATCATTCATGGCGGTACCGGTTATGACCTGCCGGACGGCAGTCAGGCTCATGGGCGCTACACGGACGTCTGGGCCCGTCATAACAATACCTGGAAGACCATTTCAGCTCATGTAACGCGCGGTTGAAAAACGCTGTTGAAAAAAAACGGAGATCCCTATGTGCGAAAAAGACGATCTTGATGAAATGTATGAAATATCTCGAACTCGTGATTTGTCGAGAAGGCAGTTCGGCGCGCTTGGCTTGGGCGTCGGGCTCTCCGCCATGTTGCCGCGCCTCGCCGATGCGGCGGGCACCAAAGAATCGGAAGTCGAAATCAAAACTCCGGACGGAACCTGCGATGCTTATCTCGTGCATCCGGCTAAAGGCAAATTCCCGGCGGTCTTGATCTGGCCGGACATCTTCGGTCTGCGTCCCGCATTCCGGCAGATGGGAAAGCGCCTGGCCGAATCCGGCTACACCGTGCTCGTGATCAATCCTTTTTATCGAACCAAAAAAGCCCCGACCGCTCCCGAGCATCCGGACTTCAACGATCCGGCAACGCGCCAGGCGCTGATGAGTCTCGCCGGCACCCTGTCGCCGGCGACCGCGCTCACCGATGCGACCGCATTTGTCGCTTATCTTGACGGCCAGCCGAGCGTCGACAAAAAACGCAAGATGGGCACCACCGGTTATTGCATGGGCGGACCTTTTGTCTTCAGAACCGCAGCAGCTTTTGCCAATCGGGTGGCTGCCGGTGCGACTTTTCATGGCGGCGGTCTTGCCACCGACAAGCCCGAGAGCCCGCATTTGCTGATACCCAAAATGAAAGCTCGATTTCTGATTGCAATTGCAGAAAATGACGACCAGCGCGAACCTGAGGTCAAAAATATTTTGCGCGAATCATTTGCGAAAGCTCATTTGCAGGCTGAAATCGAAGTGTATGCCGGCACCAAGCATGGTTGGTGTCCGCCGGATTCGGCGGTCTACAATGCCGAGCAGGCTGAAAAAGCCTGGGGACGCATGCTGGTATTGTTCAAAACAGCGTTGGTATAGGCAAAAAACGGCGTCCATATCGAGGTCCGAAAACGGCGAGTATTTGCCCAGGGAGGGGCTAGAATGGCGCCATGGAACTCGATTCGAATGCCTGTTATCGCGCGGTCAGAGCGCGCGATCGCCGCTTTGATGGACGTTTTTACGTCGCCATCACCTCGACGCATATCTATTGCCGGCCGATTTGCAACGCGCGTCCGGCGAAGCGTAAAAATATGCGCTTTTATTCCAATGCCGCGGCTGCTGAAGGCGCCGGCTTCAGACCCTGCTTGCGTTGCCGTCCGGAAAGAGCGCCTGGCCTGGCGCCGATCGATGCCGCCGGCCGACTGGTCGGCGCGGCCATGGCCGGCATCGAAGAGCATGCCCTTTCCAGCGCGCGGGTCGGAGATCTTGCCGCTTCATTGGGAATCAGCGACCGGCATTTGCGCCGGGTTACCGAAGCAGAACTCGGCGTATCGCCGATCGAATTGGCACAGACGCAGCGCCTGTTGCTGGCCAAGCGGTTGTTGCGGGAAACCGCGCTCCTTCTGACCGACATCGCATTCGCCAGCGGCTTCGGCAGCGTGCGGCGCTTCAACGCCTTGTTCAAATCCCGCTATGGCTTGAGCCCGCGGGCGATCCGCGGCAAATCGATCGATGCCGACACCTTGAGCGTACAGTTGGAGTTCAGACCGCCGCTGGCTTGGAACAGCCTGCTGGCCTATTTGCGACTGCGCGCCATTCCCGGAGTCGAGGCGGCGGACGACACCCATTATCGGCGCACGGTCGCCATCGGCGCCGCCAGAGGCTGGATTGCCGTGTCGCTGCACGAAAGCGGCAGTGCGCTCAATCTGGAGCTCTCACCCACCTTGACGCCGGTCATCGGCGCGGTCATCGGCCGGGTGAAGCAATTGTTCGACCTGGGCGCCGCGCCGGATTCGGTGAGCTTGGTGCTGAAGCAGGATGAGATTCTTGCTCCCACGGTGCGCCGGTTGCCGGGGCTGCGCGTCGCGGGCGCGTTCGACGGATTTGAGCTGGCCGTGCGCACGGTGCTCGGACAACAAGTCTCGGTGAAAGGCGCCAGCACCCTGGCCGGACGCTGGGCGCAAGCCTTTGGCGAGCCCATCGCGACCCCCTATCCGCAACTCAACCGGTTGAGTCCCAGCGCGGAGCGCATGACGGCGGTTCCTGCCGAGCAAATCGCCGCATTGGGCATGGTCGGCGCCCGCGCCCGCTGCTTGATTGGCCTGGCTGAAGCGGTGTCGCGGCGCCAGATCGTGCTGGCCTATGCGGCAAATGTCGAACAGCAGATCGATGGATTGATGCGCCTGCCCGGCATCGGACATTGGACCGCCAATTACATCGCCATGCGGGCGCTCAATTGGCCCGACGCATTCCCCACCGGTGACCTGGTGTTGATGCGCGCTGCGGGATCGAATCAGAAGCAGCTGCAACGCCGTTCCGAGGCCTGGCGCCCGTGGCGCGCCTATGCGGCGCATTATCTTTGGCAATCATCAGGAGTCGTGCCATGAACGTTTTTTGTTATGTCGACAGTCCGATCGGCCGTTTGATGCTGACCTCCGATGGTATGGCGCTCACGGGCTTGTACATGAACTTGTACCGCAATAAGCCGGCCAAACTGCCGTCTCTGGGCGATGACTGGATTCAGAATGCCACCATCGATCCCTTGCCGGCTGCGCTGCGTCAATTGAAAGAATATTTCGCAGGCAAGCGGCGCGAATTCGATCTGCCGCTGCGCATGGCTGGCACGCCATTTCAGGAGCGCGTCTGGCGCGAGCTGACAAAGATTCCCTTCGGTGAAACGCGCAGCTATGGTCAGCTCGCCAAGCGCCTGAACAATCCCAACGGCTCGCGGGCGGTTGGGCTCGCGAACGGGCGCAATCCGATTGCCATCATTGTGCCCTGTCATCGGGTCATCGGCGCCGATGGTTCACTGACGGGATTCGGCGGCGGCATCGAACGCAAAGAATGGCTGTTGAGCCATGAGGGTCTTCCCGGCACCCGCGCGTTGCCGCTGGGCGATGCGGTCAGATCAACGGCAGCTTGATGGTAAAGACCACGCCGCTGCCATCATCGCGGTTGGTCGCGACCGCCGCGCCGCCGTGAAATTCGGCGACCAGCCGCACGATGTACAACCCTAAGCCGAAATGCGGTTTGTCGTCGCCGCCCTGGCGCTGCTCGAACAAGGATTCGAACAGGCGCCCCATCAATGCTTCGGGGATGAGCGGTCCGTCGTTGGCAACCTGCAGGCAATAATTCGCCTGCACGCGCTCCAGGCGCACCGTGACCGTGCCCTCCTTCGGGCAGAAATCAACCGCGTTTTCAATCAGCTTGTCGAGCAGCTGCACGATCAGATCCGGCGCGCCGCGCGCAAAGCAGGGATCCTCCGGCGTTTGCAGCACAAAATGCGCGGCGCGGAAGCCGTCGCGATAAGCGGCCACGGCGGAGATCAATAATTCCCGCAGGTCGAAATTCACCCGCTCGGATTGTTTGATGCTTTCTTCCACCCGCGCCGCCGCGCCCAGTGCGCTCAAGATGGATTGCAGTCGCTGGGTGCCTTCGCGGGCGCGCGTGATGTAGCGGCGCTGATCCTCGCGCGGGCCTTCCGACTCCAGGTTGTCGAGCGATGAACGCACAATGGTCAACGGGGTGCGCAACTCATGCGACAGTTTGCCGCCCAGGGTGCGCAGATATTGGGCGTGTTCATTCAAGCGCGCCAGCAGCCTTTCGAAACCGCGGGACAAGGCGCCGATCTCATCCGCGCTGGCCGATTCCGGCATGGTCAGTTGAATTCTTCCATCGCTGCCCACCGCTGATTCGGCGGCGTCGCGCAACCGGCCGATGCGCAAGCTGAGCCAGGTGGCGAACGCGAACATGATGATGACCGCGGCCGCGGTGGCGATCAGGGTGAGGTTGAACAAGCGGCTCAGCGCGCGATCGCGCAGCGCCAATAACTGATCTGCCGCCTGCTGCAATACGACGGCGCCATGCAGGTGCCCGTCGATCACGATCGGCGCAGCGGCCGTCAGCAGTATTTCGCCCCGGTTGCCGCCGCGCACCCATTGTGCATGCGGATGCCCATTGAGGGCTGCGCTCACGCTCTCGCCGCTCAGATGATCCGGGGCCGTGGCTACCGCCGGCATTTCGGACGTGTCCACGTCGAGAAAATAACGATACCAAATGGGTTCGGAGCTTTCGGTCTCGGCGCGCGTCTTTGAGACCACCGAACCTGCACTACCCAATTTAAGCGCATTGGCGTCGATGACCGTGGCGAAGGTCCCGTCGCCGATGAAGGTTTCAAGCAGTGAGGCGAGTCCCGCAGTCGCAAAAAATAGCCGGCCGCCTGCGGCGCTGTCGGCCGCGAAGCCGGCTTTCCCCTTGCCGCGGCCGTCGAGCGCCTCGACCCACAAATGCCGGCCCACAAAGCTCAAGGGTATGCGGGCTTCCAATTGGTAGCCGGCGGCCGTCTGCAGCCAGAAGGCCTGGATTCGCGGCTCCGCCACCACCTGGTCGACGCCATCCTCGCCCTTGACCACGCTTTGCGCAGCGATCAGCCCGGGTGCGTCTGTCCCAAAAAAATAGCTCTCGCGCCCGTTGGGCCCATCCAATGCCAGATTCACGCGATCGAAGCGGTCCGTGTCCGGCCGCACGTTCAAGGGCTGCGCGTCGAAATGCGAGTCGCGGACTTCGATGAACAGATAGAGGAAGCCTTCGGTCGAACCGGCCTGGAGGCGCGCGTGATACCCGGTGGTGGTGGGCAGCGGGGTCGGCTCCGCCGGAACATCCCAATCTTCTCGATAGCCATCGAGCAGCGGCAGCGCAACGAGGGGGTAGACATACAGATCGCCCGCGGCGGCGGAAAATGCCTGGGTGTCGCCGGCATCGTGGAACACTCGCTGCGGTTGCGCAGAGAGGGCATTGGCAATGGTTCCGGCGCTCGCCAACAAGGATTGTTCCTGCGAGCTGCGCAGCGCGGTCTCCAGTTCGCGGGCGTATTGGCAACCGGCCCACGGCAATACCAGCGTGGTGAGCGCAACCAGCAACAATTGCAGCCGGATGCTCACTCGACCCAGCGATAACCCATTCCGTACACGGTCTGGATGGCGTCGAAAGCGGCGTCCACCTGCTGAAACTTGCGCCGCACGCGCTTGATATGCGAGGTGATGGTGTTGTCGTCCAACACCACATTCGCGGCGTCCATCAATTGTTGGCGATTTTTTACATGGCCCGGGTTCTTCGCCAGTGCATGCACAATCCAAAACTCGGTCAGCGACAGCGTGACGGGCGCGCCGTTCCACGTGGTCTGCATTTTCTCGCCATCGATCGACAATGCCCCGCGGCGGACAATTTCAGCGGCATTATCCGGCCGGCGCAGGGCATCGATGCGCCTGAAAAGGGCTGCAACGCGGGCTGCCAAATGCGGCAGACTGACGTCCTTGGTGAGAAAGTCATCGGCTCCCAGACGCAATCCTGACACCGCATCCAGCTCGCTGTCTCTCGCGGTCAGGAAAATGATCGGCAATTCTGCGGACAGCGCGCGCAGATCGCGGCACAGATCGAATCCGCCTTCGGCCTCGTCCTCGAGCGAGATGTCGATGATGGCAAGGTCGGGCAGGCGCGTGTTGAACGCCTGCATGGCCGTGCGGCGATTGCCGTAGGTCTTGATCGTATAACCGTGGCGTGCCAGCGCAGCGGCATAATTTTCGCGCAAGGCCGGCTCATCCTCGATGATGGCAATCTGCTTTTTCACCCCTGAATCATAGCTGAACGGGCCTTTAGGTTCGGCTTGTTGCCGGCCATTGCCACGATTGGTCAGATTTGGCCTGCGCATCGCCCGATTTTTGCCCTCAGAAACCGGCGTTTTTCCACGGACACTGGCCTTCAGGATTCAAGGAGAACAGCCATGTCCAACATCAACTTAGGTCCGGGGCATCCCGCCGGATCGTTCTGGTCCGCACGGCGCGAAGCGTCGCTCAATTGGCTGGCGCTCGGGCTGCTGCTCGCGGCCTGGAATGCCTCGGATAATGACGCGGCGGTCACTGCGCGCCCGAGGCCGGGCGCGTTGCGCGGCTATTCCTACGTCTCGGTGCGGGCGGCGCATCGGGTTGCTTCCGTCGAACGCTGAAGGGCGCCTTCAAGGAATCGTCACGGTATTGTCATCCGCGACGCCTCTAATGCACCGGTAGCATGCTGGCCGCGGAACGTCAAAAGCACATACTGATTGTCGATCGGGACATTGCGACTGTTGAGCCGCTGCGCGAACAGCTGGGGCATGCCGGTTTCCTCGTGCTGGCGATCACCGATGGCGCCGCGGCTGCGGTGGTGATCGAGCAGCGCCCGCCGCAACTCGTCATGGTGGACTGGAACATGCCGAGCCTCGCCGCCATTGAATTGATTGATCGAGTGCGTGCGGCGCGCCGCCTGCAGCCCATGCGGCTCATCATCCTCTCGGATCTCGCCGCCGAACATGATGTCGTGTCGGGACTGAACATGGGGGCCGACGACTACATCACAAAGCCCTTTTCGATGCGCGAAGTGCTGGCGAGGATCAACGCGGTGTTGCGCATGCGCGCCCACCACGAAGGTCTGGCCGCGTTGAGCTTTGAGCGCTTGACGCTCAACACCGCCACCAATCGCGTCACTGCCCAAGGGCAGCCGCTCAACGTGCGCGGCGCGGAATATCGACTGCTCGAATTTCTGATGTCGCATCCTGGCCGGACTTTCAATCGTACTCAACTGCTCGCGCAGGTTTGGGCGGGGGACAATGGCCTCGACGAGCGCACGGTCGACGTCAATGTCCAGCGCCTGAGAAAGATTCTCGCGAAACCGGGCTATCAGGCCTGCATCCAGACAGTGCGCGGATTTGGCTATCGGTTCATTGAGAGATAGATCACACTTCTAGTGTTTCACGCGACGTTCCACGGCTAACCCGTTTTTTTGTAAGCAAATCTTCTCTTCCGAGTCACGGCTTCGTAACAACAAACCGCGAAGGTGGCGGTTAACGACAGACAAGGGAGGAAGACAATGGACCGCAACCCAACGACATTGCGATTGCGCACGGTCTTCATTTCGGACATTCATCTGGGTTTCAAGGGATGCAGCGCCGATTGGCTGCTCGACTTTTTGCATCACGTCGACATGGATACCCTGTTCCTGGTCGGCGACATCATCGATGTGTGGAGCATGCAGCGATCGATGTTCTGGCCGCAGTCGCACAACAATGTGCTGCGCACGATATTGGGAAAGGCGAAGCGCGGCACCAAAGTGATCTTCGTGCCCGGCAATCACGACGAGGTGTTCCGGGAATTCGACGGCGCCGTATTCGGCAACCTGGAGATTCACAAAGAGTATGTGCATCGCGGCGCGGACGGCAAACGAATGCTGGTGCTGCACGGCGATGAATTCGACAGCGTGGTGAAATGCAGCCCCTGGCTGGCCAAGTTGGGCAGCAACATCTACGACGTACTGCTGGCCGCAAATCCCTACATTAACTGGGTGCGGCGCAAACTCGACCTGCCGCATTGGTCGCTATCCTCGTACCTCAAGAACAAGGCGAAGACGGCGGTTCAATACATCGGCAGCTTCGAGGACGCGGTCGCACAAGCGGCGCGCAAGCGCGGAGTCGATACGGTGGTCTGCGGCCACATTCACCGCGCCGAAATGCGCGACATCGACGGAATTCTGTATTGCAATGACGGCGATTGGGTGGAGAGCTGCACATCGCTGGTCGAGGACATGAATGGTCAATTGCGGCTCATCGATTGGCCCGAGCTGCGCGCCAAAGCCCGGGCGATGCCTGCGGCGCTGCCCATCGGCCAGGCGGCGTGAGGAATTGAGATGAACGACATTCTCGATGGCTTCAGTTCACCGTGGCGCGCCTTCCACAAAAGCCGCGTCGCGGAAGCTCGCGATGCGCAAGGGTTGGATGGCGCGGCGCCGGGTGCCAATTCCTGGCTGAGACAGGCACGCGCAGTGGCCGATACGACGCGCAAGAGGCCGGATCAAGCCACCGATCATTAGAACCTTTGCCGCTGTCGTTCAATCGTCACATTGGCGAGGCAGGATCGTGACTCAACCCATTGGGAGGACTTACCCATGAGCAGTCTCGACTTGGAACTCGACGGCAGAATGGATGACCTGGAACTCGAATGGCGCGCCGCGCACGAGGCCAGCATCATTGCGCGCGCAGAATATAAGGCTCTTGGAGCCGACCCCAAGGCCAACGCCGGTGCCATCGATATCGCCCGCGAGCGGCTGCGACGCGCGGAAGCGGCCGAGGCGCGAATATTCGCAAAGATCGAATTGCTCGAGGACAGCATGCTGGGCCTGAGTTAGACCGTGGGGCTCGGCATGGTCGATCGCGAGTGGGGTGCCGATGCGGCGGGCGAGTTGATCGAACGCCGCTGGTTCGCACTGATGTCCGCCATCGGGAGCTTGCAGGGCGAATGCGAGGTCTTGCTCGAGGCCTCGAAACTCGCTGACATCGCCTGGCGACGCGCCAGCCTGCAATTGGCGAAATTCGAGGCGCTGCGCGAAGCGCTCGAAGAGCAGATGTCGGCGAGATCATTCCCGGCGCCGGCACCAACGACGCGGCTTAAGGCAGAGGCGAGAAGCGGATACCGAGGCGCCGGTAAACATTAGCCAGCAGCCAGAGCGGTCCGATCAGGAGAAATTGCAGGTCCTTGAAAAAGGACGGGCGCTTCTTCTCGATCGCATGACCGACGAACTGCCCAATCCACGCCAGAACAAACAGCGTCAGAGAGATCAGCCACAGGGGCGCAAGGGTGTTGTGATTCACAACCTCGATGGACCAGAGCATCAGCGCCAACAGCGGAAGGATGCCGAGTGCAAGCGGGACCGATAGCAGCGCGTAGTAAATGACCGCAATCAACGTGATCAACGTTGCCCAATTTGCGAGCGGCACGGCGGCGCGAATGGCGTCCGGGAAGGGTGCAATCCACAAAAGCCCGAGCACGCACCACAGAATCACCGGCACACAGAGCCAATGCAGCGCCTCATTGATCGGGTTGCGGTGACTCGAGCCGTATTCGTCCAGCCATTGGTCGGCGGTGCGCATTACGCCTGGCGCTTTGATCGCCCTGTTAGTTGAACGGGCTTTTGGCCGGTGCCGCCGGCATATTATTCATTTGGTCGAGCTCGCGCTGTTGCCGTGCCTCCATCTTGTCGAGCTGGTCAGCCGTATAGCAGGTGGTGTCGCGCTGGATGCGGGAGGCCGTCATGTAATTCGACCGGCAGAACAGTTGCTGGCCGTCCTTGTCGACTACCTTGAGATTGAGATTTCGGGCCAGCGCCAATCGCTGCTCGTCGCTGGCGGCGATTGCGCCGCCGCTCGAGGCGGTCTGGGGGCCGGCGGGCTGGGTTGCGCAGCCGGCAACCAGAACCGCAGTCAAAAATAGCAGTGCACGCATGCCGACTCCTTTGCCTCAATTGGCGCGAATGGCAAGCGTAACGCATAGCTGTTCGCGGGACCAGATATTGGGCCGGGGGCGCGAAATTCACATAACGCGCGTTGCCAGCCAGGCTTGCACCACCCCTGTTGCTGCAATGATGAACATGATGAGATTGGTGAGGCCGCCCATCATCGCCCCGACGAGCCGCTTCATAAAAAAGCCGCCGAACGATCGGCGGCTTTGAATCCTGGGGATCTTAGGCGGCTGCCATCAGCCCTTTCAGCTTGTTGATGGCATTGGATTCGACCTGTCGCACCCGCTCCGCGGAAATGCCGTACTCATCGGCCAATTCATGCAAGGTCGCCTTGTCGTCCGTCATCCAGCGCCGCTTCAAAATGCTGCGGCTGCGTTCATCGAGCTTCTCGAGCGCCAGTTCCAAGCGATCGCTCGAATCCTCTTCCCACTCGGCGCGCTCGACCTCGATCGCGGGATCGGCATTGCTGGCCGGCAAATACATCGCCGGCGAATAGGCCTCTTCCTCATCGCTCTCCGGACTCGGATCGAACGACATGTCGCGTGCCGATAGCCGCTGCTCCATCTCGCGCACATCGGCCACATCGACGCCCAGATCGCGCGCCACGGCCGCGGTTTCCGCTTCCGACAGCCACGCCAGATTCTTCTTCATCTTGCGCAGATTGAAGAACAGTTTGCGCTGCGACTTCGTCGTGGCAACCTTGACCAGGCGCCAGTTGCGCAGCACGTATTCATGGATCTCGGCGCGGATCCAGTGCACGGCAAACGACACCAGCCGGACACCCACGCCCGGGTCGAAGCGCTTCACCGCTTTCATGAGACCCACATTGCCTTCTTGGACCAAATCGCCCATGGGCAGGCCGTAACCTAAGTACCCGCGCGCGATGTGCACGACGAATCGCAGGTGCGACAGCACCAGTTGCCGGGCCGCGTCCAAATCGGCCTCGGAGCGGAATTTCACCGCCAATGCAACTTCATCTTCCTTCGACAAAACCGGAATCTGGGATACGCGGTCTATATAAGAGTCCAGGCTCCCGACAGGGCCCGCGAACACCATTCCAGTTTGTTTAGCGACCAGAGCAGCAGACATTTGACACCTACCTCCCAAGCAAATCTTCCTCTCAATCCACGGGGCAATTATAGCACTCCAAGGGTTAGAGTGCTAAGGTCGCGCAGAGTTCTGCGCGACAGCAAAGTATTTAAAAACATATACTTATGCCGGTTCGATCGCTCGGATATGGCGCGTTGCAGCAAGCCACGAGCCGATCCAAGCGAGGCCCACCGAGAGCCCCAAAACCGCCGATCCGGTGATGATGCTCAGCCCCTCCAGGCTAAACGCACTGCCGTACAAAAAGGCCAGCTGCGCGACCGGCCGCGCCAGCACTGTCGAGGCGATGGCGACCAGAATCAAGGCCAGCAGACCGCCCCCCAGACCGTACCAGACGCCGGTATAAAGAAAGGGGCGGCGGGTAAAGCCGTCCGACGCGCCCACCAGTTTCATGACCTCGATTTCGGCGCGGCGGTTCAATATATCGAGCCGAATCGTGTTGCTGACGATGAGCACGATGCCAAGACTCAAGAGGCCGCCGGTGAGCAGCACCACCCGGCGCAGCAGGTCCAGCATGGCGTGCAGGCGCTTCACCCATTCTGTGTCGATCTGCACGGTCTGCACATCGCTCATCGCGGCAATCGCGCTCTTCAGGGATTCGGTTCCCTGCGGGGTGCTCGAAGGCAAAGTCGGGGTCACGACCAGGGTATCGGGCAGCGGATTGTCCGCCAGCGCATCGAGTGCGCTGCCAAATCCCGAGTCGCTTCTAAACTCCGCCAGCGCCTGTTCGGCGGTGATGATGCGCACCGCGGCGACATCGCCGCGTAGACGCAGCTGCTTGGCGAGCGACTGCACGCGCGCGGCGCCGGCCTTCCTATCCATATAGACCGACAAGTCGTAGGCTTCGTTCCAATTTCCCGTGGCGTTGCGCGCGTTCTGCAGCAGCAGGCTCAGGAACAGCGGCAGGGCGAGGGCCACCGCGATGACGCCCATGGTCATCAAGGCGGCGAAGGGCTGATGCACGATGCGCCCCAGCGAGCCGATCAGCACTTGTGCGTGGCGCGAAAAGTAGGCGCCAATGCTCATGCGGCCGCCTCGCCGATCACGCGCCCGGCGCTCAAGACGATGCGTCTCGCGCCGACTTGATCGATGAGATGCACATCGTGGCTGGCGATGACCACCGTCACGCCGACTTCACTGAATCGCTTGAACAGCTTCATGACTTCGAGCGCGAGTTCAGGATCCAAATTGCCGGTCGGCTCATCCGCAATGAGCAGCATCGGTTTTGCCACCACGGCTCGCGCAATGCCGACGCGTTGCTGCTCGCCGGTCGAGAGTTCCAAGGGCAGAGACTTCTCTCTGCCCAGCAGGCCGACTTGGTCCAGCGCCGCCCGCACGCGTTTGTCGACCTCGCGCCGCGGCACCCCTGCGATCACCAGCGGCAATGCGACGTTGTCGGCCACCGGCCGGTCATGCAGCAATTTATGATCTTGGAAGACCACGCCGATCTGGCGGCGAAAATGCGCGATGCCGCGCGGCTTCACGCCCGCGGTATTCTGGCTGTTGACGATGACTTGGCCGCGGGTGGGCCGTTCGATCAACGCAATCAGCTTCAAGATGCTGCTCTTGCCCGCCCCGGAATGCCCCGTCAAAAAAGTCAGCGCGCCGCTCTCGATGTTGAACGTCACGCCGGAGAGGGCCTCGCGTCCGTTCGGATAACGCTTGAAAACCTGGTCAAAGCGAATCATGCGGCCGCGTCGCGCGGTTCCGATTTCAACAGCGCGGACACGAATTCCGACGCGTTGAACACCCCGAAGTCCTCGGACTGCTCGCCGACGCCGATGAAGCGGATGGGAATTTTCAGCCGCTGCGCGATGGCCAGAACCACGCCGCCCTTGGCGGTGCCGTCCAGTTTGGTAATGACCAAACCGGTGACTCCCAGACCCTTGTTGAATTCCTCAGCCTGCGCCACGGCATTTTGGCCGATCGTGCCGTCGAGCACCAACAGCACCTCATGCGGCGCGCTGGGGTCCAGCCGCGCGAGCACGCGCTTGACCTTTTTGAGTTCATCCATCAAGTGGGTCTGCGTATGCAAGCGGCCCGCGGTATCCGCGATGAGCACATCGATGTGCCGTGCACGCGCGGCGTTCAGGGCGTCAAAGATCACCGCCGCGGGTTCGGATCCGGATTGTTGAGCCACGATGGGCACGTTATGGCGGGCAGCCCAGACTTCCAATTGTTCGCGCGCGGCCGCCCGGAAGGTATCGCCCGCCGCCAGCATGACGCTTTTCCCCTCGGCCAGCAGCCGGGCGGCCAGCTTGCCGATCGTCGTGGTCTTGCCCGCGCCATTGATTCCCACCACCAATATCACGAAGGGTTTGGCGGCAGGGTCGATCACCAGCGCCTGTTGCACGGGAGTCAAGATTTGCGACATGGACTCCTGCAAGGCCGTGAGCAGCGCGTCGACATCGTCGAGTTCCTTTCGCGCCACGCGCTTGCGCAACTCCTCGAGGATTCTCGAGGAGGCCTCGACGCCCACATCAGCCATGATCAGCCGCGTTTCCAGCTCGTCCAAAATCTCGGCGTCGATCTTGCGGCCGGGCAACAATTCCACAATGTCGGTCGTCAGCCACGCAGGACCCGTATTCAATTTGGCGCGCAGACGTTTGAAAAATCCGCGCACCCCGGGCTTGTCAGCTTCATTTGTCATTGACGGTATGATACCGGCTGTGGCTACTTCAAAGAGCGATTTGCCGGCGCCGACCGGCCGCAATTCGGTGCGCATCATCGCCGGTGCGTGGCGCGGCCGCCGAATTCACTTTCCTGACATGCCGGCGCTGCGGCCGACGCCGGATCGCGTCCGGGAGACATTGTTCAATTGGCTGCAGCACTCCGTAGCCGACACCCGGGTGTTGGATTTGTTCGCCGGTTCCGGCGCCTTGGGCTTGGAGGCGCTGTCGCGGGGCGCCCGAGAGGCGGTGTTCGTCGAGCAGTTTCCGGCTGCTGCACGCGCCTTGCAGGAGCAGCTGGTCCGCTTCGGCGGAACTGCGCGAGGCCGTATCCTGGAAATGGGTGCCGCGCGCTTTCTGCGCACGCCCGTCGAACCCTTCGATATCGCGTTCCTCGATCCGCCCTTTGGAGCGAATGCCTTGGCCGAGTACATCCCGCTGCTGGATGGCGGCGGCTGGCTCAAACCTAACGGCTTGGTGTACCTGGAGAATGAGCGTACCGCGGGCGTCCCCGCGCTGCCGGGTCACTGGGAAGTGCTCAAATCGAAGTCGGCGGGCGAGGTGGGGTATCATTTGGTCCGCGTCAACGGGCGGAAATAGCAAATGCACAAAAGAAATGCCGTCTACCCCGGGACTTTCGACCCGATCACCAATGGCCATACCGACTTGGTGAGGCGCGCCGCCTCGATTTTCGATCGCGTGGTGGTGGCGATTGCGGCCAATCCCAACAAGGCGCCGATGTTTACGCTCGAGCAACGGGTCGAGATGTCGCGCCGCGTGCTTGCCGATGTACACAACGTGGAAGTGAAGGGCTACGTGGGACTGACCACGGATTTTGCCCGGCAAAACGGCCTGTCGGTGATTGTGCGCGGCCTGCGCGCCGTATCCGACTTCGAATTTGAATTTCAATTGGCTAATATGAGCCGGCACCTCACGCCGGAAATCGAATCAGTATTCATGACCCCGCAAGAGCAATACACATTCATATCATCGACGTTGGTGCGAGAGATCGCGGTGCTGGGGGGCAATGTCTCCGAGTTCGTGCATCCCATTGTGGAGATCGAACTGAAACGGCACCGCAAGCTTTGATTTTCGCGGCGACATCTCGCGCGCGGCGCGCTGCCGGCCTGCTGTGGCTGCCCCTCGCAATCGCCGTCGTTGTCATCGTTTCCCCGGCCGCGAGAGCCGGTGCGGCCCGTCCACCCGATGCCGCCCGTTCAGCGGTTGCGCACCAGGCCGCCATCGCCAGCGCCTATCCGCTGGCGAGCCAGGCGGGTGAGCAAATCCTCAAGGAGGGCGGCAATGCCTTTGATGCCGCGATCGCGGTCGCGGCGGCGCTCGCCGTGGTTGAACCCACGAGCTCCGGCTTGGGCGGCGGCGGCTTCTTTCTGTTGCATCGGCAATCCGACGGTTTTGAAACCATGGTCGATGCCCGCGAGAAGGCGCCGGGCGCCGCATCGCGCGACATGTACCTGGACAAAGATGGCAATGAGATCCCCAATAGCTCCACCAGCGGCCCGCTGTCGTCGGCCATTCCCGGCGAGCCCGCGGCCTTCGAATACTTGGCGCGCAAATACGGCAAGTTGCCGCTGAAGCAAAGCTTGCAGCCGGCGATTCGCCTGGCGCGGGATGGATTCCCGCTGTATGCCCGGCTGCAGTTCGCCATCAAGGCGAAACACGATGTTTTGGCGCACTCGCCGGACGCCGCGAAAGTGTTTTTGACGGCCGACGGCAACGTGCCCGAAATCGGCGCCGTCATCAAGCAGCCGGAACTGAGCCGAACCCTGGAGGCAATTGCCAATGAGGGCGCGCGAGGGTTCTATGATGGCCGCGTAGCCGAGAATCTCGTTGCCGGCGTGCGCGCCGGCGGCGGCATCTGGACGCTGCAGGATCTCAAAAATTACCGCGTCGTCGAACGCAAACCGCTGATCGGCGAATATCATGGTGCGCGCATCGTAACGGCATCGCCGCCATCATCGGGCGGCATCGCGATTCTCGATTCGCTCAACATCCTTGCCGGCTTCGATTTTCATGACGTCGATTCCGCCACGCACAAGCATCTCATCGTCGAGGCCATGCGCCGTGCCTATCGGGATCGCGCGATCTATCTCGGCGATCCGGATTTCATCAAGATGCCGCTCAAGCAATTGGCGAGCGTCGACTATGCAGCCGGCCAGCGCAGCAGCATTCGCGCCGACAAGGCCATGCCGTCCGACTTGTTGCCGGGCATCGAGTCGGAACCGAAGGGCATGAACACGACGCACTTCTCCGTGCTCGACGCCGCGGGAAACCGCGCGGCTGTCACCATCACCGTGAACCTGTTTTTTGGCAGCGGCTACATGCCGGCGGGGACCGGGGTGCTGCTCAACGATGAAATGGATGATTTTTCCACCAAGCCCGGCAGACCGAATGTCTTCGGGCTCATCGGCAACACGGCCAATTCGATCGCGCCCAACAAGCGAAGCTTGTCGAGCATGTCCCCTACGTTCGTCGAAACGCCGAAGGGATTGATGGTCATCGGCTCGCCCGGCGGCAGCACCATCATCAGTCAGGTGCTGCTGGGAGTCCTGAACTATGTGGACGGCATGAACGCCGCGGACATCGTCAAGTATCCGCGCTACCATCACCAATACCTGCCTGACGAAGTCACTTATGAGCCGGGCGCGCTGACCGACGCTGAAATTGCGGAGCTGCAGTCGATGGGACACAAGCTGCGCCTGTCCAATCGTCGCTGGGGCAACATGCAGGTCATTACCTGGGATTTTGCGAGCGGAAAAGTCGAAGCAGCGTCAGATCCGCGCGGCGAAGGCGAGGGGCTCGTTTACTAGGAGCAGAGAGAGGCTCCTAACGCTGGCACGCGGCGCACCAGTATGTCGATCGCTGGCCTTGAGTGAATTGCCGGACGCTGGATTTGCACACACGGCAGCGTTCGCCCGCGCGCTCATAGACAAATAATTTCTGCCGAAAATATCCGGGCAGGCCGTCGGCATTGACGTAGTCGCGCAACGTCGTGCCGCCGATTTTGATCGCGGCCGCAAGCACTGCCTTGATGGCGCCCGATAATTTGCTTGCCTCCGCCTTCGTCAACCGGCGCGCCGCACGGCGCGGCGAAATTCCTGCGCGGAACAAGGCTTCGCTGGCGTAAATGTTGCCGACGCCGACCACCAGCTGCGAATTCATGATGAGCTGCTTGATGGCCACCGAGCGTTTGCGCGTGATCCGGAACAGGTACGCTCCGTTGAACGCCGCACTCAACGGTTCCGGCGCCAATTTCTTCAGCAGCGGATGATCTTCCGGAGGGCCTTGCGTCCAATGCAGGCTGCCGAAGCGCCGCGGATCGTGAAAGCGCAGCGCCTGGCCGCTGTCGAGGACCAGATCCCAGTGTTCATGCGGTCGGGGCGGCGTATCGGCGCCGATGAGACGCAGGCTTCCCGACATACCGAGATGCACCAAAAGCGCGCCGCGTTCCAGCCGGATGATCAAGTATTTCGCGCGCCGCTCGACGCTCAAGACCTGCTGGCCGCGAACGGCTGCCTCGAGCTTCGCCGCGATCGGCCAGCGCAGGCGCCGATCGCGCACGATCATGTCGACGACACGGTGTCCGGCCAGCGCCGGGGCGATCCCGCGTCGCGTGGTTTCTACTTCGGGGAGCTCGGGCAGCTGAACTTAAGCCTATTTGATCTTCGATTCTTTGTAGGCAACGTGCTTGCGCACCACAGGATCGAATTTCTTCGTCTCGAGCTTGTCCGGATGCAGGCGCTTGTTCTTGGTGGTCGTGTAGTAATGACCCGTGCCGGCGGAGGAAACCAGTTTGATCTTGTCGCGCATTGCGGCTCCTTAAACCTTGATGCCCTTGGCCCGCAAATCCGCGACCACGACGTCCACGCCGCGCTTCTCAATGGTGCGCAACCCACGGGTGCTCACGCGCAAGCTGACGAAACGCTGTTCGGATTCCAGCCAAAATCGGTGGCTATGCAAATTGGGCAGAAAGCGGCGGCGCTTGCGATTGTTCGCGTGCGAAACCGTATTCCCCGTTTTGGGGCCTTTGCCCGTGACCTGGCAAACTCGCGACATGGCTAAACCTTTGAAATGGAAGCTTTGAGAGAGCCGGGCTTTATACCAGGGTCAATACTTCGCGGCAAGGCCTGGGGATAAATAATGAACCATATTCAAGGGGTTGCGTGTGGCTTGGCGTCGCAATCGATATGATCCGGCGGTGACCATGATCGATGCGCAAGGAATGGCGGCGATGGACCGAAAGATCAGGTTTGGCAGCATCCTGCTGCTCTTCTTGGCCGGCGTCGGACTTTCCTTTCTTACCTTGGTTCTTAGCGCCGTTTTTCATGTGCCCGCCGGCGCGCGCATCCTTGCCGCAGCCGCCGTTCAGAGCCTGAGTTGGATTTGGGGCTATCAACTCCTTGGCTACGATCGCGATTGGATCAGCCTCCGCGCTCGATTCTCGACGGTCCAAACCAAGATTCTGTGGGCAGCCGCTGCCGGTCCAGTCGTACCCATTCTAATTTTCCTTGCGGCGGCGAAAATTTTGATGTGGTGTGGAGTCAAGCTATCTCCTCTCCCGACGCCTGATTTCCTGCTCGGCGGGCTGCGTTGGCTGCCGGCCACGGTGCTGATCGTCGCGATCATCGCACCGGCGGCAGAGGAGCTCATGGTTCGCGGACTGCTGCTGGATTGGTTGCGCCAAAAAATGGCCGTCTGGCCCGCGATACTGATCAGTGCGCTCATTTTCGGCCTTTTGCATGGCGTTGCGCTGCACAGCGGAGCGAGCGGTTGGTTGCAGTTCGCCTATCGAGTCGTGCTCGGAATAGTGGCGGCCTGTCTCGCCGTGCGCTACCGATCGCTGCGCCCGTCTTTCGTGCTGCATGCGACCAACAACTGTCTTGTCGTCGTCGCATCAGCGTTTTCGACCTAAGCGATGCCCGCGGCCTGGTTTCAGCGTTCCCAGTGGCCCGGGACATAGCGCCACTGCGCGCCCTGAGGTTCCCACTGATCGGCGATCCAATGCGCCTTGCCATGCTCGACGATCCAACTGCCTGATACCCACTGGTAGGCCCGCCCGTTCCACTCCCAATGTCCCGCCGCCCACACATAGCCGTCGCGCGGGTGACCCATGTTTTCGGTACGCGGCGGCGGCGGCGCCACGTCGGTGATGATCTCGGCTGCCAGGGCAGGAGTGGCGCGGAGCAATACGATTCCGTCGGCAAGACAAACGGCAGCTAACAAGGCAATGCGGGCGAGGTTCATGGCTATTCCCTCTTGCGACTATACGATATGAACGAATCATACCCTTATCGTATAGTTAGTCAACGAGAAATATGTCAAAGGCCCCGGTTTTGAATCCCCAGGTCCCCCTTGCTTACAGGCGCGGGCTAGCCGGTCTTGGCGAGAACGCGAGCACCGGCCAAATAGGCCCGGGCGAAGGCGCCGACTTCCTGTTCCATTTGGGCCGTGGTTTCGCTGCGGCTGGCAAGGGGTGCGCTGCCGAAGTACAGCGCGCGCGCCAATTGATCCGCATTGCGCCCGAGTTGGGGATCGTCAGCCATCGCGGCGCGGAACATGTCCAGCATCTCCAGATCGAGACTGGCAAAAATTTCGCCGGCCATGCTGTGGGTGTAAGTCAGCAATTCCGCCGCGTGCGGCGAGGCGCGCACCAGCGTAAACACAGGACGGTGCTTCGCGACCACCGCTTCCGCGAGGCGCTCATCCAAGGCTGTGTCCGGCTTATCCAAGGCCTGTTCGACAGCACCGCGTAAGATGCGCGCCATGCGCGCGCACACCGCCACGTAGAGTTCATCCTTGTTCTTGAAGTAGCTGTACAACGTCGCCTTGGCGACGTTAGCTTCACGCGCGACCAGCTCCATGGTGACCGCGCGAAATCCCAGCTTTTTGAATAATTCCTCGGCCGCGCGAAGCACGCGCCGGCAGCGCGCGTTTTCGTCGATCAGCGTGTCTTGCGCCGAACTGGACATGAACGAATCATACGGCAACTGTGCGAAATGCCCTAGACGCCGCGATTACGCCGTGTCGACCACCGTCCAGGCGGAGGCGGTGTCGTAGACGAATCTTTCCTCAGCGATGCGATCGCCTGCCCAGCGCTGCCACGCCAATTCGTTCAGACGCCGCGTGGTTCCATCCTTGCTGGTCGCATCAAAAATCCAGTTGATTGCGACGTGATCTCCGTCGACGAGAAAAATCGGATCAGGGTGTGTGTGCATTTTCACGCGTTCCAGTACCTTGGCTTCATGTGCCATGAGTAGCGAGCGTCCGCGCCGCGGCTCCTGCAGATTTTCCTGCATCGAAGCTCCTTCATGGTAGTAGTCGGCGATGGCACGCACATGATCGCCGCCCACGACGGTCGCGATGAAGGCGGCAACTCGTTCACGGTTTGGCATCCCTTCGATCCTCTATTTCACGCGCGCCCGCGCCATGTGCGAAAACGTTGATTGTCCGAGATCGCCGCTCCGATCATATTGCGCCGCCGCCTCGCGGCCATTCAGATCCTCAAGCAGTTCAAGCCCGCATTCGGCCAGATTGGCCGCCAGGTCTTCGGGATTGAAACCGGACAGGAACGGTTCGCCGATGGCGGCTACGCGTCGTTCCAGTTCGCGGAACGCTTCAGACTGCGCCTGAAAGAGCCGTTCATCGAGGTAGGTAAAAACCACTTCACTCCCGGCAGGACTGCAGGAAGCGATGGACCTCAAGGTGTCCAGGTTGGCCGCGCGCGTCAGATACATCGTGACGCCCAGCCAAGAAAAAAAAGTCAACTGCCCTGCCTCATAGGACGAGCGCGCGAGCGCCGCGGCAACGCTCTCGTCGGAGAGATCGGCTGCGATGAAGTGCACGGGATCGGGCAGTGCCATGCCGCATGCCGCAATCTGCCCGGTCTTGAGCTTCTGCGTGGCGGGAAAGTCTATCTCGAAAATCTGCAGCTTCGCTGCAAACTCAGGAAGCCGCAGCGAGAAACTGTCGAAGCCGGCGCCGATCAAGACGTACTGCCGAATGCCCCGGGATATCGCAGCCTCCAATGAATCTTCGGCATACCGGCTGCGCATGATGACGTTGGCATAGGAGCGGCTGCGCATCAACAATTCGTCCAGCATCTCGTTGGACGCAGCCATGGCCCGTTTGGCTGATTCGGGCACGAGCCGATCGCCCCAGGAATCATCGATCAAGGGATGCGGATCAAGCCGCGTATGCGCCGCGCGCATCAGCGCGGTCGCGAGAGCGGTTCTGCTGGCCCCTGATTTTTCCACAATTTGTCCGCGCGAAAATGGTTATCTTAAGCGCGGCGCGCGTCTGAGGCGAACGGACACGTGTCTTTCGTTGGACCAACCGACTAGACTCAGGCTGCATCCAGCGAGGGAAACCGCATGGCCTTAGGTGAATCACGCGAGCTGAAGCGCAGCATCGGCAATCGACAGCTGAGCATGATCGCCATCGGCGGCGCGATCGGCACCGGTTTGTTCTTTGCCAGCGGCGCAGCCATCGCTCAAGCGGGCCCGGGCGGGGCGCTGTTGGCGTACGCCACGATGGGACTGGCCGTGTACTGCATGATGCAATCGCTGGGCGAGATGGCCACGCAATTGCCCATACCCGGCTCCTTCGAAGCGTATGCGGAACGCTTCGTCGATCCCTCGCTGGCCTTTGCGGTCGGTTGGAATTATTGGTTTAGCTGGGCCATTACCCTGGCCGCCGAGCTGGTTGCCGGCGCCCTCATCGTCCAGTTCTGGTTTCCGCATTCGAATTCCGCGTACTGGGCCATGGGATTTTTCGCAGTCCTGCTGGCCTTGAATCTTTTGTCGGTGAGGGCGTACGCCGAGGCCGAATACTGGTTCGCCGGCATCAAAGTCGTCACGGTGATCATCTTCGTGGCGGTCGGTTTCTTGATGATCGCCGGCATGCTCGGCAATCACAGCAGCGGGTTTCATAACTGGAGCTTGAGCGATCCCAAGGCCGGCACGCATGCCCCATTTGTCGGCGGATTCACCAGCATGCTCACCGTATTCCTGGTCGCGGGATTTTCCTTCCAGGGCACGGAGGGCGTCGGTCTTGCCGCCGCCGAGACCGAGAATCCCTCCAAGAACGTGCCCAAGGCCATCCGCAGCGTGTTCTGGCGCATCTTGCTGTTCTACATCGGCGCCATTTTCGTTGCCGGCACCTTGATCCCTTATACGGACCCGAATTTGCTCAACGCAGACGAAAGTCACATTGCCTACTCGCCGTTCACCATGGTCTTGCAGCAACTGCCTACGGTCGGCTACTACGCCGCGAATCTTATGAACGCGGTGATCCTCTCCTCGGTGTTGTCCTGCGGAAATTCGTCCATGTACGTGGCCTCACGCATGCTGCATGCCATGGCCCACAGCCGCAAGGCACCGAAAGCGTTCGGCATGTTGAATCAACGGGGCGTGCCCGTGCTCGCGTTGCTGGCCACCGGCTCGGTGAGCGCCCTAGCGTTTTTCTCCACCGAAGTGGGCGACAAGAAAATCTATCAGCTGTTCTACAATGCTTCGAGCCTGAGCGGATTTATCATCTGGCTCGGCATCGCGATCTGCCATTTGCGCTTTCGCAAGGCATGGGTGGCCCAAGGTCGCAGCCTGAATGATCTTAAGTTCAAATCCAAGTTCTATCCTTACGGTCCCTGGCTCGCGCTGGTGCTGTTCCTCATTGTCCTTTTCGGTGCGAACATCGGTGTGTTTCAAACCCCGGTGTTCTCCTGGTTCGACTTCGTGACCGACTACCTCATCATTCCCACCGTCATCCTGCTGTACCTGGGCCATAAATTGTGGAACAAGACCCACATCGTGCCTCTCAAGGAGTGTAATTTCGATCCAGATTGAAATCATGTAGAGGAAGCGTATCCAAATGAGCAAGACATACGTTGCGGGCCTGCTGTCAGGATTTGTCGGCGGCATCGTTGGAGCGCTGGTCCTCGGGCACTTGGGCGTTGGCATGGGCATATCCCCGGCGTCCGCCGCCCCTGCGCAGGACGTGATTTCCGCGAGCAGAATTCGCATGTTGGATGCCGGCGGCCATACACGCGCCGAGTTGGCGATGGCGCCCGACGGCGCACCGGCCCTGTTCTTTTACGATACCAAAGGGCGCAATCGATTGGTGTTGGGACTGTATTCGCCGGCTGAAAGCGAGTATCCGTTTGTGGTGTTGAACGACACGCACAATGAGGCCGCCGGCATATTCCGGCTGTTCGGCGGACAAGAGACGCCCGTGGTGGTGCTCAAGAACAAGGGTGCGGACCGTTCGATCCTGGGCCTCAACCCCACATCCACGGACCCATTCCTGGTCAACTATTCCACGGACCGCAAAAAGACCGCCGTATTCGGCAGCTTCTGAAGGAATTTGTGAGCAGACCCTGGATCTTGGCCTGCGTTGCCCTCATCGGAATCGGGGCGGCCTATGTTGGATGGCAGTGGCACGCTGCAAAGCGTCCGCACTACGTTATGATCAACGAGACCGATCAGCACGATTTCGATCTCGCGTTTCGCATGAGCCTGAAGCTCGCCGAAGGCAAGTCGGGCATTGAAAATGCCCTGGTGCTGATGAAGGCCTTGCCGCCGTCAAAGGGCATCGAAGCGGCGGCGGCGGAAATCTTCACCGCCATGCACATCGGGGCGCGGCGAAATGGCCGCGGTATTTTGTATCTGTACTCGGCCAAAGAAAATCTCTTGAAGATCGAAGTTTCCTACGCGCTCGAAGGCGAGATTCCGGACGCGTACTGTCGTCAACTGCAGGAAGCGGCGAAGACCTACATGCTTTCCGAAGTGCCGCAGGACTTCATCTCCGAACTCATCATTACGACCAATCTGCGCGGCATGGGATCCAAGGATCTGGCAAGCGCGGCCGCGCCGCGCTGGCTGCAAGGCGGCTTCCTGTCGGGCGGCGCGGGAGCGCTCACCACCGGGTACCGCCGCACTCTGGCAGACTTTCGGAGCGCCATTCTCAGGATCCCGGCCGAGGATTGGGCCAAGTTCGAGCCCTCCGCGGACGCCGGGGAAACGCTGCAGCGCTACCTGGCGTCGCTCGCTTCAGGGATCGGCGATCCCCGCTTGCCGCTGCTGACGGAGGGCAGCCGGATTTTTCGGATCATCGTGCCGCGCAACGAAGAGCAGCAGCTGAGGGTCAGTGACTCCTTCCGCAGTGCCGGAGTTCACCGGATGCTGTACGCAGGCGGCCTGGCGCTCGCGGTGCCCGGACCCGGAAAGTCCAACCTGCCCATCGTGCTGCGCCGAGGATCGGACAACCTTTGGTATGTCGACGAACCCAAGGCGTGGACTTATTTTCATCGTTTCGAGGACAACGTGAATTTCTTCGTCAAGTATGCCGACAACCCATTTCTCGCCGCGCTACGCTCGGAACAGGTGCCCGGCATGGAGTACGCCATTTACGGGTCCCATGTTGGCACGCCCAGCTTGCCAGCCTATCCGTTTGCGCTTGAAAAGGCCGTGCAGGCCGGCGAGGCGAAAATCCAGGCGGCGCCCAACGTCGCGGCCAACTATGCCGAGCTGGCGGATCTCTACCTGTTCGAGACGAACTGGCTGACTCGCGCGGTCGAGCTCGATGAAAAGGCGTCAGCGCTGGCGCCGGAAGACCTGACGTATCGCTGGCGGCTGGTTGATCTGTATCTGAACACTTCGCGCGCCGAAAAAATGCTGTCTGAACTCAAATTTATCGCCGACCGATCGCCGGCGGATAAACCGACACAGGATTGGTACCGGGCGTACAGAAAAACCTATGACTTCGGCACGAACTGAATAAAGCATGGGATCACTGAATACCGCGCTCGCGCAACACGGCTATGCCATCCTTGCCGCCATCGTCTTTCTGGAAGCCATCGGCGTGCCGGTGCCGGCCGCCGTGGCTTTGCTGATTGCCGGCGGCGCGGTGGCGCGCGGCATGCTGCAAGCCCAGTATGTGCTCGGCATCGCGGTGCTCGCGATGCTCGCGGGCGACACGCTGATGTTCATTTTGGGCCGCTATACCGGCTGGTGGCTGTTGGGCTTGCTGTGCCGCATTTCGCTGAATCCCGAGTCCTGCATCCTGCGATCGGCGGACTCATTTTATCGCCGCGGACGCACGCTGTTGGTGGTTGCCAAATTCATTCCGGGGATCAATACCCTCGCGCCGCCGCTGGCGGGCAGCATGAACATGCGCGCGACGACCTTTCTAAGATTGGACCTGGCGGGAGCGTTGCTGTACGCCGGCGCCTATTTTGCGGCCGGCTATCTTTTCAGCGGTGCGCTGGAAGCCCTGACGCGCGGCTACGATTCAGCGGGGCGCATTGTCGGCTGGGTCATCGCGGTGCTCGTCGTGGGCTATGTATTGTTCCGCGTCTGGCTTTGGGCGAAGGCGCGGGGTTTGAGCGCCGTGCCGTTCGCCCACCCCAAGGATGCGGCGCGCGAGTTGGCGAGCGGGGCGCCGGTCTACGATGTCCGCAGCCATGGTTACTTCGATCCGAAGGCGACCCGCATTCAAGGGTCGCGGCGTCTGGATCCCAACGCGCTGCACCGGTCGGGCGCGGAAATGCCGGTGGAGGGGAATGTGTTTGTGTACTGCACCTGCGTGCGGCAGGCAACCAGTAGCCGGGTGGCGCGGGAGCTGCAGACCATGCTTCTGGGCAAGAATGTGCGGGTTGCCGTGATTCAGGGCGGCCTGCGCGCCTGGGTGAAGGCGGGCCTGCCGGTGGAAGACGTGCCACCCGAAGAGCTCGCAAACCTGCCGGTATTCGAATAGAGCGCGCCGCCTCTGTGCAAACTGAGACCGGCGTTTGCGTTGAGGTCGCTGCTTTGAGTCTAAATTAACCGCAGAGCAAGGGCTGGAGGGCGGCATGTCCGACGAATTCTTCCGCAAAACATTCGGCGATTCGCAGCCGGTCCATCTCGGCAGCGGCTGGGTCAGCGGCGTAAGCGCAGTCTTCCTCGGACTACTGGGCCTGGGTGCCGTGCTGTGTTTGCGTTTTCCCGCACTCTTAACGCTGCCCGAGGCCCGCGCTCACTATCCGATGGGCGTCATACGCCCGCTCATTCAAGGAATTATTTTTGCGGCCTTTGTGCTTGCCGCCATCTCCGCGGTTCTCCGTCAACGCAAAGTTCTGGCGCTTACGGCGGCGGTTCTTGCCGTTGCGGCGCTGGCACTGGGAGGCGGGGGCGTGCCTCTGCCGCAGGAGGTCTCAACCAAGAACGGAATCGGTTTGGACTGGTTCGTGCTGGACTTGTTCGTCATGACCATCGTTTTTGTTCCGCTGGAGCGAATCTGGCCGCTGCATCCCAACCAAGGGACGTTTCGCGCCGAGTGGACCACCGACGCATTCTATTTCATCGCGACGCACCTCCCTTCGCAGCTGATCAATTTCCTGATGCTGCTGCCCGCGGCATTGGCGGCTCCGTGGCTGGCAATCCCGCAACTTCAGGCCTACGTCCGCAATTGGCCGTTCGTCCTGCAGCTGCTGGCGGTCATTCTCGTGGCGGATCTGTCGCAGTACGCCGTGCACCGGATGTTCCATAAGATCCCCGTGCTGTGGCGCTTTCACGCCGTGCATCACTCGATACGCACCATGGACTGGATCGCGGGTTCGCGCTCGCACTTTTTCGACATCGTCATCACGCGCGGCTTGATCATGATCCCGCTGGCGCTGTGCGGTTTTTCCCAGGGTGCGATCATCGGCTACATCCTGTTCGTGTCCTTCCACGCCACGTTTTCGCACATTGACTTTCGTCCGCGCACCATCTGGCTGGAGAATTATCTCGTCACGCCGCGCTACCATCACTGGCATCACTCCGCGCAAGACGAAGCCATCGACTGCAACTTCGCCATCCACTTTCCGTGGATCGACCGCATCTTCGGCACCTGCCATTTTCCAAAGGATCAATGGCCGAATAGCTACGGCTTGAGCGGCACCTCGGTTCGCCCGGGATTTTTCAGGCAGTTCATCGACCCATTCATGGGCCGCTAGGCGCAGCATAGCGCCGCCAGGCTCCTAAAGACTGAGTTCCAGACCGGCCAGATCCGCCGGCCTGACGTTTCCCGTCTTCGAAGGCTTCACCAATTTGAGCGCGGCCATGACCTTTACCGTCATGAAGCCAAAATCGAACTCCGTGGCGGCATGCGACAGCCGCAGCAAATGCGGGTAGTGGTGATGGTTGTTTTGCAGGCACGCGCTGAAGGTCGACATCACGGGCAGCCATTCGCCGATGTTCATGGCGTTGTCGCCCGGATCATGGTAGCGGCGCGTGCCGAAGCGACGATCGTGAGTCCAGTAGTTTTGGATCAGATTCACCCACAACGCGAACAGCCGGATGCCGGCCCACGGCACCAACGCAAATTTCCAGTCCCCCACCAACGCCCATAAGAAACCGTAACTGATCAGCTGCGCCAGCACGGCGAAAGCGGGGTGCGCGATCATCGGAAAGGGCCAGGTTTTCAAGATCTCATCGCGTGCCATGTCCTGCTCGCAGCGGTAGGGGAAGAGGCACAGATACGTGGTCTTCCAAAATCCGTCGGCGGAGAGCTTGTTCGGATCGCCGGGATGATCGGCGAACCGATGATGATTGCGATGCCGATTCACCCAGCTGACGGGATTGACGTAAATGCCGATGGTGTTGTTGAGCAGCACGACCGCCTTGATGAACCACAGCTTGTAGTCGAGGGCGCCGTGAGTTATCCCCATGTGCACCACGTCCGACAGGTAGATCCCGGCGAGAAACCAGACGAACAGGATATAGAGGGCTCCGATCCCTAACCCTTTCCAAGGGCCGAGTGCCGCCGGCGCAAACAATGCCGACGCAGCCACACACAGAGCCAGGATCAGGAAGCCAATGGCGTTATAGATTCTCATTCACATCCCTCTTGCGAATCTGACGGCGATGTTGCCGCGCTGCGGACAGACCTGCAAGTAAAAGCATGCGCCGATGCGATAAGCTCGGTGCCCCCACATTTTAGACAAGTCCACGTTCCGCCAACGACACGCACGCGCCATCGCCCACGATGATGTGATCGAGCAGGCGTATGTCCACCAGCGCCAGCGCCTCCTTCACCCGTTGCGTGATGAATTCGTCCGCCTGCGACGGTTCGGCGACGCCGCTCGGATGATTGTGCGCGATGATCACGGCGGCGGAATTGCGCTGCAATGCGAGCTTGACGATCTCGCGCGGATGAACGCTCGCGCCGTCGATGGTGCCGCGAAACAGCTCTTCGAATTGAATCAGCCGATGGCGCTTGTCCAGATACAAACAGCAGAATATCTCGTGTTCCAAGTCCCGCAATCGCGCGGTGAGAAAATCCCGCGTCGCCCGGGGGCTGGATAACGACGGACCGGCGCGCAACGTCTCTGACAGCTGCCTTTTTGCGATTTCGACCGAGGCCTGCAGTTCCGCATAGCGCGCCGGCCCCAATCCGGGCTCGGCGCAAAATCGTTGCCGGTCGGCGGCGATCAGCTTGCGCAGCGACTGAAAACTCTTGAGCAGATCGCGCGCCAGATCGAGCGCTGAATGGCCGCGCGTGCCGGTGCGCAGCAAGATCGCCAGCAATTCGGCATCGGAAAGCGCCGCGGCGCCCTTTTCCAGCAGCTTTTCACGCGGACGTTCGTCGCTCGGCCAGTCCCGAATTGCCATGCGCCAGCATGCTGCCGGGCCCGGCTTCTCACCAGGCGCATTTCGCGGCAGAAGAGGGCGAAACTGCATCCCGCGGCCGCGGCCGCGGGTTCGGGGTCAAGGAAACGGCGCTTGCGTTCTCGGTCTTGACAATATAGTTGTCGTTATCGTTAAATATTGCAGAATTAGACAAGTACTAAGGAGCAATCGATGGCTACTACAATCCCGCACCGCCCGGCATTCATTTCCTCGATTATCTATAAGGACAATCGTGCCGCACTCAAGTGGCTGCAAAGCGCATTTGGCTTTGAAGCGAGCGAAGTGCTCACCGCCGCCAACGGCGACATCGTTCACGCGGAAATGAGTCATGGTGATGGCATCGTCATGATTGGCAGTGAATTTGCGGAGTGGGCCGCGAGCCCCGCATCAATCGGCGGGAAGAATACCCAGCGGCTCCACGTGCGTCTCGAGCGCGGCATCGATGAGCATTGCGCACGCGCGCGGCAAGCGGGAGCGGAAACCTCTGAGCCGGCCGATCAGTTCTACGGAGATCGCACCTATATGGCGGTCGACCTCGAAGGTCATCATTGGACCTTCTCGCAGTCGGTGAGAAATACGTCCCGGGAAGAAATGGAGCAGGCAAGCGGGTTCAAATATAAACCACTGACATGAGTATGGACAATCTCGACCGCACGCTCGCCGCACTTGCAGACCCACATCGTCGGCGAGTCGTGGACCTACTGCGTGACCGGCCGCGACGCGCGGGCGAGCTCGCCGAGGCGGCCCGCATCTCTTTCCCGTCGATGAGCCGCCACCTGAAAACCCTGCGCACCAGCGGCCTGGTGGTGGAAGACCGCGATGAATTTGATTCGCGCGTTCGCATCTATCGGTTGCGCAATGAGCCGATGACGGCGTTGAAAGCGTGGCTTGAAGCGACCGAAACAATGTGGGCACGTCAGCTCATTGCTTTGAAGACGCACCTCAACAAGACGATCCGATGACCTCGCAGGTCTACGTAGCGCTACGGGTACCCGCGAATCCGTCGCGCGCTTTCGAAGCGTTTACAGGCGAGATCGCACTGTGGTGGCAACCCAGCAGTCTCTTTCAGCTGACGCCACGCGGTGACGGGAGGCTGGCGTTCGAGCCCGGCGTCGACGGCCGGTTTTTCACCACGCTGGCGAATGGCGAGGAATTCGAGATCGGAAGAATTTCAATTTGGGAGCCCGGCAAGCGGCTCGTTTTCACCTGGCGACCGGCAAGCTTCACGCCGGATCAGTCGACGGAGGTGGAAATTTGCTTTGAGGGTGTCGGCGATGAAACCCGCATATCGATCCAGCACCGCGCCTGGGACACGATTCCGCAGCGGCACGCCGCAAGGCACGGCTTCCCCGAGCATGTAACGCTGCAGCGCGCCGCGGATTGGTGGCGCGTCTCGCTCACCGCGCTCAAGACGAGGCTGCGAGCGTGACGCGGCAGCTGCGCAGCCCGTGAGTCTAGTGGTGTCCCGAACTCCCAAACCCGCCGCCGCCGCGCGCGGTTGATGAAAAATCCTCGACCACTTCAAAAGCCACTTGCACCACGGGGACGATGACCATCTGCGCAATCCGATCGCCGGGGTTGATCGTGAAAGGCTGGGTGCCGCGATTCCAGACCGAAACCATCAGGGGGCCCTGATAATCGGAATCAATCAATCCCACCAAGTTGCCGAGCACAATGCCGTTCTTGTGGCCGAGGCCCGAGCGGGGCAGCAGCATCGCGGCCAGCGCAGGGTCGGCGATGTAAATCGACACACCCGTCGGAATCAATTCCGCGGCGCCGGGCTGCAAGATCAGCGCCGAGTCGATGCAGGCGCGCAAGTCCATCCCGGCCGAACCTGCGGTCGCATGCTGCGGCAGGGGAAATTCGCGGCCAATGCGCGGATCCAGGATCCGCAGCTTCACGGTACGTTGCATGCACAAGATCCTTGCGCTAAACCCGTCGCGGGCGGCGGCCGCGCACGCGGTCGCGGGGCGTGCCGGCTGCGGTTCTGCGCTTTCTGGCGCCGCGCCGTGGACTGTCATCTCGCGGCGGCAGGCGCTTGGCGATGAGCGCGATCAGTTCTCGCGCCACATCCAATTTGGGTCCGCGCGCCACATCCAGTTTGCCGCCGGGCCAGATCACCGTCAGCGCATTGTCCTCGCAATCGAATGCAATGCCGTCGCCGACCTCGTTCGCGGCGATCATGTCCAATCGCTTGCGCTTGAGCTTGATGCGCGCATTCTCTTCGACGTCGTTCGTTTCGGCGGCAAAGCCCACCACAAAAGGGCGCTTGGGCAGGTCGGCGACGGACTTGATGATGTCCGGCGCGGCTTCCAATTCCAGCTTGACCGAGCCGCCCTGCTTCTTGATTTTCTGCCTGGCGACGCTCACGGGCTGAAAGTCGGCGACCGCGGCGGCCGCAATGAAAATGTCGGCATCGCCCACCTGCCGGTGCACGGCGGCATACATGTCGCGCGCGCTTTCCACGTTGATTCGGGTTATGCCCATCGGCGTCGGCAATTGCACCGGTCCGGCGACGACGGTGACATGCGCTCCCGCCTCGCGTGCCGCTTCCGCCACCGCGAAGCCCATTTTTCCGGAGCTGCGATTGGTCAGGTAGCGCACCGGATCAAGACGCTCGCGCGTGGGTCCGGCGGTGATCAAGACATTTAAGCCCGCCAGCAGACCCGCATTGGCGGGCGCCGCAAGCACCGATTCCGCCAGTTGCGTCGGTTCCCACATGCGGCCGGCGCCGACCTCCCCGCAAGCCTGGTTGCCGGATGCCGGGCCCAGTATGCGGAGGCCGCGCGCCGCCAAGGTTGCCACATTGGCCTGAGTCGCCTTATTGCCCCACATGACGCGGTTCATCGCCGGCGCCAGCATGATGGGCGCCTCGGTTGCCATGCACAGAGTGCAGAGCAGGTCATCAGCGCGTCCTCCGGCCAGTCGTGCAATGAAATCAGCGCTGGCGGGCGCTATCAATACGATCTGCGCCCAACGCGCCAGCTCGATGTGTCCCATGGCCGCTTCCGCCGCGCTGTCCCATAGGTCGCTGCGCGTGGGACGGCCGGAAACGGCCTGGAAGGTCATCGGGAGAGACGAAACGTTGAGCGGCGGAAGTCATGACGACCTGCACATCGGCGCCGCGTTCGATCAACCGCCGCACCAGATCGGGGCTTTTGTAGGCGGCGATGCCGCCGGTCACGCCGAGCAGAACGCGGGTTTTCGGCGTCATTGAATGTGTTTTAGCTCTTTGAAGCGGTCGATGTCGCTCTCGAACTGAATGCTCATCGTCGATTCTTCGGCGTGTTTCTGCTTTAGGTTTTGTTCCTGCGTGCGCATATCAGCGGCGAGTCTCACCAGATCCTCGGCTACCTGGTCCGGCATCGGAGGGGCCTTGGGATCGCTGCTATAGGGCCGGTAGCGCAGGGTGTCAGCGCGCATTTTTTTCATGCGGCCGTTTAAGGTATCGAGAAACTGATTGGTGACCTTGATCTGATCGGCGATCAATGTGATGCGCTGATCGCGCAGCCGTTCGATCTCCTGCACCGAGGCATACGTGCTGAGCAAGTTCTTGTCGCGCAGCTGGCGTTGCTGTGCGTCCTGCTTCAGCTGCTCATCGGCGGCCGCTTGTTCCGCAGATTTTTGCGCATCGAGGTGCCTGATTTCATAACCCTGGGAATTGAGGATGTGTTGTTCCTGCGACGCGTATTCCGGCGGTACATGATCGCCGTAGTGCGTTACACCCTCCTTGTCCACCCATTTATAAAGCACGCGGCCGTTGTTCGATGGAGAGGAACCCTTGGAGGCAGGGGCGCCCACCGCAAGCCCAAGTGGCAGCAGAGCGCATAAACAGAGGATCCAAGCTACATTCTTCAAGAACCTATCCTCGAGTGAAGCGGCCGCCATTGTGAGGCGAGGCGGCGGCGTTTTCTAGGGGCAATTCCTCACTCTGCGAGCCCATACCGTTCGCGGTACAGCCGCATGCTCGAAAGCTCGCCCGTCTGGCCGGTTCGGGACACATGCTGCATGAGGTCGGACAAATTGATCACCGCGACCACCGGGATTTGATATTTGCTGCGCACTTCCTGCACCGCCGAAAAATCGCTGTCCGGCGCCCGCTCCTGCCGGTCGAGCGCCAACAGCACCCCGGCGGGCGCCGCGCCCAGGCTTCGGATAATTTCAATGGACTCTCTGATCGCCGTGCCGGCCGTGATGACATCGTCGACGATCAGAACCCGGCCCTTTAAGGGGCTGCCGACGATCCGGCCGCCTTCCCCGTGGTCCTTGGATTCCTTGCGGTTGAACGCAAAAGGCACGCTGCGCTGGTGCCTCTCCGCCAGCGCTGCGGCGGTGATGGTCACGAGCGGAATACCCTTGTAGGCGGGCCCGAACAGCATGTCGAACTTTATATCGGAGGCCGCCAGGGCCGCCGCATAGGCACGGCCCACCGCAGCGACGGCGGCGCCGGTGTTGAATAAACCCGCATTGAAAAAATAAGGGCTTTCGCGCCCTGATTTGAGCGTAAAGCTGCCGAATCGCAAAACGCCGAGCTCTGTGCACAACTCGATGAATTCACTTTGATACGCCGCGACCATGGGGACTGATATTATCGCGCGCGATGCGCATCGTCACGAAACCCGCCTCCCTTTGACGGAACAACCCAAGCCTCACATTCCGGCAGGCGCTGGGCGACAAACGCATCATGGCCGTGCTGCTCGATGGCCTTCGCCTCGGGGCTGCCCTTCAATTTGTCAGGCTCCGGATTTGCCTTTCAGGCCTGGCTGGCCTCCGCCGGCGTCAACTTGAAGGCCATCGGCTTCTATTCTCCTTGTGGGTCTGCCCTACAGTCTTCAAATTCTTATGGGCGCCCTTGCTCGATCGCTACCTGCCGCCCCTTCTCGGCCGGCGTCGCGGTTGGATCGTGGTCTTTCAGGCTTGTCTTGCAGTGGCCATCGGCGTGATGGGCTTCAGTTCACCGACCGAGGCCCCATATTTTTTGGCGGCCATGGCATTGCTCGTGGTGTTTCTGTCCTCGTCGCAGGACATCGTCATCGATGCCTATCGCGTCGACACCATTCCAGCGAGCGAACGGGGCATGGCCGCCGCCGCTGCGGCCTTCGGCTACCGCACGGCATCGATTCTCGCCAGCACGGTGTTGGTGCTCATCGCCGCCCACACCAGTTGGCACGTGGCGTTTCTGGTCATCGCCGTGATCATGGCGGCGACCATGCTGTCCACATTCTGGGCGCCTGAGCCCTCGACGCCGGGCCAGCCGCCACGAACCTTGGCCGATGCGGTATGGCACCCGCTGCGCAACTTGGTGAGTCAGAAGGGCGCATGGGGATTTCTCTTGCTGGTGCTGCTCTATAAAGCGGGGGACGCTTTTGCCTTGAGCTTGTACAGCGCCTTCATGATCAAGGGCGTCGGATTTCTCGCTCGACGAGCTCAGCATCGCGGGCAAGGCGAACATGACGGTGTCCACCATCATCGGCGTGACCCTGGGCGGCTGGATCTACATGCGCTGGGGCATGTTCCGCTCGCTGCTGGTCTTCGGCATCGGTCAGTCGCTCACCAATTTGATGTACACCGTGCTGGCGTTGTCCGGCAAGAAGCTCTGGCTGATGGCGCTCGCCACCACCCTCGACACGGGCGTCGGCGGCATGGGTCAGGCCGCCTTCGTGGGATTTCTCATGTCGCTGTGCAGTTCGAGCTTCAGCGCCACCCAGTACGCGCTGCTCTCCGCCATGGCATCCATTCCCCGGGTCACCACCGGAGCCATTGCCGGCACGCTGGTTTCCCACATTGGGTGGCCGAAATTTTTTGTGGTGACCTGCCTGACGGCGGTGCCGGGGCTGGTCCTGCTGGTGATTTTGCGTCGCCCACTGCAGGAACTCGCGGCGCGCGACAGCGCCGATGCGAAGCGCTAGGGGCTATTTCTAAGGCGTATTCTCAGGCGTGTTTTAGCGGCCCGCTTGCTCAGCGGCGCATCGAGCGGTCGTGCGGATTGGACCAGGCCGTTCTGGCGTTGTCCTCGAATTCGCGGCCCAGGTCTTCGGCCTCGACATCAATGGCGCCCGACCAGTCTTCCGGCGCATCCGCAGCCTCGATCAAATCGTCCCACAGATGTTCGTTCCAGGAATCGAAATCCATTTCAGCAACAGTGCCGTCGAAATATTGGATCTCGATGGTTTGATCCGTGTCATCGATGGCCACCACTTCAAAGAGCTCGTTGGTACCTCCCCGATACCATTCGCCTACGATCGGCCTGATAACATTCATCGGCGTCTCCGTCTGCTATGCTCGCTGCCATTCAACTCCCAATGAGCGCATCGCGCAATATGTAAATTTTGCGCGCAGCAACATACATGATCGAACAGCTCATCAAATTCTTCGTGGTTTTTTTCGTCGTGGTCGAACCGATTTCTTTGATTCCGCTGTTCGCCGGTTTGACTCACGGAGCGAGCGCCCGCTACAAGAAAAAAATGGCCGGCAAATCCGCGGCCATTGCGCTGGTCATTTGCGTGCTGTTCGCATTGGTGGGCGCGCGATTCCTGGATGTCATGGGAATATCCTTGAGTTCCTTTCGCATCGCCGGAGGCACGCTGCTGTTCTTGATTGCGCTCGACATGGTGTTTGCGCGCACCTCGGGCACCAAATCGACCACCAGTGAAAAGGAAGAGGCCAAGACGCGCGACGACATCTCGGTGTTTCCCCTGGCCTTCCCCTTCATCGCGGGTCCCGGCGCGCTCGCCACCATCCTGCTGACTTCCGGCGAATTGTGGGGCAAGCCGCTGCAGTTTGCCGCATTCCTCGGCGTGGTCTTCTTCGTGATGCTGGTTTGCTGGGTGCTGATGCTGGCGACGCCGCGCCTCATGAAGGTGATCGGCGTCACCGGCGCCAACGTCATGAGCCGGCTGTCCGGCGTCATCCTGGCCGCGCTTGCGGTTCAGTTCATCGTCGAAGGCATTCGCGGCGCGTTTCTTTCCTGATTTTATTGCGGCTTAGCGGGCGGCGTGATCGACAGCGCCTTGATCTTTTCAGGATCGATGTACTTTGCCAGACCTTTGAGATTCCCGGCGACTTCGGGGCTGGAAAAAAGCTCCTGACCCGCCACCCTGCCCAGCACTTCAAACGCAAACTGTATCGTTCCCGCGCCTTCCGTTTGCAGCGCCTTCTGCGATTCGGTCTTGCAGCTTTCCGTGAGCAGCTTCATCACCAGCGTCCCCATCTGCTTGTCGGATTCTTCCTGCTGCGCGGGAGTGACGGTGGCGATGGGTTTGACGGCCGGGTGGTGCGAGGCCGCCACGAACAGCCAGCGGATCAAATTCGCGCGATCCTCCTTGGTGGTGGAATTCACCAGGCACTTGCCCAGATCATCCGCGAAAGCCCCGCCCAGGGCCGCGGGACCGTAAAACATCGCCATGCATGCCGCCACGGCGGATAGCGCTCGGATTTTCATTTTCGCTCCCTGGTGAAAAATTGAAAACGACTATAGACCTTCTCGGTCGTTGATCTCGTGAACCCGTTTCGCATAAGCCAGGTCCCACACTCCGTGGCCTAAGCGTTCGCCGCGCCGCTCGAATCGCGTCGGCGGCCGGAACTCCGGGCGAGGCACATAAGTCAAATCCGGGCTCAGTGATTGAAGCGCCGGATCGGCATTGCACACGGCGAGCATTTGTTCGGCGTACGCCTGCCAATCTGTTGCCAGTCTCAAGGTACCGCCGCCGCGCAGCTTTGCCGCAACTAGCGAGACGAAGGACGCCTCGATCAGGCGCCGTTTGTGATGGCGCTTCTTGTGCCAGGGATCGGGAAAAAACACCAATACTTCATCGAACGAGGCATCCGCGATGTGATCGCGCAGCACATCGACGGCGTCGCTGCAGACAACGCGCAGATTCTTCAAGGCGCACCGCTCCGCGCACAGCAGCAGCCTGCCCACTCCTGCCCGGTGCACCTCGATTCCCAGGTAGTCGATGTGCGGCTGGGTTTGCGCCAGGGCCCCAATGACTTCCCCGGCCCCGAAGCCTATTTCCATGCAGCGCGGCGCTTCGCGCCCGAAAACCGCCGCCAGATCCAGCGGCGCTGACTGCAGGTCGATTCCGTAGGCGGGCCAGAGTTCGGTGAGCGCGCGCTCCTGTGCGGCGGTCGTGCGGCCGGCTCTCAAAACGAAGCTGCGAATGCGTCGGTGCGTCTGCATTGCTGCAAAGTGTGCCTGATATGATGCTCGCATGCGCAATACCCTCATGCTCGCGTTCATCGCCGCGCTCGCGGTGCTGGCCGGTTGCGCGGGCTTGCCGCGGCATGTGCATAAAATCCCATCCGAGGCCTTTCAGCATCCGGAGACCACCACGCTCGGGCGCATCGTCGCCGCCGATGAGATCGGCAAAAACCTGTCCGGATTCCGCCTGCTGTCCTCGGGGGAGGCGGCCCTCGCCAGCCTCATCACCTTGGCCGATCATGCCGAGCGAACCCTCGATATTCAGTACTACATCATTCACGAGGATGAATCCACGCGGGAATTCCTGCATCACGTGCGCCTCGCCGCGGATCGCGGCGTGCGCGTGCGTCTGCTCGTCGATGACCTCAACACCGCGGGCGAGGATCGGCGCTTCATGCACCTAAGTTCGCACGCCAATGTCGAGGTCCGTGTCTTCAACCCCTTTACCGCCGGAAGATTCTCGACCTGGACGCGCTTCATTGCGTCCGCGACCGACATCCGGCGCATCAATCATCGGATGCATAACAAGCTGTTCGTCGCGGACGACGCGCTCGCGATTACCGGCGGTCGCAACATCGGGGATCAGTATTTCACCCTCGATCCGCGCAGCAACTTTGTGGATCTGGATGTGGTCGCGGCGGGCGCCATCGTGCCGCAATTGTCCGCATCGTTCGATCAATTCTGGAACAGCAAGTACGCCATTCCGATCGCCTCGGTGGCCTCGTCGGTGGATGCCGAGACCAAGTCTCCGCCGCCCATCGAAGCGCAGCTCTCCGACAGCGACAAATGGCTCGAGCAGGAACTCAACGCGCAAAAGCTCGAGCTGATCTGGGCGCCGGCGACCGTGCTCGCGGATCGGCCCGCGAAAATCGCCAGCGAAACCTCTCCCGACGAGGAACTCACCATCGCCAACGACATCACGGAGCTGATGGGCACGGCGAAACAGGATTTGAGCATCATTTCGCCGTATTTCATTCCCGGCAATCAGGGCGTCGCCCTCATTGCCAGGCTGGTCGAACGCGGCGTCAAGGTGCGAATCCTCACCAATTCACTGGCGTCCACCGATTCTCCGTTGGTGGACATCGGCTATGCTCGCTACCGCGCGCCGCTGCTCAAGCTCGGCGTCGATCTGCGCGAAATGCGCCCCAAACTCGGCCAGAAGCACGCACGCTTCCATCCCTTCCGCAGCTCCAACGCCAGCCTGCATGCCAAAGCGCTGGTGATCGATCAAAAGATCGTCTTCATCGGATCGTTGAACATGGATGAACGCTCGGCGAAGATCAACAGCGAGCTGGGACTCGTGATCAACAGCACCGAGATCGCGCGCGAGGTCACGGGCCTGTTGGACGACATCAGCACCGACGGCAGCTACAAGCTGCTGTTGGACCCGCACGGCCGCGTCGAATGGGTGAGCGGCGAGGGCAGCGCACAGAAAATCTGGCACACGGATCCCGGGACCAGCCGAACGGAGCGCCTGTGGCTTAAAATTCTCACGCCCTTTGCGCCGGACGAGCTGCTTTAGGACGAAATCCGCAGGGTGCTGAGGTATTCCTTCACCTTGGCGCGAAATCCCTCGCTGCTGGTGATGGTGGCGCCGCCCGCCAGCACCAGGATGAAATCGCCGCGCAGCGTGCGGTTCACTTCCTTGACGTAGTTCAGATTCACCAGGCAGGAGCGGCTGATGCGCAGCATGGGTTGAGAACGCAGCGCGACTTCCGCCTGCTGCAGGGTGCTGCGTGCATGGAAGTTGTCCTTGCCGACCCGAATGACCACGTAATTGCGGTCCGCCTCGATCATTTCGACCTGCGTCACGTCGAGTACATGCAGATGGCCGCCGAGTTCGGCGAGCAGCCGCGGCTTCTCCTCGCCGGCGCCGCGTGCGCCGCGCTCGAGCTGCGCGAGCAGTCCTGCGAGCAATGTTTGGCGTTCATCAGCGCCGGAATTCAAATGCCGCGGCCGTACCCGCGCGAGCGTCTTGCGAAAGCGCTCCTGGTCGAATGGTTTCAGCAAATAATCCACCGCGCACACTTCGAATGCCTCGAGCGCGTAAGTATCGTAGGCCGTGACGAAGACCAGGGAGGGCAGCTGCGACGGTTCCAGGGCGCGCGCCAGGTCGATGCCGTTCAGCGGATCCATCTGGATGTCCAAGAATAAAATCTGCGGTTTCTGCAGTCGAACGGCGGCGAGAGCCGCGGTGCCGTCGCCGAACTCGCCCACCACGCGCAGGTCGCGCTCGGCTTCACAGTACTCGCGCAAGGTGCGCCGGCCGGCGGCCTCGTCGTCGACGATGATGACATCCATCATGTGCCGAGCAGCGTCGTCGTATGCAGTTTGTTGCCGGTCTGAGCCGTGCGCGCGCTCGGCGGCGACTCGCGGATGGCGGGCATGGAAATCTCGCTGATCCACTCGCCGCCCTGCGCGCCCGCCATGAGGGCGGCGTGACCCTCGAATTGCACCGCCATGCGCTCGCGCACGTTCTTCAGGCCGATGCCGTCCGCGCCGGCGGCGCGATCCTGCGCCATTGAGTTGGTAACGCGCAGCAAAATGATTTCATCGATGAGGCGCACCGTGACCCTCACGACCACGTTGCCTTGGTGGCCCGCCATCCCGTGAACCACGGCGTTCTCGATCAGGGGCTGCAGTATCAGGCTCGGCACCCACACGGCGGGTACTTCAGCCGGGTTCGGCAGCTCGACCCTAAGTCGATCGGCGAAGCGCCGCTGCTGCAGCTCCAGATAGAGCTTCGCGAATTGCAGCTCGTCGGCGAGCCGCGAAAAATCACGCTCGCCGGCGTTGAGCAGGCGCCGCAGCAGATCGGCGAGCTGCACCACCATGGACTGCGCGGCCTTCGGATCCCACTCGATGTGTCCGCGGATGGTGTGCAGCAGATTGAACAGGGTATGCGGCGAGAGCTGCATGCGCAGGGCCGCCAGGCGGGCCGCGCTCCACTCGCGCTCCAGCGCCGCGAGACGCAATTCCGAATCGCGAAAGCGGGTATACAACGCAAGACCGGTGACCAGGGCCAGCCCGAAACCATACGAGGGCAGAAAGCTCACGAAGCTGGCAAGCCACAGCGTCACCCAGAACGGATCGCTCCAGGCGCTGATCACATGTGAGAGTGGCGTCGCATGCGACTGGTCGCTGGCCAGGATGACCTGGGAGAGAATCATCACCGGCCATGCCAGCGCGGAGAACACCGATCCCAGAATCACCTGCAAGGGCAGGGCGACCAGAATCGGGCGCCACTGAACCTTGAGCGAAGCCCAAAACGACACCAGCAGCATCGGCAGCAGCAACAGATGCTGCATCAGACGGGTGTCCCAGCTTGCAAACACCGTCACGTTGGTCACGCGCGCAATGCCGGCGCTCATGCTGTAGCCGTACAGGAGATTCGATACGGTCACATACGCCCAGAACAGGCAAACGATTCCCAGGAACTGGATCTGGCTTAAGCCTCCTGCAAAGCGCTGCGAAGACTCGGCTGAACGCATTCCGATCATGGGCCAAGACTACCCGAACTGGCCGTTTTTTGCGGTACCGGCCGGATGGCGCGGGACGAAACCGTCGCATTTCGGGACGAACTCGACGATCGGGCGCATACGAATTGGCCTCTCGAGGCGTCTTATTGGGGTGTCCAGTGGATTCACCGAAGGAGAGATGCCATGACTCGATTAGCTACGACGATGCTGCTGTTCGGGGGGCTTGCCGGTCTCGCAGCGGCGGGTACGGCGGGGGCCGCAACTGCGCAGATCGATGCGCCTTCCGTGGTCGTGCAGTACAACAACGATGCCCTGGTTACCGACAGCGGCACGCGCGCACTCTATCGGCGCCTGGCTCAGGCGGCCGAACAGGTCTGTCCCGCACTCAGCAATACGCATTTGGTCAGCGAAGTGGTGCTGAAGTGTCGGCAGGAAGCCCTGACGGCTGCGGTAAACAAGATCCACAACCAGCGGCTCGCTGCGTTGCATGCGTCCCGCATGACGAAATCAGGTTAAGGACATGACGCTTTAGCGGCCGGCCGCAGGATCCACGTGCACGGTGCGCTGCACCACCGTGATGTCGCCATCCTGCGAGCTGGTCGCGTTCTTCGGGCGGGCCTGCTGCAGTTTTTTAGCGTCCGGCAGTTCTTCGGGCAGCGCGTAGCTCTCGTCGAACACTTGCGCCGTCATCGGTTCGCCGGGCGCCTTGACCGAGAAACGCAAGCCGGCATCCGTCAAGCCGAGCGCGAGCGCCGCCGTGCTGCCGTTGCGCAGTGTTTGCAGCTTGGCGCGCAACGGTCCCGATGGGGTCGCGATCTCAATCTCATGAATATTCGCCGCCGCCGGAAAAATCACGAAGGCTTTCGGCGCGCCGCGTGCCGATCGCAGCAGCAGCTCCAGACGTCCGGAGTTCCCGCTGCCGGCGTCCGCCGCGATTTGCGTCAGCTCCGGCGCACCCAGTTTCACGGTGGGCGCCTCCGCGAAAAATCCTTTCAAGGGATATCCGGTGAATCGATCGCGCGGCACCGGATCGAACTTCAACGTCTCGTCCATGCCGGCCGGCAAGTGCAGCGATGCGGTTTGGGCGTACCAGTGGGCGCGGCCGCTGTCGGCATCGACCCAGTATTCGATGTTCACTCGCTGCGGCCAGTCGGTGGAGTAAGTCGGCAGCAACACCGTGATGCAAAGCGTGCCGAAAGTCGCGGCCGCGGCGATCAAGGTCAGGCGTTGGCGCGCCGGCCGCGTCGCGTTGCCGAGCAACGGCAACAAAAAAGCGGCCGTCACGCACATCGTGACCGTACCAATGGGCCACGCGGGCGCCCCGAGCGCGGGATATAGCAGCAGCAGCAGCGGCAGCAGTAAACTGAGGGCTACGAGGCCGGGAAACAGCACCGCGAAATCCGCCGCGCCCGCCGATGGCCTACGGCCCTTTATGAATGCCCATACGCAGGGCGCAAGTCCGAGCACCGCTGCCAACGCCGCCAGCAGAACGATGTAACCGGCGGCAGGCATGATCAGGGCGCAGGCAAGCGACAAGAGCGCGGTCAGCACGCTGGCGCCGAACCAAAAGCCCCAAAAATCCACGCGCCGGGCGAACCATGCCGCGATGGCGCTTGTGCTGAGCAGTGCCAGGGCCGCGAATCCCACGTGCATCCACAGGGGATGCGCAATCCATGAAGGTCCTTGGATGGGCGGCAGCCTGCCTAACACGCGCAGCAGTGCGAGCACACCAACGCTGAGCGCGCCGCCGAGTACGACATTGGCGAGCGCGCCAAGGAATCCAAACGCGGCATCGCGCAGGCTCAAGAGCCCCTTGCGGGCCAAAAGCACCGCAGCCGCGCCCAGGAGTACGAGCGCGGCCAGCGAGGCCGGCAGCACGAGGCCGATGGGCCAGACCACGACGGCGCGGGCAAGCACGTCGAAGAACAACGAGTCTGCGGCGGGCGGATTGACGTCGGTTGCGTTGGCGAGTGCCAGCAAGCCGCTCAGGGCATTCGCACCCTGATGCTGCATGGTGGAGGGGGAGGCATTCTCGAAGTTGTCGAGCGGCGTGTGATAGTAGGCAACGTCGCCGATGAACGCCAGGTTAAAGCCTTGGTAGGACGCCGCTTTGAAAATCGTGAAGTCAGTGTTGTTGGGCAGCGTTTTGTAGATCACGTAGCAGAGGGAATTGGTGACGGGTTCAATGATCGACCTGCCGTACAGGCGCATGAGCCACGCGTTGGCCGTGCCGGTCTCGAACATGAGGCTGGGTCCCGAGACGCCGCGGGTGTCCATGTTGACCGCAGCCCAAATGCGCTTCGCCAGCGGATGATCGCGCGTGAAGAGCGAGGCGCCGAGCAATCCGCCTTCCTCGCCGTCGGTCACGAGCAGTACGATCGGATGCTTGGGTTGTGGCGTGACCGACAGCACACGCGCGATCTCGAGCAAGTTGGCAACGCCGACGCCATCGTCCGAGGCGCCGGGACCGGCCGGCACAGAGTCATAGTGCGCCGCCAGCATCACGGCGTCCTTGCCGCTCAGTTCTCCACGTGTTGCGATAATGTTGGTGGGCGTGCCGCAGGCGCCGAATCCATTGCACGACAATCCGGTCTGCAGCTCGGTGCTATAGCCGAGCGCGGTCAAGCGCTTGACGATCAGATCGCGCACTTTGGCATCGGCCGTGCTGCCCATGGGATGCGGCACGCCATCGCCCACCAGTTCCTTGAGAATCTCTCGGGCCCGCGCCGCGGAAAACACCGTTGGCGCGGCATCCAAGCCCAGCGGCGCCGGCGTGCGGTATGCGGCCAGCGTCGCAATCAGCAACAGCGCTGCGCCGATTGCGGCGATGACGAGTCCGCGATTTCTCCCGCTCATCATGATCAGACCTACGTTCGTTGTTCAGCCTGGTGGCGCTTGATGCCGTCGAGAATTTCCGCATGCGCAAGCTCGACTCCGGACCAGCCCAGCACCTTGACCCACTTGCCCGCTTCGAGATCCTTGTAATGCTCGAAGAAATGCTGGATCTGCTTCAGGCGGATCTCCGGCACGTCCTCGATGGTTTTCCAATGCGTGAAAAGCGGGCAGATATCGTCGGTCGGCACCGCCAGCACCTTGGCATCGCCTCCGGATTCATCGTCCATGCGCAGCACGCCCAGCGCCCGACAGCGCACGACCACGCCCGGCAGCAGGGGAAACGGCGTGTGTACCAACACATCGACCGGATCTTCGTCGTCGGCGATGGTCATCGGCACGTAGCCATAGTTCGCCGGATAGTGCATAGCCGTCATCATGAAGCGATCGACGAACAGCGCGCCGGACTCTTTGTCCACCTCGTACTTGATCGGGTCCGAGGCTTGAGGGATCTCGATGATCACATTGAATTCCCGCGGCACGTGCTTGCCGGCGGTCACATCATGAATGCTCATGCGTCGAACATACTCGCAACGGCGGAATAGGACTAGTCGATCGCAATCGAATGCGGCTGCGTGCCGACGGCAAAGGGCGAGCCGGTGACAGCAGTGAGCGCGCCCGCGCTCAAGGTGTAGGCAGACACATTGTTGGAGTTGAAATTCACGGCATAGAAAAAATGCCCCGACGGATCGATTGCGACTGCGATCGGCAGAGAACCCGCCGCGGCGGCGGATGAGAGGGTCAGTGCACCGGAGGCGGGCGTGATGGCGTAGGCGGCGGCTTGATTCGGGCCTTGCGCGTTTGCCGCAACAACGTAGCTGCCGCTCGGGTCGACAATGAGCGCTTCCGCGTTGGTGCCGGCCGACAGCGGGGGGCCCGAGATTGGCGTCAATGCGCCGGTCGTGGCATTGAGCGCGTACGTGGCAATCGTTTGATCCCCGTTGTTCGCGACAAATGCAAACGCGTCGGTCGGATCGATGGCAATAGATGCGGGCCCCGCACCCGAGGCGAACGGCGAGCCGGAAATGGCGCTCAGCATGCCGCTCGCCGGGTCGATCAGGAATACGGAGACCGAATTGCCGTTGAAATTCGTCACATAGAGAAAGTTGCCGTTGGGATCGACGGCCAGGGAGGACGGTTCTGCCCCGGCGGCGAACGGAGAGTCGACAATCGCCGTCAAGCTGCTGCCGCTGATCGCGAACGCGGAGATCGTGTTGGAAGTCAGGTTTGCCACATAAAGAAAGTGATCGGTGGGATCAACTGTCAGTGCCCCCGGGCCGGTTCCCGCCGCAATCGGCGCGCCGACCGCAGTCAGCGTTCCCGTGGCTCCAATCGAATACACCGAGACGGAATTTGAGCCGCTGTTAGCGGCATAAAGGAACTGCCCGTTGGGATCGACGCTGAGCGCGGTTGGCGTGCTGCCGCTCGAAGCGAACGGCGAGCCGTTCAAAGACGTCAACGCGCCGCTGCCCGGATCGATTGCAAACCCGGAAATCGAGTTCGACAGCCGATTCGCGACGTAGGCAAACCTCCCCATCTGCGTGCAGGAGACGATGACGTTCGTGACGCTCGTTTTGTTGATCGTGCCCGAGCCATTGCGCACCGTGCAGGTCTCTGCCGGATTGGAAGGCTGCGTCGTGACCGTCACTGAATAGGCGGCGCTGTTGTCGAGCCGGGTGCCGAAGTCAAAGGTGCCGCTGCCATTGAAGCTCAAGGAGTCGCCGCCATTGAGCTGCAGCATCAGTCCGGAGCCGCTCAAGCCGGTCACGGTACCGCCGACGGTGTATTTGGCGCCGCCCTTAATGGGACAGCCCGACAGAATGAGCGCTGCCGCGCCGAGCGCCGGCCCGAGGAATATCTTCACGAATGCTCTCCGGAATATTTTACAAATCTACTACTGCGACGACCGCGACGCGAATTAAGAAATGTGTAGTTCAAGGCGCCGCACCCCCGACCGGGCCGCCCGCGATTCATTGTAAGCTTCACGCGCGGGAGTGGGGTTATTTGCATCATCGGAGCGACACATGCGTTATCGATTACTCGGGCAAACCGGATTGTACGTTTCGGAGCTTTGTCTTGGCACCATGACTTACGGCGGCAACGGCGGAATCTGGGAAGCCATCGGCAAGTTGCAGCAAGACGCGGTCAACGAACAGGTGAGGTTCGCCGTTGATGCCGGTATCAATTTCATCGATACGGCCAATGTATATTCCACCGGCAAGTCTGAATCGCTGCTCGGCGAATCGCTCAAAATGTTGGGCCTGAAACGCGATCAACTGATCGTCGCCACGAAGGCCACGGGCAGCATGGACGACTCCCCCAATGGCCGCGGCCAGTCGCGCCATCATCTGTTCAATCAGGTGGATGCCAGCCTCAAGCGCCTGCAGCTCGATTACATCGACCTGTACCAGCTCCATGGATTCGATCCGCTGACGCCCTTCGAGGAATCCCTGTCCGCGTTGAATGATCTGGTTCGCTCGGGAAGAGTGCGCTACATCGGACTGTGCAACATGGCGGCCTGGCAGGTCATGAAATCTTTGAGCGTGTCGGAACGGCTGAATCTGGCTAAATTCGTCAGCGTTCAAGCGTACTACACCATCGCGGGCCGCGACCTCGAGCGCGAGCTCGTGCCATTGATGCAGGATCAGAAATTAGGATTGATGGTATGGAGTCCCCTGGCGGGCGGCCTGCTCAGCGGCAAATTCAGCAATGCTGAGGATAAGGGGCCGGCGGGCGCACGCCGTGCCGCCTTCGACTTTCCGCTGGTCGACAAGCCGCGCGCGTTCCGGTGCGTCGATGCCATGCGCCCGATTGCGCTGGCGCGCAAGATTTCGGTCGCGCAAGTCGCTTTGGCGTGGCTTTTGACCAAGTCTTTCGTAACAACTGTGATCATCGGCGCAAAAACCATGGATCAATTGCGGGACAATATCGACTCGACGCGGGTCCGACTTGACGATGCGGAAATCAAGCAGCTGGACGAGGTAAGCGCATTGCCGGCGGAGTACCCCGGATGGATGCTGGCATATCAGGCACAGGCCCGGGCCAAGCCTCCGGTGAAGGAGTGATGTCGCCGAAGCCCGACAGGGGAGCCGCGCTGGTGAACCAAATCTGCCAGCGCCTCTCCAATATCTGCAAAGGATAACCATGCCAATGTTCCAATCGAACGATTTCAAAGGCGCTGCGCTTGGGCTGGCGCTGCTCATCGCTGCACTGATCCCGCAGATCGCTTCGGCGACCTTGGGTCAGCCTGAGATTACGGTTCAGGCCGACGTTGCACGAGCACACGCCGCGATCAAGGCTTCGGAGGATCGCGCCGGCTATCGCGTGCACGAAATTCAACTGCCCTCCGGCACCCTGATGCGCGAGTTCGTCGCGCCGAACGGCACTGTGTTTGCCGTGGCATGGCAGGGGCCGACGCGGCCCGATCTACGGCAGGCCCTGGGGCAATATTTCGAGGCATTCACCTCCGCGCCGCGCTCCAAATTATCGGATCGCCGTCACGTGCAGATTCGCCAGGGCGATCTGGTACTGCAAAGCGGCGGCCACATGCGCGCTCTTTCCGGGCGCGCGTACCTGCAGAGCGCCGTTCCGAGCGGCGTTGATATCGGAGAGTTGCATTGATGGCTTCGGTACACGCGCGCTTCGGACTGCTCGGTGTTCTGTGTGTGTTCGTGGCTGCCTGCGGCGGAGGCGGTGGCGGCGGTTCCGGCGCGGGCGGCGGCGGTGGCACCCCGCCTCCGACGAACAACACCACCAGCGTGATCGTCGATGCGGGTCCCTCCAATGGCAGCGTCAACACCTTGTTCACGTCAGTGACTGTTTGCGTGCCCGGCAGCACCACCAGCTGCCAGACGATCGACCACATCCAGGTGGACACGGGATCCTACGGCTTGCGCATCCTGGCGCCGGTTTTGACGCTGACGCTGCCGGTTGAGACCTTGGCCAACGGAAATTCTCTGGCGGAGTGCACGCAGTTCGTCGATGGCTACAGCTGGGGACCGGTTGCGACCGCTGACATTCAAATAGCCGGCGAGACCGCGCATTCTCTGCCCGTGCAAGTGATCGGCGACTCCCGCTTCACCAACGTTCCTGCGGGTTGTTCCGGCACCGGCGGCACCGAAGAAGATACGGTATCGGCCTTCGGCGCCAACGGCATTTTAGGGATAGGGCCCTTCGAGTTGGATTGCGGCGATTGCGATACGGTCGCTACTCACGGTCTTTATTACGCCTGTGCCACGAGCTGCACAGAGACGGCCGTGCCGAACAATCTGCAGGTCCCTAATCCCGTCACGCATTTCGCCGCTGATAACAACGGTGCCATGGTTGTGTTGCCGGCCGTGGCGGCGGGCGGCGCTTCCGCTGTCATGGGTTCGCTGATCTTCGGCATCGACACGCAATCGGACAATGCATCCGGAAGCCAGACGGTTTTGACCGTGAATGGCAACGCTGAATTGCTGATGACCTTCAATGGTCAATCCTTGGCAAACAGCTTCATCGACAGCGGCTCCAACGGCATTTTTTTCAATGATTCCAGCATCGTCAACTGCACGGCTCCCGCCAACGATCCCTCGTCGCAAATCGTGGATTTCTACTGTCCGGTGAGCACGCTCAGCCTTCAGGTCAGCATCCAGGGCATGAATGGCACCATGGCGAATAACCTGACATTCGCCGTGGGCAACGCAGAAACCATGCTGCAAAATAATTTCGACGCCTTCCCGCAGCTCGCCGGCACCATTCCGCCGGGGAATGCCGGGACCTTCGACTACGGTCTGCCCTTCTTCTATGGGAAACGCGTCGCCGTTGCGGTAGAAGGCGCCATGACTAAAGCCGGCATGGGTCCCTACATCGCATTTTGAGCCCGCAAAGGCTGCGGCTACCGTCGTTTGGGGAGGCAGGATAGACTTCCGCCCAATGAACACCACGGCGTCTTCCACCACGGCCGGCACGTGTAGTCTGCAGCTCGAATATTTGCCTTCGCGGGAAATCGCGTCCCGACCCACATCCTGGTGGCAGAGCGTTCTTGGCGTCGTCGGATTCGAGAAAACCCCGAACCTCGATTGCGCCCGCATTCCCGTGACGGCCAGCATGATTCCCTCGCTGTGCGCGGACGATCTTTGCGAAGTGTGGCGGGTTGCCGGCCCCGAAGTCCGGTTATGCAGCGGTTCCGCGCATGCGCGAGTGAGCTATCGTTTTTCGGACGACCTGTTGTTCGGCTCGCTCAACATCGCGGAGCGGGCCGTCGAGGCGCACAGCGGAGCGGACGCGCTGCAGCGCGCCACCGAGATCGCATATCAGGAAATTTTCGCCGTCCTCAACGACACCGCGCACCGGCATCTGCTGCGCATCTGGAATTATCTGCCGGAGATCAATGCGCTGGCCGGCGGCGATGAACGCTATCGGCATTTCAATTCGGCGCGGCAAATGGCATTCCGCAAATCGGGGCGGGCGACCATGGGGACCGTGCCGGCGGCCTGCGCCTTGGGTTCGCCGGCCGGCAGTCCGATTTGCATCTATTTTTTGGCGGCACGGCGTCCACCCAGGATGATAGAGAATCCGCGCCAGACCAGCGCCTATCATTATCCGCCGAAATTTGGCCGGCACAGTCCGATATTTTCGCGCGCCTGCGTGTGGGGCGAATCCGGCGGCGGCAGATTATTCGTTTCGGGGACCGCCAGCATTGTCGGCCACGAAACCATCCATCGCGGCGATGTGGTGGCGCAGACCCGCGAAACCATGGTCAACATCGCGGCGTTGCTGGAAGAAGCCAATCGGATCGTCGGCGCAGATCACTACTCGCTCGACGGCCTGAAACTCAAGGTGTATGTGCGCAAGGGCTCCGACCTGCCGGCCGTCGAGGCAACTCTGGGCGAGCTGCTGAACCCCGCCGCTTCGATCGTTTACTTGCAAGCCGACATTTGCCGCGAGGATTTGCTCGTGGAAATCGAAGCCGTCGGCTGAAGACGCGGTAGTTGCGCCAATAGTTGCATAGGATGCCCGCGGGCTGATAATCGTGCTATTGATGAGCCATCCCTACCGAACCCGAGAAGCCAAAATGAACGACTCACAGATGAACGCCGCCAAACCACGTGCGCAGCATTTTCGGTGGACGGATATACCGCCGGAACCGATGAAAGGCGGAATCACCCGCCAGCTGATCACCTCGGAGCGCATGATGATTGCGCATGTGCGCCTGAAGAAGGGCGACGAGGTGCCGACGCACTCGCATGAAAACGAACAGATCACCTACATTCTCGAGGGGGCCCTGCATTTCTGGCTCGGACCCAAGGGGGAGCGCGAGGTGACGGTGCGCGCCGGAGAGGTGTTGGTGATCCCGTCCAATCTCGAGCACCGCGCCGTCGCGCTGGAGGAGACGCTCGACGTGGATGTCTTTAATCCACCCCGCCAGGATTGGCTCGACGGCACGGACGCGTACTTGCGCCGCTGAGCGCGTCGCGCCGGGCTAGCGCGGCAAACGATACAAATACGCAGCCAATTGCGAGCCCAGACCGCTGGCGACGAATACCAGCTTGTCGTTCGAGGTCAGTTTGCGCAGCCAATCGAAGGCGCCGCCATCGATCAATGGCATGTGCTCGCCGCCCGTGGAACGGGCGCTGATCATGAATCGCAATCCATCGTAGTAGTCGTGCGTGAGTGTCTCGAATGCAACGGTCATTCCGCTCGCTCGGCCCGCGCCGCTCACGCCCCTCACGACGCGTTCGCCGAGCGCCGCGCGCTCCGGGGTCGCCAGAATCTTGAGGATGCGATCCGGAAAGGCATAGCCATGCAGCTCGAGCCGGTCCAATGCAGAGATGTGCGTTTGAACGTGCTCGGTCAATGACTCGGCCAGAAACGCCTGATCCTTGCGTTCGTGGCCGGCGCTTGTCATGCAGAACAGCCGGAAATGCGCCGCGTAGCCGGCATGATCAGGCACCGCTTGGGCGCGAACGCAGCGATGATTGGTGGTGAGCTTGACCGTCTGTCGGCCGTTCTTGCGCAAGCGCCGCGCGCTCTCCAGCGCGAGCAGGTTGGTCGGGTCCGAGACCACCTCCGTGCCGCGCATTGTCGACACGATTTTATTTTGGCTGGCGAGCGCGATGGCCGAGCACGACCCCAGCGGTGCCAGCGGCGAGAGTTCCAGAGCTTCGAATGCGGACGCCGCCGCCAACAGATGCCCATCCAGTTGATTCAATGTCCGCTGATCGATGTAGGCGGGGACGACGAAACGGTCTCGTTCCCATTGCTGCAGCACGCGTGCCGCCGATCGCTGCTCGGCCCGCTGCTCCGCAATCCCGAGGAGTAAAGACCACAGCTCGGACGCGGCCAATCCCTGCGCCAGCGCTGCGTACGCCGCTTCCTGAATTCCCGCGTGCGTCCAGTCGCGTTCCATGCGCAAAAATCTACCGGGCCGGCGTGCCGGGGGCAACCGCCGCGGGATCAGATCAAGAGGTGCGGCGGGATGCGCGCATTCGCGGCGCGCTCGTAGGCTCGCGCGACTTGCAGCAGCAAGCCGTCTTGATTGCGGGCGGCGACCAGCGTCACGCCCACCGGCAGCCCGCTCACGAGGCCGGCCGGCACGGTGAGACTGGGATAGCCTGCGGTCGCCGCGGCGCCGGCAATTTGCGAGGAACCGCCGCCGCGCCGATCGCCCCGGACCGGGTCGATGAGATCCGCCGGTCCGTTGCTCGGCCCCATCAGCACCTCGACGCCTTGTTGACCGAGCAGCGTGGCGAGACCCTCGACGTCAGCCGTGCGCTTGAGCGCGGCCAGCGCTTTCTCATAGGCCTCGTCGCTCAGGGGGCCTTTTGCCTGCGCCATTTCGAAGATTTCCTGACCAAAAATGATCAATTCCTCATCTGCATGCGCCTGGTTGAAGCTGATCAGATCGGCGAGCGTGCGGCACTCGACCTGCGCAGGATCGAGCGTCGCCAGGTAGGCGTTGATGGCGTCCTTGAACTCGTACAACAGGCCGTCGAACTCCGGCGCGCCCATCTCGTCGAACGCCTTCGGCGGCTTCAAATCCACCGTCACGGCGCCTTCTTTTTCGAGCACGGCTCGGGCGTCGGCGAACAACCGGGTTGTGTCCGGGTGCGCGCCCTGCGGCACCGGCATGACGCCGATGCGCACTCCGCGTAGCCGAAAAGCTTCGATGTCATTGCCGTGGGCGCCGAAGCCCAAGGGCCGTTCGGCAATCACAGCCGCGAGTATCGCGGCATCTCCGACCGTCCTACACATGGGTCCCGCCGTATCCTGCCGCGGCGAAATGGGCACCACGCCCTTACCGCTGACCACGCCGACCGTGGGTTTGAGTCCGACCAGGCCATTGATGGAGGCGGGGGAGAGGATGGAGCCATTGGTCTCGGTGCCGATCGCCGCCGCGCAGAAACTCGCCGCCGCCGCGACGCCGGAGCCGGCGCTCGACCCCGACGGGTTTCGGGCGGGATCGTAGGCATTGCCGACCTGGCCGCCGATTCCGCTCCAGCCGCTGCAAGAACGAGTCGAGCGAGCACCACTTCTCCAGCGAATCGACCAGCGTCTCGCTCGCGCAGGGATCCCAGAAATTTACCGTGCCCACTTCGATGGCCGACGCTCCGGCCAGCATGAACTCAATCACGTCTTCGGCAGTGCTGATGCCGCCGATGCCGATCACCGGAATGCGAACTGTCTTCGCCGCCTCCCACACCATGCGCAAGGCGATGGGCTTGATCGCCGGACCGGACAGCCCGGCGGTGATGTTGGAGATGCGCGGCTGGCGCGTCTCGGCATCGATGGCCATGGCGACGAAGGTGTTCACCAGCGAGATGGCGTCGGCGCCGGCGTCCTCCGCAGCGCGGGCCACATCGGGGATGCTGGTGACGTTGGGCGACAGCTTCACGATCAACGGCCGGGTAGCCAGTTTCTTCGACGGCGCTGACCACGTCGAACAGCATGCGAGGATCGCTGCCGAACGCGATGCCTCCGCACTTGGTGTTGGGGCACGAGACGTTGAGCTCGTAGGCGGCGATTCCTTCTCCTTCGTTGAGTGCGCGGATCACGTCCTCGTACTCCTCTTGCGAGTGGCCGAAGACGTTGCAGAAGAAAACGATGTCTTTGATCTTTTGCAGCAGCGGGAGCTTTTCCTCGAGGAAGGCTCGCACTCCAATGTTCTGCAAGCCGATGGCGTTCAGCATGCCGGCTGCAGTTTCAAACAACCGCGGCGGCGGATTGCCAGGCATGGGCTCGCGCGAGAGTCCCTTGACTACGAAGCCACCGATGCGCGAGAGCGCGACGATGTCCTCGAACTCGACTCCGTAGCCGAAGGTGCCGCTGGCGGCGATGACCGGATTCTTCAGCTCGATTCCCGCGACAGAGACTGATAAGTCCAGCGCCGGCCTGGGTACCGCACTCACGGATGGCTCTCCTTCGAGCACGCGCGGCTTCGGCGGCGCTGAGGTTGCCGGCTCGTCACTGCGACTCCGTTGCGCAATCGCTTCCGTTAACACGCGGCCGCTGGAACTGGTTGGCTTATTGATTCCCAGCGTCACCGCGAGCGTCGGCGCCAGGTCAATCGGCTCGACCTGATCGCGATACACGCCCGGCTTGAACGCTGGTCCGTAGAACGCCAGCGGCACGTGCTGATCGTAGCTGTATGGCGCTCCGTGATTGGCAATTGATTTTGAGCTCGCGGTATACGCGAACGGCATCGGGCACGCCCATCACCCACGCTCCGCCATAGGGCGAGTAGCTGTTCAGGTAGAGATGGCCCAGCGGCGTGGGGGGAAGCTCGCCGTTGCCCATCTGCTCTTTGGTAAACGCGTTGAGAAAGCCAGCCGACTTCATTGCCTCAGCGACGTGCGTCTCTGCCTCGGCCTCGCTCACGTTCGGAGGAAAGGCTTCGCTGTTCACGAACACGATGGGATACGAAATCGATCGGATGTATTCGCCCGGTTTATGCAAGCGAGTGGCGAGATCTTTGTTCAGTTGGGCTCGCAGCTCGCTGCTCGACGGCGAGCCGCCGGGCAGCTTGAGCTGCTTGTCGGTAGCCTGTAAGGGTGCGACTCCGTGATCGGCGGTGAGTGCCAACCAGAATTGCCCCTGTCCATACTGTTGGCTGAGGAAGGCGACGAAGTCGGCGATCTGGTGGTCGAGCGCCAGCGCCATGGCACGCATCTCGGGAGCGTCGGGCCCGGCCATGTGGCCGAGGATGTCGTTGGCGGAAAGACTGATCACCAGCAGGTCGGTGACGGCACCGTAGCCAAGCTTCTCCTGCTGAATCAGCTCGCGCGCGAAGTCGAACTCGTAGTCGTTGCCGAAGGGAGTCGAGCCAACCAGCTCGAAGTAGCTTACCGGCTTGCCATCGTCGAAATTGTGCGGCTTGGTTGAGGCGAGCAGTGTGCCGTCGGTATCCTTCCATTCCTGGTTCGAGATATTTCTTTGCCGAGTCCTGCTCCGTTGAATGCGAGCAGCCAGCGCGGAGGGGCGCTCATGTAATAGGTCGAGGTGAGCCATGCGCCGCTGTCGTTCATCGATCCAGAAGGCGCCGTTGGCGCTGAAGCCGGTCGAGAGAATGGCGGCGCGATCTTTCAGAGCAATGCCATAGACGCGTGACTGGCCTTGCGTCGCCAGTCGCAGCTCATCGCCGAGCGTGTCGGCCAGCAGATTGTGCGGCGAGGAGCCAACGCCCTCGACTTCTGCGCCGATGAGCTTGGTGGCGCTGTCTTCGACGCTGGTGACCGTGCGCTTTTGCGCAGGATCCCACCACTCGTTGGAGAAAATTCCATGTGCCGGGCTGTAAGCACCGGTTGCGATCGTTGCATGCCCCGGCGCGGTGCGCGTATTGGCGTATTGGTAGTAGCAGGCGGGGAAGTAGGCTCCGCGATCGGTGAAGAGGCGAAAGCCGTTGGCTCCGAACTCCTGGTGATAGCGCTCCAGGTAGTCGCCGCGAAACTGGTCGATGATGAGGATGACGACCAGCTTTGGACTGGCCTGATAGGCAGACGAAAATGCTGTCGTCGCAAGCAGCAGGATCGCGACCGACAAGGCAATCGCCGAGCGCAGAACAGAGAAGCGCGTCTGGCTGCCGACACTCCCACTTTTCGGGAACATACAGGTTAGTGTAGCAATTTGAGCTACGCGGTCAGTGCGCTTGAATAGGCCACCGGATGAACGAGTATTGATCGCGGAAGTTGAAGTTTCGTCCGGGCAGCTGTGTCTCCCGCAACAATGTCAAGGTGTTTGGACCGCAACTTAACGTCGAGCGAACCTCGACAGGCTTGTTGTTCTCTTGACCTGTTCCGGAGAAAGAGAGAGTTAATCGCTGGGTGCGAGTCTCGATGTCGAATCCAGTAATGGTCAACTCCTCGTGGGACTTGCCTCCATCAGAGACCATGGTTAAAACGCGTTTTGCCGCATCGATGCTGAGCGTAGCGGATTCATGAACGATTTTCGTGGGCCCATCATCGTAGGTGTAGGAAAACTCCAGGCTGCTTACATCGGGTTTGGCGGTTGCTTCGAGGTTCGTCGGCAGGGATACGCGCTTGTCAGACTGAAAGTCGCGGTATTCGAGCGTACCTGCCCATTGCCCGGAGCACATTTGATAGACCTTACCGGTGTCGATGGCAAGAGCCGGCGAAACAGATTGCTGCGCGCAGGCAGCAACGCAAAGGAACAAGATCGGCAGCACGAATCGGAGCGCAGAGGATGGCGGGATATTGCGCTGGTTCACCTGAGCACTCTACAAGACGCCCAAGGCGGGGCTCCTCTCAGCCAACTTCCTGCTTCTGCCGAACCGCCACCGGTTGCTTGACCGTCGCCGTGCGCTCCAGTTTGTCCCAGGAGAAGCTACGGCCGTCGATCACGCGCTTCAGGGTCTTCACCAGCACCAGCGAGAACAGCTGGCGATACGCGAAGCGTTGCAACCACACGTGGCCGAGGAGCAGGAAGTCGCGCTTGCGCCCGGGTTGCTGGCGTTCGAGGGTGAAGGCAATGGTCGAGGCGATGAAGTCGATGACCATGAACAGCGCGAAGTACACAACCAGCTTGTGGAAGTCGGCCGGGTTGGCAGACTCGGGGTGACGATACTTGTCGATGAAGTACGAGATCGCTCCCACCACAAACATCACGTCAATGAACGGCGAAACTAGCGGCAGCAATACCTGGAAGATGACCATATTGGGCAGAGCTACCCAGCCCAGCGCGCCTTTGCGCTTCACCGCGGCTTTGTGTTTCCACACTGCCTGCATGATGCCGAACGACCAGCGGAAACGTTGCCGCATCAGGCCGTTCGCGGTGGTCGGCGCCTCGGTGTAGGCCAGCGCGCGATCTTCGTAGTTGACGCGATAGCCAGCCTCGAGCAGGGCCATCGTGAGATCAGCATCTTCAGCAACGGTGTCGTGGTGATAGCCGCCGGCCGCGCGCACTGGAGCGGTGCTCCACGCGCCAATCGCGCCGGGAACCACGCTGACCGCGTTCAGCGTATTCAGCGCGCGACGCTCGAAGTTCTGGCTGGTGATGTATTCCAGCGCCTGCCAACGGGTCCATAGGTTGACGCGATTGCCGACCTTGGCATTGCCCGCCATGGCGCCACTCGCGGATCGGCAAAGTGCGGCACCAGTTTTGAAATGGCATCGGGAGCAATGAGGGTGTCGGCGTCGATGCCGACGAAGATTTCTTCGCGTCACGTGCTCCAGGCCAAAGTTGAGAGCGTCGGCTTTGCCGGAGTTCGGCTTGGTCAGCACTGTCACGCGTGCCGTCGGCGATCTCCTTGCGGAAGGCCTGCGCGGCAACCTCCAGGGTCGCGTCTTTCGAGCCGTCGTCGATCACGATGGCGCGCAGGTGCGGATAGTCCGACTCGAGCACCGAGCGCACCGTTCGCTCAATCACCTTCTCTTCGTTGTATGCGGGAATCAGCACGGCGACGTGCGGCTGATAGTTCGGATCGCAAGGCAGGCCGGCGACGCACGCGATCATAAGTCGCCAGCGCACCGATGAGCACCAGGCGTGCGCTCATCAGCACGTCGCCAACGAAGAAGACGATGATGATGAACGTCGACAGGCCTGCGAACAGCGCGAAGCTGATGCTGTCGACCCGTGGCGGCCCATTGCTCTTTCGACGAGAGCGGCGGCATGACATCGGCACGGGTCTTGCCCATCAGCGCGGAGACGGGCACGACTTCGTATCCCCGCTCTTTCAAGCCGGCGAGGATGCAGGTCGAGGGCCATCACCGTCTGGCTACGATCGCCGCCGCCATCGTGCAGCAGGATGATGTTGCCGCAGCGCAGATTGCCCGGCGCGCAGGGTGGCAGATTGGCCAATACATCGTCCGCAAGTCTCGTTGGCGGGACGCCGCGGATTGTCGCGCCAGTCGTTGGGATCGATCTTCTCGCCGACCGTGATGTAGCCCAGGTCCTGCGCCATTTCCAGCGGATGAACCTGGTCGGCGGTATCCGGCTCCTGGTCGATGGCGTACGGAGGCCGGAACAGCACCGGCTTCACGCCGTAGCTTGCTCTCGAAGAGCGTCTCGGTCAGGTTCAGCTCTACTTCGAAGTAACGCTTCGAGATGGTGCTGATGTCGGGATGGGTGAAGGTGTGGTTGCCGATCTCGTGGCCTTCGTCGAAGACCCGCTTGGCAACGCTCGGATACTTCTCGACCTCGACGCCGATCTGGAAGAACGTGGCCTTCACGCCATACTTCTTCAGCACGTCGAGGATCTTCGGCGTCCATTCGGGATCGGGGCCGTCGTCGAAGGTGATCGCGACTTCCTTGTGCTGGGTACCGCCGTACATGTCGACCACGTACGGCATGGGCAGGTTCTGGAAGATCTCGTCGCTGACCAGATCGGTGTCGTTATCGACAACGATTTTGCGTTCACCCGGCGACGGGCGCGACTGGATGCGAATGATCTCGCCCTTGCCTTCATCGTCGACGTCCTGTCCGGGAGGCACGGCTTTCAACTCGCTCGGCGCATTGGCGTCGCCCGGCCGGTCCCACACCGCCCACAGTGAGCGGTCTTCCGATCCAAGACGCCACAGGGCGAAGGTATTGATGCCCAGCGTCGCGCGCCGCCCGCATCTCGTTCAGCGCCGTGACTCCGTCGAGGAACCACACGTCGTGCCGGAGATTGTTTTCGTCCGAGTAGGCGAAGTGTGGAGTCATCGCGTCGCTGTCGAAGTCAACGTCCGACTCGGCGTCCACTGCCTCGAGCCATGCCTCCTGCACCGAGACGTTGTGCACGTCAGCCGGCGGAGTGCCCTTCTTCTGGCCCTTCTTCATCGCCCAGTCGTAGCCGTAGTTGCCGACGGCGGCGATGATCTTTTCGCGCGGTATCACCTTCAGCGCGTCTTTCAGATTGTTGAGTGAACCAATCCTGACTGGCCACTGCTCCGGAAGTCGCCGCCCGGGATAGTGTTCGTCGTAGTTCATCAGGATGATTCCGTCGGCATTCTGCGCGACGGCGGCGTAGTCAAAATCTTTGTCGTTTACCGGAACCGCGATGTAAAGCTTCAGCCCTTTGCTGTGCAGGTCGCCATAGAGCTCCTGCACCAGCGTCAGGTAGTCGGCGCGTGAGCTTTCGGGAAAGGCCTCGATGTCGAGGGTGACGCCCTTGTATTGGTCGGTCGCGAGGAATGCCATCAGTTCGCTGCGGAAGCGCTGGCGCGCGGCCGGATTGGCCATGAACTTCGCGGTAGCATCCGGGTCCCACTGGTTGCTGACGGGGTCATAGTTGTTGACCAGCGGCAGAACTTCCATCTGCGCTTTTTCGCCCTTGAGGAACGGCATGACCTTGTCGTCCACCGGGCGCGGCTTGCCCTTGTCCATCAGGTCGAACAGCAGGTTCTGTTCGGTCACCGATTGCAGGCGGCCATCAGCGGTCAGCGCGTGCAGCCACTCGGGAAAGAGCAGATCGATCTGCGGATAGTACTCCTTCAGCGAGGCGAAGCTGGCGGCATCCCACTGCACGTAGAACGCGCCGCGAATACCTTCGTCGGCGTTCAGGACGACTTGCGACGCCGGCTTTTGAGTTTTGCGGTGCGTGTTGGCGCGGCGCAGCGGCTTGCGTTTCTGGTTCTCTTTCAGCGCGTGATAGGGCTTCTTAACCTCGGGCAGGGAAACGCCCGGCACCGATGAACCACGAATGATGCTGACAACAAAGAACACGGCAAGCAGCGTGATGACGATGACGCTGGTGTCGAGCACCAGTCGCAGGCGGCGCCATCGCTTGCGCTCGGGGTCGTAGAAGATTTGTTTAGGAGGAGACATCCGTTGACGCTAACCTGTATCGGCCACTACTAAGCCTAGCAGCAGTCCATAGATTCAGATGCTATATTCGCCACGTGATTCGCACGGGAGGTCAACGCGCTAGGGTGGGCGGAGTCAAGCTCATTTTTCGGCATGCTCCGGAAGTTTCGGGCCTTCTTCCTGATCTTCGTCCTTGCCGGTTTGTTCCTGCGGCTCTTCTTCTACTCTTAGATTCCCACACGTAGCGGGTGATTCGCTCATCTACGGCGACATCGCCAAGAACTGGCTTGACCACGGCGTTTACGGGCTGAGCCATGCCGACGGAGTACAGCCGACCTTAATCCGTCTGCCCGGCTACCCGGCCTTCCTCGCTGTCTGCTTTGCCCTCTTCGGACGCGAGCACTATAACGCCGTTCTTTTGGTGCAGATCGCAATCGACCTGCTGGGATGCTTCGTCATTGCCGATTTGGCGCGCCGAACGCTCTCTGACCGCGCCGCGAAAATCGCCTTCGCCCTGGCGGCACTTTGTCCGTTCACCGCCAACTACACGGTTGCTCCGCTGGCCGAAACGCTCAGCATCTTCTTTGCTGTTGCAGCACTGGACGCGTCCGTGGCCGGGTTCATTGCTTTAGACGCAGGCAAGACGGCATGGAAAGCATGGATTGCTTCCGGTGTGGTGCTCGCTGCGGGAATCCTCTTGCGTCCCGACGGCGGCATGCTCTTGGTCGCGATTGGCCTGTATCTTCTCTGGCGCATGTGGCGCCGAAGGCATGAACGGCGCCAGCTATTCTGGGTTGGAGCGCTCGTGCTGGCGATTGCCGTCGCGCCGCTGGCCCCGTGGACGGTTCGCAACTGGCGGGTGTTTCACGAGTTTCAGCCGCTCGCTCCCCGCTATGCCAACGATCCGGGCGAGTTCGTCGCCAAGGGATTCAATCACTGGATGCGCACCTGGATCGCCGACTACGTCTCGACCGAGGAGGTTTACTGGCACGTAGACGGCGACCCCGTGGAACTGAATAGCTTGCCGAGACGCGCGTGCGACACGCCCCAGGAGTGTGCCGATACCCGCGCTATCTTCGAGGATTACAACAAATCCCTATATGTCGGCCCGGAGATGGACGCGCGTTTCGGGCAGTTGGCGAGGCAACGGATTGCGCGAGGTCCGGTCCGTCAATACGTTTGGCTGCCGACGCTGCGTGTCGCCGACATGTGGCTGCGCCCCCGTACCGAGATGCTGCCGCTTGACTCTCACTGGTGGGCCTTTGCCGATGACCCGCATGATGCGATCATCGCGACAGCGTGGGGTGTTCTAAATCTTCTATTGATCGTTGCGGCTGCGATGGGAGTAGCGCGTGGTCCGCGGCCGCGTTACCTCGGCCTGATGCTGATGTTCGTGTTGCTGCGTTCGGCGTTCCTGGGAACGTTGGAGAACCCTGAACCACGCTATACGCTGGAGTGCTATCCGGTAGTGCTAGTCTTGGCGGCAGCATGGATGAGTAGATATGGGAAACGTGCGGAGCATTAATGAGCTCGCAACGTGCCTCCGGCGCCCATTTCCCGGATTGAGTTGCAGCCATTGGCCGGCAATGTAATGATGGGTGGCTTGAGTTTCACTCTTTGCGAGGTGCAATGTGCCGGATACCACCAAGGGTTCAACCGACTCTGAAAAACAGCCGTCAAATGATCGTAGCTCTGAGGAAAAGGCAGCCTTGGAGCGGTTAGAGAAAGAAGCAGATGAAATGGCGGGCCGAGCCGGAGAAGTCGAAAAGAAGTACGATCAGGACCACGATATTTTTACCAAGTGAAAGCCAGCCAATAAGCCCATCTGGCTCGCCTACAAAAAGCTGTGGAGCAGTATGAATCCACAGTTTTCACCTCGATCATCGCGGCGCGAGCAGAATATTGTCGATCAGCCGCGTGGCTCCCACATAGGCTGCGACTGCGACCAGCGCCGTGCGCGTGAGGTCGCTCACCGGCTCTAGAGTGTCGGGATCGACGATGGCGAAATAATCCAGCCGGGCGGCTGGCTCTTCGGCAATCACGCTCTTGCCCACTTCGATCAGTTGCTCCGCGTCACGTTCGCCGGCGTCGGCGGCGTACTGTACTCGCATCAGCGATCGGTTCAAGACCAGCGCCTGCTTTCGCTGTTCCGGGTTCAGGTAGGCGTTGCGCGAGCTCATGGCCAACCCATCTTTCTCGCGAACGATGGGACACACGACGAGCTCCACATCCATGTCGAGGTCGCGAACCATGCGGCGAAGCACGGCGACCTGCGCGGCATCCTTCTGGCCGAAGAAAGCGCGGTCGGGCCGCACAATCTCAAACAGCTTGGCGACGACAGTTGCGACCCCGCGAAAGTGTCCCGGACGCGAGGCCCCGTCGAGCCGATCGCTGATTCCGCTTACTTCAACATAGGTAGTCGCGCCCGCGGGATACATCTCGCTCACCGTAGGCGCGTAGAGCACATCGACACCCAGTTCCTGCAATAGCCGACTGTCGCGCTCCATGGTGCGCGGATACTTGTCCAGATCTTCGGTCGGCCCGAATTGCAGCGGATTAACAAAGATGGAGACCGCCGTCGCCTGGCACCGCGCCTTACTGGCACGCACCAAAGAGGCGTGGCCCTCATGCAGCGCGCCCATGGTCGGCACGAACCCCAAGGTGCGTCCCTGCCGGGTGATCTCGCGGCAGACGGCTTTCATTTCGTCGACAGATTGAATGTGTTTCATTGAAACCGTCAGTCGTGTGGAGCAGGCGCAGGCACAGACGGCTTGTTGGACGTGTGCGGTCGTGGCTGCGAACCTGCGCCGTTCTCGCCGGGTTCAAGCTTCCAGCTTCGCACGATGGCATCGAATGCAGGCTCAAGGCGCGCAATCGTCCCGGGCTGGGCCTTCAGAGCGACCGAGTATATCTCCTGATCGGGGCCTTCGATGAAGACGAGTTGCTCGATCCAGTCGCGGCCGCTCGGCTCGTCGTGATAGCGAATGCGAATCAGCTGCGCCGGCAGTCCCGCGACCGTGCGCTCCTGCCGCTGTAACGTTGCGGGGTCGCGGCCGCTGGCTTTCATGTTGGTCATGGCAGTATCGATCACCTGATCGATGCTCATTGCAGGTTGATTCTCTTCAGGCGGAAGGCACCACGGCCGCCACTGTGACCTCGTCCCAGAGTGGGCGGTCCAGCGTCTGCTGGGGAGCGACCACCACGCCGTCGCCCATTGATTCGCCCAGCATCAGCCAGTTTGCCGGATAGCTGAAGCAGAATCCGCCGCCTTGCTGACAATAGCGTTTCTGTGCGACCGGCGTTGCTTTACCCGGAGATTTCACCGCGAGAGTCTGAGCACGACAACTAGCTCCGATCGACGTGAAGATAGCGAGGATCAGGAGATTACGAAAAACACTCCCACCCAGCCAAATGGAAGTTGTGAGCCTGCCCTGAGCGAAGCCGAAGGGGGACACTCGAGTCAAGATCTTACGAGTCAACCACACTCCGTCATGATCGCAGGGCGTGCTTGCGTTCGGCAATGTCGCTGAGCGCCGCCTGCGTGTCCTTGGGCAGATGATACGACTCCGCTTCGGACGGGAATGCGCCGGATTTCACGTCATCTTTGTACGCCAGCACGGCGTTGCGTGATCGCGCTCCCCAGGTCGGCATAGCGACGCACGAACTTCGCCGCCGGCGCAAAGGTCAATCCCAGCACGTCATGAAAGACCAGCACCTGGCCATCGCATTCCGGGCCGGCGCCGATGCCGATCGTCGGGATCTCCAACTCGCGCGTGATCATGGCCGCGACTTCGCGCGGTATACCTTCCAGCACGATGCAGCATGCGCCGGCACGCTCCAGTGCCACGGCATCGCGCATAAGTTGCTCGACTGCTTTCAGCGTCTTGCCCTGCACCTTGTAGCCGCCCATGGCGTGCAGCGATTGCGGCGTAAGGCCGATGTGTCCGACCACGGGGATTTCAGCGTCGACCAGGCGTTCGACCAGGCGAGCGCGCTTTTCGCCGCCTTCGACTTTCACCGCCTCGGCTCCACCGTCTTTGATGAAGCGCACCGCGTTGCGCAGCGTGTCGCGCACGCCGACGTGAAACGACGCATAGGGCATGTCGGCGATGAGGAAGGCGTGCTTCACCCCGCGGCGTACGGCGCGCACGTGGTGCAGCATCTCCTGCATCGTGACCGGCAGGGTGTTCTCGTAGCCCAGCATGACCATGCCGAGCGAATCGCCGACCAGGATCATGTCGATGCCGGCTTCGTCGATCAGACGCGCGCTGGGATAGTCGTACGCGGTCAGACAGGTGATGAGTTCGTGCCGTTGTTTCTTTTCGAGAAGAGAAGAGGCAGTGACTTTGGACCGGAAGTCGCCGGTGGTGATGCTCACGATGTCCTCCAGTGCAGTTCCGCATTGCGGATACCGCCTGTTGTGCTGTCACACATTAAGAAGATGTAACAGCCATCGCGAGGATTCTACACCTTTCGCGCCTGCGCAATGCGCTTAAATCGCGAGCAGCCGGTCAAATCAATCCACTCCGCTGGAATGGTCATGTACGATGCGCCAGCCTTCGGGAAACTTGCGGAAGATAAGAGTGAACAGGCCGTGCGGCTGCTTTCCGTCCGGCATGGTCAACTGCCAGTGGCCGCGCACGAAAGCCGCATCCGGGGCAAGCTGCTCGATGCTTAAGTCGCTGAATTCCAGCTTGCCCATCGCGGCACCGTTCGCCTGGTAGCGTTGCCGATAACGCTCGAGCGTGGGCTCCCAACCCTTGGTCGCGGTGGCTCCCGAGAAGAAAGTGAGGTTCGGGGATTTCCAGTAGCCAGCCATGAAGGCTTCGAGGTCGTGGCGGTTCCAGGCGGCTACCTGCTGCTGAATCAGCATCGCTGAATTTCGGTCTCGGCGGAGCGAGCTTTAGCGGCTTTCTGCGCTGCGAGGGGAGATGCCACGATCGTCAAGACCAACAGCAGAAGAAGAGCTTTCGCATGTTGCCTCCGGTCGCGGCAGTCTAGCGAATCCGGCAGCGAGAGGCAAACGCGGGACAAAGAAAAACGGCGGGCCGGTTAGCCCACCGCTTCTGCATCTCCAGCAACCTGAGTTTCTGGAAACTTATTTGTTGTCGTCTTTTCTGGCTGTCGCCTCAGCGTGCGAATTGCGCACCGCTGAGATGAAGCGGTCGTTGCCGGCCATGGGGTCCTTCACCTGGCCAGTCAGCACAGGACGGAAACCAGCATCGTGACCGTAGTAGCCAATCATGGCATCCTGATCGGCCTTTACGACGACACCGTTCAACACGGCTCCGGCATAGAGACCACGCGCGCGCGAGTAAGTCAGGATTTCTGACTTGCAGCTTCCAGTCGGTCGAAGCGCTAGCCTGCCGTCCAACCGGGCCGGCGGCGGCACTCGCATCGCCGCCGATCTTGAACTTCGAATTCAGCAGCTGGTTCATGCCGTTGTCATTCATGATCAGCATGACCAGGTCGGTTGCCTGACCACCGATCTGCGCGCCCCAGTTGCCGCCGGTTGCGATGAAGAACGCCGGCGCGCTCCAGCCGTTGCCGGTGCGACAAGTCGCTACGCCGCGTCCGTGTTCGGCACCAAAAATGAATCCGCCCTTGAGCATCGATGGAATTACGGCAACGCACTTCGCGTTGTCGAGCACTTCCTGCGGGATTCCTGTGTCAGGCGCGGCCATGAGCTGATGCATCACTTTGCCGGCCTCATCCAGGCGAGCAATAGCTTTGTCGTGGTCTTCGGCCGCGTCGGTTCCGGCATTCTTGGCCTTGTCTTTGGCAGTTTGCGCTGCGTTCTCATCGGAGACAGCGGCGTCCTTATGCTGCTGCTTGGTCGCGTCGGTGGTATCGTTTCCGCTGGTGCTGGTCGCACGCGCTTGAGCTGTCCTGCGCAAAAGCCGTGAATCCACACAGCAGAAGCGCAATAAACAAAATTCCAATTCGCTTCATAAACTTTTGGGTCCTCCGGACACCGGGAATCTACTTCGGCGCTGACTCTCTGCGCCTTCTCATACTTGGATAGAAAGTTGGAGGGCGAAGTTTGCATCGCAACTAGAAGAATTAAGGTGCTGCGACACTACAACCCTTTAAGCTGTAGGGTCATCCGCGTACACCCGGTTTCCGCAACTCCAGCGTCCCCGCTATCATCTACATAGCTGAGTGCTCTGGCTCAATTATGGGAAACACTTTCAAGACAGCTCTGCTTTTGACTGCGATGACGCTCTTTCTGCTCTTCCTGGGGCAGTTCTTTGGTGGACAGCGGGGGCTGGCACTGGCGTTGGTTTTCGCCGTCGTCATGAACTTCGCGTCGTACTTCTTCAGCGACAAAATCGCCCTTGCGATGTACCGCGCACAGCCGGCCACGCGTGAGCAGTTGCCGCGCGTCTACGCGATCGTTGAGCGGCTGGCGCAGAAGATGGGCATTCCTATGCCGAAGATATATGTCATTCCGACCGACTCACCCAATGCATTTGCGACAGGGCGAAGTCCCCAGCATGCGTCGGTAGCGGCAACGGAAGGCATTCTCAATTTGCTGAACGACGACGAACTGGAGGGTGTGCTGGCCCATGAACTAGGACACGTCCGCAATCGCGACATCCTGATCAGCTCCATCGCAGCGACGCTCGCAGGTGCGATCACCTTCCTGGCGCGCATGGGATTCTGGTTCGGCGGAAATCGCGACGACCGTGAGGGCGGCGGCACTGATGGGACTACTGATGTTGATCCTTGCGCCAATTGCCGCGACGGTGATTCAGCTGGCGGTATCGCGTTCGCGCGAATACCAGGCTGATGAGACTGGCGCGCACCTGACCGGAAATCCCTACGCGCTGGCGAGTGCGCTCGCCAAGCTCGACGCGTACTCGAAGCGCGTTCCCATGTTGGCCTCACCTTCGACGGCGCATCTGTTCATCGTGGCTCCCAAGCTGTTGGGCGTGAGTTTCGCGAACCTGTTTTCGACCCATCCGCCGATCGCGGACCGCATTCAGCGGCTGACCGGCCGTCCGGCGGAGATGTTCGGCGTGCAGTCGCGCGAAGCGTAAGAACCGAATTCCACCACAGAGGACACGGAGAACACGGAGAAAACGATTTCTGATTCTCCGTGACCTCCGTGTTCTCTGTGGTGAGGTCTTGTTTCCTTCCTTCCCTTACAATAAGAAATTCACTCTCAGGAAAAACACCAACTATGCATCGCTGGTCTCAGCTCTTCATTCCTACGCTGCGCGAAGCCCCGGCCGACGCCGAAGTCGCCAGCCATAAGTTTCTGGTTCGCGCAGGATACATTCGCCAACTCGCAGCCGGGCTGTATTCATTTCTGTTTCTCGGCAACCGCACAATTGTGCGGATCACGCAGATTGTTCGCGAGGAGATGGACCGCATCGGCCAGGAGTTTTATCTGCCGGCGCTGCATCCGCGCGAAATTTGGGAGGCCAGCGGGCGCTGGCAGGTGATGGGCGACAACATGTTTCGCCTGAAAGACCGCGGCGGACGCGACCTTTGCCTGGGCATGACCGAAGAAGAGGTCATGACCGAGATCGCGCGCAAGGAACTGCGCAGCTATAAGCAGTTACCGCAGATCTGGTATCAGATCCAGCAGAAATTTCGCGATGAGCCGCGTCCTAAGTCGGGCCTGCTGCGGGTGCGCCAGTTCACCATGAAGGACTCGTACTCCTTCGATCTCGACGCCGCCGGCCTCGACGTCAGCTATCAGAAGCATTACGACGCCTACTGCCGCATCTTCGATCGCTGCGGACTGAAGTATGTCGTGGTCGAAGCGCATTCCGGCGCGATGGGCGGATCGCAGTCGCACGAGTTCATGGTCTATACCGATGCGGGTGAAGATTTCGTCGTGAGCTGCCCGAGCTGCAGCTATGCGGCGAACCTGGAGAAGGCCACTTCGAAGCTGGCGCCAGTTGAAGAACTCGCTCCCACCGGCGACGGCAAACCTGAGCTGGTACACACTCCGGGCAAAGGCGCCATTGCCGACGTTGCGGAGTTTCTGAAGGTCGCGCCCAACCAGGACATCAAGTCGGTCGCCTACATGGCTCTGCTGCAGGATACAAATCCGAAGGCCGAGCAACGCAAGCCTTTGCCGGTTGCCGTCTTCCTGCGCGGCGACCACACCGTCAACGAAGCCAAGCTGCACGCGGTACTGACTCAGGCGTTGCACGAGAGTTCCGGCTCGGGCGTGAATATCACCGAGATTCGTCCCATGCATCCGGAAGAAGTACAGGAGTGGTTCAAAGCTCCCGGCGGATTTCTGGGGCCTGTGGGACTGGAGATTGCTGCCAAGCCGATGAGTTCAGGGCTGACGGTGATTGTGGATGACGGCCTGATCGGCCGCGAGAACATGATCTGCGGCGCCAACAAGCTCGACTACCACTTGCGCAACGTCACGCCGGCCGCGACTTCAAGTGGAGTCTGACCGCCGATGTTCGCAATGCGGTCGAGGGCGACGGTTGCCCAAACTGCGGGCACGCGCTGAAGGTCGCCAAAGCAGTCGAGATCGGTCACATTTTCAAGCTCGGCTACAAGTACTCCGAGTCGATGGGCGCGCGCGTTCTCGATGTGAACGGCAAAGAGGTCACGCCCATCATGGGTAGCTACGGCATCGGACTGGAGCGCATTCTCACGTCGTGCATTGAGCAGAACAACGACGATAACGGCTTCTGGTTGCCGGCGAGCATCGCGCCGTTCCAGGTGGTGGTCGTGCCGACCAACACTACGGACGAAACGATCAACTCCGCGGCGATCGCAATCGCCCATAGGCTTGAGGATGCGGGAATGGACGTATTGCTCGACGATCGCGACGAGCGTCCGGGAGTGAAATTTAAGGACGCCGACCTGGTGGGAATTCCTTACCGCGTCAACGTCGGGAAAAAGCTTGCAGAAGGCCTGATCGAGGTCGTAACCCGGGCCACCAGCACGCGAGAGGATGTGGGCGCCGCCGAAGTCGTAACCCATTTGCAGAAGCTGCTGTCGCAGGATGGCGCTCGTCTGCGGGCAAGGCCGCCAGCCATCCTTAATGGCAAAATCAGCACCTCATATGAGTGTCCACTTTCGCGGATTGACACTCCCAAAATGCGAAGACCAACCTTTATCGTCGCCGAACCCGAGCCCGATCAGGCGCTCTCCAGCCGGAAGATCCTGCTGGAGACGTTTAAGTTCAATGTAATCACCGCCCATTCCGAGCCGGAGATGTTTGACCTGCTCGACAAGTTTCCCAACGTCGATGCGGTCATTCTTCACGACGATACTCCGGGAACAACCACCAGGAAATCGTGAAGGCGGTCAAGCAGAGAGTGCCCAAGATGCAGGTGGTGGCGTTAAGTCCCAGCGGCGATGAGAGACTGCAGGCTTGCCGATCACGTGGTAAATAGCCACAAGCCGGAAGAGCTGCTGCAACTGCTGCAATCGCTGTTTGGCGATGCCAGAAAAATGGATGGTGCGGGTAAGCAGTTGCCGGGGGACGAGAAGTAGCGACTCAGCTGGCTTATGTGAAACTGTCTTGTTGCCTCGTCCACGTCTTCAACTTCTTGCACCTCCGACATAAATCTTCCTTGCCGACTTCCAGTACGCTCACCCGTCGCCGGCGCGAGCTGGGATGCTTGCTTTATCAGCGTGCCGCTTCTCATCAAATACCAGAGCATAGCCACGCTCCAGAACCGCTTTGGGCGACAAGGCGTGGAGACTGCGATCGAGCCCCAGCCACTGCGAGCGCCTTTGCAGCATGATGGTCTCGGCGGAGCGGCCAAGCGATGCAACCGGTTGATGCAATCGCTCACGGCGTCGCGCCAGGAAGTCGGACATCGCGGTTGCAAGCGCGGCCTCGCGATCACCCAACTCGCGCCTGACGTTGCCGAGCCGAATGCGCATGTCGTGATGCCGCAAACGCGAGTCGAGCAATTCGAGCTGCCGCCGCACGTTCGGGTAAGAATCTGTGCCTCGGCCCGCACCATGCGATGGAGTCGGTCGTCGAGCCGCTGCTCGCGCCGCGCGATGGAATCTTTCATCCGCGCAAAGGACGGGTGCTGGGTGAGACGAGACAGCGCAGTGCGGGCCAGCAGCAACCGATACTGCAATGCCTTTAGCAGCCGCTTATGCAGCGCGAGCAGCCGGTCATCCAACTCCTGCTTGGCTGCGACGACGAGCTCGGCGGCTTCCGAGGGCGTGGCGGCTCGCCTGGTCGGCAACAAAGTCGCAGATGGTGAAATCGGTTTCATGCCCAATGGCGGAAATCACCGGCACCTTGGAAGCTGCGATGACGCGGGCGAGTCCTTCGTCGTTGAAGGCAAACAGGTCCTCGGGTGAGCCTCCGCCCCGCGCGACGATAATCACGTCCACCTTGCCGGAGCGGTTCAGGTATCGGACACCGGCACTCACCTCGGCCGCGGCGACTTCTCCCTGCACCTGCGCCGGATAGATCAGCACATTCACCGACTCATGCCGGCGCTGCAGAATGTTCAGGATGTCGCGCAGCGCGGCCGCCCGCGAGGAGGTCACGATCCCGATACGCTTCGGCAAGGTCGGTATCGGTTTCTTGCGGTCAGCATCGAACAGTCCCTCCGCGGCCAGCTTGGCCTTAAGCTGCTCGAACGCCAGTTGCAGCGCCCCGGCACCTTTGGGCTCGAGGAACTCCGCCTGAAGCTGTAGCTCGCCGCGCTCGTCGTAGACGGTAACCCTGTCCCCGAACAATGACCTGCATTCCATTTTCGGGCCGGAAGCGTAGTAGCCGAGCCTGGCTTCGCCAGAGCACGACGCGGAGCTGGGCCGAGCCATCCTTCAGGGTGAAGTAGACGTGTCCGGACTCGGCGGGGCGGTAGTCGGAAACCTCGCCCTCGACGTAAATGTCTGTAAATGAACGTTCTAGCTCGGTTCGAACGGTGGCCACGAGCTCCCGGACAGGATAGATTCTGCGCGCCGGAGCGGCGAAAGTGAGCCCGAGTTGTTCGCTGATGCCCATCAGAACAGAGATGTTACTCGATATTTCCGGAACGTACCTTGCCCGGCACCGGGAACGAAGTCTCACAACAATACAGTTGCAACATTCGAGGTGCAACTTGTAGTATCGGGGCGCCTCAACATGCGCGTCAGCCCCTACTTACTCCCGTATCCAGCGTTTTCGACTGCCCCGGCTCTGTGTCGCCGTCATCGGATCCGACGCCGCCAACCTGCTGGATCGCGCGGAGTCCGCATGTTCGAGATAACCCCTTTCTGGAGTTCAGGTTAGATTACCTTTCGCAGCCCGCGGCGGCGCTTCCGAAGCTGCGGCACTTTCTGGAGCTGCACCCCGAGGCTACCGTCGTCGCCACCTGCCGTCGAGCGGTAAACGGTGGCAAGTTCAAGGGATCGGTTCAGGCTCAACTGGACATTCTAACCAAGGCAGCCGACTCGGGTTTCCAGTTGGTTGATATCGAAATCCAGAGTGCTCAGGAACTTAAGCGCGACCAGTTTACCGAGCTGAAGAACCGCGTCGGAGTGATCCTTTCTTTCCACGACTTTAAGAGCACCAAGAAGCTGGAAGAGCAGTTCGCCGGGATGCGCGAGTTTGCCGGCCGACTTCTACAAAGTGGTCACCACGGCCACCAATCTTTACGACAACGTGACCATGATGAAGTTTCTCCAGTCGCACTCGGGCCAGCACGAAATGGTCGGGCTGTGCATGGGAGAACAGGGGATCATCAGCCGTGTCCTGGGAGTGCGGGCAGGCAGTATCTTCACCTTCGGCTCAGCCGCCCCGGGCGAAGAGACCGCGCCCGGCCAGATTACCGTCAGCGAGCTTGCGTGACACCTATCGCATTGAGACGGTAGAGGCTTCCACCCAGGTTTACGGAGTGGCAGGCGACCCGGTATCTCATTCTCTGTCGCCGGTCATGATGAATGCAGCGTTCCGGCGCGAGACGGTCAACGCCGTCTATCTCGCGCTGCACGCGAAGAGCCTGAAAGACCTGCTGGCTTGCGTCAACGATATTCCCATTCGCGGCATGAGCATCACCATGCCGTACAAAGAGGAAATCGTTAAGGCGCTGTCGAATTCCGATCCTCTGACCCGGCAAATCGGGGCCTGCAATACCGTGGTACGCAGCGCGGAGGGAAAACTCTACGGCTTCAACACCGATGTGGCCGGCATCGTGACTCCGCTCGAGCAGCGCATGCATCTTGCGGGGAAGCGGATTCTGGTGGTGGGCGCAGGAGGCGCTGCCCGGGCCGCAGTGTTCGGACTGAAGGCCCGCGAGGCTGAGGTATTCATCGTCAATCGCACGCCGGAGAAGGCGCAGGCTCTCGCGCGGCAGGCCAAGGCGAAGTACGTCAAGCGCGCGGACCTGGCGAAGCTCAGCTTCGACGTGATCATCAATGCCACTCCGCTCGGCATGAACGGCAACCGACAGTCGCCGCTGGAGGAGAAGGAACTCAACGCGCACTACGTGTTTGATCTGGTTTATTCCCCGGCGGAGACCAAGCTGACTAAGATGGCGAAGGCCAAAGGCCTGCACGTGATTCCCGGGCTGGAGATGTTCGTGCAGCAGGGTGCGCGACAGTTCGAGATTTGGACAGGAAAGCCCGCCCCGATCGCGGAGATGGGCTACGTGGTGTCGAAGGCCCTGGATCGTCTGCAGCCCGCCGAGGCAGCTGCCGGAAGAGGCGCCAGCCGCTCCCGAGAAAGAGTCGCTAAACGCTCGCCAAGAAGGCTGCTAAACCCGCAAAAAGAAGGCCGACGCTACGAACAGCCAAGCGCGTGCTGGTGAAGTCTGCGGCAAAGAAGACGGTGCGCCGGTAAGGTATTCGGATGCGGGCCGTTTAAGGCTCACTGGTCGTGGCATTCAGACTACGCCTGCTTGTGAATATCCTTGCATCTCCGACCTCAGGTTCCGAGTACATAACCACCTGATTGCGTCCGCGATGCTTTGCGCGGTACAGAGCCGCGTCGGCAAATTCAATCAGCTCTCGCTTGAAGCGAGTGTCATTTCCGTACACCGCAATCCCGATGCTGATGGTGACTTGCTCTACAGGCAGCAGAGGGTTGGGACGGAAGCGCGCCTGCTCGACGCTCTGCCGAACACGTTGCGCCACGCGCAGCGCGCCCTGGGCGTCGGTCTCAGGCAGAATGATCACAAATTCTTCGCCGCCATAACGGGCGAGGGTGTCGACGTCCCGCATGTCTCGCTGCAGAAGGGAAGCGACCTCTCGGAGTACCTGGTCGCCTACATGGTGTCCACACTGATCGTTCAGGAGCTTGAAACGGTCGATGTCGACCATGAGCAGCGCCAGAGAAGAGCCTTTGCGTTCAGCGCGCTTGATTTCCAGATCCAACTGCTGCTCGAAGTAGCCTCTGGTGCGAAGGCCGGTGAGATAGTCCGTAAACGCAAACTTAAGCAATCCCTCGTTCGCGCATCCCCGGTTTAGCTGATTTTCGGCTATTAGGGAGAAGATCCAGAGAAGCTGCGCATCTTCCGGCACAAACCTGTGCGGCTTTCGAGAAAATAGCTGCACAGATCCCATGACGCGGCTGCCCGACGATGATAGGGACAACCAGCGCGGAGCCGCTCTGCAGAGCGAGCAGGCTGCTGTCTGCATCCTGGTGCTCGCCGGCGGAAATCAGCATGGGTTTGGCAAAGCGGCTGGCCCACACATCCAGTATGTTGCCTTGCACGTAGCGCTCGGGATCGATCCCTTCCACTCCGCGAGCCAGCCGAACTCTAGGGGCTTCCTGCTCCTCATCCCAGAAGAAAACCAGGATTCGTTCATAAGGCACGATTTCGGCCATGAAATCTGCGAAGGTGTTGACCGCGGCATCGAGTTCCATCTCCAGACCGGCCAACATGGCGAGTCCGCAGCAGCGCGTTCACTGCCTTGGCACGCGTCCGCAAGGTATCTGGACTTAGCTCGGCGGCTACTTCGACGATGAAGTGTTCCGGGCTCGCGATCATCGGGACAGTGTGAGTTTGGGCCATAAAGCACTTCAGGCGAAAATGGGTCCTGAGCTCCCCTCGCGACAAAGCCGCGTTGGTCGGAACTCCGAGGATTTCTTCGTCGAATTAGCCTGAATTTACGAATGCGTTTTGCGGATTGGGGATGGCCGAAGAGCTCTCAGTTACAATTCCCATGCTCCATAGATTGCACTGCTGCGACCTCAGCATTGCACGTTTTGCAACGTTTCTGTTGCATGAAATCAGAGTTCAGGCTTAGAATGCGTATGGGAGCTGTCCCAGGATCGCAGTAAATCGCAGTAAAAGCCTTACCAAGTAACTCCACGTTCGAAGTCGGCCATATCTCACGGCTGCGCCCAGCGTTGCCTGAGCTTTCCCAGGAGAAGACGGAGATGGCGTGGTACGCGTACTGCATCACAGAACATCCGGGCCTGCAAAACGGTCGCCCGGCCTCGGCGTCCCTACATTCTAGAAAACCTTAAAGGCGTGAACGACGCCTCGGTTTTCGCCTACCCCAGCGGAGATTTCGCAGTTATTGTCAGCGAATACTCCTCCGCCAAACCACTCAGCCAGGAAGCGATTGTCGATCATGCGCGCGTGGTCAGCGAGTGCTTTCGGACTATGACTGTATTACCTTTCCGCTTCGGCACGATCTTCGAATCCGACGAAGCTCTTCGCCGCGCGGTTCGCACCAATCGCAAGACCTTTCTGGAAAGCGTTCAGCGCCTTCGCGGAAAAGCGGAAATGCACTTCAAGATCCTGCTGAAAGATGCCATGGTCGAGGAAGCTCTCAGGCGCCTTCCCGCCGGCGTGGGTGGCGAGTACCTGCGCAAGCTGCGCGAGCAGGCCAGTCGCGAGCGGGAACGGCAAACCAAGGCACGCGCTCTTTCCGTCCAGGTGCATAAGCTGTTCTCGCCGCTGGAGGAAGATATAGTGTGCAAGCGCGTCGATGCCGCCAATATGCTGCTCGACTTCGCCCATCTGATCGATACCAGTTCGATCTCTAAGTACCAGAACCGGTATTCGGCAGCGACCCGGCATTTCAAGGATTGCCAGGTAAGCATCACCGGACCTTGGCCGCCCTATCACTTCATGCCCAACAAAATCCGGACGGTATCCTAGGGGAAAGCTACTTCGCGGTAGTTGAAACCTTCACGGCGGCTCTCGAGCCGCCGTTGTTATTGCCAGTCAACGCCAATGCACGGTATAGTGCTCTTCCGTCCGAAACCGCAGTAGGAGTCCCCGAACAGGGGATTGCATGTGAGGAGCATGGACCGTCTTAGAGTCCTGACCACGCCGCTGGTGTGCCTGGCGATAATCGTTTGTCTCTTGTTTGTCCCGGGATGTCGCAAGCAGGAGGGACTACACAAGTACCGAATTGGACTGGGGCCGTTCGTCGGCTTCGGGCCGCTCTACCTGGCGCAACAGAAGGGCTTTTTCAAAGACGCCGGCATTGACGCCGAACTAATCGTCCTTACCGGGTTGGCGGAGCGCAACAGCGCACTGAAAGCGGGCCGCATCGATGCGCTGGCCGCTCCCGTGGACTACTTCGTTCTCTCAGCAGGAAACAACCTGAGTGCCACCATCGCCATGGCCATCGATGAATCGAATGGCGCTGACGGCATTGTCGCCACCAACGACATCAAGACGGTTGCCGATCTCCGCGGAAAGCGCGTCGCCTTCCAGCGTGGGCTGCCGAGCGAGTTCTTTCTGCGTGCTCTGCTACAGCAAAACGGCCTTACGCTGGCCGACCTGAAATCGGTGGACATGGAGACTGCGCAGGCGGGCGCGGCATTTATTTCCAAGCAGGTGGATGCTGCCGTTATCTGGGAACCCTGGCTAACCAAAGCGAGCCAGGAAGGCCACGGCCATGTGCTGGCTTCCTCGAAGGACTACCCCAACCTGATTGTCGATTGCCTGGGCTTCAATCAGGGAGCAGTCTCCCGATCGCCGCAGGATGTGCAGGCCATTGTCAATGCAGTGTTGCGGGCTATAGCTTATGCCAAACAGCACCCTGAAGAAGCCAACACCATCATGGCTCCTAATTTCCAGGTAGATGCTACAAAATTCGGGCAAATATTGAATGGCATTAATCTTTGCGATCTTCAGCGAAACCGGGAGTATTTCGGCACGGAGCAATCGCCCGGACCTATCTTTCAAGTCGCGGAACGCGCCTCCAGGATATGGCAAGAAGCCGGCGTGATCTCAAAACCGGTTAATCCGAAAGAGATAATCTCCTTGGAATTTGTGAACAAAGCTCAGGAATAGCCCATGGCAAAATTAAAAAGGATATTCATTGGCTCTAGTGGTCAGGCCAAGTCTTTAGCGAAAGCATTAGCTAGCTACTTGCAACTTGAGTATCGAGAAGCTGCTGATATCCGTTTCTGGAACGATCCAACGCAATTCCCGCCTTCGCAAACTACGCTTGAGTCGCTGATTAGGCAAGCAAAAGCTTGTGATTTTGCAGTGATGCTCTTAACGGCAGACGATGTCGTCAAGAAAAAAGGGCGAACATTGGATATTCCCAGAGACAACACCATTTTTGAGCTGGGACTATTTGTCGCCGAATTGGGAATGAGCCGCTCTTTCATGGTTTGCAGCGCAGATGAGGACGCGCTGCCCTCCGACCTTAAGGGGTATTCGTACGTTAAAGTAGATCCTGTACCGAATTTTCTTGATGCAAAAGCCTGCGACACCTGTATACGCAGCGGCGTGGGGCTGCAGATCAAAAAGCTGATTGATAACGCTGAATGCTTTAGACATCCTACGCTGCCGCTCCTGACCAAGGAAGAATTAGCAGAACGTGAGAAGCCAGCGGACAAAGACGGGCGTGGTGGCGACTTAGTTCTGCTTCGGTCTAGAGCAGGTGTAGTAGTTAACTCGCTTCAGCCGGTTGAGTGGGCGGATTCAGAATTTTGCGCCTGTGTCCTCGAAAATCTCAAGTCAGGCGTGAAATACGAATACTATTATGGGGATTTCGACGACAGCATAGGTCCCACTGCTGAACTCGTTCAGAAGATCGCTACGGCTAATTTAGGACCGCAGGTATCAAAGGGGAGCATCTCTCGAGTAAAAGAGAACCTCAAGTTTCTGCAGCGCAGCCTATCGATACACTTTCGCAAGCGTCCCCCGTTGCGGTTCTGTGTGCATAATGCGAACTTAGAGGAAAGGGCTACGTGCTATCTTCGCTGCCACGGCGAACACGACGGAAAGTTTGTGGAATGGGCGAAAAAGGCCGAAGCAAAGTACATTGCCGAAGAGCTGTCATCATCTTGCAAGGCAGTCACTTCAGAGGCACAAGAAGCCGCGATTTTTCATTCCACACGTGACGTCGAACTCGATACCAGTAGGGTAATCAGAGAGGTCATGCAAGCGTTTGGCGACGGTGTCGCCAAGTCGCTCTATGACGATCTGTATGAGGCTTGTTTAGGACCTAAACAAAAATGAGCTCCTCGCCCGCTAACAGGATGGTAAGTCTCGCTCCGGTTCTCCTCCTGCTTCTCGTCTGGTATGTCCTGACTGCAACGGGCACAGTCAACCCCGTCTTTCTTCCCAGTCCCGGACACACCCTGCGAGCCTTCTTCAACCTTTGGTCTGCCAATTTCTTTCAACAAGCATTGTTGCCGAGCCTGATCCGCATCGGCGGCGCCTTTCTACTTTCGGTGGTGATTGCTCTGCCGTTGGGCGTCTTATCGGGTCAAATTCCGACCGTGGCGCGATTGGTGCAGCCGCTTTGCGGATTCACTCGATATCTGCCTGTGGCGGCGCTGGTGCCGTTGTGCATCTTGTGGTTCGGCATCGGCGATGGCCAAAAGATCGCCGTCATCACCATCGGCTTGGTCTTTCAGCTCACGCTGTTACTCACGGCCGATTCAGCCGCTGTTCCCAAGGAGCTGATCGAAGCCGCGCGTACCTTCGGGCTGTCACGCGGGGAGATTATCTGGCGAATTGTTTTACCGCACTCCATGCCACGCATGTGGGACGATCTAAGAATCGCAGCCGGATGGGCCTGGTCATACCTCGTATTGGCGGAGCTGGTCGCGGGTAATCGCGGTATCGGCTACTTCATCATTCAGTCACAGCGCTATCTTGAAACGGATCAGGTGTTCGCCGGCATTCTCTTTGTCGGCATTCTGGGACTGCTCACCGATCTCTTGTTCCGGTTCTCCGGTTCAAGGCTGTTTCGATGGACATGATTGCAAGCGACGTACTGCTTCAGTTCGACAATGCGTCCAAGTCCTTCGTCAGCGCGACTGGGCACATTGTTCCTGCTCTCCAGAATGTTTCGTTTCCAGTGCATCGCGGCGAATTCGTAACCCTGATTGGCCCTTCGGGCTGCGGCAAGTCCACGCTGCTGCGCCTGGCTGCCGGTCTGGAGATGGCGACTGCCGGCAATGTTCTCTATGATCGCCAGCCCATCACTAGTCCCGGTCTCGAGCGTGGCTTCGTCTTCCAGTCGTACAGCGCGTTTCCCTGGCTGACGGTAAGAGAGAACATCGGATTCGGTTTGAGAAAAAGCCCGCCATGGTTCGGTAGAACCCGAGATCTCTCACTGGCTGGATGTCACGGGCCTGACCGAGTTTTCAGATTCCTATCCCAAGGTCCTGTCCGGAGGAATGCGCCAACGTCTGGCGCTCGCCCGCTCCATGATCGTGAAGCCGAAGTTGCTGCTGCTTGACGAGCCTTTCGGCGCGCTCGACGAGCATACCCGCGAAAACATGCAGCAACTTTTGCTTCAGGTGGTTGCCAACTCGGCTTGCACCGTGCTGTTCGTAACCCACGATATCCGGGAGGCGATTTTGTTAGGCGACCGCGTCATTGTCTTGAGCTCACGACCAGGTCGAGTATTGCGCGATGCGGTATCGCCGTTGTCAAAACCGCGCGGACGCGAGCACATTCGCACGCCGGAGTTCGCCGCACTTTATGAGACAATTCTTGACGAACTGCCAGTGTAAGCGGCCCGGAGAACCCGAATGAAGTTTGTGAAGTCGACTCTGCCCTGGAGTGGTGCCCCGGTATGGCGGAGTGACGACCTCCGGACATATCTGTGCGAGCGTCTCGTCGCTTCACAGAAGTACCTTCCCGCGTCAATCTCACTATTTGTAGACCTGGACGTTCCAGAACCTTCCGTCGAGCAAATGCTCGCTGGAATGACGAAACATCTGGAAATCGAATTCGCAAGGCGAGCGAAACGCAAGCAGCGATTCGTGGAACTCGGACTGCTCACCGAGGACGAACTGGAGACGTTTCTGGTTGAGCGCACCCATCTCCAGCCTTGGGCACTCTATTATTCGAGGAATGGCGGCTTGGGCGGCGCCGAAGACACGACGCACGAAGCCGACGCGCGCGGGGTGATTCCTTGCTCGTCCATGCGTAATCATGGGGTCGCCTGGGAGCAGGCGGAAAATGGCGAGGTTCGAACCTGGCTCGCCACTTCACGACGGCCAAATAGTCCCTGGGACTGGGAATCCGACATTGGCCACGAGTCGGCGCACGCAGCATTCGCGCAGGTTCCACTGTTTGTGCAATCGAATCCGCGCGTTCCAGACTGATCTGCTCTCCACGCTGGACGATCCGAAGCACATCACACCGTTGCACTGGCCCAAATGATCTATCTGTGGTCGGAACTTACTGTGGTCTCAATTCGTGGCGAGCACCGTCCGACCACCACTGGATTGCCTGTGACCAACGCTTCCGAGTTGCTCGCGTTGTTGCATCTTTCGGCCTTTGTCAGCGGCGATAGCGCGTTCGAGAAATCCGCAGTCGTTTTGCGAGGAAACAAAGGGGACGATCGATGTGAACCGCGGCGACGAGATCTTCTATCTGGCTGCTCCGATCCTTCGCGCACTTCCCAACGTCTCCATGTTCGTCAACGAGTCCGAACCGCCGAGCTCTAACCGCGCTTCAGGATGCACTCTCAATTGCGCGCTAATCCCGTACTCTAGTCATCGTTCACGATTCTGCTGGCATTAGTGCCGCAGTGTGGACATGAGTAAGCTTCAATAATCTGTGAGCCATCCTTAGCATTCGACTCGATCCCATCCAGCAGCAATTTGTCGGCGTGATGGTTCATAACGTGGCCGCACTTTGGACACTTCATTTCGTCACCTCCTCGTAGAATTCGGCCCGACGAATAAGCTACTCCAGGCTAATGTGCTCGCGGCCGTGGCGCAGGGTCTTTGCCATCCAGATGAGCTCCTTCAGAAACTGGTCGATGCGGGGAAGCATCGCTTGATCTGTCAGAGTGCCATCCGAGCCGAAAGACTGTATGCACATTCGCGAAATTCACGTCCCAGAAAATGGTCACCAGACCGAGTTCGCGCATGACGGGCAGCAGGTCCTGGATGCCGCGCGCTCCACCAAATGATGCCCGCGGAAACTCCGGCAATCCCCACCGCCTTGTGGATATATTCCTTCAAGCAACTATCCAGCACATGCTTCAATAATCCCGAATAGCCGTGGTTGTATTCCGGCGAGACTATGACGAGGGCGTCAGCCCGTATCATTTTGGAGGCAAACTCAGGGTCTTTGATGTGCTTCACCGGCATCGTCGGTCGGCAACGGAAGGCGCGCAATGTCGATGAGCTCGGTTTCCACATTCGGCCGTTTCGCTAGTTCTGCAGTCATCAGCCGCGCCGCGTGCTCGCTCATGCGGCCTTTGCGCACGGTACCTAAGATCACCGGGATGTAGAGCGGGCGTAATTCTTCAGGCCGACTCAGGCTGATTTCTGGCATTCGTCCATCCATTTCGAGCTGTGGATTGTCGCAAAGTTGAACTGCAGTACTCACAGCAGGTTACTGCCATAGTACCTGCGGACAGGAATTCAATACATTATTCCTTAGCAACTCAGCCGTGGCATCTAATTCGGCACTTTGGAGTCATTGACCAATCAGAGTATTAGGCATAACATTCCACACCACGATTGAGGAGGAGTCTGCCTATGTGCGATTAAACCATCGGCTCCGGGCCCCTCGCGTAAGCGCTTTGGCTGTTCTGGCGCTCCTCGTTGTCGGCAGCTTCGCTACGGCAAACGCCGCCAATTGCAACATCAACACCGAACCCTTCTGGGACAGCAACATCACAAGTGGATGGCTGGCCCAGGCGCAGACCTTTGAAGCTCCGTCGGCGGATTGCAGTGTTCTGTCCGACTGGGAGTTCAAGCTGGCAGGCAGAACGTCTCCCGGACAGGTCACGTTCAATATCTACCAGTGGGGCGCAAGCGGACCGGTTGGCAACGCGCTCTACAGTCAAACGCTCGACTGGGGTACGACCGATCAGGTGTTCGACGTTACCGGCATCAACCTGGCGCTAACGCCTGGACAACTGTACGGCGCTGATATCGACCTTCAGGGCTACAGCGACCAGAGCGTCTATTACAACTTCAATCAAACCGGCTATCCCGGTCACGACGGATGGTGGTATAACCCCGACTTCGGTGGCTGGAACGATATTGGCGGAACCAACCAGTACTTCATGGCTGATTTCACCAGCGTTCCCGAGCCCGGCAGCATCGTACTGCTTGGCTCGTCACTGCTCGGAGTTGCCGGCGTGCTGCGCCGCAAAATCCGCCTGTAGCCGTTAACCAGGAATGGCATACGCCGGAGCGAAGAGCTCCGGCTTTTTCGTCTCCCGGGCAATTTACCAATGAGCTGACACGCGCAACCCCGCCCAACTCTGCCTTGTAGCATCTGCGTCTGTAACCGCCGCATCCTACCTGCTTCGGGAGATCTATGAACTGGATCACATGTAGCGGTAGTCGGCGCTGTTGCGGCGTGGTTCGAATATAGCTATCGCAGAAGCCGGAACAAGAAAGCAGAACCCTCCAACGATGCGAACGCTCCCTCCGCAATGTCCGGTCTCGCAGCAAGCGCGAGTCGCCAAGCCTGGCAGCGAGCCCTCCATCGTTCCCGGTGATGAAAACGACAAGCAGATGAATGCTGCGGTGTAGTCGACCCTCCGGTTATTAACCGAGCGTTCATGTAAGTTTCCGACTGCCGCATTGTGCCTCGGTCAGCCCCGGCAATACACTGTACGTTCGCTGAACTCTGGGAGCAGCATTGCCGGAATCGATTATCCAAGCTCGCGCCGTCGAGAAGTACTACACGCAACCTGACGGCAATCGCATTCAGGTGATCGCGCCTACAGACCTGGAGATCAGCCCGGGCAAGATCATTGCGCTGCTTGGTCCTTCGGGTTCGGGAAAGTCGACGTTGTTGCGCATGCTCACCGGGTTGTCCACGCCGTCTTCGGGCGAGGTGCTCTGGCATGGCAAGCCGATGGCCGGCCAGATTCCGCATGTCTCCATCGTCTTTCAGAGCTTCGCCCTTTTCCCTTGGCTCACGGTAATCGAGAATGTCGAGGCGCCGTTGACGGCGCGAGGCGCGGCCGCGATTGAGCGCCACAAGCGAGCACTGCGCATGATCGACACCGTCGGTCTCGATGGATTTCGAGACCGCGTATCCCAAGGAGCTCTCCGGCGGCATGAAGCAGCGCGTGGGATTTGCGCGCGCGCTGGTGGTCGAGCCGGAAGTGCTCTTCATGGACGAGCCGTTCTCCGCGCTCGACGTGTTGACGGCCGAGAACCTGCGTTCCGAACTGCTGGAGTTGTGGCTCAACAAGAAGATGCCGACCAGGTGCATCTTCATCGTGACCCACAACATTGAAGAGGCCGTGCTGCTGGCCGATCGCGTCATCGTGCTGGGACGCAATCCGGCGCGCATCCGCACCGATTTCGAAATCAGCATTCCGCAGTATCGCGATCGCAAGTCGCCGCGATTTCTGGCTTACGTCGACTACATTTACAAGGCGCTGACCAAGCCGGAAGAGGAGATGTCGGCTCCGGCAGCTGCGGCCGCGCGTCGGGGCCAACGGCCAAGAGCGCCAGCGCACGAAGTTCCAGATGCTGCCGCATGCGCGTCCCGGCGGCATCGCCGGCTTCATGGAACTGCTGGCCGACCGCGGCGGACGCGACGATCTCTACAAGCTGGCCGACGAGCTCGCGATGGATGTGGACGACATACTGCCCATCGTTGACGCATCGGTGATGCTTGGTTTTGCCATCGTGCACGAAGGCGACGTCGAGATCACGCCGGAAGGCCGCGCGTTCGGCGAAGCCGATATTCAGACCCAGAAACAACTGTTCCGCGAAGCTGCGCTCAAGAACATCGCCATTCTGCGCCTCATCGAGAACACGCTGCACGCCAAGCGCGACCACGCTATCGGCGAGGAATTCTTCCGCGACATTCTCGACGAACATTTCAGCTCCGACGAAGTCGAGCGCCAGTTCGACACTGTGCTGAACTGGGGCCGCTACGCCGAGATCTTCGACTACGATTCCGAGACCGGGCGGCTCTTCCATCGCGAAGACGCGGATCTCGTTGCCGCAACGCACGAGGAATAAGGCACGGAATGGCGCGCGACCTCTGGCAGCCCGTCAAGATTCTGGGCAAGGGACCCTGGTCGCTGCTGCCCGCGCAGACCTGGTCGCTGCTGACCGACTTCTTCATCTTTGCCGCGGGCCTCTCGCTTGTTCTACGGCGTTGTGGTGCTGGCGCGCACCTGGTTCGGGCCGTTCAATCCCCACGTCGAAATCTCGCGCGACCCTGCGCATGCTGCCGGTTTACGCGGCGTACTCGCTGACGCGCATCGCCATCGCCTACTTCCTGTCGCTCGCTTTCACCTTGGTCTACGGCTACACTGCCGCTTACAACGCCCGGGCCGAGCGCATCATGATTCCGCTGCTCGACATCCTGCAATCGATCCCGGTGCTCAGCTTTCTGCCGGGAGTGATGCTGGCCATGGTGGCGCTTGTTTCCGCATCACCAGCTCGGCGTCGAGTTGGGAGCCATCCTGCTCATCTTCACCGGGCAGGTGTGGAACATGGCGTTCAGCTTCTACTCGTCGCTGAAGAGCATTCCGCGCGACATGCGCGAGGCGGCCAGCATTTACCGCTTCAACTGGTACCAGCGCTTCACCCAGCTTGAAGTTCCCTACGCCGCCATCGGCCTGGTGTGGAACTCGATGATGTCGGTCGCGGGCGGCTGGTTCTTCCTCATGGCCTGCGAGATGTTCGTGCTCGGCTCGAAAGACTTTCGCTTGCCGGGACTGGGCTCGTACCTGCAGACCGCGGCCAGCGCCGGTGACACGCCGAGCATTCTGTGGGGCATCGCGACCATGATTGCGGTGATCGTGGTGATCGACCAGGTGGTCTGGCGTCCGGTGATTGCCTGGGCGGAGAAGTTCAAGATCGAACAGGTCGAGAGCACCGACGCGCCGCAGTCGTGGTTTCTGGACCTGATCGAGCGCTCGCGCGCGCTGAAACGCCTGCGCAAGCGGGTTCTGAATCCCATCCGCGAATACCTGCGGATGCGGTTCGCCCACCAGCACGCGACGTCACTCGAGCCAGAGAAAGCCGGAAGCGTGGAAGGTCTGGGTCGGGCGGCTCATCGCCTCGGTTGCCGTCATGCTGATCATCTATGCGCTCATTCGTGCGGGCATGATGCTCGCCGGACTGGACCGCGCAGAATATCGCGAGATCCTCGTCGGGGCCGGCGCAACCTTCCTGCGCGTCATTGTTGCGCTGGTCATTGGATCGCTGTGGACGATTCCTGTCGGCGTCGCGATCGGCTTCAGTCCGCGGCTGGCGAGAATCGCGCAGCCCTCGCGCAGGTTGCGGCTTCGGTTCCGGCGACCGCGCTGTTCCCGATCGTGCTGCTGATGCTGATTCGCGTCGGCGGCGGGCTCGGCCTCGGCTCTATCGTGCTGCTGCTGCTGGGAACGCAGTGGTACATCCTGTTCAACGTCATCGCGGGAGCGATGGCGATTCCCACCGACCTGAAAGAAGCTTCCACGCTGTTCCGTTTCAGCTCAGGGCAGCGCTGGCGGCAACTGATCCTGCCGGGAATTTTTCCTTACCTCGTCACTGGCCTGGTTACGGCTTCGGGCGGGGCGTGGAACGCCAGCATCGTGGCCGAGTACTTCCGCTTCAAAGACCAGACCTACACCACGGTTGGACTCGGTGCGGTAATCTCGCGCGCAACCGACGCGGGAAACTTCGCCTTGCTGCTGGGCTCGACCGTCGTGATGGCAATGGTGGTGGTGACGATCAATCGCCTGGTCTGGCGTCGCATGTACCGGCTCGCGGCAGAGCGCTACACGCTGGAAACGTAGAAGTGCTATTCAGCGGCGGAGCACACAGCAGAGCGCCCAGAGGAGGAGCGACGATTCACCACGGAGGTCACAGAGGACACGGAGCGGTTCTATTAAGCGGGCCGTCCACGTTAGCTGATGAGTAACGGTTGGCGTTGTCGCCACTAGTATGGCTTGCCAGGGTACCCCCTCCCCCGTGGGGAGCCTAAAATCTTGGAAACAAACGGCAAGCTGAAAAGATTGGCCCGCAAAATCTTGAGCAGCTTAGAGCTTATAGGTAAAATATTCCGCAAATTGGACTTAACTTAATTTATTGCACAATTTTGTGTGCAGCTCACGGGATGTGTCGTAACCAAAAAGTAAACTCAGCAAGATGCATTGTTAAATTGTCAAAGACGGTTCGGGCTGCGTTCTGGAACGCCAGCAGAGCAGAGACACGAATCCTCTGCCCACAGGCGGAACGTAGCAGAGGCGATAGGCGGACGCAAGTTACGAAGGTAACGCGGGCTGAGAACGATGCTAGTAAACCGGCCTTCCTCATTCATTGAGTGTCGCGATCGCTCGCAGTTAGATCAAAATGCACCGTCTCCGCAGCCGAAACGGGCGCCGCTGGGAACTGACCGACATCTTGCAACGTAACATCAACGTACAATTGTGTTTCCCGCGCAACCGACATAATCTGGCATGTCCCGTTAGGGGGTCCCATGACAAATCGACTGGGCTTCATACTGTTCGCCATCTTCGTGATTGGTGGCTTCGGTGCTGCCGGCGGCGGCCAAGTCCGGCTCGGGCGACGACCGGGTTCAGTTCGGCAGCAGCATTAACGTGACAGAAGATGAGGACGTTGGCAGCCTGGTCTGCATTGGCTGCTCGATTCGCGTGGCAGGCACCTCTGGCGACGTGGTCGCCATCGGCGGACGAGTGCAAGTCGAAGGACACGTCAAAGGGGATGTCGTGGCGATCGGCGGGGGCGTCATGATGGGCGAGAATGCCAAGGTTGGCGGCGATGTCGTCACCATAGGCGGAGAGCTGGCCCGTCAAAGCGGTTCGGAGGTGGGCGGCGAGATCGTGTCGCAAGGCGGCAGCTACGTTTTGCCGTTGCTGATTATCGTTCCGCTGATTCCGGTGATTCTGATTGTCGCCCTCATCTGGTGGCTGATCGTGCGCAGCAATCGTCGGCCGGTGCAGCCGCAGGCGTATCCAGGACGGTAGTGGTTGGGTCGTTCGCGGACTGAAGTCCCCTTGCGATTAGAAAAGAGGACCATTTTCGGCACGACTGAAGTCGTGCCCTGACGCGAATCGTCGCAAAGCCGAGTTTCTCAGCAACTTGTTAATGAGTTTCTTCGGACGCGGGCCTTGTCGGTCCACCTGTGGGCTCGGGAAATTGCGGCACGATAAAACGCAGCGGTGAGCGGAGTCCTTCTATCACCACCGATCGCAGCATGCGCAACTGTTCGCGCAGGCCGATATCGTAGGCGCGCAAGGCTACGTACAGCGCGATCATGAAGCTCACGGTCAGGTTCAGCACAAACACCACGGCGATTCCTTCGACCGCATAGAGAAACCAGCGGTCCCCGAGGCTGGCGGTTCCGAAGCGCGCGGCGGCCAGCGCCAGCGTTCCGGAGGAAAGCGTGACGTGACGGACATCGAGGGGGACGCCGAAGAATGCGCCCAGCACCGGCGTGAATCCCAGCAGGTAGCCGAGCACGATGCTGGTGCTCCAGCCGCCGATGTTGTGCCGGACCACGTGCGCGAATTTCTTGGTGGCGCGCTCGCTCAAACGCAGTCCGAGCGGATGCTGCGCGACGGCTTCGGACAGGTCGTAATAGACGGCGGCATTCTCCAGCCAGCTTCCGGCGAGAGCGGCCAGCCAGAGGATGACGCCGGTCACGATGGCGTAGAACGCCGTGCCGGAAGCAAACGGATGCAGGGTTTCGTAGACGTGAGTGGCGCTTTCGCGTGCCAGGTAAGACTGCGTAAAGATGAACTTCCACAGCCATTCGAACAGCACTGCTCCGGCCGAGACGGCGAGAACATTGCCGAGCGCCGCAGCCAATTGCGTGCTGGTGATGCGCGAAACGAATTCCGTCAGCTTGCTCGATCGCTCCTGACCGCGGTTGTCGCGGATGATGCGCGCGAAGGTCGCTGCTGTGGTTGCCGGCTGCTTGGTGGCCAGCACCAGTCCGAAGACCTGTAGCAGGATGAAGCTGACGGCGTAGTTGGTGCCCGCCGCGAAGCCTTCGAAAAACAGCGGCAATGCGCTTCGACAATGCGCATCTTGATGGCAGCGGTGAAGACCGTGAGCAAGCCGCCGCCGAGCGCCGCAAGCCACATCCAGCGATATTCGGCCCGGCTGGTCGCGATGTAGTGCTCGCCGGTGTCGCCGGTGCGGTCGACGACTTTGCGCGCCAGCAGGTTGAGGTTCTCGCGAAGCAGAGACGAGATGCGTTTGTCGTCGAGATTGCCTTCTTCCAGCCGCGACAACAGGGCGTGCACCGCCGCCAACCGCGTGTGGGAGTCTGTCGCGGTGAGCACGGCGGCTATCGACTCCATGCGCTGCAGGCAGGCCTGAATGGTCTTTAGGTCAAAGACCAGCTCGACGCTGATGCCTTCCGATTCCATGTGCCCGTAAACTTCTTCCATCTCCTGGCGGCAGCGCGCCACGTCCTGCTTCCAGGCGTCGAGGCGAGATGCCGCCTCAGGCGTGCCGTTACTGGAAATGAAGTCCTCGGTTTTGCGTGCCAGCTCATAAAAAGGCGAACGCGCAATTCCGTGAGTGCCGTTGCGGTCGCGCATCTCCGGCGCCAGACCCAGCCCGCTGATGCGCGCCGCCAGCAACCGCATGGCTTCGTGCAGATCGCGCAGTTGGCGCTCCCAGAAATCGGGATCGTCCTGCGGCGTGAGCACTGCTGCCGTGCGCTGAAATAGTTCGAGAGGCTGCGCAGTAAACCGCTCGACGTAGCTCTCACGTGCGTAGAGGTCCGACAGCAGTTTGGCGGCATCGGAGTCGCGACGCGCGGAGGGCAGCACGCGCCCGATGAGCCGGCGAACGATTTCCGTGGTGAAGGGATGAACCGAAGGCAGGCCAACTTCGGCGAAGAGCGCCAGCGAATCGATCTCGGCGAGCAGTTTGCCTAGCGATTGCTGTACGCCGGCTCGCAACTCGGCGTCGCTCTCCAGGATGTCGAGGACCTGAACCAGGCGCGTGAGCTCGGCGGAAGCGCCGTCGCCCTGACGCGTCCAGCGGACGACGTCGATGAAGGCCGACCTGCGCGCCGGCAGCGTGGCAGGCGTCGCGAAAGCGCTGCAGCAGATGGAGCAATTGCGGCGGCTTCAGTATCCGCTCAACCCGCTTGTCGTTTGGGGGATTGTAGGCAAGCTGTGGCCCTGCGCCGTCGCTCGTGCTCATGCGGTCACTCGTCTGGCGAGATTAGCACAGGGACATGAAGCATTGCGTTCTGGGCTTGCGGATATCGGTCTTCTGCACGACCTAGCGTCGTGCCCTGACGCGAAGATTGCAGGAGCGCAGTGCTTTCGACTAGCCGATGCTCACCAGTTCGGCGATCTTGGCTCTCCACTCTTTTGGGCCGGATTCGTGCACCGAGTTGCCGTTCACATCGACAGCGACGGTGACTGGCATGTCTTCGACTTCGAATTCGTAGATCGCTTCCATGCCGAGATCGTCGAAGCCGACGACGCGCGACTTCTTGATGGCCTTGGAAACGAGATACGCTGCGCCGCCGACGGCCATCAGGTAGATGGCTTTGTGGTCGCGAATGGCTTCGATCGCCGCGGGGCCGCGTTCGGATTTGCCGATCATCCCAAGCAGCCCGGTGTGTTCGAGCATGTGGCGGGTGAATTTGTCCATGCGCGTGGCCGTGGTGGGGCCGGCGGGTCCGACAACTTCGTCGCGCACCGGATCGACCGGGCCGACGTAGTAGATGAAGCGATTCTTGAAGTCCACCGGCAGCTTCTCGCCGCGCCCGTGCATTTCGTGGATGCGCTTGTGCGCGGCGTCGCGGCCGGTGAGCAGCTTGCCGTTGAGCAGCAGCACGTCGCCCAGCTTCCAGGTGGCAACTTCCTCGCGGGTCACGGTGTCGAGGTTCACGCGGCGCGCGCCGGAGGACATCGGATCGTAGGTGAGGTCAGGCCAGTCGGAGAGCGATGGCGGCTCAAGCGCGACCGCGCCTGATCCGTCGAGCACGAAGTGCGCGTGGCGCGTCGCAGCGCAGTTGGGAATCATCGCGACGGGAAGATTGGCGGCGTGCGTGGGATAGTCCTTCACCTTCACGTCGAGGACGGTGGTCAGTCCACCCAGCCCCTGCGCGCCGATGCCGAGCGCGTTGATCTTCTTGTAGAGCTCAAGCCGCAACTCTTCGGCGCGATTGGATGGACCGCGCTCGATCAAGTCCTGAATGTCGATCGGGTCCATCAGCGCTTCTTTCGCCAGCAGCATGGCCTTTTCGGCGGTGCCGCCGATGCCGATGCCGATCATGCCCGGCGGACACCAGCCCGCGCCCATGGTCGGAACCGTCTTCAGCACCCAGTCGACGATCGAGTCGGACGGATTCAGCATGACGAACTTCGACTTGGCCTCCGAGCCTCCGCCCTTCGCCGCGAGCGTGACTTCGACGGTGTCGCCGGGCACAACCGTCATGTTCACCACGGCGGGCGTGTTGTCCTTGGTGTTCTTGCGTGCACCGGCGGGATCGGCAAGGATGCTGGCGCGCAGCACGTTGTCGGGATGCAGATAGGCGCGGCGCACGCCTTCGTTCACCATGTCTTCGACGCTCATCGTGGCGTCCCACTGCACGTTCATGCCGATCTTCAGGAAGACGGTGACGATGCCGGTGTCCTGGCAGATGGGACGATGGCCTTCGGCGCACATGCGCGAGTTGATAAGGATCTGGGCGATGGCATCGCGCGCCGCGGGCGACTGCTCCTTCTCGTAGGCGCGCGCCAGGTTCTGGATGAAGTCGACCGGATGGTAGTACGAGATGTATTGCAGCGCGTCGGCGACGCTCTGGATGAAGTCTTCCTGCTTGATGACGGTCATTTCGGCCTGCGATTCAGCTTGGACAGCTCGGATGCGACGCAAGTAGAAACAGAACCGGCGTCCGCGAGCTTCAAGCGAATCTAAAGTATATCGCCCGCGCAACCCGGGACGTTGTGACGGGTGCACCTTTTGAATGTGCAGGGTTACGGCTCCAGCCTCGCCGCCGGACTGCCGCACAAGCCATTTGCCCCGAGCATGCCGCACGTTATCCTGTTTGTATGGATTGGGAAAAGGCTGGGAACACGGAACAGTTCGATGTGGTGGTCGTCGGCGCCGGACCGACTGGGCTGGCTTGCGGCATCGACGTGAAGCGCGCCGGACTGACGGTGGTCAACATCGACAAGGGCTGCCTGGTGAATTCGCTGTTCAACTATCCCAGCAACATGACGTTCTTCACCACGCCCGAGCTGCTGGAGATCGGCGACCTGCCCTTCTCCAGCCCGAACCAGAAGCCCACCCGGCAGGAGGCGCTGGAGTATTACCGCAAGGCCGCCGAGCATTACGCGCTCGATGTGCGCCAGTATGAGCCGGTGCAGCGCGTCGAGGGCAGCGATGGCGATTTCGTCGTGCACACCACCGATATGCACGGGCGCAAGCGCGAGTACCACGCGCGCAAGCTGATCCTGGCGACGGGCTACTACGATCGCCCGAACCACATGCATGTTCCGGGCGAAGAGCTGCCCAAGGTCATGCACTACTATCGCGAGCCGCATCCGTTCTTCGGACTGGACGTGCTGGTGGTCGGGGCGAAGAACTCAGCCGCCATCGCCGCGCTGGAGTTGTGGCGCCATGGCGCGCGGGTGACGATGGTGCATCGCGGCCCGGGAATCAGTCCATCGGTGAAGTACTGGATCAAGCCTGACATCGAGAACCGAATCAAGGCCGGGACAGGTGAAGGCATATTTCGACAGCACGGTGCGCGAGATTGCGCGCGATCACGTCGTGCTGAACACGCCGGAAGGCGAAGTCACGATTGCGAATGACTACGTGTTCGCGCTCACCGGCTACCATCCCGATTTCGAATTTCTGTGCAGCCTCGGGATCAAGCTGCGCGGCGATGCCGACAAGAAGCCGATCGTCGATCCGCAGACGCTGGAGAGCAATGTGCCGGGAATTTATCTGGCGGGCGTGATCGTGGCCGGAATGCGAACCAGCGAAATCTTCATCGAGAACGGACGCTTCCACGGCCAGCAGATTGCCGCCGATTTGAAGAAGAAGTTGCAGGAGGAAGCCGTCGGCGTGTACGCTATAGCTGGCTCATCACGCTAGGCGCGGCCCGGTCGAAGAAAGGTTATTCCCGTGGAGTCGCCGTCATCCGCGCGAGGGAAACCGTTGTTCCCCTGGTATTCGGTTTCGCTCGTCCGTGCGGCATTCGACCGGGCCGACGCTCTCCGTAGAGCATTGTTAATACCAAAGTCCGTGCCGTAAGAAATCCAGCAGCACAGGGCCAAATGGCTGAAGGCTGACCGATGAGCTCTTAGTCGCCTGAGACTGCTCTGCCAAATCTGGGCTTCGCGAGTGCCACGCCTGAGCAGCACTGCTTCCAAAGTGACTTGCGATACGCTTAGAGCACAGCCATTGGAGCTGCCCGTCTCTATGCGACGCGTGACAGTTCCGGAACTACTTGACGATGACCTCGGCACACCGGCCGAGATAGCGCAGTCGCTACGGGACTTGCAGCGGATCAACGAGCTGGTTTGGCGGAACCCGGACGACGATCCGGCTGCTGCAGCGGATTGCGAAAACAGGCGACTGCCGCTCGCTGAGTTTGCTGGAAGTAGGCGCCGGCAACGGTCAAGTGCCGATCGCCGCTCGCGAGCGGCTCGCGCAGCGCGGCATAGAGCTTCGCGTCACCCTGCTCGATCGCGTCGCCTCGCATCTGCCGCAGAAACGGAGTCGCAGCCGTGGCCGCCGAGGCCACGCAACTTCCCTTTCGCGACGGAGGCTTCGATGTGGTGGCGTTTAACCTGGTAGCGCATCATTTCGAGCCGAGATGTTGGAAGCGTGTCGCCTGCGAGGCGCTTCGCGTCTGCCGGGTGGCGGTTCTCATCAACGACGTGATTCGCAGCCGCGTACACCTCGCGCTTACCTACGCCGGACTGCCGTCTGTTTCGCAGCCGACTCACCTGGCATGACGCGCCTGCGTCCGTTCGACAGGCCTATACACTGGAGGAAATGCGAAGCATCGTGAGCCGAACCGCTGCGCGACGAATCGAAATCTCAAGACACTATCTTTACCGAATGGGTGTTTTGCTGTGGAAGTAGAGCGCACGCATTACGATCTGGCTGTCGTGGGCGGCGGCCCGGCGGGAACTTCGGCTGCCATCACGGCCGCGCGCAACGGCGCATCAGTTGTGCTATTCGACAGCAGCGACTTCCCCAGGCAGAAGGTCTGCGGCGAATTTGTTTCGGCGGAGTCGCTGGGGCTTTTGCGGGAGCTTCTCCAGCGGACATGATGCGGCCGGCGAGATCCTGCGAGAGGCTCCGATGATTGCACGGGCGCGGATCTTCGCATCCGGCCACATGGCAGAAACCACCATCGAACCCCCAGGGTTGAGCATTCCGCGGACTGTGCTCGACCTGCTGTTGTGGGAGTGTGCGCAGCAGGCAGGGGTCACTGCTCATAGCAAGTGCGAAGTGCTGTCGATCGACGGACACGGACCGTTCACGGTCGACGACTGCGCAGGGAGAGATTCGAGCGAATGCAGTCATTTTGTGCACCGGCCGCTGGTCGCGGTTTTCGGATTCCAGTGCGGTCGGAGCCGGCCCCAAGTGGATTGGGACTGAAGGCGCATTATCGCGAGCGACAATCCTGCTTCGAGTACCGACCTTTATTTCTTCGACAATGGATACTGTGGCGTACAGCCGGTGTGCGAGACGACAGCGTCAATGTTTGCGCGCTGGTGCGCTCTGATTCGGCGACTACGCTCGGAAGCAGTGTTTCGGTCGGTCTCCGCAGCTTCAGGCCCGAGCGAAACAGTGGGAACGTGTCACCGCTCCCGTGAGCACCGCGCCCGTTCTGTATCGCAAGCCGACCTGTTTGCGCGACAAGATGACTGCTCGCGGGTGATGCTGCCGGATTCATTGACCCGTTCGCCGGCGACGGTATTTCGCTCGCCATGCGCAGCGGGCAGGCTGCGGCAGAGTGCTTGCGTCCGTTTCTTGTGCGGAGAAGCGTCGCTGGACGCCGCCTGCCAGGAGTACGAAGCTGTTTACCAGCAGCAGTTCGCTCCATTGATCGCGGCCTCAACGCGAGTTCGCAGGCTGTTGTCGTTGCCCGAAATCGCCCGACCTGTCGCTCTGCAAATGTTGCGAATTCCCGGAGTGCTTCCGTACGTGATTAGGAAGACGCGGGTGGGATGAGCGTTTCACTCTGACAACTAGAAAGGCCAAGAGCGATGCACCGCGCCACGAAAGCAGGTCCTTCGCTTCGCTCAGGATGACAACTCAGAACGAATTCTTCGGCCTAGCGAATCACCAGCACGTCGCGAAGATTGTCGCGTCCCAGAAAGAACTTGATCGATGCGAAATCGCGGAAGAGGTTCTCGACGTGGCGATTGGCGAAGACGCGTTGCAGCTTGAACGACTCGCCCGGCTGCATGTCGACAGCTTCTTTCGAGGCGATGTGATAGCGGTAGAAGGGTTCCTGCGGGCCGGCATCTTTGGTATGAAAGAAGCCGAGCAGGATGGAGCCGGGTTTCATCCCCACGTGAACCCGCTCGATGACCGGCTTCACCAGCGGTTCGGGCAGGTAGTCGGCCAGGTCCCAAAACATGACGGCGTCGAATTCCTCGCGCTCGAAATTGAGGTTGTCGCGCAGGAACCTCTCCGTGTCGAAGACGGTACCGCCGTCACCGTTCGAGACCAGCAGGTCTTTGTCAGCGGACAAGCCGCAGCAGGTCTTCCTGATGGAAGTTGTGCCCGAGTCCCGTCATGAAAGTGATGTTGGCGGGCGACGTGGCGCCGAGGTCGAGGATCCTCAGGTTCTCTTGTTTAGAGATGTACTTGATGAACTCGTTGAAACCGGTGGAGCGACGGGAGATACGTTGGCCCGAGCCCCGACGGTTCTCGGGTGCCGAACCAGCTTGCGATCCGAAAATTCTACCGAAGATGCCAGAGGCCACGTTCCCACATTGTAAGGCCGGAGCAGGCGCGGATACCAGCAGCGAGCAGCGCCTCAAATGAAACTCCCCCGCAAGAGCGGGGGAGTCGTGGGTTCTCGTTCGGGCGATAGCTTTTTAGTGCCGGGGGCCGCCACGACCGCGTCCACGATCGCCGCCGCCGCCCACCGACCGCCGGGCCGTCCACCTCGTCCGCCGGGATGACCTCCGCCGTCGCGGCGTGGACCACGATCTCCACCGCGGTCATGCTCGCGATTGAAGCTGGGCTCTGCGACATCGGCTGCTTCGTGACCACCTTCGAAGGTGACGACTCCGCCGCCCTCGCCTTCGGGAGCTGCTTCGCCGCCGCCCATCTTGGCGCGCTGCTCCTTGAGAATCGCCTTGCGCGACAGCTTGATGCGATTGCCTTCGACGGCCAGCACCTTCACCAGGACCTGGTCGCCTTCTTTCAGCTCGTCGCGAACATCTTTGATGCGATGCTCGGCGACTTCGCTGATGTGCAGAAGACCGTCTGTGCCGGGAATGATTTCGACGAAGGCGCCGAAGTCCGCCAGACGGGTGACTTTGCCCAGATAGGTCTTGCCGACTTCGGCCGTCGCGGTGATGTCGTTGATCATCTGGATGGCCTTGGCCGCAGCCTGCTGGTCGCTCGATGAGACGTTGACCTTGCCGGTGTCTTCGACGTCGATCTTCACACCGGTCTGCTCGATGATGCCGCGGATGACCTTGCCTCCGGGCCCGATGAGGTCGCGAATCTTGTCGGGCGGAATCTGCAGCGTATAGAAACGCGGAGCAAATTCACTGATCTTGGTACGCGGCTCGGTGATGACTTCGTTCATCTTGTCGAGGATGAACAGCCGCCCGCGGCGGGCCTGGTCGAGGGCCTCGCGCATGATCTGCGGAGTGATGCCCATGACCTTGATGTCCATCTGCAGAGCGGTAATGCCGTCGCGCGTGCCGGCGACTTTGAAGTCCATGTCGCCGTAGTGGTCTTCGGCGCCTGCGATGTCAGTAAGGATGGCGTAGTCGTCGCCTTCCTTGACCAAGCCCATCGCTACACCGGCAACGGAGGCCTTCAGCGGAACGCCGGCATCCATCAGGCTCAGCGATGCGCCGCAGACTGTCGCCATGGACGATGATCCGTTCGACTCCAGAATGTCGGAGACCACGCGCATGGCATACGGCCAATCTGCCTGATCGGGCAGCACGGCTGAGATGGAGCGCTCGGCGAGTGCGCCGTGACCGATCTCGCGGCGTCCGGCACCGCGCAGGAATGCGACTTCACCCACCGAGAACGGCGGGAAGTTGTAATGCAGCATGAAGCGCTTCTTGGCTTCGCCTTCGAAGGCTTCGAGCCGCTGCATGTCGTCGGCGGTGCCCAAGAGTGGTCGTGACCAGGGCCTGGGTTTCGCCGCGAGTGAAAATTGCAGAGCCGTGAGTGCGCGGCAGCACGCCGACTTCGATCCAGATATCGCGAATCTGATCGAACTTGCGGCCATCGGGACGGCGCTTCTCCTTGATCACCTGCTCGCGGAAGATGCGCTCGCGCAGCATCTCCAGGTAGCTCTTACCCTTCTTGCGGCCGTCGTCATCTTCGTCCTCGAACGTCTCAAGAAACTCGTCTTTCAGCGCCTTGATAAGGCCGTAGCTTTCGGCCTTGGGATATTTCTCGGTATTCACGGCGTCGAGCAAGCGATCGCCGTACTTGGAGCGCAGTTCCGCTGATGTAGGCTTCGTCGATCACCGGCGGCTCGACCTTGCGCTTAGGCTTGCCGGCCTGCTTCTGCAACTCGCTGATGGCGGCGCAGATCTTCTTGATCTGCTCGTGGGCGAATTCGATGGCCTGCACGATGGTCTCTTCGGACTCTTCGCGGGCGCCCGACTCGATCATCACGATGCCGTCGGCGGTGCCGACAACCATCAGGTTCAGGGTGCCTTCACGCTGCTCGTCGTAGGTCGGGTTGATGACGAACTCGCCATTCAAGCGGCCCACGCGCACTGCGCCGATGGGACCGTGGAACGGAATATCCGAAACGCTAAGCGCAACCGATGCGCCGTTGATGCCGGCGACGTCAGGGTCGTTGGTCGTGTCGGCCGAAAGCACCATGGCGATGACCTGGGTCTCGCAACGGAAGCCATCGGGAAACAGCGGACGGATGGGGCGGTCGATCTGGCGGCTGGTAAGAATCTCGCGCTCGCTGGGGCGCCCTTCACGCTTGATGAAGCCGCCCGGAATGCGTCCGGCGGCGTAGGTGTATTCGCGATAGTCGACGGTGAGGGGGAAGAAGTCGATGCCCTCACGCGGTTCGGCGTTGGCGCAGGCAGTAGCGAGGACGACGTTGTCGCCAATGCGCACAATGCAGGAGCCGTGGGCCTGCTTGGCTAATTTTCCGGTTTCGAAGCTGATGGACTTTCCGCCATGCAGCTCAACACTGATTTCGTGTTTCATTTCTTGCAGTTCCTTTTCTAAGCGCAACAATCGATTGCGGGCGCTCCGCCGGACCGCTGCCAGGGATGGTGTGTTTTCGAAAGGCAGGGTAGGCGGATGAGAGAAGACGAGGGTCAGCGGCAGGCGAGACTCTCCCTTGGCGCCGATCAGGTGCGCAATAGCGACCTGAAATGCACTCAGGGGCCCGCAGGCCGATATGGCTCAAATTACCCATGACGGAAGACGCATGAGTCCGTTCCCGGCAAGCAAGCGGTAATGCACTTGCGGGGAATGAAATGACACAGAATACGCTTCGAGGCGCAGTACTTCAGCGGCTGGCAAACAGCTTACTTGCGGATGCCGAGTTTCTGAATAACGGCTTTGTAGCGTTCGGTATCGGACTTTCTGAGGTAGTCGAGCAGGCCGCGACGCTTGCTCACCATCATAAGCAGACCGCGCCGGGAGGCATGGTCTTTCTTATGCGTCTTAAAATGCTCCGTCAATTCACCAATACGCTCACTCAGGATCGCGATCTGGACCTCAGGGGAACCAGTGTCGGTATCGTGAGTGCGATACTGGTCAATCAGGGCGGATTTTTTCTCTCGTGCTAACACAGAATCGGGTGCGCTCCTACGTTTTAATCGTGTCTTGTTACGCTAATGAGGATAACACGGCAGCAGGGTAGCGCCAAACCGGAGGGCTAGCTTCTATCCACGATCCGGCGCTCGCGCGGCAGGCCAGGTTCTTGACCGCCGGATGCAGCTTCCTCGGCAGAAAAAAACACCCCGGCGCGGTTCCCGAACATCTCATTTATAATGCCGGATTACGCCGAAGCCCTGAGATCAATTTCCACTTCTCTGGCTGACGCAGGTTCGACGGTCGCACCCTCAGGCAGGCAGCCTGACTTGCCAAATTCTCTTCTCGAAGGAGCCCTGCATGGCCATCAAAGCGTCAGATTTCATCTGGCATAACGGACAGCTGATTCCGTGGGACGACGCCAAACTGCATGTGATGTCGCACGTGGTCAATTATGGCTCCGCCGTATTTGAGGGCATACGCTGCTACCTGACAGAAAAAGGCCCGGCGATCTTCCGTCTGGACGATCACATGCGCCGGCTGCTGGATTCCTGCAAGATCTACCGCATTGACGTTGACTACTCGCTCGACGAGCTCTGCCAAGGCGCGGTCGAGCTGGTGGCCGCGAACAAGATAGCCCCGTGCTACGTGCGGCCGATCATCCTGCGCGGATATGGGCAGGTGGGGGTGAATCCGTTCAACTCGCCGACCGACGTCTACGTCTGCAACTACGAGTGGGGCAAGTATCTTGGCCATGCCAATGACGAGGAGGGTGTCGAGGTCTGCGTCTCGTCGTGGACACGCATCGCGCCCAACACCATGCCGGCCATCGCCAAGTCGGGCGCGAACTACATGAACTCGCAGCTCATCAAGATGGAAGCCATCGTCAATGGCTACAGCGAAGGCATCGCGCTCGACGTGAACGGCTACGTCAGCGAAGGTTCGGGCGAGAACGTGTTCGTCGTTCACAAGGACCGCGTTTATACGCCGCCGATCGGCAACAGCGTGTTGCCGGGCATCACGCGCAACTCCGTGCTGCACATCGCCAAGGACCTCGGGCATCAGACGGTCGAGCAGGTGATTCCGCGCGAGATGCTGTACATCGCCGACGAAGTTTTCTTCAGCGGCACCGCGGCCGAGATTACGCCCATACGGTCGGTCGACAAGATCACTGTGGGCAAGGGCGTTGCCGGACCGATCACCAAGGCGCTGCGCAGCGAGTTCTACAACATCGTCAACGGCAAGATCGAAGACCGCCATGGCTGGTTGACGCCGGTTCCGGTGAAGCAGCCGGTCACGGTGTAGCTCGCTCACGCCGTTTTGAAGTGGCAGCTCGGCCTTGCAGGGCAGGCGTTTAGCCGTTCAAGAGCATGACTTGGGGCTTCAGCCCCTGCGGTAAAGGGAGTGGGCACTGAGTCCGCTCCCTTTGCTTTTTCGCAGAGCAGCCTATGCACGTTTATGTTTCGTTCCTGCGCGGCGTGAATGTCGGCGGACACAACAAAATCAAGATGGACGCCCTGCGCGATCTGTATCGCAAGCTGGGCTTTCATGATCCGCGAACGTACGTGCAGAGCGGCAACGTCGTTTTCGGCGCGAAGGAAAAGAATCCTCAAGGCGAAGGTTCTGGAAGATGCGATTGAAAAAGCTTTTGGATTTCGCCCCGGAGTTGTTCTGCGAACCGCGGCGGAGCTGAAGCAGACGGTCAACGCCAATCCTTTCGCTAAGCGCGACGGCATCAATCCCAGGCCTGCTGCTGGTGTCGTTCCTTGCAGATATGCCAGCAAAGCAAGGGCTTGACTGCGCTGAACGCGTTGCCTATCGGCCCGGAAGAGATGCATGTTGCAGGCCGCGAAATCTTTATCTACTTTCCCGACGGCATGGGCCGGTCGAAGTTTCCCGTGGGCTTCAATGGACAAGATACTGAAGATGACGGTAACGGGCCGCAATTTGAGCACCGTCACTACGCTGCTCAAGATGGCGGAGGAGATGGAGGGGGCGCTTCGCTAATTGTGGCGTGCAGCTTATGCGGGAGCGACGAGGCCAACCATCGTCGCCTTGTCTCAGGGCCCGACTTCTAGTCGGGCCGATGCGGACGTGGCGAGAGATTTCGAGTCCCTTCAGGGACGACACAAGAGCAGATCCCTCGACGACTAAAGTCGTCTCGGGATGCCAAACTCATAGGGAGGCGAGTCGGCACGACTGGAAGTCGTGCCCTGACGCGAATCTTCTAGGTGCTGCGACTACGACGCCATCACCGGCATCCAGGGAATCTCGCTTGAGGCAGGCAAGACCTACTTCCTTGTGGCCTCCGCGCCGGGCAATACCTATGACGTCTGGAACTACAACACCGTCAACTACAACGGATTGGTCGACCAGAGCCTGGATGGAGGAAAGACCTGGCTACAAGAATCGGATTACGTTCCTGGCGCTTTTGAGGTTTTCGCTACCCCCGAGCCAAGCACGTTGATAATGCTCGGCACTAGCCTTCTCGCCGCGGCCGCTGGAGCGTTTCGAAGAACAGTCACGTAGGTCGGATTCTGATCCTCAACTTGCGGATAGAATCGGAGTTGCCTCTAGTCGGCCGTGCTCGCCGTCAGCTGTTTCAGCTCCTGCGGGCGACATGTTCAGCAAATTCCGCAGCACCGCAACCTCCGCCGTGATGCCAGTCTCGATTGCTGGCTTCGCGTCGGGAGCGAATAGCGGCGAGTGGTTCGACGGAAGTCTCTCGCCTGAGGCTTTGGCCTGCGCATACTTTTCAGGATTCGCTCCGCCGAGCGAGAAATAGAATCCCGGCACACCTTGCTCGACGAAGTACGAGAAGTCTTCGGACGTCATCGACGGCGGCTCCTGCTCGACGTTGTCTTTGCCCAGCGCTTTCACCAGCACCGCGGTCATGCTCTTCGCCAGCGCGGGATCGTTGTAGACCGCATCGGTAGCTTCGTCGTGCACGATCAGCGGAAGCTTCTGAACGCCCGCTGCTTCGGCTTCGCCCTTCACCATGCGATCGATCGATGCCAGCACGTGCTTTCGCACATTGGGATCGTAGGTGCGCACCGTCAGCCCGAGCTTGGCTTCGTCGGGGATGATGTTGTTCTTCAGCCCCGCCTGGAAATATCCCACCGTGACCACCACCGGCTCACCCGGCCTAACTTCGCGCGAAGGGATGGTCTGGAGCGCCAGCACAATCTTCGCTCCCAGCACGATCGGATCGATAGAGTTGTGAGGCTGCGAGCCGTGAGCGCCCTTTCCGAAGATGGTGATCTTGATCGAGTCGGCGTTGGAGGAAATGTACCCCGCTGTGTAGCCGACCTTCCCGGCAGGCAGGTCGTTGCCGACGTGCAGCGCGACCGCAACGTCTGGCTTGGGAAACTTCGTCATCAATCCATCAGCAAGCATCGCCTTGGCGCCGGAGATGGTCTCCTCCGCCGGCTGTCCAATGATGACTAGCGTGCCGTGCCACGTCGATTTGGTTTGCGCCATGACTTCGGCCGTGCCGATGATCGACGCCATGTGTACGTCGTGACCGCAGGCGTGCATCACCGGTACTTCTTTACCGCTGTCGTCCTTGGCTGACACCTTGCTCGCGTACGGGCAGGCCAGTCTTTTCTGGCACAGGAAGCGCATCGAGTTCGGTGCGCAGCATGATCGTCGGGCCGGCGCCATTCTTCATCACCGCCACGATGCCTGTCCCGCCGACGTTTTCGGTCACGTCGTAGCCAAGACTGCGCAGGCGCGAGGCCAGCTTCGCCGCGGTCTGGGTCTCATGCGATGACAGTTCAGGATGCTCATGAAGGTCGACGTACAGCTTGTAAGCCTCGGCGGACGCGGCCTGCACTTCTTTGGAAGGTGCGGGAGCTTGGGCTAACAACGAAGCTGTCAGGAGCAGCGTAAGAGGCAAACCTAGAGATTTGAGCATGGGTGTCACGGATGATAAGCAACTGCGCTGCAGCCTGCAACTCAACACATTCGGAAGACGGTCGCGGAGCGTAGTGGGGAGCGGCTTCAATCCGGGCTATAATTCCTGCCCATTGCAAGTCAATTGGGGGGGAAGGTTGCGGTGAGCACACAAGGCGTTCAGCTTCAAAGCGGGGCACTCTGACGCGGAAGCGCCGCGGCTCCAATGGAGCCTGCGCGACGCGCATTGCATTCCGTTTCTGCTTCGTCTACTTCGGCCTGTTCTGTCTGCTGACCCAGGTTTTCACCAGCCTGATTCCCCTGCCGAACGTGGAGATTCCCGATCCTTCAACCTTGTGGCCGATTCGCCAGGTTGTTTTTTGGACCGCGGCTCATGTATTCGCGTGTGGCCGGGCCACTGGTGTACAAGGACAGCGGTAGCGGTGACAAGACTTACGACTGGGTCTTGCAGTTCTGCATGTTGATCGTCGGCGTTGCTGGCTACTGCGATCTGGTCGGTTCTTGATCGCAAGCGCGAAAACTACGCTTCAGCTTACAAGTGGTTTCGACTGTTCATTCGTTTTTGTCTTGCGGGACAGATGTTGACGTTATGGATGGGCGAAGGCCGTCCCTTTGCAGATGCCATTTCCGCGGCTCTACACCCTGATGGAGCCCTTCGGCAACATGTCGCCCATGGGAGTGCTGTGGGCATCGATCGGAGCGTCGCCGGCGTATGAGATCTTTGCCGGATGTGCGGAGATGCTGGGCGGAATTCTTCTCATTGTTCCACGCACTACGATGCTGGGCGCGCTGATCTGCCTCGCCGACATGACCCAGGTCTTCATGCTGAACATGACCTACGACGTGCCGGTCAAACTCTTTTCTTTCCATCTAATTCTGATGTCGCTATTCTTGCTCGCGCCCGACGTCAAGCGACTGCTCGACATGTTCTTCTTCAATCGTCCGGTGCAGCCATCCACGCAGTTCCCTTTGTTTGCGACGCCTCGCGCCAATCGCATCGCGGTAACTCGCTGCAGATTCTGTTTGGTGTCTGTGCTGATGGCGCATATGCCTACGGCAGTTGGTCCGCGTGGCATCAATACGGCGGCGGCAGCCCCAAGTCGGCGCTGTATGGCATCTGGAATGTCGAAGAGCTCATCATCGACGGACAGCCTCGACCGGCTCTAATGACCGATCAGGAACGCTGGCGGCGCGCGATCTTCGATGTGCCGACCCGAGCGGCCTTCCAGAAAATGGACGAGTCGCTGGCTCGGTATGGCGCGGCCATCGACACCAAAGACAACACCCTGAAGCTCACCAAGAACGACGACCAGAATTGGAAGGCGAGTTTCACCTACACGCGTCCGGCGCCTGATCGACTGGTGCTCGACGGCGAAATCGATGGACACAAGGAAAAGATGGAGTTGCAACTTGGTCGATCGCGCGAAGCTCCTGCTGGTGAGCCGAGGCTTCCATTGGATACAGGAGTATCCATTCAATCGATAGCCGCGTGCATAGTATCGCGAGTTCTGCCGTCCCTACGGGACTCGATCGTTGTTCCCCACCTTACCCAACGCTGAAGCGCTGGGCTATCATCTGCTGCGCCTACGGCGCGGACTCGTGTGCTATGCGCTCCACTTCGCCAACCGAGAACGGATTCGATACTACGTGTAAAATCTCGACGCTCGGAGAATCAGGTGCGAAACCGCTCTAACCCTGCTCCGAATACAGCGCCCACGCACTCGCCAAATCCTGCACGATGTGGCCGAGTGACTTGTACACGGTGATCTCGTCGATCTGAGCGGCGGCCGGCAACGTCACCCGCGAGCACCTGACCGATCTCGGCGACGATGTGGTCATCGGTGATCAGGCCGGCCGCTTTGGCGCGCAGGAATTCGGCACCCTGCTGAAGTACACCCTCGCGGCTGTCAACGAAGAAGCGCGAGCGCACGACGAGATCGTTATCGACCTCTGCTGGACCGGCATAACCCGAGCCAACAACGTTTACATGCGTGCCGGGTTTCACCCATTCACCTTTGCAGAATTGGCTCCGGCGCGGCGGTGACGGTGCAGACGATATCGGCGTCGGCGACGGCATCGCGAACGGTGGCCACTACAACGATCGGCAAGCTCAGCTCAACCTGCATCAGCGCTGCAAAGTGCATGCGCACGCTCGAGTCGAGCGCCCCCAAAGTGTGATCGACTCGACCCTGCGAACCTTGCTGAGGGCGCGAGCATGGGTCGCAGCCTGTTCGCCGTATCCGAGTATTGCCAGGCGCCGCGAATCCTTGCGTGCCAACGCGTCGGTCGCGACCGCGCTGGCGGCAGCGGTGCGGATAGCTGTGATTTCGCCAGCATGAGCGGCACAGACGGGAGCGCCGGATTCGGGATCAAACAGAATCACCAGCCCCTGATGAGACTGTATTCCGCGAGTAAAGTTTTCAGGGAAGACGCTGATGAGCTTCGCGCCGAAAACGGCACGCTCTCCCATGCGCGCCCGGCATGATGCCGAACATGCGGCCATCAGCCAGCGGGATAATAGAGCGCAGCAGTTGTTTGGTTTCGCCGCGCGAGAAGGCGATCATGGCTTCGCGCACGATCGGAATACACTTCTCGTACGTCAGGCGCTGGGCGACTTCTTCCCGGTCAATGAATCGCATTGACGGGAAGCTTAAATCACAAGCTTCCCGTCAAGCGAATACTGTGTTTAGGTGACGGCCTTAAAGACGGTCAGACCCAGAATCAGCGTGAGCACCACGCCAATAACGAAGATCGCAAACAGAACCTTCGCGATGGCTGCAAATCCGGCTGCGATTCCGCCAAATCCGAGCACTCCGAAGACAATCGCCAGTACGGCGCAAATCAGTGTCCACTTCAGCATGTCTGGATGGATGGCAAATATCGGAAAAGCGTTGCTGAGAAGAGCTAAATTTTCATGGTCTTGAGGTGCAGGCTGACAATGAGTGGCGCCTCAGTCGCTTTCTGCACGTCTTCGGCACTCAGGCCGGGCGCGACCTCCTCCAGTACTAGTCCGGTCTGGGTGACGCGGAGGTAAGCCATCTCCGTGACAATGGTGTCGACCACGCGCAGGCCAGTGATGGGCAGTGTGCAACGCTTCAGGATCTTGGGAGCGCCATCGCGGGTGGTGTGTTCCATGGCGACGACCACCCGCTTGGCGCTGGCGACCAGGTCCATCGCTCCGCCCATGCCTTTGACCATTTTGCCGGGGATCATCCAGTTGGCGAGATTGCCTTCCTCGTCCACCTCCATCGCGCCCAGCACGCTCAGGTCGACGTGGCCGCCGCGAATCATGGCAAATGATTCGGCGCTGGAGAAGAATGCAGTGCCTGGCAATTCAGAAACAGTTTCTTTGCCGGCATTGATCAGATCGGGATCCTCCTCGCCGCTGATCGGATACGGACCGACTCCCAGCATGCCGTTTTCGCTTTGCAGAACGACTTCCATGCCCGCGGGAACGCAGTTCGCCACCAGGGTCGGCATGCCGATGCCCAGGTTGACGTAGAAGCCGTCCTGCAACTCCTGCGCAACGCGACGAATGATGCGGTCGCGTTTTTCAGTGTCTTTCTGCTTGGCGGTGACTTCGGGCATTCAAAGCTCCTTCCGGATCAACGCTAAAACCGTTCACCACGGAGGCACGGAAAACACGGAGAAAACAAATCGGGCATAAAGCTCGGAGTCGGCGCCCGTACTCATAATCCCAGTTACCAACGGGAACGGAAGCTTTGAAATTCCCAATTCTCCGTGATCTCCGTGCCCCTGTGGTGAACTCTCTATGCTTTTCGCACCGTCCTGCGCTCGATGCGTTTTTCGTAGTTCTCGCCCTGAAAAATACGCTGCACGTAGATGCTGGGCGTGTGAATCTGGTCAGGATCGAGTTCGCCGGGCTCAACCAGATGCTCGACCTCGGCAATCGTGATCTTCGCGGCAGTCGCCATCATGGGATTGAAATTCCGCGCTGTCTTGCGATAGATCAGGTTGCCCCACTTGTCGCCCTTCCAGGCTTTGATCAGCGCAAACTCAGCCGTCAGCGCGCGCTCCAGCACGTAGGGGCGCCCATGAAACTCGCGCGTCTCTTTGCCTTCGGCGACCACCGTGCCAAAGCCCGTCGGAGTGTAGAACGCGGGAATGCCCGCGCCGCCGGCGCGAATCCGCTCCGCGAATGTGCCCTGCGGAATCAGTTCGAGGTCGATGCGGCCGGTGAGCACCATGTCTTCCAGCAGCTTGTTCTCGCCGACGTAGCTGCCCTTGTGCGACTTGATCTGTCCGGCAGCGAGCATCAGGCCAAGGCCGAATTCATCGACGCCGACGTTGTTGCTGATGGTGTTCAGGTTCTTGACGCCCTTGCGCACCAGGGCCGCAATCAGATTCTCGGGGATGCCGCACAGCCCAAATCCGCCGACCATGATGGTCGCGCCGTCGTGAATGTCGCGCACCGCTTCGTCGGGATTGGCTACAACTTTGTTCAGTGGCATGGGGTTTGGTCCGAACGGGCGATTGTAATCAGCCGACAAGCATAGTGCAAAGGTTCGGGTGGAGCACCGCTTCAGCGGTGCATTGAGGATATTGGCAAGAAAGTCTTCAGGCGTCGAGGTGATCACCTCAACGCCTGAAGCACTCCAGAGAATTGCCTGAGAGAGGCTGCACGCCTGAAGGCGTGCTCCACCCATAAGCCCGCGAGTATTCCCTAGTCGTAGTACTCCAGCCCGAGGTGCGTGATCATCTCTTCGCCCTTCAGGTGGCGCAGGGTGTTCTTCAGCTTCATCGACTGGATGAACAGATCGTGCTCGGGATAGAGGCCCTCGGCCGTCATCGGCGACTTGAAGTAGAAGCTCAGCCACTCCTGGATGCCGATGCCGCGCAGTGCCGGCGAGCGCTTCGCCAGATCGAGGAACAGCACCAGGTCGAGCACGAGGGGCGCGGCAAGGATCGAATCGCGGCAGAGGAAGTCGACCTTGATCTGCATCGGATAGCCGAGCCAGCCGAAGATGTCGATGTTGTCCCAGCCTTCTTTGTTGTCGCCGCGCGGCGGATAGTAGTTGATCCGCACCTTGTGGCAGATGTTGCCGTAGAGCTCGGGATAGAGCTCCGGCTGCAGGATGTGCTCCAGCACCGACAGCTTCGATTCTTCCTTGGTCTTGAACGAGCCGGGATCGTCGAGCACTTCGCCGTCGCGATTGCCGAGGATGTTGGTGGAGAACCAGCCGTTCAGCCCGAGCATGCGCGCCTTGAAGCCGGGCGCGAGAATGGTCTTGATCAGCGTCTGACCGGTCTTGTAGTCCTTGCCGCAGATGGGCGCTTCATTCTGCTTCGAGAGCTCGATGCATCGCGGGAATATCGACCGTCAGGTTCGGCGCGCCGTTGGCGAAGGGCACGCCTTCCTTCATCGCGGCGTAGGCGTAGATCATCGACGGCGCGATGTTCTCGTCGTTCGCGTGCAGCGCCTTTTCGAACGCCTCGACGGTCTGGTGAACCGCACCGGCCTCGATGAACGTCTCGGTCGACCCGCACCAGATCATCACCAGGCGGTCGGCGCCGCTCGACTGCTTGAACTCGCGGATGTCGTCGCGCACCTGCTCGGCCAGTTCCATCTTGTTCTTGCCCTTCTTCACGTTGGGGCCGTCGAGCTTCTTGACGTAGTTCTTGTCGAAGACGGCCTTGCGCGGCTTGATCGACGACAGGAACGGCTTCACCTGCTCCAGCAGCGAGCGGTCGAGCACGCCGGCCTTGCCGGCCGCGGCGTACATGTCGTCTTCGAAGATGTCCCAGCCGGTGAAGACCAGGTCGTTGAGCTGCGCCAGCGGAACGAAGTCGTTGATCTTGGGCGAGCGGCCTTCGGTGCGCTTGCCCAGGCGGATGGTGCCCATCTGCGTCAGCGAGCCGATCGGGCTGGAAATTCCTTTGCGTATCGCTTCCACGCCGGCGACAAAGGTTGTGGCTACGGCGCCCATGCCGGGGATCATGATCCCCAACTTGCCGTTCGCCGGAGCGATTTCCGTCTTGCCGGATTTATTATTGCTTTGCGATGAATCTTTCGGCATTCCTACCATTCCGTTCTTTAGAGTGTGTACAAACTTATAATCTTCTCGTATTGAACCGCCACAGCGCAAACCAAGTCAGCTAAATGGATGCTGGGGCACATTGTGCCGCAAGATGCGGGATTGGCCGGATAACCATGGCAGAACGCAAGATCGCAGTCGTCACCGGCAGCTCCAGCGGAATCGGACTGCTGACAACCATCGAATTTGCCGCGAATGGATACACCGTGGTCGCCACCATGCGCGATCTCGCCCGCAGTGGGCGCCTCGAAGAGGCGGCACAGAAAGCCGGGGTACGTGATCGGCTGGACCTTCGGCAGCTCGACGTCACCCACTTCGAATCTTTGCCGGAGTGGTCGATGAGATCGTTCGCGACCACGGCCGCATTGATGTGCTGGTGAACAATGCCGGAATGTCCGTCGCCGGGTTTATCGAGGACTTGACGGTCGACGAGATCCGCAACCAGTTGGAGACGAACTTCTTCGGCGCCGTCGGCATGTCGAAGGCGGTGCTGCCAACGATGCGCCGGCAGCGCTCCGGACACATCATCCAGGTGAGTTCGGTGGGAGGACTGGTCGCCTATCCGATACTCGGCGCCTACAACGCCTCGAAATGGGCGCTGGAGGCCATCAGCGAGGCGCTGCGCATCGAGACCTCGCTCGCTCGGCATACGCGTCGTCCTGGTCGAACCAGGCTCGTATGACACCGACATCTGGACGCGCGGCGTGATCGTGCCAAGGGCGGACTGGACGATAACTCGCCCAACAAGGAGCGCAGCCGCCGCTTCACCGAGTTCGTGAAGAGCCGGGCTGCAAGCCGCGGCGACGCGCGTGATGTCGCGCGGCTCATCCTGCGGATTGCCAAGAATCCCAATCCGAAGCTGCGTTACCTGATCGGCAGAGATACGCTGTGCAAGTCTGGACGCGGCGCCTGATGCCGTGGCGTATCTACGAGCGGCTGATCGCGAAGGGGACGAAGATCGACTGAAATGAAGACTCAGGTCCTTGCCGAGGCCTAGACGCCGGCAGAGTCGCTAAAGCTGACATGGCTCGCTGCGTCCGTCGAGACTCGGACAGATAGCTCATTGATCCGAATCGCCGAAGCGGATCCACCGCGCTTCGGTTTCGCGCGCGCGGTTGGACTCTTCCTCTTCAGGCTCGCTGCAACTCGGGACAGCGATTCGCAAAGCCCGGCTTGCCGGGCTTCAGCTCGAACTCCTCGCCGCAAATAACGCAGGTTTTGATGGGAAAGGGCATGGGAACACTCGCTCTTGGCGACTTTGGCCTTGCAGCTTGGCTAGCTACTGGTGCGGCAACAAGTGCCAACGCGCCAATCGCCAAGAGCCGCCTCTTAAATATCCAGGTTCTTCACGTCCAGCGCGTTCTCTTCGATGAACTTGCGACGCGATTCCACGTCTTCGCCCATCAGCGTGGTGAAGATGGTTTCGGTCTCGGTCAGGTCTTCGAGCTTCACCGAGAGCAGCGTCCGGCGCTCGGGATCCATGGTCGTCTCCCAGAGCTGCGTCGAACTCATTTCGCCCAGGCCCTTGTAGCGCTGCACGGTGTATTCCTTGCGGCCTTCGTTGAGCACGTAGTCGAACAGCTCGCGCGCACTCGGCTTCTCGACCGTTTCTCCGCCTCGACTTCTTCTTTGAGGCCTTCGGCGCCACCTGCTCGACCTTTTCCTGGTCGGCGCGCTCGGCATCGCTCAGTTCTTCATCGCCGGTTTTCGCAGCTTCTTTCTTGACCGTCTCAATGAAGTACGGCGGCTGCATGTACTCGGCAATCTGCTTGTACTTCGACATCATCTGCCGGTACTCGGGAGTAGATGCCAGCTCCCAGTTGATGACGTGCTCCGCGCCCTGTGAGTTGACGAAGGCGACCTCCCACAGGTTGTGCTCTTCTTCGAAACGCTTAACCACCGACTTGATGGCGCGCTCCTTGGCAATCGCGTTCAGCGCCTTCTCCAACGTCGAGAATCTTCTTCGGAGGCGTCTTGCTGTCGCCTTCGAAGTCCACGCGCTTGACCAGGTCGGCCCGGGGCAGAACGTCGGTGATGCGCTCATCGCGAATACGCTTGTCGACCTTGTCGAAGAAGCTGATGTAGTCGTTCAGCGTGGTCATGAACTTGGTCAGCGGAGCGCCTTCCAGCGTGGCGGCGCCTTCGCCGTAGCGAACCACGATGCCGTCGGCGGCGCGTTTGACCATGACCTTCACGAATTCGGCATCGTTCTTGATGTACTGCTCAAACTTGCCCTTCTTGATGCGATAGAGCGGCGGCTGCGCAATGTAAACGTTGCCGCGCTTGATGAGCTCCTGCATGTGGCGGAAGAAGAACGTCAGCAGCAGCGTGCGGATGTGCGAGCCGTCCACGTCGGCGTCGGTCATCAGGATGATCTTGCTGTAGCGCAGCTTGGAGACATCGAAGTCGTCCTTGCCGATGCCGGTGCCCAGCGCCGTGATCATGGCGCGAATTTCTTCGTGGCCCAGCATCTTGTCGTAGCGCGCCTTCTCGACGTTGAGGATCTTGCCCTTCAGCGGGAGAATCGCCTGGAAGCGGCGATCGCGGCCCTGCTTGGCGGTTCCGCCGGCGCTCTCACCCTCGACCAGGTAGACCTCGCAGCGCTCGGGATTGCGCTCCGAGCAGTCGGCCAGCTTGCCGGGCAGGCCGGCGCCATCGAGCGCACCCTTGCGGCGGGTAAGATCGCGCGCCTTGCGTGCGGCTTCGCGAGCACGCGCAGCTTCAATCGCCTTGTTGATGATCTTCTTGGCGACCGTCGGGTTCATCTCGAAGAACGCGCCCAGGCGCTCGTTCACGAATGCCTGAACCGTGCCCGCGATGTCGGAGTTCAGCTTGCCCTTGGTCTGCCCTTCAAACTGCGGCTGCGACAGCTTCACGCTGACCACGGCGACCAGTCCCTCGCGAACATCGTCGCCGGTCAGGTTTTCCTTCACGTCCTTGAACAGTCCAAGCTGCTGTCCGGCGTAGTTGACGGTGCGGGTCAGCGATGTGCGAAATCCCGAGAGATGCGAGCCGCCGTCGACGGTGTTGATGTTGTTGGCGAAGCTGAAAACTGTTTCCGAGTAGCCGTCGTTGTACTGCAGCGCGATTTCCATGGCCACGTCGTCGCGCTCGGCTTCCATGTAGATCGGCTTGTCGTGCAGCACGCTCTTGCCGCGGTTCAGGTGCTTGATGAACTCCGCGATACCACCGTTGTACTTGAACTCCGCGTGCTTGGGCTCGCCGCTCTTCGAGTCGGTGGTGCGCTCGTCGGTCAGCGTGATGAGCAGGCCCTTGTTCAGGAAGGCCAGCTCGCGCAAGCGCTGCGCCAGCGTGTCGTAGTTGTACTCGGTGACGGTGAAGATCTCTTTGTCAGGAACGAAGTGGACCTTGGTGCCGCGCTTCTTGTTTTACGGCATACGAGCCCCGAGATCACCTTGCGTCATTACCAGAAAAAGCTCGATGAAAGCTTGGTTGCGTCCGTAGCCAGTTGGGATAAAGTCTTAGTGCAGTGAAAGATTTTACTGGGGTTTTGCTGGGGTAGCTATTTGGCCTTTATAGCTAAGTTATTGATTTCGT
>CAVSVK010000016.1:0-7564 GCA_963731465.1 uncultured Gammaproteobacteria bacterium
GGCAGCCTCGACCGAGCGGCGAACCTTGCCAAACAAGTCAAGCTCCCACGAGGCGTCGAATCCCAATTGATACAGGTTTACGGGTTTCTCGAGCGATGAGATGAGATTTTGGACGGCCGGGGGCGTCGAACCTGGGGCGAGGCCCTTTGACTTCACGATTCCGGCGAGACCCAATTGCTCGCGGGTGTAGCTCGCGGTTCCGTTCAAGCTCGGCAAGCCCTGTGCCCGGGTCGCCTGCACTTGAATGCGCGCCTCGAGAATGCGCAAGTAGGCAACCTTGAGGCCCAGATTGCTGGCGGCGGCCTGTTCTTCGAGCCGGTCGAGCTGGGCGTCATGGAACTGATTCCACCAGGCCGAATCCGGCGGTGCTGCGGTGTTGGCAGGCGGCGCGGACTCCGCGTATTCCTTCGGCGCCGGCTCATTCGGCGGGACGAAGTTGGGGCCGAGCTTGCAAGCGCTCAGGCACGCAAGCAGCGGCGCGGCAAGGATCAATCGGGACGCGCGCATCATTCCGCCCCAACCTTGCGACTGGCCTTCACCGCCGAGAACAAGAATGTGAAGGGCACGAATAGAAATGCCAGGATCGCGCAGTAGAGAAACACGTCCATGTAGGCCAGCAAACCCGCTTGGGCGACCAGGGTCCGTTCGATGTGGCCCATCGCGGCCTGAGTCGTATCTCCGGCGACCGTGCCGAGATTCTTGATGGCCGCAGAGACTCGCGCCAATGTTTCGCGGAAATTTGGATCGGCGTGACTTAAGTTCGCCGCCAGATAGGCGCTATGCACCTGCGTTCTCGCGGTGATTGCCGCAGTGGAAACCGATATGCCGACTGAACCGGCAACGTTGCGAAACATCGTGAACAACGCGGTGGCGTCGCCCTGCAGACGCTCAGGAATGCTGTAGTAAGTGAGCACGCTGGTGGGCACGAACAGAAATCCGATGCCGGCTGCCTGTGCAATGCGCAGCATCATCAGGTGGGGAAAATCAATATCCGGCGCGATATTGCGCGAATACAACAGCGCGCTTCCCAGCACCAGAAAGCCGGCCGTAATGATATAGCGGGTTTGTACGCGCGGCATCATCAGGCCGATCAGCGGGATCAGCAGGATGACCGCGAGCGCGCCAGGGCTCAATACCAGGCCCGCCAGCAGCGCGGTATAGCCCAGGTGCTGCTGCGCGAGCTGCGGAATGAGCACCGCGCTTCCGTACAGGACCACGGCGAAGAAAGAGATGGCCACGCAGCCCAAGGCGAAATTGCGGTCCTTCAATACCCGCAGATCCACGACGGGGTCGCGCGCGTAAAGCAGCCATCCACAAGTGGCCGCGGCGCCGACGGCAGCGAGCGCGGCGAAGGCGCGTATGAACGCGGACCCAAACCAGTCCGCATCCTCGCCGCGGTCGAGCATAATTTGGAATGCGGCAAAGGTGAGGGCGATCAATCCAATGCCGATGTAGTCGATCGATACTTTTTGGCCCTTCTTTGCCCACGGAGGATCTTCGACCAGGCTCATAACCGCGAAGGTCGCCAGGATGCCGATCGGCACATTGATGAAAAACACCCAGCGCCAGCTATAGCTGTCGGTAATCCAGCCGCCGACGGTGGGTCCGAGCACCGGAGCGACCACGGTTGCGATCGCGGTCAGCGAGAATGCCCGGCCGCGCTGCGCCGGCGGAAACGTGTCGAGAACGATGGATTGCTGATTGGGCTGCAGGCCGCCGCCGAAAAATCCCTGCAGGATGCGAAATACGATCAGCGCGCCCATGTTCGTGGCAATGCCGCATAGAAACGAGCAGACGGTGAAAGAGAAAATGCAGATCACAAAATAGCGCTTGCGTCCGAGCAGCCGCCCGAAAAACGCCGAGATGGGAAGCACGATGCTGTTGGACACGAGATAGGAAGTCAGCGCCCAGGTCGCCTGGTCGTAGCTCACCGACAAGCTTCCCGCGATGTGCGGCAAGGCAACGTTCACAATGGTGGTGTCGAGGATTTCCATGAATGCGGCCGACGTGACCACCACGGCGATCAGCCACGGGTTGTGGGCGGGGCGCCAGCGATTCGCGCCGCGGACCGCCGCGGAATCCGTCACGGGAAGTGCACCACGGGAGAGACCGACAGTCCGAGCGGCAACGGTCGATTGGGATCGAGACCGCGGTCGATCACGATTTTTACGGGCACACGCTGCACGATTTTGACGAAATTACCCGTGGCGTTTTCCGCAGGAAAGGCCGAGAACCGCGAACCACTGCCGTACTGAATGCTCTGCACATGGCCCTGCAGCTTGAATCCCGAATAGGCATCCACCTCGAGATCGACGGAATCACCGGGCCGCATGCGTCCGATCTGCGATTCTTTGAAATTTGCGGTCACCCAAACATCGGGAGTCACAATGAGAAACATCGTCTGACCCGCCGTCAAATAGGTGCCGCGCTGTACGCTGCGCTGGGTGATGAAGCCGTCCGCAGGAGAGCGGATTTCGGTGTAGCTCAAGTTGAGGTCGGCCTGCCGCAATTGCGCCTCGGCTTGCTGGACCTGCGCCATCCTTTCCGCCACCGCATTGACAGCCTGCTGAATTTGTTCGGGAACCAAGCCGGCGACCGCGACCTGCGCCTGCGCGCTTTTAAGATTGGCGTTGCTGCTCAGTTGCTGGCTCGTCGCGGTGTCGATGTTTTCCTGCGTGGTGGCGCGCCGGTCAACCTCATGCTGGCGCGCATACGAAGCCTGCGCCTGGGCGAGCATTGCCGCCGCTGCCTGTTGCTGCGCCTTTGCCGAGACCAATTGCGCCGGATATTGCACGCGTGCGATGCGCAGGGCCGTGTCCGCGGATTTCAGCTGCGCCTGTGCCAGAGTAAGCTGGCTGAGCGCGGCTGCCCGGGCCGTACGGAAGTCCTGCGGGTCGATGCGCAACAGCAACTCGCCCTTGCGAACCCGGCTGTTGTCGTTGATCAACAGCTCGACCACGTAGCCGGAAACTTTCGGCGCCATCGTGATCACGTTGCCGTCAGTGTAGGCATCGTCGGTGGAAACCTGATTGCGATGCGCGAACCAGATGAAAAACGCGGTGATCGCCGCGATCAGCACCGCGATGCCGAGAATGATCAGCGGCCTTTTGCTATGGGGTTTCGCCGCGTTGGATTTTTGGGCTTCCTTGCCGGCTTCGTTCGCGCTCCCACCGGGATCATCGGCATGGGCATTTCCTGCATCGGCCTCGGTTGCGGACGGCATTGCGACCTCTATGATGATTTCGTTAGCGCAATGCGCACGCGAAGGCTAAGAATAAACCATCCGCGTTTAGGCTTCGGTAGGCCAAATCCTACATACAGAAGCGGCCGCTTCTGTCGTCAATCGCGTGCTTGGTTCTTGATCTCAACCCAGGTCGGCGCGTGATCGCTGGCTTTTTCCCAGCCGCGCACCTCTCGATACACTCCTGCGCCGACCAAGCGGTTCGCGATCGAAGGGCTCAGTAGCAGGTGATCGATGCGCAAGCCGGCATCGCGGCCATAGGCATTGCGGAAATAATCCCAGAAGGTATAAATCTGCTGCCCGGGATGCATGGTTCGCACGGAATCCACCCAGCCGTGCTTGAGCAAATGGGCGAATGCATCGCGAACCTCAATTCTAAACAAGGCGTCGTCCACCCAGCGCTCCGGCTTGTACACATCGGCCTCGGTCGGGATCACGTTGTAGTCGCCGGCAAGCACGACCGGCGCGCCGGACAGCAGCAATTCCGCGGCGTGCGCGAGGAGCCGGTTCAGCCAGCGCAATTTGTATTCGAATTTGGGACCGGGCGCCGGATTGCCGTTCGGCAAATAAAGGCAGCCGACCACGACGCCGGCCACGTTTGCCTCGATGTATCGACTGTGCACGTCGTCGGGATCCCCGGGGAGGGCCCGCCGGATTTCCTGCGGCTCGGAATTCTTGGCCAGGATCGCGACGCCGTTCCAGCTTTTCTGGCCGTGCCAAATGACGCCATAGCCGGCAGCGCGAATCGCCGCCTCGGGGAATTTTTCCTGCGGCGCCTTCAATTCCTGGAGACACACCACGTCAGGCGCCGACTCCGTCAGCCAGCGCAGCAGATTGGGAAGGCGCGCGTTGATGCTGTTGACATTGTAGGTAACGATTCTCATGAACCATTATTCCGGTTTCGCGGTTGCCTTTGCAAAGGCGCACCGCGACTGCAGCGGACAGCGCGTGCATGGCGGCTTGGAGCGTTTGCAAAGCTCATGGCCGTGACGATCGATGAGCAAATAGGCCCTGATTCTTGCATCGAATGAGACCGGCAGCACATCCAGCAGACGCTGCGCAGATGCGTAAGTGGCCGTGTACTTGCCGCCTTCCGGACCATCGAACAGGCGCACCAGAACATGGGGACAGGCGGAGGGAACCGCTGCCAGCGGCTTGAGACGCGAAAACAGCGTGATCCGATCGGCGCCGGGATTGCCGATCCCCGGGAACGACTTCAAGATTTTGCGCGACTGCGCGAAAGAAAGGCGCGACAGCCCCGACAGCAAATCGCCCGCGAACTCGCCCTGCACCCGCTGCGCAATTTCTTTCAGGCGCGCCGCGCGCACCGCCGGCACCATGCCGCCGGCTTTCAAAGCCTGGGTGAGTTTGGCGCTCGACGCCCGGACAAGCTGCCGGGGTGCGATGCCGACCTCGCGGCGCAAAGCCTCCCAGCCCTTGGCGCAACGCTCTTCGCTCGCGGGATAGCCGCAATGCCACCAGACCAGAAATTCATAGGGGTCGGTCGGCGCATGGGGAACGACTGCGCCGTAAAAGGACTGCAGCGAGTCCAAAAGGTCCGCGATTCGCGGCGTTGCCACGGTAATTCCGGCACCGTTGGTGGCGCGCTCAATCGCGCGAGCGGATCAATTATAGCAGCGCGTCCGCCGAATCCGCCCGGTGGCTAGTTATTTGGGCGAATCCACCCAGACGTCGCTGTGCTTGATGCGATCGAGGAGGGCTTGCGGGTCAAGCTTGCGATAGTCCGGCGGCACGATGAACAAGCCAGCCGGCTGCGCCTGCAGCTGGATGTTTTCGAGAGCAAACAGCTTTCCGTCCGATGTCTGCCACTTTACGGGGAAGCCCAGCGTCGAATCGACCCAGCCGTAACTCGATGGCCGATCGGGCACCGACACCCTGTATTCGATGATTTCGTGCCGATTGACGAGATGATGTTCGATGGGTTCGCAGTGCCATTCGCCCGTGTGCGGCTCGCCCGCGATTGCCGCCGCAGCCTGCCATTGCCCGCAGGGATCGCGCGCCTCGACCCGCATGAATATCTGCGTCAGGGGGGTGGACTTGCGGGCATCCAGATAGATGCGTTGTGCAGATCGCACAAACAGAGCCGTCGCGGCGGCCGTGTCGCTCAGGAAAAAACCATCCGACGCGCCCAGCGTCTCGATGCGCGTCTTGCGATCCGTCGCATACAGCTTGGCGATCTCACCGAGGCGTGCACCGCCGGCATCCAGGCTCGCAATGTCGGCGGAAAACGAAATCGGCGGCGACTGCGCGAACGGCGGCGACTGCGCGAGCGCGCTCAAGCTGCATAGCAGCGCCAACTGCAAAACGGCTGATGCCCGCTGCACTGTCTTGCCCCGCACGCCGAGCCCTTCGAAAAAAAGAGGTGCCGATCCAACCTCAGGATCGGCACCGATTTTAAGTCCTACGCGAAGCTAGTCGAGATACGGTAGTTTGACCCGATGGTCAAAGTCGAACATGTCGAACAGATCGGACAATGCGGGCATATTGCGCGGCACGTAGGGTTGATCATCGCGCATCTTCGGATTGGGCAGATTGTCGCGGCTGCGATCCGTCAATGGCCGCAGGCGCCAATTGCGCTCGATGAATTTCAACAACGAGACATGATCGGCATAGGTGTGATTGACTGTGCCGCCCGTGGAGTATTCCGACAGGGTGAGCAGAGGAATCCGCGGCCCATCGCCGAAGAAATCGATGGGTTGAATGAACCCCGAGTCCCAGTAGCCGCCGGCCTCGTCCCAGGTGATGAAGACCACGGTCTCCGCCTTCAGCCGCGGATGCGCATCGAGCGCGTCGAGCACTTGCTGCACATAGGCCTCGAACAGATCGATCTTCGAGGACGACGGATGTCCATCGAGCAAGCCATCCGGTTTGCCGAAGGAGACCGATGGCAGTGTGTCCGCCTTGATGTCGGCGAGCAAATCGACCGTGTCCTTGATGTGCGCCGCCCGCTGCGCCGGGTCTCCCATGATCGAGGTGGCATACTGGAACGGGTTGCAGATCTGGCAGTACGCGACCCCCAATGAATGAGCAGGATCGGCCAGGGCCGCTTCGCCCAACGCGGTCGAAGAGTTGAGCGTGGCCGCCGTTCCGGCTGTCACCGCATCGTTCGACAGCGCAACGGCATCGTTGTAGGAGCCGCCGAAGTAAGCCCAGGAGATCTTCCTATCATTGAGCGCATCGCCGATGGTGCGAATCGAAGACGCCGGGATCATGTTTTGCGCAGCCGGAGAGGGCGCACGAAACCCGTTGGGATAAAAGCCCGGGTTGGTGTTGTCGAGCATGTAGTAATGCGCCGTGGCGCAGTTGGGCTCCGCACGGTACGGCAAGGCTTCAAGATAGCCGACGATCGGCGCGACGCCCGGTTGGGTGAAATCCGCACAATTCGAGAAATTGTTGTCCGCCGTGTACTTGTTGGTCGTACCTGCGACCGGATTTGGATTGGCGATTTGGCTCGCCGGCGGCGTGATGGGATTGCCGTTGCCGTCGCTCCAGAAAGCGGCGTCGCCCGTGCCGAGCATGAAGTGATTGGCGCCCGTGCCGCCCTGAAATGACTGATGGAAGTTGTCGTTCAGGCTGAACCGGTCAGCGAGGGTCTTCAGCAGGGACGCCTGCTCTTGCTCCGCGTCGTAGAACCCCATGGAGTTGCCTTCGCTGAAGTTTTTCTGGACCGCCGGCAGCGTGCTGTCATTGAGGTCATAGGTTGCCATGACGAAAGGGAACAGGTCGTTCAAGCATCCGGTCGGATTCGCCTTGGTAGCATTGGCCATGCTGCAATCAGACTGCTGCCATGCCTGGTAGAACCGATGCGTTGTGTCGCCCGTGTAGTCATCGTCGCTGATGTTCGGGCCCTGTAGAACAAAAGGCCCGTTGGGCAGCACGCCGGCATTCGGGATGCGCGAGTCGACGCTGTCAGCGGCCAGACCGGTGAATCCCGTGGTCAGAATGGTGTTGGTATTGGCGGTGAAGTCCGGACTCGGATCGAGCACCGCGGCCGCCGCCAGGAACGCGGGCGTAAACGGAGCGCTCGCCGTTCCTTGTGCCGAGGGCGCCCCGTTGGTGTTCGGCTGCGGCATCTGGTTGCTGACGTACAGCGCCTTGGCCTTTTTGGGGGCGCCGATATAGAACTGCGGCTGAGGCGCGACGGAAAATTGCTGTGCAGCTGCGAAATTCGGACCGGGCGTGCCGTCCTCGTTGACGATGCCCTTGGAAAGTATATTTGAAATGGTCTGGTGCCTGCCCCTGGGCTTATAGACGCCGAAGGTGTGATCGGTACCGCGATTTTCGCCGATCAAAATGATGACG